>CAYXPR010000010.1:0-91451 GCA_964467255.1 uncultured Rickettsiales bacterium | reverse complement strand
CAATCGTGCCAATATTGCAGTGCGGCTTCTTACGCTCAAATTTCTCTTTCGCCATTGTCTTAATCCTTTAAGTTCTAAAAATTGTACTTAAGCAACTTTTGCTTTGATTTCGTCGGCAATCGCCCTTGGAACCTGCTCATAGTGATCAAATTCCATTGTGAACTGCGCGCGTCCCTGTGACATGGAACGCAGGTTGTTCACATAACCAAACATGGTTGCAAGCGGCACCATCGCGGTGATTACGCGGGCATTGCCACGCTGATCCATGTTGGTAATCTGGCCACGGCGGCTGTTTAGGTCGCCGATAATGTCACCCATGTAGTCTTCTGGGGTGATTGCTTCTACTTTCATGACGGGCTCAAGGATGCATGCGCCCGCTTTTGGCATCACTTCGCGGAATGCTGCGCGGGCAGCAATTTCGAAGGCCATCGTGCTGGAGTCCACATCGTGGTACGCACCATCATACAGCGTCGCTTTGAAATCGATACAAGGGTAACCAGCCAGAGAGCCCGTTTCTTTCGCGCTTTCCAGACCCTTTTCAACCGCAGGAATGAATTCCCTCGGAATGTTACCACCCACCACTTCGTTTTCAAACACGAAGCCGGAACCAGGAGGTAGTGGTTCAAACGTGATCTTCACGCGGGCATACTGACCCGAACCACCGGATTGTTTCTTGTGTGTATAGTCGATATCCGCTTTTTTGGTAATCGTTTCACGGTACGCTACTTGCGGTGCACCGATATTGGCTTCAACACCAAACTCGCGGCGCATACGGTCGATGATAATTTCAAGGTGAAGCTCACCCATGCCTTTCAGCACCGTCTGGCCGGATTCTTCATCCGTAGCCACACGGAGAGAAGGATCTTCCGACACGAGGCGAGCAATCGCCATACCCATTTTTTCTTGGTCGGCAGTAGATTTCGGCTCAACCGCGACTTCAATCACCGGCTCAGGGAATTCCATGCGTTCCAGAATCACTGCGTTTTCAGGCAGGCAGAGCGTGTCGCCCGTGGTCGTGTCTTTCAGGCCAGCCAGTGCAACGATGTCGCCTGCGTAGGCTTCTTTTACGTCTTCGCGGTTGTTCGCATGCATCAGAAGCATACGGCCAACGCGTTCTTTCTTATCCTTCACGGAGTTCAGCGCACCCACGCCGGACTGAAGCGTGCCGGAGTAAATACGGATGAAGGTGAGGGAGCCCACGAATGGGTCGGACATAATTTTGAAGGCCAGCGCGCTGAACGGTTCATTGTCATCGCTCTTGCGGGTGATTTCTTCGTCGGTGCCCATTTTGACGCCTTTAATAGCAGGCACGTCATCCGGAGCAGGAAGGAAATCCACCACCGCATCCAGCAGGGGCTGAACACCTTTATTTTTAAATGCAGAACCCGTTACGACCGGTACGAATTTACCAGCAATCGTGCCCTTACGAATCAGGGCTTTCAGGGTTGCTTCGTCTGGTTCTTTGCCATTGAGGTATGCTTCCATAGCAGCATCATCAACTTCAATCGCCGTTTCAATCAGCTTGTCACGCCATTCTTTTGCCTGTTCTTTCAGGTCAGCAGGAATTTCTTCCAGCGTGAATTTTGCGCCCAGTGTTTCTTCCTGCCAGATGATGGCTTTCATCTTCACGAGGTCAACAACGCCTTTGAACTGGTCTTCAAGACCAATCGGAATTTGCAGCACAGCGGCCGTGGCACCAAGGCGGTCCTTAATCATCTGCACGCAACGGAAGAAGTTTGCACCCGTGCGGTCAAGTTTATTAACAAAGCACATGCGCGGCACGCCGTATTTATCGGCCTGGCGCCATACGGTTTCAGACTGTGGTTCTACACCAGCTACGCCGTCGAACACCGCAACGGCACCATCGAGCACGCGGAGCGAACGCTCTACTTCAATCGTGAAGTCTACGTGGCCTGGGGTGTCAATGATGTTAATGCGGTGATCGTTCCAATAGCACGTGGTTGCAGCGGAGGTAATCGTGATACCACGTTCCTGCTCCTGCTCCATCCAGTCCATCGTGGCGGCACCTTCGTGCACTTCACCGATTTTATGCGACTTACCGGTGTAATACAGGATACGCTCGGTGGTCGTGGTTTTACCAGCGTCAATGTGCGCACAGATACCGATGTTGCGGTAGCGATGTAATGGGGTCGTGCGTGGCATGATGACTGATTACTCCAAATAACAAATTAATTAAATTACCAGCGGTAGTGCGAGAACGCTTTGTTTGCGTCTGCCATACGGTGGGTGTCTTCGCGTTTCTTCACAGCAGTGCCGCGGCCATTGTAGGCGTCGAGCAGTTCGTTGCTGAGGCGTTCTTCCATCGTGTTTTCCTTACGGGCACGGGAGGCATCGATAATCCAGCGCATGCACAGGGCAAGGGCGCGGTCGGTGCGCACTTCCACAGGCACCTGATACGTGGCACCACCCACGCGGCGGGAGCGTACTTCCACTGAAGGCTTCACGTTATCAAGAGCGCTCTGGAACACTTCCAGCGCGTTCTGCTTGGACTTTTTGCCCAAGCTGTCGAGCGCATCGTAAACGATCTTCTCGGCTACGGATTTCTTACCTTCGTACATGAGGTAATTCATGAACTTGGTAACTACCACGTTGCCGTAGCGGGCATCCGGGAGCACTTTGCGTTTTGTTGCGCGGTGACGACGAGACATAATTTTCCTCTTTTACTTAGGACGCTTTGCGCCGTATTTCGAACGGTTTTTCTTACGATCTTTAACACCCTGCGTATCCAGCGTACCGCGGATGATGTGGTAACGAACACCTGGCAAATCCTTCACACGGCCGCCGCGAATCATTACGACAGAGTGTTCTTGAAGGTTGTGGCCTTCACCTGGAATGTAGCTGGTGACTTCAAAGCCGTTCGTTAAGCGAACGCGCGCCACTTTACGCAGAGCGGAGTTCGGCTTTTTCGGGGTGGTCGTGTAGACCCTGGTGCACACGCCGCGTTTTTGTGGGCAGGCTTCCATTGCGGGGACTTTATTGCGTCGACCCTGCTTTTCCCTTGGTTTGCGCACAAGCTGGTTAATCGTTGGCATACAACTTTTATCCTACTAATTTTTCCCAGAAATACTGGGTTTTTAATAATACGAAGGCCATGGCACACTACGCCCTAGCCCTAAAAGAGGTGCGCATACTAGTTACGCGCTATGCCCTAGTCAAGCTAAATTTTTGGCTTTTTTTCGGGGCGCTTTTAGCGAGGCGGGCGGCGGGTGTCGGGGGCTTGTGGACAGAGGCGTGAAAAGGAAATTTAAAATATTGATAAGTAGAGCTTAGTTAGCTGTGTTTGGAAGGGAATAGTTAGGTTTGCCCTTTTTTGGCCATCATATATTCCAGTTTTTGGACGGCGATGCGGGTTAATTCTGATTCCGGCGCTGAGGAGGCTCCCATAATAGCAACTTCCGTTAGGCTCACGGGGTCCAGCGCGCTCACGCGGACAAAGCCGCCGATGCGCCTAAACTCAATGATATAATTTGTATCGTCTCGCGGTTTCATATAATAAGCATAGCGCATGACGAATTTCAGAAAAACAGCGATTATTGTTTTTGGTGTTATCTGTATGCTTTTGCTACTGCGGATGGGCGCGGCGATACCTGCCTCGGTGCTGGGCTTTATACTGTTTGCCGTGGCATTGGCCGAGCAGTTGATGCGAATGCATTATATGCGTAAGGTCGCCACAGGCGGCGGCAAGCAGGCAGAAAAATCTGCCACTAAAACAAACAAAATGACGGAGGCTGAGGCACGAGAAGTGCTGGGTATAGCCGCCGATGCGGGTGCAAAAGAAATTAAAGCTGCACATCGGCGTTTAATCAGTAAGATACACCCCGATCATGGTGGGTCGGAGTATCTCGCGATGCAGTTGAACACAGCACGGGATGTGCTATTAAATAAAGAATAGAAGGCGAAAAGTGACTGTGAATGCAAAAGGCCAGCCCAAAGCCCCTGTGATGAACCCGGGCATTTTCCGTGCCTATGATATACGCGGCATTGTGGGGCAAACGCTGCATGTGGAACATGCGTATGATATTGCGCGGGCACTGGCGGCTCATGTGATCGATAAAACCAAAAATACGTCTCCGCGCATCGCGTTGGGGCGCGATGGGCGCCTTTCCAGCCCCGCATTATATAAAGAATATAGCCGTGGGCTTATTGAGAGCGGCGTGCAGGTGGTGGATGTCGGTATCGGCCCCACACCCATGCTCTATTTTGCCGTAAAGCATTTGGGGATTGAGGCAGGCGTAATGATTACCGGCTCACACAATCCAAAAGAGCATAACGGCTTTAAGATGATGCTGGCCAAGGAAACCCTGTATGGGGATGACATCCAAAAGCTGAAAGCACGTATTGATGCCGGGCAGTTTCATGCTGGCAAAGGCGGCATCAAGCAAGTTTCCGTGCAGGAAGACTATATTCAGGCACTACTGAAAGCCATCAAACCGGGCGGAAAAGCCCTCAAAGTGGCGTGGGATCCAGGCAATGGCGCAGCGGGTGAGGTGACAGAGCAGTTGGTGAAGCGCCTAAAAAACACCAATATGGTGTTTAATGAGGTGGTTGACGGTAACTTCCCGAATCACCACCCCGACCCATCTGAAGAAGAAAACCTCGAAGAGCTGATTAGCGTCGTCAAAAAAGAAGGTTATGACCTCGGTATTGCCTTTGATGGCGATGGTGACCGTGTGGGCGTGGTGGATGGCAAGGGCCGCATGGTGTGGAACGACCAGCTTTTGGTGCTGTGGGCGCGCGATGTGCTGCAAAACCATAAAGGCGCCACGGTAATTGCGGACGTAAAAGCCAGCAAAATGCTGTTTGATGAAGTGAAGAAAGCAGGCGGCAAACCGCTCGTATGGAAAACGGGGCATTCGCTGATTAAAGCAAAAATGGCGGAAGAAAAAGCGTTGCTCGCGGGTGAAATGAGTGGCCATATTTTCTTCGCTGATGAATATTACGGTTTTGATGACGGCATTTATGCGGCGCTAAGGCTTTTGAATTATCTGGCGCATCAGGATAAGCCACTCGCGGCGATGATTGACGCGTTGCCGCAATCTTTCAGTACGCCGGAGATTCGCCTTGAATGCGCGGAAGAGCGTAAGTTCGCGATTGTGGATGAAATCAAAGCCAGCATGAAAAAGAAAGGCGCGAATATCAGTGATATTGATGGCGTGCGCATCGATGGCGAAAAAGGTTGGTGGCTGGTGCGTGCTTCGAACACACAGGCGGCGCTTTCCATGCGTGTGGAAGGTGTTAACCAAGCTGCGCTTGCAGCGCTAAAAAACGAACTGAAGCAGGAACTGGCGCAATGCGGCGTTACCTTAAAGGATTAGTCGCTGCCTTATTATTGCCCTGCGCGGCCTTTGCCAGCGAGTTATATGTTCAATATAAAGGTGAGTTTACGCAAGGTGGTTTGGTAATGGGAAGCACTCAGCCGGGCGCGAAGATAAAGCTTGATGGTGAGCCCATAACAGTATTTTCCGATGGTACATTTTATTTAGGATTTGGTAGAGATGCTGCACCGGACGCGCATATAAAAATTGAACTGCCTGGCGGTGATATCGAAGAGGCCAAGCTTGTTATAAAGCCGCGTGAATATGAAATTCAGCATCTGAAACTGCCAGAAAAAATGGTCACGCCGCCGAAAGAAGTAACGGCGCGCATCGCCGAAGATAAACGCGTCATCAAAGAAAAACGCGAGCGCATCAGCCAGCCATGCCAGTTTAAGGGCGTGTTCCAAAAACCGGCGGAAGGTAAAATTTCGGGTGTATATGGAAGCCAGCGTATTTTGAACGATAAGCCGAAAGACCCGCATATGGGGTTAGATATTGCTGCGCCGGTCGGTGCGCCCATCATCGCGCCTGATGCAGGGAAAGTAACGCTGGTGCGCGATATGTATTACACGGGCAACACGGTGCTTGTGGACCATGGCTGTGGGGTATTTACCGTGTATGCACACTTACAAAAGGTTGTGGCGAAAAGCGGGCAGGTGCTGAAAGCAGGCGATAAAATCGGCACAGTGGGTGCTACAGGGCGCGCTACGGGGCCGCATTTGCATTGGGGGCTGAATTTGGTGAATCAGCGACTGGATCCCTCACTACACCTCAAGTAACAACAAAAATAAAATGTAAAATAATATAATTCACAAATTTAATTGACTATTTAATAAATATCCGTATAACTGAATGTAGAAAGGCGACAACGCCAGAGGGAATCCGTCATGTCTGAACAAAACGCAAAGCCGCTTTCCGGTCAGGAAGCGATTAAAAAAGCCAGCGGCTTTTTGAAAGGGAATATTGCGGCTGAACTGACAGATGGCAAACCCGATATCACTGATGCTTCTTATGAATTGCTGAAGTTTCATGGCACGTATTTTGGCTATGACCGTGATTCCGCTACCGAGCGGAAAAAGGCCGGCCTTGATAAGAAATATGAATTCATGGTCCGCACGCGCATTCCGGGCGGCAGGCTTACAGCGGACCAATATATCGCGATGGACGATATTGCAGAAAAATATGCGAACGGCACGCTGCGCATCACCACGCGTCAGGTGTTCCAGTTTCACGTGGTGTTAAAAGAAAACCTTAAAGCACAGATTGCCGCCATCAACCACGCGCTGCTTTCCACGCAAAGCGGTTGCGGCGATGTGGTGCGTAATATCACCTGCAGCCCTGCGCCGATTAAGAATGCAAAATATGACCGTCTGCGTGCCGATGTGGATGCAGTGGCGGCCTTCGTGCGCCCCAAAACGTCTTCCTATAAAGAATTGTGGCTGGATGAAGCAGTGGATGAAATCCGCGAGCGCAGTGTAGAAACGCCGGACGTATATGAGCCGCTTTATGGCGCAAACTACATGCCGCGCAAATTCAAAATCGGCCTGATTATGCCGGAAGACAACTCGATTGACGTCTTCACGCACGACCTTGGTGTTGTGCTGCTGTTTGAAGGCGAAAAGCTCAAAGGCTACAATATTATGTTGGGTGGCGGCATGGGCATGAAACACGAAGCCGCCGTGGCATGGAAAGACAAAAAAACCTATCCGCGCGTCGCGTCGGACATCGCATTTGTGGGGCCGGATGATTTGATTCCTGCCGTGGAAGCCGCCGTGAAATTACAACGCGATTTTGGTGATAGGTCTGACCGCCAGCATGCGCGCATTAAATATCTGGTGGAAGAAAACGGCATCGAATGGACAAAAAAACACTTCGGGGAATATTTCGTTAAAGCAGGCGGTAAGGTGATTAAAGAGCCTGTTTCCGGTATCAAGTATAAAATCCCTAGCCACATGGGCTGGCACGAGCAAGGTAATGGGAAGCTGTATCTCGGTGTGCCGGTAGCTAGCGGCCGCGTGGTGGATTATGACAAGCCAAACGCAAGTGGTTACAACCCCGGCACCAACCCGCATTTTGCCAAAACGCAATATCGCACCGGCCTGAAAGCTGTGATTGCGAAATATAAAATGCCGCTGGTGTTGACGCCAACGGAAGAAATTATCCTTGCGGATATTGAACCAAAGGATAAGGCCGATATCGAAGCACTGCTTAAAAAACACCACATTCCACTGGCGGAAGAACACACGCCCTTCCAGCTGCATTACATGACCTGCGTGTCGCTGCCGACCTGTGCCAAAGCATTGGCGGAATCGGAGCGCGTACAGTTCCAGATTGCCGATGGTATTCAGGCAGTGCTCGATAAACACGGCATATCACGCGAAAAAATCGCAGTGCGTGTGACCGGCTGCCCGAATGGCTGTGCGCGGCCGTATGTGGGCGATATCGGTATTGTTGGCCGTATGCCGGGGCATTATGTGCTGTTCATCGGCGGTGATTTTGAAGGTACGCGCCTTAACCAAAAAGCCTTTGATAAAGTACCTCAGGATGACTTGCCCAAGGCGCTGGATCCCATGTTTGCACTGTTCAAAGCCGAGCGAATGCCGAACGAAGGTTTCGGTGATTTCTGCCACCGCATTGGCGTAGAAAACGTGGTTGCAAAAGTAAAAGGCCAGCTGAGTGCCTATAAATGGGCGGCCTAACAGGAGAATTAAGATATGTTTCCGATTGTATTAGATGTCGCCACCATTCCGGTGGCATTAGTGGGGAACGGCATTGCCACGCTGCGCCGCTTGGAACTGCTCGATGAAGCAGGCACCAAGCACGTAACCGTGTATGCCGATGCGCCGAACGATGAACTGCGCCAAAAGGCAGGTGACCGTTTGGTTGAAAAACTGCCGGAAGGCAGCGATTTTCAGTTCGCGCCTGTGGTGATGATTGCGGATTTTGACGAAGAACAAACGGCAAAACTGGCTTCTGCCGCGCGTGGTGCGGGTTCGTTGGTGAATGCTGAAGACAACCGCAAATGGTGCGATTTCCATGTACCCGCCATTGTGCGTCGTGGTGATTTGCTGCTTTCTGTTTCCACCAACGGTAAAAGCCCACGCCTTGCGCGTGTGCTAAAACGCTGGCTGTCGGATGTATTTGCCGAAGTGTGGGCTGAACGCCTGACGCACATTGGCACCAAGCGCGAAGAATGGCGTGCCGCAGGTGCGAACATTCCTGAACTGGCAAAAAAAACCGATGCACTGTTAGAGCGTGAAGGCTGGCTTGAAGAGCTGGATAAAAAGGTAGCGCAGCTATGACTGAATCGGCTCACAGCAGCGTATCGCTTTCGCGGCTTCAGGCGTTTTACAACGATCTGGAAACCGAGAATCTTATCTTCGCGATGCTGAAAGAGTTCGAGCCGGGCAAAATCGTGGCGTTTTCTTCGTTTGGTTCTTATTCCGCGTTGTTGCTTTCCATGGTGGCGGCAGTGGATAAAAAAATAGCGGTGCTGTTTCTGGACACAGAAAAGCACTTCAAGGAAACGGTTGAATACGTTGAAAAACTGCGTGATGTGCTGAAGCTTGAAAATCTGCGTCTGCTAAAGCCGGATACAGAATTGCTGGCGAAGAACGATGCCGATGGCACGCTGTGGCAGCGTCAGGTGAATCGCTGCTGCTGGCTGCGGAAGGTGGAGCCCTTGGAGCGCGAGCTAAATGGCAATGCCATTGAGGCGGTGATTACCGGCAGGCGTCGCTACCAGACGGGCGCCCGCGCGGAGCTTGAGAAAATAGAACTTGATGAACAGGGCCGTTTTCGGATAAACCCCATCGGCCTGTGGTCGAAAGATCAGGTGAAGGCTGAATTTGCGCGCAGAGGGCTGCCGCAACACCCGCTGGTGGAACGGGGCTACCCTTCCATTGGCTGTGAGCCCTGCACCAAAGAGGTGCGCCCGGGTGAAGATGAGCGCTCAGGCCGCTGGGCACATACGGTGGAAATGCAAGGCGGCCAGAAACAAGAATGCGGCATCCACACGAGTGTTGGTGCACCGGTACAAAGTTGGGACGTATAATTTTTTAATCAGAGAAGCGTTATGGCAAAGAAAAAAGAAGTGATGGATCATCTGGACAAGCTCGAAGCGCAGAGCATGTATATCTTCCGCGAAGCCTTCAATAAAATTGACAGGCTCGCCATGCTGTGGAGCTTCGGCAAAGACAGCAACGTGATGATTCACCTTGCTCGTAAAGCCTTCTATGGCAACGTGCCGTTTCCGCTTATCCATTGCGATACCGAACTGGAATTTGATGAAGTCTATGCCTTCCGCGACAAATACAAAAAGGAATGGGGTATCAACCTGATTTCTGAAACCTGCCCGCCGATTGAAGAAACAGACGAAAGCCTGCCGCACTCTGCCCGCGTGGCGGCGCGTAAAACGCTGGGCCTTAAGAACGTGCTGTCGAAGCACGGTTTTGAAGGCATCATCACCGGCATTCGCCGCGATGAAGAAGGCACGCGCGCCAAGGAACGCTACTTCTCCCCGCGCGACAAAGAAGGCCAGTGGGACGTGAAGGACCAGCCGCCGGAATTCTGGAACCAGTTCATGACCGACTTCCCACCGGGCACGCACGTGCGCGTGCACCCACTGCTGCATTGGACAGAGTTTGACGTGTGGCAATATATCAAGCGCGAAGGCATCCCCATTGTGCCGCTCTATTTGGCGCGCCAATATTTCACGCTGGAAGGCCGCGACTTCGGCGGCAAAATCATGCGTTTCCGTAGCTTGGGTGAAAAAGGCATCACGTGGCCGCTGGAAAGCCCTGCTTCTACCATTGATGAAATTATTGAAGAACTACGCACCACGAAAGTGCCGGAACGCTCCGGCCGCCCGATGGGTGCTGATGAAGATGAATCGTCCTTCGAGCGCCTCCGCGCCGCAGGTTACATGTAAAATATTGAGGTAACACATGCCAGCGACTGCTAAAAAAACTGCGACGAAACCAGAAGCTGCGCCGCAAGAGCGCGAGCAGCTTAAAATCGTGATTGTGGGCCACGTAGACCACGGCAAATCCACACTTGTGGGCCGCTTGTTTTACGATACGGACAGCCTGCCGGATGGCAAGTTTGACCAAATCACCGCCATGTGCAAAAAGCGCGGCATGCCATTTGAATGGAGCTTTTTGACAGACGCATTGCAGTCTGAGCGCGACCAAGGCATCACGGTGGATACCACGCAAATCTGGTTTAAAACCGCGAAGCGCGATTATGTAATTATCGACGCCCCGGGGCATAAAGAATTCCTGAAGAACATGGTATCGGGTGCGGCAAACAGTGAAGCCGCGTTGCTGATTATTGACGCCAAAGAAGGCGTGAAAGAACAATCCAAGCGTCATGGTTATCTGCTGCATCTTTTGGGTGTGAATCAGGTGGCGGTTGCCGTGAACAAGATGGATCTTGTGGATTACTCCGAAGAGCGCTTCAACGAAATTGAAAAAGAATACCGCGCGTATCTTAAGAGCATTGGTGTGACGCCAACATTCATCATCCCCATCTCGGCGCGCGAGGGGGATTGCATCACGCAAAAATCCAAAAACATGCCGTGGTATAAAGGCCCTGCGGTGGTGGAATCGCTCGACCATTTCAAGCCAAAACCATTTGCTACCGAGCTGGCGTTGCGCCTGCCGGTGCAGGACGTGTATAAGTTCGACGAACGCCGCATCGTGGTAGGCCGTATTGAAAGCGGTACGCTGAAAGTGGGTGACCAATTGGTATTTTCGCCCGGTAACAAAACCGCGAAAGTGGCGTCGATTGAAACATGGCCTGACACGGCAGAAAAGAAAACAGAAGTGACTGCCGGTATGAGTGTGGGCGTTACGCTCGATGAACAGATTTTCGTGGAACGCGGCAATATCGTGAGCCACAAAAAGGACGCGCCGTTTTTAACCAACGTATTTCGTGCCAAATTATTCTGGCTGGGCAAAAACCCCCTCAAAGTGGGCAGTAAATACAAATTGAAACTTTCCACCGCGGAATACAACGTCAGCGTGAAAGCCATCGAAAAAGTGGTGGATACGGGCGATTTAAAGCATGTGGAAGCCACACAGGTGGAACGCAACAGCGTGTCAGAAGTGGTGTTTCAGGTGCGCGGCATCGCGGCGCTCGACCCTTTTGAAAGCAACGACATCACCGGCCGTTTTGTGTTGATGGAAAACTACCTGATTGCAGGCGGTGGCATTATCGACCTGAAGGGTTTTGAAAACCAGCGTGCCGAAGAGGCGGTGAAATCCAAGAACATCACGGAAGTGGATTTTAACATCCGTACGGAACAGCGTGCTATCACCAATGGTCACTTGGGCGGCGTGCTCTGGTTCACGGGTCTTTCCGGTTCTGGTAAATCTACGCTCGCAAAAGAGTTGCAGCGTATGCTGTTTGCCAAAGGCTATCAGGTGTATGTGCTGGATGGCGATAACGTGCGCCGCGGCCTGAACAAAGACCTTGGCTTCTCGCCGGAAGACCGCTCGGAAAACATCCGTCGCGTGGGTGAAGTTGCCTCTCTGTTTGCTGATGCAGGCGTGATTGTGATTACCTCCTTCATTTCGCCGTATAAGGCAGACCGCCGCCATGCACGCACGGCAGCGGGTGCGGCGTATCACGGTGTGTATATCAAGGCAGATGTAGCAACCTGTGAAAAGCGCGACCCCAAGGGGCTTTATAAGAAGGCCCGTGCGGGTGAAATCAAGCAATTCACTGGCATTGACGCACCCTATGAAGCGCCAGAAAACCCTGATCTTGTGGTGGACACCTCGAAGCTCACGGTGGAAGAATCTGTGGCTGCGCTGATGGAATATGTGCAGAAAAATCTAGTTGACCCCGTGGAAGAACTGCGCGCACGTAGCGGTGAAATCATGGGCTCTTCTATCTAGGTATAACGAAAGGCCTTAACCAAAAACGTTGTTATTTATGCTTATGCTCAAAACAAGTGAACCTACGCCTGTGAATCCGAATGCGCCCACTGTTGAAAGCGTGATTGCCGTTACGCACTGGACGGATTCGCTTTTTTCATTCAGGACCACGCGTTCTTCAACCTTCCGCTTCCGTTCCGGCGAATTCGCGATGATCGGCCTTAATACGGATTCCGGCAAACCGCTGCTCCGTGCCTATTCTATGGCCAGCCCGTCATGGGAAGAGGAACTGGAGTTTTTCTCTATCAAGGTAGAAAACGGTCCACTTACTTCTCGGCTCCAGAAAATACAGCCGGGCGATGAGATACTGGTCGGCAGGAAACCAACTGGCACGCTTATTACGGATTCCCTAACCCCCGGCAAACGTCTGTATCTTCTTTCAACAGGCACAGGTTTTGCGCCGTTCGCAAGCATCATCCGCGACATGGAAACCTATGAAAAATTTGAACAAGTGGTTGTAACGCATACCTGCAGGCAAGTGGCGGAGCTGGGCTATAGCCAGAAGGTGGTGAATGAAACACTGAATCACGAGTTTTTGGGCGACATCGTGAAGGGGAAGCTTACCTATTACGACAGCATTACGCGTGAAGAATACCCAAGGAAAGGACGCATTACCAACCTGATTCAGGACGGTACGCTCTTTAAAGACCTAGGTTTTGAAAGCTTCAATCCGGAAACAGACCGCGTCATGATTTGCGGCTCTAACGAGATGAACTTACAAATAAAAGCGCATCTTGATGAAATCGGGTTCAAGCAGGGTGCAAACAACGCCCCGGCGCAATATGTGATTGAAAAGGCTTTCGTAGGATAAGGCACTTACACCAGTGCCTTGACAAAGCCTCCTTGCCACACCTTAATGAACGGCTGAAAACAAAACAGTGTTCAGGAAAAGCGCAGCGTAGCAGGCATGAAAAAGCAGCTTAAAATCGCCCTCGCCCAAATGAATAGCACGGTGGGCGATATCGAAGGCAACGCGGCCAAGGCCGCGCAGCTGTGGAAGCAGGCAAAGGGCGCAGACATTGTGGTGTTCCCCGAGCTGGCGATTACCGGCTACCCCGCCGAAGATTTAGTGCAGAAGCCAGCATTCCAAAAACAAGCAATGAAGGCAGTCAGAGCGCTCGCCGCTGCAACGGCCAAAGGCCCTGCGATACTTATCGGCAGCTTGCTGGTGGAAGAGGGGAAGATTTTCAATGCCGTGTATTTCCTTTCGGGCGGCGTGATTTTGCACACACAAACCAAACACGAATTGCCGAACTATGGTGTGTTCGATGAAAAGCGCCATTTCAGCGCAGGCGCACTGCCATCGCTGATTTCATTCAAAGGCTTCACGCTCGGCATTTTAGTGTGCGAGGATATGTGGCACAAAGCCGTGCCACAGGCGCTGAAAGGTGCCGATATTTTGCTCTCCTGTCACGCATCTCCATTTGAGCACGATAAACCTACCCGCCGCCTGAGGGCTGCACAAAAATCGGCAGAGCGTGCAGGCTGCCCGCTTGTATACACCAATATGGTCGCAGGGCAGGACGATGTGGTGTTTGATGGCGGCAGTTTCGTGATGAGTGCAAAAGGCAAGGTGCTCGGCACGGCTCCGCAATTTGAAGAAACACTGGTATTAACAGCGTGGGAAAAAACCACCAAGGGCCTGAAGTGCGTGAGTGCGCCCAAGGCAAAAACGCTCGATGAAACTGCGCAGCACTATGCGGCGATGATGCTGGGGCTGAAAGATTACATTACGAAAAATGGCTTCCCCGGTGTGGTGCTTGGGCTTTCCGGTGGCATCGATTCAGTGCTTTCCGCTGCCATTGCGGTGGATGCGCTGGGGGCAGACAAAGTGAAAGCCGTTATGCTACCTTCACGTTACACGTCGGCGGAAAGTTTTGCGGATGCGGCAGAATGCGCGCGCCGCTTTGGCATCAGCCTTGAAGAAATTCAGATTGAAGGCTTGGTGAGTGCGGCAGATGAAGCGCTTGCTGGCACATTCGCCGGAAAGAAAAAGGATGTAACGGAAGAAAACATCCAATCACGCCTGCGCGGTCTGCTGCTGATGGCATACAGCAACAAGTTTGGCCACATGGTGCTGACGACGGGGAATAAATCCGAACTCGCCACGGGCTATGCCACGCTCTATGGCGATATGTGCGGTGGCTATAATGTGCTGAAGGATACGTATAAAACCGAAGTATTTGCTTTAAGCAAATGGCGCAACAAAAATGCACCCACTGGCGCGCTAGGGCCAAAGGGCGAAGTGATTCCGCCCAATGCGATTTTGAAAGCACCTACCGCCGAACTGCGCGAAAACCAAAAAGATGAAGACAGCCTGCCGCCCTATGACGTGCTGGACGGCATTTTGCAGGCGCTGATTGAAAAAGAACTGGCGATAAAAGAAATCGTGACGCTGGGTTACAAGCGGGCAGTGGTTGAAAAAGTGGCCTCCATGCTTTACAAAGCGGAGTACAAACGCCGCCAGTCTGCGCCCGGGGTGAAGGTAACACGCAAATCCTTCGGGCGCGACAGGCGATACCCCATTACCAACAGGTTTACGGAATAATGCTTACGCGCTTTGCCCCTAGCCCCACCGGTTTTCTGCACATCGGGAATGTGCGTACGGCGCTCATCTGCTATCTGCTCGCTAAAAAGCAGGGCGGCAAACTGCTGCTGCGCATTGACGATACAGACACCGAGCGCAGCAAAGAAGAATATGTGGATGCGATTAAGGTGGATTTGGAATGGCTCGGTATCAGTTGGGATATGTTCGCCCGCCAGTCTGAGCGCATTGCGAACTACAACGCCGCCATTGAAAAATTGAAAGCCGCCGGAAGGCTTTACCCCTGCTATGAAACCGAGCAGGAGCTGGAAATCAAACGCAAGATGCAGCTTTCACGCGGCGCCCCGCCGATTTATGACCGTGAGGGCTTGAAGCTGACGGATGCCAAACGCAAAGAGCTGGAAGCACAGGGCAAAAAACCCCACTGGCGCTTTTTGATGAAGGAAGAGCCGATTGAGTGGAACGATGCCATTCGCGGCCATTCAAAGTTTGAAGGCGCACATATCAGTGACCCGATTTTAGTGCGCGGTGGCGGCACGTTCACCTATATGCTGCCTTCCACGGTGGATGATATTGATTTTGCGATTACGCATGTGACGCGCGGCGAAGACCATGTAAGCAACACCGCTGTGCAGATTCAGATTTTTAAAGCGTTGGGCGCAAAGCTACCAGAATTCGCGCACATGGCACTGATTAAAACGGCAGAAGGTAAACTTTCGAAACGCCTTGGCAGCGCGAACGTGCAGGGCTTGCGTGAAGCTGGCATGGAGCCGATGGCGATTAACAGCTTCCTTGCCAAGGTTGGCACGTCTGACCCCGTGGAGCTGCGTGAAACCATGGCGGAACTGATTGCAGAATTTGACGTGAGCAAATTCAACCGCGCGCCCACGCTGTATGCGTTGGAAGACATCGAGCGCCTCAACAGCAAGCTGGTGCACAGCATGCCGTTTGATAAGGCGCTACCCAAGCTGAAAGCACTGGGGCTAACGGGTGTGGACGAAGCTTTCTGGCTTTCTGTGCGCGCAAACCTTGAGCATATTGAAGATGTGAAGGAATGGTGGAGCATCTGCCGCGAGCAAATGAAAAACACGGTGGATGAAAAAGACTTTGCGCTTGAGGCCGCTGCATTGTTGCCTGATGGCACATGGGACGAAACCACGTGGGAGCAGTGGACCAAAGCCGTGAAAGAAAAAACCGGCCGCAAGGGCAAGGAACTATTCATGCCCATACGCAAGGCACTTACCGGAATGGAGCACGGACCCGAGCTGAAAGTGCTGCTGCCGCTGATTGGCCGCGAGCGTGCCGAAAAGCGACTTAAAGGGGAAGCGGCATGAGTGCGCCGGAGATATTTCTTTATAACAGTCTGACGGGTAAAAAAGAAAAATTTGAACCGCACATGCTGGGCAAAGTGGGCATGTATGTGTGTGGGCCCACGGTGTATGACCGCCCGCATGTGGGGAACGCCCGCGCCGTGGTGGTGTATGACGTGCTGTTCCGCCTGCTGCGCCATGTCTATGGCGAAAAGAACGTGACCTATGTGCGCAACATTACGGACGTAGATGATAAAATCAACGCCGCCGCAAAAGCAAATGGTGAACCGATTTCAGCTCTCACCACGCGCATCACCAAAGCATTTCATGACGACATGGCGGCGCTGAATAATTTGCTACCCACGCACGAGCCGCGCGCTACGGGGCATATTAAGGAAATGTGCAGCATCATCGAAAAGCTGATTGAAAATGGTAACGCGTATGTGAGCGAGGGGCATGTGTTGTTTTCCGTAAAGACCGACAAAAATTACGGCCAGCTTTCCAAAAAAAAGCTCGATGATTTGCAGGCTGGCGCGCGCGTGGAAGTGGAAAGCTATAAGCACGATGCGGGTGACTTCGTGCTGTGGAAACCGGCCGATGAGGGAGATGACCCCTCAAGCGTTTTTGACAGCCATTCTTTAGAAAAACATGGGGTGGGCAAAGGCCGCCCCGGTTGGCACATTGAATGCAGTGCCATGAGTAGCAAATATCTCGGCAATGATTTCGACATTCACGGCGGCGGGGCGGATTTAAAATTCCCGCACCATGAAAATGAAATTGCCCAAAGCACCTGCGCGCACAAGCACAGCCACTACGCCAAATATTGGGTGCATAACGGCTTTGTGACGGTGAATGGCGAGAAGATGAGCAAATCCCTCGGCAACTTCACCACGGTGAAAGATTTGCTCGACAGGGGCATTAAAGGCGAAGTGATCCGCTATGTGCTGCTCGCCACCAAATACAGCGAGCCGCTCGACTTCACCGAAAAGAAGCTGGAAGACGCGAAGAAAAATTTAGATAGGTTTTATAATGCCTATTTCCTTCAATACTTGCCTGAGGGTGTTACTAAACACCCAGAATATAATGAATGGCTTGGTCGTTTTAGAGGATTTCAACAAGACGGCGTTTGGCAAAAAGATTGGGAAGATGGCTATACATCAGGCCTTTTCGAAGATTTTTTAGAAGCGCTGTTGGATGACTTAAATACACCTCGTGCATTTTCTTTAATGTACGAAATGACAAAACTTCGAGGAAGGGGTTCTATTAATAATGAGCCTATTCCCCCAGAAAATCCCCAGCCTTTTTTTAACTATAGGGTTATGCTTAAAAGGGCATCAGATTTGCTTGGAGTTCTAGGACTTTCTTTGGGCGAATGGGTTGGGCAGATTGACGATAATATAGAATCGTTAATCAATCAGCGCGATGCGGCTAAAAAGGCAAAAAACTACGCCGAAGCGGACAGAATCCGCGATTCTCTTGCAAAACAAGGGATTATATTAGAAGATACCCCTTCTGGGACGACATGGCGTAAAGCCTGATTTTCTAATCTATTTGGCAAAACATGTCATTCCCGCGCAGGCGGGAATCCAGAGCATACATGGATTCCGGATAGCGCTTTGCCTTTCAGGCATGCCGCTTCCGGAATGACAAAAGAGAAGGGTTATGGCCGAACGTATCTATTTATACGACAGCACGTTGCGTGACGGTGCGCAAACGCAGGGCGTCAACTTCAGCGTGGTCGACAAGCAGGACATCGCCATGGAGCTGGACGCGCTTGGGCTAGATTATGTGGAAGGCGGCTGGCCCGGCGCAAACCCCACAGATGATAAGTTCTTCGCCGCTGCCCCCCAATTTAAAAGCTCGAAGCTCGTGGCCTTCGGCATGACGCGCCGCACCGGCACCAGCGCCGCGAACGACCCCGGCCTGAACACGCTGCTCAACACGGGCGTGAAGCACGTGTGCATCGTGGGCAAAACATGGGACTTCCATGTGACTCACGCGCTGGACGTGTCGCTCAAAGAAAACATCAGCATGATTACGCAGAGTATCGAATACCTCGTGAAGAAGAAGGTGGAGGCGATGTTTGACGCCGAGCATTTCTTCGACGGCTATAAGGCCAACCCGAAATTTGCACTCGAAGCGGTGAAGGCAGCTTATGCCGCAGGTGCGCGCTGGGTGGTGCTGTGCGATACAAACGGCGGCACGCTACCGCACGAAGTGGAAGAAATTGTGAAAGAAGTGGCAAAACATATTCCGGGCAAGTACCTTGGCATACACTGCCATAACGATACGGATAACGCGGTGGCGAACTCGCTGGCGGCGGTGCGTGCCGGTGCGCGGCAGATCCAGGGCACGCTGGGCGGCGTGGGTGAACGCTGCGGTAACGCGAACCTGCTTTCGCTCATTCCCACATTGGTATTCAAGCTGGGGTATGACGTTGGCATCCCTAAGGAAAAAATCAAAAAGCTGGTGAAAATCTCCCGCGTGCTGGACGAGCATTTGAACCGCCCGCCGATTAAGAACGCGCCCTATGTGGGTAAATCGGCCTTCGCGCACAAAGGCGGGCTGCATGTTTCGGCGGTGGTGAAGAACCCCGCGAGCTATGAACATATCGACCCCGCCATGGTGGGCAATGAGCGCATCATTCTGATTTCAGACCAAGCGGGCAAGTCGAACATCATCAACCGCCTCAAAAAGGTCGGCATCAATGTGGACGGCAAAAACCCTGCCATGAAACAAAAAATCGAAGCGCTGATTGATGAAATCAAGGAACGCGAAAACAAAGGCTATGCCTATGACAGCGCCGATGCCAGCTTCGAGCTGCTGGCCAAGCAGTTCATCGGCAAGGTGCCGGAGTTCTTCCATTTAAAGAGCTTCCGCGTGATTGATGAACGCCGCTGGAACGCGAAAGGCGAGCTGATTACGCTGTCAGAAGCGACCATCAAATTGGTGATGGATGGCAAGGAGGTGATGACGGTAGCTGAAGGCAACGGCCCGGTGAACGCCCTGAACAGTGCGCTTAAAAAAGCACTGCAGCGCAAATATAAGGCACTGAAAACCTTGAAACTGCGCGACTATAAAGTGCGCATCGTGACGCCCGAGCACGGCACTGGCGCGGTGACGCGGGTGATGATTGAAACCAGCGATGAAACCGGCAACCGCTGGTCTACCGTGGGTGTTTCCACCAACATCATCGATGCGTCGTATAACGCGCTGTATGATGCGATTGCGTTTAAGCTCATCCATCAGGACTAACATGCACGACCCCGTGATTATTTTGGTGCGCCCACAGCTGGGCGACAATATCGGCGCTGTGGCGCGGGTGATGGGCAACTTTGCCTTGAAAGAATTGCGCCTTGTTGCCCCGCGTGACGGCTGGCCGAACCCGCGGGCGGAAAAAAGCGCGGTGACCTCCATCGATATCGTAAAAAAAGCCAAAGTGTTTGGTACCACGGCAGAGGCGGTGGCTGACCTGCACCATATATATGCCACCACGGTGCGTGACCGGAACATGACCAAGAATGTGGATTTCCCTAAGGATGCTGCCGATCGGATGAAGAGCTGGCTGAAAGCAGGCACCAAAGCTGGCGTGATGTTCGGCCCTGAGCGCACGGGGCTTGAGAATGAAGACGTGGAAATGTGCGACCACGTGCTGACCATCCCCACGAACCCTGAATTTGCCTCGATGAACCTTTCGCACGCGGTGGCGGTGGTGGGCTATGAGTGGTATGGACTTAAAACCGCCAAAAAATCCAAAAAAATTGAAGAAAATCATGCGCTTGCTACCAAGGAGCAGGTGCTGGGTATGCTAAAGCATATGGATGAAGAACTCGACATTGCCGAGCATTATAAAAACCCCACCATGCGCCCTACAATGCGCAGAAATCTGCATAATTTGTTCCAGCGTATGGATTTAACCGACCAAGAGGTGCGCACCCTGCGCGGTGTGGTGCGTAGTTTGGCTGAAAGCCCCAAGCGCAAGAAGGCCAAAAAAGATGTTTGACAAATGACATGAAATCCTTACATTACGCACTCCACTTCGGGGAGTGGGGTGGCTGTGTGCCGCCGAAACCTTAAATATTTATAAAGATAACGTATGACGAAGCGAATCAATTCCAAGTTTAAAATCAGCCGCCGTTTGGGTGTGGCACTGTGGGGCGATGCGAAAGATCCGGTAAACCGGAACCGCAATTTCGTTCCTGGCCAGCATGGCCCATCGGGCAAGAAGCGCGCTATTTCCGACTTCGGCACGCAGCTGATGGCAAAACAGAAGCTGAAAGGCTATTACGGGAATATTTCCGAACGTCAGTTCCGTGGTATCTATAAAGAAGCCATCCGCCGCAAAGGTGACTCCAGCGAAAACCTGATTGGTCTACTTGAACAGCGCCTTGATATCGTGGCATACCGTCTGAATTTTGCTCCTTCTGTGTTTGCTGCCCGCCAGCTGGTTGGCCACAAGCACCTGACGGTGAACGGCAAAACGGTAAACATTCCGAGCTACCGCCTGAAAGAAGGCGATGTAGTAGAAGTGAAAGAAAAAGCCCGCCAGATTCCAACCGTGCTGGAAGGCATGCAGAAGCAGGAACGTCAGGTTCCTGATTATCTGGAACTGGATGCAAAAGGCTTCAAAGGCAAGTTCGTGCGCACGCCGAAGCTGGCCGATGTTCCTTATGCTGTGGTGATGGAACCGAATCTGGTGGTGGAATTCTACTCCCGCTAATTCGTGGTACACCAATGATAAAAAACCCGCCTTCTTGGCGGGTTTTTTATTGCCCAAAATGCTTTAGAGGCAAATTACTGAACGATGGAAATCTGGCAGGGCGTGTTGACCAAACCCATCATGTAGCAGGCCTTGCGGGCGTTGACCTCGCTAAGGTTATGAAAGGTAGCCCAGTGTTCACGCGAACGGCTTTTGCCGGAATTTGCAAAGGTTACCGAGGCACCGGAAAGATATTCTGAAGCGACATCCATCGCATTGGCGACGGCGGAGGTGGCATCTTCCTCGCGTGTGAAGGCACCCATATTTACATTCCATGCCGCAGGTTTTGTTGTGGCAGAAGCAACCTCAAGCACAGTGGCAGGGGCTTTTGCAAGCATGGAAGGCTCTTTGATTTCAAGCGATGAAGCCGTGCTTGAGTTTTTCCGTGGGCGGCTTGTCGGCGTTGGCGCACGTTCTTTGACGGATTTTACAGCTGTTTTACTACCACGCAGTTTTTTAAAGCTACTATCCAGCAGGGAAATCATTCTCTTGTCACGCGAGATAGCTGATCGCCCACCCAGCACCACCGCGACAAGTTTATTACCAGAACGATTGGCGGCGGTAGCAAGGTTAAAGCCAGAGGCATTCACATAGCCTGTTTTGCCAGCCACAGCGCCTTTATAACGCACCAGCACATGGTTGTGCGTGCGGTAAGTACGGCCTTTGTAACTGAACTTCGTTTTACCGAGGCGTTTATAATACTGGGGGAAATCACGCTCCAGTGCCATCAACAGCTTGGCCATGTCTTTCGCCGTGGTGATTTGTTTGGGGTGGAAAAGACCCGAGGCATTTTCAAAATGTGTGCCAGTCATGCCAAGTTCGCGCGCTTTTTCATTCATCATGCGTGAAAATTGCCATTCGCTTCCGCCGATGGCCTCTGCGATAACAACGGAGGTGTCATTTGCGGAAAGCACCACGAGGCTGTCGATGGCGTCTGCGACCGAGATTCGCTCATTGCGGCGCAGGCCCAGCTTCATGCGTGGTTGCTGTGCGGCCTTGTTAGATGTTATCAGGCTGGTGTTGAAAGAAAGCTTCCCGTGATTGATGGCGTCAAACGCAAGGTAGATGGTCATCATCTTGGTGAGGGAGGCGGGGTAGCGTTTGCGGTCCGCATTCTCCTGATGAAGAATTACACCGCTTTCGCCGTGTACGACAAGCGCTGCATACTTATCGATATAAGAGGTTTTTTTACGTTTTTTTTGCGCAGCGTCCGCCGTTGTGGACGTGCACAAAACAGCAGCTACTAGCAGAAAAACAAAGACTATTCTGCGTATCATCAACAACGCGCCCATTATCTATAACAATTTCTCTTTCCATTTTTACATAAATTTTTTATGTAATACAAGATGTTGCTGAATAAAAATTCAAAAACGTCTATACACGGTAGATAGGTCGTTGCCACCAATGTCAGGATGTGAGGATACATGGATCATTACTTAGGAGAATTTCCGAGGGTCCGCTTACGCAGGAACCGCAGGGACGAATGGTCGCGCCGCATGGTGGAAGAGCATCACCTGACGCCAAGTGACTTGGTGTGGCCGGTGTTTGTGCAAGAAGGCAAAACGCAGGCGACGGATATTGCTGCAATGCCAGGTGTAAAACGCTATTCCGTGGATGCAGTGGTGAAGCAAGTGGAAGAAGCTGTGAAACTCGGTATTCCTGCCGTGGCGATTTTTCCGGTGGTGCCGATGGAAAAAAAATCGCTCGATGCCAAGGAAGCGTGGAACAGAAAAAATCTGATATGCCGTGCTGTGCAGGCAATCAAAAAAGAGAAGTTTGATATTGGTGTGATTTGCGACGTGGCGCTCGACCCCTATACCACGCACGGGCATGACGGCTTGGTGAAGCAGGGTGACGTGGCAAATGATGAAACGGTGCGCGCATTAGTGAAACAAGCGATTGTGCAGGCAGAGGCAGGGTGCGATATCGTGGCGCCGTCAGACATGATGGACGGAAGGGTGGCGGCGATTCGCGACGCGCTTGATGAAAAGGGCTTCCAGCATGTGCGGATACTTTCCTATGCTGCGAAATATGCCTCTAGTTTTTACGGCCCGTTCCGCGAAGCGGTGGGTTCAAAACAGAGCCTTGGCAAAGGGCACAAAAAAACTTACCAGATGAATCCAGCAAACAGCGACGAAGCTTTGCGGGAGGTGGCAATGGACATTCATGAGGGCGCAGACATGGTGATGGTCAAGCCTGGTATGCCGTATTTGGATATTATCAGCCGCATCCGCCAAGCATTCCATATTCCGGTGTTTGCCTATCAGGTGAGTGGTGAATATGCCATGATAAAGGCTGCTGGTGAAAAAGGCTGGTTTGATGATAAGGCTGCCATGTATGAGAGCCTGATTGCGTTTAAGCGTGCCGGAGCAACGGGGGTTTTAACCTATGCGGCCAAAGAAATGGCAACGTTGTGCCATGAAATAAAAGGACGTTAGATTTTGGGTTTATTTTTGTTTGTGGTATAATGCCGCCATGAAGCTAAAAATATTATTAATCATATGGGTTTTTTTGGCGACGGGGTTTATCTCTGCCCCCCTTCTGGTGCATGCGGAGGATGGCGATGCGATGGAGCTTGCCGTTGAGGAAGAACGCCCTGTGCCATTTTATAAGCCAGAGGAGCTTCAGGAAAAAATAAAAAAAGCGAGTGAAGAGAACGATCCTGTGGCGCAGTATACAATCGGTGCCATGCTTTATTATGGGAAGTTAGTGGCCCAGGATAAGTTTAAAGCAGAGAAATATATCACGATGGCGGCAAACGCAGGGTATGCGGAAGCGCAAACTCAGATGGCCTATATCCACATTGATAAAAGCAGCCATACGCTGGCACTGGAATGGCTGTATAAGGCGGCTGCGCAAAAAGAGCCGTGGGCGTGCTTTAAATTAGCCCAATATTATGAAGAAGGCGTGCACGTTTTTAAAAGTTACGATAAGGCTAGAGAGTATTACGAAATTGCGGCGGATGCAGGCATCATGAACGCCGTGCTGAAACTTGGCACATATTACCAATATGGTATCGGTGTTGAGAAAGATAATAAAAGCGCGATTGCATACTATGAGTTTGCTTCCGAAAAAGGAAACGATGACTTTAGGCTGCACGTCTCCCTGCTTCTTACAAAGCTTTTTGTAGAGCTTGGTAATAATCCTGAGGAACAGCAAGGTGAAAGCAAAGAACAAATCTTTAAGTGGCAATTGCGTGCTGCTGAATTAGGTCATCTGGACTCCATTGTTGCGACAGCACAGGCCTATTTCGAAGGCATTGGAACAACCGTTGATTATGTAAAGGCGATTGAGTGGTATAAGAAGGCAACCGAATACGGTCATTTGGTTTCCATGGTAAAGCTTGGCCAGATTTATGCCAATGGGTTGGGTACTTCGATTAATTTTGAGGAAGCGGCCAAGTGGTATCGGAGGGCGGCCGAAAACGGTAATGCCGAGGCAGCTTGGAATCTTGCCAATTTATATGAAAATGGCCTTGGTGTAGAAAAAAACGATGCTGAGGCAGAAAAATGGCATTTTCGCGCACAACAACTTGGCCATAAACCGAAGTGGGACTGATAAGTGCGGCACCTGTTTAAGCAATGTCAGGCAGCCATTTTTCTTGGGCGCAGGGTTGTAACAAAAACAAAAAACCTACGGTTGCGTCTGCAATATTTTATTATCGTAAGCATTATTATAGCTGCCTACTTTGCGGGTAGTGCCATCTTTATGGATCATGGGGATGAGGATGGGCATAGGACGGGTGAGTTTTCAGGGCCACGGATTATCAGAGAGCCGAGTGATTTTAAGCCGGAAAAAGCAATGCCCTCTGTGTTGTCAGCAGAGGATTTGCAGCGCTATAAGGATATTTTTTTATACCAAAAGAAGGCAGAATGGGCGGCCGCAGATGAGCAGATTGCCCTATTGCAAAACCCGCTTTTGCTCGGGCATGTAAAAGCCGAGCGTTTACTGCACGAGAAATATAAAAGCTCAGAGGACGAATTGCTGCAGTGGGTGGAGGCGTACCCCAACTTGCCGGAGTCGTATAAAATTTTTAAATTGGCAGCAAAATACAAGCCAGGGCTGCTGAAGACCAGTTACGAAATACGTAAGAATTATTTATTCGGATATGGTGATGATTTTGCGTCTACCTCAGGCGATACAGAAGATAAGTATGACACGGAGTATTGGGAAGGTCGCGTTCGCGCACAGAAAGTGTGGGGGCATATTGAAAAATTATTAGATCAGGGTCGATTGGTTGCAGCCTACAAAACAGTGCGCGGTGCAAAGGCCAAGCGCTGGCTTACGAAGGAAGAACAAGGCGATGCACAATGGAATGTTGCCAATGCTTTTTTGGTGAGGGGAAAAGAGAAAGCCGCCTTTTCAGTTATTCATGGTGCCGGTGAAGAAACATGGCAAGAGATGCCGCAAATGCAATGGATTGCCGGCATGATTGCATGGCGAACAAACGATTGGCCTTTAGCAGTGAGGCATTTTTCAGACGTTGCAAATGCCAATAAATTAAACAAATGGGAAAATGCTGCGGGCGCGTATTGGGCATTTCGTGCGTATCGCGAGATGAAGGAGTTTGAAAAAGCGCGCGAGATGCTTGAAAGTGCGGCCCGTTTTCCGCGTACGTTTTATGGTATTTTAGCAACCCATGCACTCGGCAAAAAGCCGACATTTAACTGGAAGCCAGAGCCTCTTTTGGCCGATGACATCACCACGTTGATGCAAAGCCCATATGTTCAACGGGCTTTGGCATTTAAAGAATTGGGTTATGATAAGCTGGCAGAAAAAGAAATTCGTAAGTTTTTTCCCACGGCCCCGACAAAAACAAAGCGTAAACTGGTTGCCCTTGTGCGTGAGAACAATATGCCAACGCTTCAGGTGGTGATGGCGCGGAGGGTTGCGGGTGGCAAAAGCGGGCATATGGATGATGCGCTGAACCCCATTCCGTCGTGGAAACCATCAAACGGATTTAAAATTCAGCCGTCATTATTGTTTGGGATGATTAAAAAAGAATCCGGCTTCAGCCCCACGGCTAAAAGTCACAAAAACGCAATCGGCCTGATGCAAATTAAGCCGGAAACGGCTCGATATATAAAGGATAAAATGGGAACGGTAGTTGAGACGATGGATTTAACAAATCCCGTGACTAATATTACACTCGGGCAAAGTTACATTGAGTATTTGCTGCGCCATCGTGTGGTGGAGGGGAACTTTCTGTTTATGTTGGCGGCTTATAATGCCGGCCCAGGCAGGTTGGCAGAGTGGCTGGATGAGATGGAGTTTGGCGATGATCCACTGATGTTCATTGAAATGCTGCCAGCACGTGAAACACGCGATTATGTTAAACAAACCATGGCAAATTACTGGATGTATGCGGACAGGCTGAAGGAAGACAACACATCCATCGAAAGCTTGCTTCAGGGGCGCTGGCCAGTCTATTAGTAAGATAGAGGGTGCCATGCCAGACTATGTATTAGAAGAAGCGATTAACGGCCATGTGGCTGGGGTGGATGAAGCAGGGCGTGGGCCGTGGGCCGGACCTGTGGTAGCTGCCGCTGTAATTTTGCGTAAAGGCATGATTCCAGCAGGGCTTCAGGATTCCAAAAAACTTTCTGCCAAAAAACGTGAAGCGCTTTTTCCACTGATTATGCAGCAGTCGTGGGTAGGTGTTGGTATTAGCGAAGTAGAAGAAATTGACGAAATGAATATTCTGGAGGCGACCTTTCTTGCGATGCAACGCGCGGTGGCAGCTTTACCAGTGATGCCTGATAAAGTGCTGGTGGACGGCAACATGCTACCAAAGCTAAGCTGCCCAGCAGAAGCGGTTATAAAAGGCGATGATAAAAGCCTTTCAATTGCAGCCGCTTCGATTATCGCGAAGGTGACCCGCGACACAATCATGGCGAAGCTGCATCAGGAGTATCCGCAATTTGGCTGGCTCAAAAATGCAGGTTACGGAACGGCAGACCATATCGCCGCGCTCAATCAACACGGCCCCACACCCTTACACCGCAAAAGCTTCAAGCCGATTAGGGCATTGCTTATGGCCAACGGGAGTTAAAATGATAAAAAAAACAAAAGAACCACCACGTGGCATGAAAACACTCGGCGGTGCACTGCACGAAGTGGTGGCGCCGGTGTATCAGGCCCGAGGCTTTGCAGAAGTAAAACTAATTGCCGACTGGATTAAAGTGGTGGGAGCTGAAGTGGCAGAAAAATCCACCCCACTGAAAGTAACATTTCCCCAAGGTCAGCAAGTGGATGGTACGCTGTTGGTGGCAGTGCAAGGTGGTTATGCTATTGAAATACAACATTTAGAGCCGCTGATTTTAGAAAAAATTGCGACCTATTTAGGATATCGCGCGATTAGCCGGGTGAAGATTGTTCAATAAACAATAAACCGCTAGCGGTTTATTGCGGCTTATGGCAAACTGCCCGCTGCTAAATTCGGATTCAATAAAACGAGGTTACTTCTATGAAATTTGCAGTGATTACTTTAGCCGCCTTGCTTGCGTTTTCAACCACACAGATTTACGCCGCTGATGCAAAGAAAAAAGAAGATAGCCATGCAGGTCACGATCATTCAGAGCATGGCCATAGCACTCCCAAAGAGATGACGCCTGAGCAGAAAGCTGCCTATGAAAAAGCCGCTGCAGAGGCCAAAGTAAAAGAGCAGGAAATGCTCAAGAAGATTGCGAATCTGAAGCGCGAAGATGTCCTGAAACCAGAAAAAAATGAAGTGATGTATGGCGACAAAAAAGCGCCCATTACCATGATTGAATACGCCTCTTTCTCCTGCAGCCACTGCGCGGATTTCTACAAAGAAATTTTTACAAAAATTCAGAAAAAATATATCGATACTGGTAAGGTTAAATTTTATTACCGCGACTTCCCATTAAACGAGCCAGCCATGCGTGCTGCGATGCTGGTGCGTTGTGCACCTGAAAAAATGCGTAAGGCCTATGTAAAAACCATTTTCAACACGCAGGAAAAATGGGCATTTGAGAAAGACTTCAAAGAAAAACTGGCAAATGTAGCAAAACTGGGCGGCATGAAGCAGGAAGACTTCGACAAGTGCATGGCAAACAAAAAAATAGAAGACGAAGTGCTGCTTTCCGGTTTTAAAGCTGCTAAGGTTTTGGAAATTGTTTCCACTCCCACCCTGTTCATCAATGGCGAACTCGATCAGAGCCATGATTTCGCGGCGATTGAAAAACGCGTAGATGAGCTGTTGGCAAAGGCGAAAAAAGACTAAAATAGACTCGCGTTTAAACGCCGAATTTCAGCCTTTTATCAGAGGGTTGATTTATTAGATATATTTTCTAAAGAAGTGCTTGACTACGCAGGGGTGCATGCGTATGTTGCTCGCGAGTTTTTGTCCCGGGAAGATCGATAATGAAAGACAAGGAAAACCTTCCCTCCCTGGAGAATTTGCAGGCACGTATCGATGAGGTGCGCGGCGAGCAGAATCCAGAACCGAATCGGGCGCCGGATCCAACGCGTATTGGTCTGGAGTTGGTTTCCGGTGTGGCTGTGGGGGGGGCGCTGGGTTTTTACCTTGATAAGTGGTTGGGCACGAAGCCTTTCCTTTTCATTATTCTGCTGATGCTCGGTGCAGTGGCTGGTTTCCTCAATGTGTACCGCTTGGTGTCAAAGCCTTCGGATGACGAGGAAAAGAGCGAAGAAAAAAAGTAATTTTTAAGTGGATTCTATGGCAGGCGATACAAGTCATGGCCCAATGCACCAGTTTGAAGTGCATCCGATTGTGCCGATAGACATTGCTGGATTTGATATCAGCTTTACGAATGCATCCCTCTGGATGGTGCTCGCCGTGCTCAGCATTACGTTACTGCTCGGTGTTGGTATGCGCGGCCGCGCGATGGTGCCTGGTCGCCTACAGTCGATTGCAGAACTGAGCTATGAGTTTGTTGCCAACATGCTGCGTGAAAACGTGGGCTCCGGTGGCCGCCAGTTCTTCCCATTCATCTTTACACTGTTTATGTTCATCATCACCTGCAACGTGTTTGGCATGCTGCCGTACAGCTTTACGGTGACGAGCCATATTGTGGTGACGTTTGCCATTGCAATCCTGTGCTTCTTGATTGTTATCGGTGTTGGCCTTGCCCGTCATGGTCTACATTTTTTCTCACTATTCCTGCCTTCTGGCCTTCCGCTGGTGATGGCGCCGCTGATGCTGCCGATCGAACTGATTTCCTTCCTTGCTCGTCCGTTTACGCTTTCGGTGCGTCTTTCCGCCAACATGCTGGCCGGCCACGCCATGATGAAAGTGATTGCGGGCTTCGTGTTGACGCTTGGCTGGGCGCTGGGCTGGATGCCTTTCCTGTTCCTCGTGGTGCTCACAGGCTTTGAAATTTTCGTTGCGATTCTACAGGCGTATATCTTTACGATTCTCGTTTGTGTGTATCTCAACGACGCAGTGAACCTGCACTAATTAATCCAACCCCTAAAACCTTAAGGAAAAAGACAATGGAACAAGTTGCAATGCAGTATGAAGCTCTGAAATTTATCGGTGCCGGCCTGACCGCTTTTGGCATGATGGGTGCCGCTATCGGCGTGGGTCTGGTGTTCTTCGCCATGCTTTCCGGCATCGCGCGCAACCCTTCCGCTGAATCCAAGCTGTCCAAATACGTATACGTAGGCGCCGGTCTTGCTGAAGCAATGGGTCTGTTCGCGCTCGTTGTGGCACTGATCATCCTGTTCGTATAGTTCGGGCAGGATTTACTTTTAAACGTTTAAGGTGGGGCTATGCCACAACTTGATCCTTCATCATTTATCTCCCAGCTTTTCTGGTTGGTAATCACTTTCGGACTGCTCTATGTGGTGCTGTCCAAAGTGACATTACCCCAGATCAGCCGGGTGCTGCAGAACCGCCAAACCCGTATTACAACGGATGTGGACAAGGCGGAGACGATGCGCAAGGAAGCTGAAAAAGTGCGTGCGGAATATGAAGCCGCACTGGCCGAAACGCGTGCAAAGTCGGTGGCTGCTATTATGACGGCGAAAGCCAAGGCAGAGGAAGAGGCGGCACGCAAACGCGAAGAGCTGGATAAGGTGATTCAGAAGAAACTGAGCGATGCTGATAAAAAGATGCAGGAATTGCACCAAAAAGTGATGGCAGACCTTGAGCCTATGGCAGAAGACCTAGCCATGCTGGTAGTAAAACAAGTGACAGGTAAAGGCACTTCTGGTGGCCCGGCAATGAAGGAGCGCGCACATGATTAATTTTGACCAGACGTTTTTTGTTGGCGCTTCGTTTGTGCTTTTTTTCCTGCTATTTGGCAAAAAGCTGTTCAAAGTGACAGCTTCGGGTCTTGATGGCCGTGCTGCGCGCATCCAGAAAGAACTGGATGATGCCCTGAAATTAAAAGAAGAAGCGCAGGCAGTGCTGGCCGCCTATCAGCGCAACCAGCGCAAGGCGCTTGAGGAAGTGGAAGAGATCCTGAAGAATGCCCGTTCAGAAGCGGAGCTTATTTCCAAGCAGGCACGCCAGTCCCTTGAACAGGAATTGAACAAGCGTACGGAAGTGGCGATGGAAAAAATCCGCCAGTCTGAAGTGCGTGTGGTGGAAGAAATCCGTAACAACACGGTAGACATCGTGATGAGCACAGCGCGTGCAGTGATTCTGGAAAATCTGAACAAAGACGCTGCGGATGAAATGATTTCCAAAGCGATTTCCGATATTGGCCGTAAGGTTCATTAGCCGCTGCGTTAGTCCTGTGCTGTGGCGCGGGTGGGTTTTTTCTGCGATTTTATTTCTATACCTACCGCTTCAGGATGCGCGGGCCGCGGCATGGCTGCTCGAAAAAGGCCAGAAACAACTCATCAACAATCTTTTTTTATATCGTACGGATAAGGCATTTCTTGCCAACGGCGACCAGCAGCGCCAGCCGGAATTTACCAAGCTCGAATATAATCCGTATCTTGAATATGGTTGGAAAGACGATGTAACGCTTGGCCTTAGCACCAGTCTGCAGCGTTTGAGCCAGAAGGGCAATGGCGATAACTCCGGCCTTGGTGATACGGAAATTTTTGCACGCAAACGCCTGTGGCAGAATGAGCGCGCCGTGCTTTCTCTGCAGCCATTACTGAAGCTGCCGGGGCTGTATGATGAAGATGAAACATTGTCACTCGGGCAAGGGCAGGTGGATGTAGAAATCCGCGCGCTGGGCGGGATGGCCTTTCCACTTTATGGCCAGTGGCATTATTACAATCTTGAGGTTGCATACCGCCAGCGGTATGGCGCGCCTGCAGACGAAATCCGCGTGAACCAGTCGCTAGGCCTTAAGGTTGCGGATAAGTGGCAGGCTGTGCTACAAAATGACAATTATTTTGCCGTGGATGGCGATGCAAATGGAACGACGTTGCGGCTAGCAAACTCTGCGGGATACGATATGGTGAAACTGCAGGTTTCAGTGGTGCATGAATGGGACAAAAAAACGTCATTGCAGCTAGGCGCGTTTCAGCACGTGGCGGGTGAGAATACGGGCGCAGGCAGCGGATTGCTGGCATCTATGTGGCTGAAGTTTTAGGGCTAAGGCATGATAAAGAAAAAAGAACAGAAAGAAAAAATTGGCGAGTTGCTGCTGAAGAAAGGTTTGGCATCCCAGAAGATGCTGACGGAAGCATTGCGCCTGCAGAAAAAACAGGGCGGACGTATTGGCGATATCCTGATCGGGATGGGCGCGGTGAGCCGCTTCACTCTGTATCAGGCGCTTGCCGAACACTATAAAGTTGATTTCGTGAACCTGATGGCCACGCCTGTCGATAAAAGCCTGATAGAGAAAAAGCACCGCGATATTTTTTTAAAGCATGGGTTCGTGCCGTGGAAAAAAGATGGCTCACAGATTGTGATTGCCACCACAAATCTTGATGAAGAAGTGCGCGCATGGGCAGCCGACCATTATAAGAATTACCGTTTTGTGATTACGTATCCCTACGATATTTTATGGACGGTGAAAGCCTGCTTTGAATCGCAGGACGATGAAGATGCGCGAAATCTGCTCTGGCAGCACCAGCCGCAATTCTCAGCCAAGAAGCTATTTGCCGTGCGCCGCAGTAAGGCCACGCTGTATGCTGGTATTTTTGCTGCGGTTGTTGCGCTTATCTTCTGGCAAACCACGCTGACCGCGTTCTTCATTACAATGAATATATTTTATGTGTTCGCGCTGGTGTTCAAAGCCATTTTCTTTTTTTATGGCTATCAGGAGCGCATGAAAGAAAAAGAAGTAGCAGTGGATGGCATGATAGATGAAGAGCTGCCAATGTATACTTTGCTAGTGCCGTTATTCCGTGAGCGCGAGGCAACCATACATAATTTAATTACTGCCGTACGCCGCTTCGATTACCCGAAATCGAAACTCGATGTGAAGCTGATTGTAGAAATGGCTGATGAGCCGACCACGCAGATTATTAAAAACCTTGCTTGCGAAAGCTACTTTGAAATTATCCGCGTGCCCTATTCCTACCCGCAGACCAAACCAAAAGCCTGCAACTATGCGCTACGTTTTGCCAAAGGTGAATATGTGACGATTTACGATGCGGAGGATATACCCGAGCCGCAGCAACTGAAAAAAGTCATCCGTACCTTTGAGGACAGCCCCAAGAACGTTGCCTGTGTGCAGGCGCGTCTGAATTATTATAACCGCAATGAAAATTTCCTGACCCGTATGTTTGCGATTGAATATGCGGCGTGGTTTGACTGCATGTTGCTGGGGCTTGAGAAGCTGGGCATCCCCATTCCGCTCGGTGGCACAAGCAATCACTTCCGCACGGACATGCTGCGTCGGCTCTATGCGTGGGACCCTTACAACGTGACAGAGGATGCTGATTTGGGTGTGCGTTTGGTGCAAGAGGGCCTTCGCACTCGCATCGTAAATGCATACACGCTTGAGGAGGCGCCAGTGGATTTGAAGAACTGGCTGAAGCAGCGCTCGCGCTGGATTAAGGGTTATATTCAGACCTATTTCGTACACATGCGCCAACCATTGGGTTTTCTGCGAAAGACCGGTGTGCAGGGCTTTTTTGGCTTCCAGTTTTTTGTAGGAGCGCCTTCGCTGGTGTTTATTACCATGCCGTTGATTTTTATGACATCTATGGCGCTGATGGCCGATGTGGTTGTGGTATCTAGCGGCGTACTTTCCCTTGCACTATTCAACTTGATTGCCGGGGTGCTGCTGCATGCGGTGTTTGCGGTTGCTTCTATTCGCATAAAGAGTTGGAAAACAATGGAAATTTACGCTTTTTTATTCCCTATCTACTGGGTGTTGCACATGGTGGCAAGCTTCCGCGCGGTGGCGCAGCTGATCCGCCGTCCGCATTACTGGGATAAAACTGACCACGGGCTGACCAAAATGGTGCCAGATTCTGCCCCGAATTCTGCCATTTTTTAATGGCTTGACAAACGGGGGGTGATTCGATAATTTGCACCCCTCTTTTGAAGCGTAACCGATAGAATATGTAAGTAGGGTTGTTATGAAAGTCCTTAGCTCTTTAAAATCTGCCAAGAAGCGTGATAAGAATTGCCGCGTTGTGCGCCGCAAGGGCCGCGTCTACGTAATCAACAAGACCAACCCACGCTTTAAAGCGCGTCAGGGCTAGTCCTTAGCTGCATTAGCATCGGCTACAAAAACCACACCCCCGCAGGCGACTGCGGGGGTGGTTTTGTTTTAAGCTAATATCGATTGAGCCTATTAGCGTACGAACAAGTGTACTTCGTTATCCGTTACTTCCGAGCTGGTGGTGTAGCTCGTTTCGTATTTGGCTTTTGGCAGGCCTATTTCGCCCAGTGTTGCCATCACTTTTTTAGCATTTTCATGTGCGGCCTGTGTGCTGGCTTCGTCAGCAGCGTAGCTGCCAGTGGTAGGAATGACCGATACCAGTTCAAAAAAGGCGCCCGGATAAATCTGCAGCGCTTTGCGCACCACGTTATAGAGCGGCATCTGGTAATAGACGCTTGGGCTGTTAAAGCGGATGACCATCACGGGTTTTTCCTTGGTGATTGGTGCATCGTAGGCGTTGTTGGTTTCCCGCAGTGCACCGGTGGCACCTGCCGGAGTTGCAGTGAAGCCAAGGCATGTTATAACGGAAGCCAAGGCCAGTGCAGAAAGTGGTTTGAAACGCATCGTCGTCATTCCCATCGAGTTAACGCTGATATTTGCTGGCAGCGAGCATAGTACGAACATTGATTTGTGGCAAGATATGAAACAGTTGCAGGTAATTCATAACCCCATCAGCCTAGAGTATGGTCTGAATCTGGCCGATGCGGAACGCCCTGAGCCTGCGGCCCATGAAGTATTAATCAAAGTGCATGCGGCAGGAATAAACCGTGCGGATATTCTGCAAGCACAAGGGCATTACCCACCTCCGGCGGGCGCATCGAAGATTTTAGGACTTGAGGTGGCTGGTGAGGTGGTTGCGCTTGGCAGCGAGGCAAAGCTGCGCAAAGTGGGCGATAAAGTCTGCGCGCTGCTTGCGAGCGGTGGTTATGCGGAATATGCCGTGGCGCATGAAAGCCTGACCTTGCCCATGCCGCGAGGTATGGATTTTGTGCAGGCTGCTGCCATTCCTGAGGCGGCGTTTACGGTATACTTGAATCTGTTTGAACTGGGTGGGCTTGCGCCAGGGCGGAAAGTGCTTATTCATGGCGGCGCAAGTGGCATCGGCACGCTGGCAATTCAAATGGCGAGCGCCATGGGCGCAGTGGTGTATGCTACGGCGGGCACAGCGGAAAAAGCTGCCCTTTGCAGAAAACTGGGCGCCACAGAGGCCATATGTTACCGCGATGAGGATTTTGTTTCGGTAGTGAAGAAAGCAACAGGCGGTGAGGGTGTTGCGCTGGTGCTGGATATGGTGGGGGGCGACTACTTTCAGAAAAATCTAAAAGCCCTTGGCAAAGGCGGAAAACTTATCAGTATTGCGTTGCTGCAAGGGCGTGAAGCCACGCTGGACGTGGCAACCTTGCTGATGAAGAACATTACCATCATTGGCTCTACGCTGAGGGACAAGCCACTGCTAGTGAAGCATGAATTGGCGCGTTCGCTTGAGTCGGTGTTCTGGCCTTATTTTGAAAATGGGCGAATTGTACCAGTAATTGATTCTGTCTGGCCGTTTGCTGAGGCAGAAAAAGCGCATGAAAAAATGCTGTCTAACAAAACACTCGGGAAGCTGGTGCTGACACCAGCCTAATTTTTCCAACCCGTGAGAGTTATAATCTCAAATGTTGCCGGTACGCGGCCTTCTTTGGTCTGGAATAATTTTTTATACGCAGCGTTAATAGCTTCCAGCGTACCTGGTGCGGTAAAGGATTTTTGCCGCTGTACCAGCGCGTTGCTTTCACCCATGCCGCGCAAATCGTACATCAGCGCCATCGCATCAGGGTACATGACCGTGATGGTATCGCTATCGGCTACAGGCAGGTTAAAGCCAGCGCGTTGCAACAGCATGCCGGCATCTTTGATTTCTACAAACGGAGAAATGCGCGGAGTGAGCGCCGTGCCGGTTTCAGATGCGGCTTCAGCGATGGCGGCTTTTAGTTCCCACAAGGTTTGACCACCCAGCATGGTTGCAACCATCAAGCCCTTATCGGCGAGCGCTTTTCTGATTTGCACAAGGCAACCGGGTAAATCATTCACCCAATGCAGGTTCAGCAAACTCAAAAATAGCGGCACGCTATTTTCTTTGAAAGGCAGCCATTCTTCATCCAGCACCAATGATGCATTGGATGCGGTATAAGTGGTTTCACAAGGCAGGTAAGTATTGATACCCGCAAGGCCGGAGAGAGCTTTTTGCAGGTAACCATTGCGGCTGCCAAGCTCCACTGCGAGCGGAAAGTGTGCGGTGATGGTTTCAGTAAAAAGCTCTGCCATGCGTTCAGCCACTTCGCGATAGAGGAAATCATGACGCTCTAGGTTTTTTAGCGCGCGCGCCCGTTGCAGGCGTTTCGTGCGGCGTTCAAAAATATGAATGTCGCTCACCACGGCCTAGCGCCTGCCAAAGAGTTTCTCGATATCTGCCAGTTTCAGCTCGATATAGGTGGGGCGGCCATGGTTGCATTGGCCGGAATGCGGCGTGGCTTCCATTTCACGCAGAAGGGCGTTCATTTCATGCACGTTGAGGCGCCTTCCAGCGCGCACGCTTCCGTGGCAGGCCATGGTTTCGCACACATGTTCGACAGATTTGGTGAGCGCAAATGTTTCACCATATTCCTGCACATCATCGGCAAGGTCGTTGATGAGTTGCTGTACATTTGTTTCGCCCAAAACAGCAGGCGTTTCACGCACGGTGATGGCTCTGTCACCCAGCGCTTCAATTACAAGGCCGAATTTTGCCAATGTTTCTTTATGTTCAATCAGAGCGGCAACTTTCTGGTGATCCATCTCCACCACTTCAGGCAGCAGCAGACGCTGGGTTTTAAGGCGGCTGGCGGCTAAATCCTTCTTCATTTTTTCATACACCAAACGCTCGTGTGCGGCGTGCTGGTCCACAATCACGATGCCATCATTATTCTGTGCTACGATGTAGGTTTCATGTAGTTGGCCACGCGCCACACCCAAGGGGCGCGCAATCAGCTCTTGCTCGTTTTCTGGCGGTGGCTCGTGACGGGCATGGAGTACTTCGCCCACCGCATGTAGCGTGGGCTGATAGGCAGAAGAGAATGGTTGGCGGAAAGAAGCAGGTGTTTCCGCAAACTGGAAGGATGCACCAGAGTGAGATGGGAAGGATGCGCCGGGCATGGGGCCACTTGGTGCAGAAAAAGCAGCCAAAGCTGCCTGTGAAACAGTGGAGGACGCGCGAAAACCAGCCGCTTCCAGCGCATGGCGCAGCGCTGTGATGATGAGCCCACGGACGGTGGCGTTATCACGGAAGCGCACTTCGGCCTTGGCGGGATGCACGTTGACGTCCACCTGCTCTGGCGGCACATCCAAAAACAAGGCCACAATCGGGTGGCGGTCATGGGCGAGGAAATCCTGATAGGCGACTTTTACTACACCGAGCAAGAGTCTGTCGCGCACCGGTCTGCCATTGACGAACAAATACTGCGCGCTAGACGTGCCACGGTTGAGCGTGGGAAGCCCGGCATAACCCGTGAGGTGAATACCCTCGCGTTCGGCATCCACCGGCACGGCATTTTCACCAAATGATTTGCCGAGTATGCGGGAAAGGCGCTTTAGACGAGCATCCAGCATGTCAGGCACTTCTGCAGGCAGGGAGAAGATTTCTTTCCCATCGGCTTGCAGACGGAAGGCAACATCTGGGTGCGCCATGGCAATGCGTTCAATAATTTCTGCAATTTGCTGTTGTTCGGTGCGCTCTGTTTTTAGGAATTTTAGGCGGGCGGGCGTGGCATAAAAAAGGTCACGCACTTCTACTATCGTGCCTTGATTGCACGAGGCAGGCTTGGCTTCCGATTTTTCACCACCTTCTACTTTCAGGCTCCAACCTTCTGTATTCCCTTGCGCCCGTGAAGTGAGGGTAAGGCGCGAAACGGCGCCTATGGAAGGCAAGGCCTCACCACGAAAACCAAAGAAATGGATGTTTAGCAAATCTTCATCCGGCAATTTGGATGTGGCATGGCGCTCTACGGCAAGGCTTAGTTCCTCTGCGCTCATTCCCGCGCCATCATCTGCCACGCGAATTAGGTTGCGGCCACCGCTTTCAATGGTAACGTCAATGCGGCGTGCACCAGCATCCAGCGCGTTTTCGACCAGTTCTTTGGTAGCAGACGCAGGGCGCTCAATCACTTCACCTGCGGCAATGCGGCTAACGAGAACGGGTGGTAAAACGCGAATCGGCATTGCTACCTCTTCTGCAAAAGTTTTTTTGCCAGAATCTTTCCATCTTCCACGGCGGGTTGGTCAAACGCATCCACACCCATTAGTCGCGCGGTGAGAATGGTTTCCAGTATGAAATGTATGCAGAGTGCGCCGATTGTGGCTTCATCCAATATGGTGATATCAAAACTACGCACGGGGCGGTTGCGCGCCACGAGTGTTTCCAGCGTGGCCTGATATTCCGCCTCGATAATGCGGTGGAATGGCAGCTGGTTTAGGTAACTAAAATCATCCCCCGCTAAGGCTGATGTATCGAGCGTGGGTGAAGATTTCATCTGCGGCGGTGAAAACAAGGTGTAGAATTTATCGTTTGGGCCATCGAGGAATTGTTGCAGCACACTATGCTGGTCGAGCGTGCCTGTGGCCACCAGCGGGGTACTGCCAAGGCCGTTCTTGCCGAGGCTTTCCGCCCAAATCTGCCGAACCCAGACAGCGAAGTTTTTCAATTGGTCTGCGTAGGGCAGGAATACTGTGATTGGGTAGCCCTTTTGCATGTGGAAATGCTGCAATGCCGCGCCTTCAGCAGCGGCGGATTTTGGCTTTAGCAAGGCATCTACGGCACCTGCGGCACCGCTACGGATTTTTTCAATATCCATGCCGCACAGCGCTGCAGGCAACAAACCCACATTCGTAAGAATAGAAAAGCGCCCGCCGATGGCGGCAACATGGTCGAGTACACGAATGCCAAGCTCTTTGGCGGAGTTGCGAAGAATGTTTGGTTTGGGGTCGTTAATCACCAGCATGTGTGAAGATGCCTTTACGCCGACCTTCTGCCTCAAGGCTTCAAAGCAAATAAGGAACTGCGCCATGGTTTCGAGCGTGCCGCCGGATTTACTGATAGCGATAAAGCATGTTTTTTCCAAGGGCAGGCGGCTGAGAAGTGCTTGAGTGGTATAGACATCAATGTTATCGAGGTAATGCAATTGTGGCGCGCCAGTGGCGGGAATATTTGGGTTGGTAATGCGAAAGCCGGTGAGAGCCTGTCCGCACAAGGTAGAGCCACCTGTGCCGAGTATAACCACATGTTCAAAACGGCTGCGGATGTCGCGTGCGACCTCTGCAATTTCTGTGATGTCTGCGCGCTGCTTCAGGTGAGAAAAAATACCCACCGCACCTGCGGCAATATCTTGCGCAAGTCTAGCCAACGCATCATCGGCGGTGCCGTGCTTGCCTTGGGTGTTGCAGTGCTGCGTATGGTGCGTGTAGCTCATGATATAACCTTACCCCCGTTATTAAAGGATAATGGACGGCCCTGCCAGTATTTTGTTGTTTTTTAGACTATGGCTTGAGGCGCTCGCCAGCAGTAACAAAAAGCACCTGCTTGGGCTGTAGCCATTTGCCTGCAACACGGCGTATATCCTCGATTGTAACATTTTCAATCAGGGTGTTGCGGCGCTCGATAAAATCGGCTCCAAGACTACGAAACTGCATGAATGTGAGGTATCCTGCGATTTTATCGCTGGTATCCAGCCGCAGGGGAAAAGAGCCCGTCAGATATCGCTTGGAGAGCTGCAATTCTTCATCAGTTACGCCCAGTGTGTGGATGTTTTTTAAAATGTCATTCACGCGCTCAATCACTTTATTTTCCTGCCCTTTTCGGGTGGAGGCTTGGCCGACCAGCACCGCCTGTTTGTCAAAACTGAGCACATCCGTTCCGATGCTGTAGGTAAGGCCCGATTTTTCGCGGATTTCTTTCGTGAGGCGTGATTCGAAACTTCCACCACCCAGAATAAAGTTCAAAACATAAGCGGGGTAAAAATCGGGGTCTTCATACGTGGCCCAAGGCAGACCAAAATAAACCGTGTTTTGCGCTGAAGGCGTGTGGGCGATGAAAAGGTTTTTGTCGTGTTGCTCATAGCGCCACTCGGGTAGCGGAGTGGCTGAATCATCGGATGCGGCAGGAAGCTGTTCGTGCAACGTACTCAGAAAAGCTTTCACTTCAGAAGGTGGGATGTTGCCTACAACGCTGACGATAAGGTTTTTGGCATTAAACTGTGTGGCAGAAAAATGTTTTAAATCATCGGGGGTGATGGCATCCAGGGTTTTTTCGGTGCCGTAAGAATGGCGGCTGTAAGGGTGTGCGCCAAACATGGTGGTCATCCACGCCCTGTGAGCGATGTCATCGGCATTTTCACGTTCTTTTGTTAAAGAAAGCTGCATCTGCTTTCGGGTGATGTTTAATAAGTCCTGCTCAAAACGAGGCGATTTAATGGCAAGCAGTAATAATTTTATTGCCTCTGCCTGATGCGATGTAAGTGTTTTAAGGCTAATGGAAAAAGAGTCAGCACTTGCGCTTGTAGTCAGCTCAATGCCATTATTTTCTAAAGCCTCCTTAAACGCGCGGCGATCATAATCACCCGCACCTTCGGTGAGCAAAGCGGCTGCCAAGCTTGCCAGACCTTGTTTGTTTTCTGGATCATAGGCATAGCCGCTGTTGCGGAACGTGATGTCGATAGTCACAATCGGCAGGCTATTTTCTTCCACCGTATAGGCCCGTATGCCGTTGCTTTCTATTTCTCTTACTTCGGCGCAAGCGGAAAAGCCCCAGCCATGCAGAAGTAAGAAAAATACCAGTAGTACGCAGATTTTACGGAGCATGTGGCGGCTCCTTTGTGGCAGGTAGTAGCGTTCCGCTAATGTGTGGTGCTTCCGAAAGCAAAAGCGTGGCGGCTTTTTTGAGTTCTTTATTACTTGTGTTTTTTAACGCTGTTTCCCAGCGTGTGATGTTGGCGGGGGTGGCGCCTAAAACGAAAGCTTCCCCATAAAAACTAGCAAGGGCATGGATGCTGTCTTTTGCATAGGTCTGCTCAGCCAGAAAGGAGTTCTTTGCGCGATGAAGCGTTGCTTCATCCACGCCATTCTTCGCAATTTTTTGTAAGACCTCTTCCCATGCATTCAGCACATCCTGCACGCTGCCGCCTGCAGCAGGCAGGGCATAGAGTTGAAAAATGCTCGTGTCGCGGCTAAGCCCATCATACCACGTGCCGACGTAACTGGCTTTTTGCGTATCAATCACAAGCTGCTGATAGAGGATGCCAGTGTCGGATCCTGCCAGCACATAGGCAAGTAATTCTAATGCTGCTGGCAGCACGCCAGATGGCTCAGAAACATAACTTGGAACCACATAGTGGCGCATCCATTCAGTGGCCTCAACGCGTGCATCGGCAAGGGCAATGGACTCTTTTTCAGGCGGAAGCGTGGCGATGGGCGGGAAAATGGGGGCAAGGGTTGCGGCAAAATGCGGTGGAATAGAGCCATAGTATTTTTTAGCAAGCGCCAGAGCAAGTTTGGGCGTGATGTCGCCCGCGAGCACGAGTGTGGCGTGGTTGGGCGCATAATAACGCTGATGAAAATCCATCGCGTCCTGATAGGTGAGGGCGCGGATATCTTTTTCCCAGCCAATTACAGGTTGGGCGTAAGGGCTTTTGTCAAAAAGCTGGTGGCGCATTTTTTCGGAAAGGCGCGCTCTGGGGGCATTGTCCACCCGCATCAACCGTTCTTCTAAAATGACATTTTTCTCTGTTTCAAAGGCCTTTTCGGTGATGGAAAGCCCCTGCATGCGGTCAGCCTCCAGCGCCATGATGGTGGGCAAGTGCTCCTTGGCGATGGTTTGGTGATACACGGTCGCATCGGCTGTGGTGAAGGCGTTATTGTTACCGCCATTTTCAGTAATGATGCGCGTGAATTGGCCTTCGGGAATTTTTGCAGTGCCCTTGAACATCAAGTGCTCAAAGAAATGCGCTAAACCCGTTTTTCCTGATACTTCATCAGCCGCGCCGACTTTGTACCACAGCATTTGCGTGACGATAGGGGATTTGTGAACGGGTATAACCACCAGCTCAAGACCATTAGTAAGGCGGTAGCGAAAAAGCGGTACTGATGTGTTATCAGAGGGTTTTGCAAAGAAAAAAACAGCCAAAAAACAGGCAAAAAAGGCAGAAACAAGGAAAAGCCGTTCGGGGTTTTGGCGCATTATAATCCTGCGTTACAGGCCGAATAATTCGTTCACCACACCTTTGGTCTTGCTGTCTTTCACCGGCACATCACCTTCATTAACAGGTTTGCCTTCCTCTTTGTTTTTAGTCAGGCGCTCTTCTTCTTTATCGATGTCTACGAGCGGATCTTTTTTCTCAGGCGTGAGTGGATCTACCAGTTTTTGCAGCATACCTTTTTCTTCCGCTGGCGCGTCATAGGCCTCGCTATATTCGCTATCAATGATGGTGCGGATATTGGAGGTGCTCTCGCCCGCACCGGCTTGGTTTAGTAGCGAACGCTCGCCCTTGCTGACGCTGGCACTCGCTTTACTTTCTGTTTTCGCACCACTAAAGAGCACTTTTTTGGCTTCATCGCGTACTTGGCTTTGGCTGCGGATGTCTATTTCTGAAGGCGGCTGCAGGCTAAAATCCGGCGGCACGGCTAGCGGTGGGCGCGACATGACCATGAATTCATCCGGTGTGTGTTTTTTAAGGCCGAGCGTACGCTTTACACTGCCGCCTTCGCATGCGGAAAGCGCCAAGGCTGTGGCGCAGAGTGTAACAAGCAGAGCGATTTTACATGGTTTCATTTTTTGCATCTTTCGTTGCCGAGCAAGGGTTGCTGACTACACTTTCTATACACAACAAGAGCGCACCAGTAAAGACCATCGCGTCGGCAATATTAAAGGCGGGCCAGTGATAGCCCATGAGGTGAAAGTCAAAGAAATCTGCCACTGCACCAAAGCGCAGGCGGTCGATAACGTTGCCGACCGCGCCACCAATGACCACTCCGATGGCAATAATCATGAGGCGGCTTGAGGTGCGATAGAGCCAGATGGAGAGCACAAGGATAATCAGCGCCGCCAGACCTGAGAAAACATAGGCGGTGTGGGAATTGTCGCGGAACATACCAAAGCTGATGCCGGGGTTCCAGACCATCACAAGATTAAAGAAAGAAAGCACCTCAATCGGACCGTTTTGCGCGATATTCATCACATCCAGCATGTACCATTTATGCAGTTGGTCGACTGCGGTAATCAGCGCCGCAAGGGCATAGCAGACGGCCAGTCGGGAGACTGGCGAGAGACCGCTATTTTTTGTGAAAAAATCTTTTAGCATTCTGGCAGTCGAGTTCCATCTGTTGGGTCAGCGCCGGAACGGATTCAAATTTCTGCTCTGGCCGTAAGAAGCTTAGTAGCTGAATACGTAGAGATTTACCATAGATATTGCGATTCCAATCAAAAATATGCACTTCCAGCACCGGAGCATCCAGTTTGAACATGGGGTTGATGCCAAGGCTTGCGACCGCGGGATGCCATGTCGCATCGCCTTCAACCTGCACCTGAACAACATACACGCCATAGAGCGGCCGGAAATGGGATTTGAGCCGGATGTTGGCGGTTGGGAACCCAAGCTCGCGGCCTCTTTTGGCGCCTGTGACCACGCGCCCTTCAATGAGGTGATTCCTGCCGAGCAGCTGTGCGACATGTTCAGGTTTTCCGGCAGCTAGAATCTGCCGGATGGCAGTGGATGAAACAGATGCCCCCGCTTCTTCCACATTATGTATTTTGGTATAGCCAAAACCAAGTTGGGCAGAAAGGCTTTCAATCAAAACGGTGGAGCCGGAACGCTTATGACCGAAAATAAAGTTATCACCAGTCACAAGGTGTTTTGCGCCTAATTTTTTAATGAGCAACTCTGTAATAAAATCCGGCGCAGCCATTTTTGAAAGGGCTTCGTTAAAACGGCAGACATAAAGGATATCGATATCTAAATCCTTCAGAAGCGAGGCTTTGAGATGAAATGGCGTGAGGCGAAATGGCGGAATATCTTTTTTGAGCACGCTGACCGGGTGGGGCTCAAAGGTAAGCACGGCGGAGGGTGCGCCGGATTTTTTTGCAATCATACGTGTTTGTTCAATCAGGAACTGATGGCCGCGATGTATGCCATCAAAATTACCGAGTGCAATAACCGCGCCTTTCACAGGTGGTGCAGAAGATGCATAACACCGGATGATTCGCATGGCTTACGCCGCCGCTGGCTGCCTGCGCCGCAGATTCATGAAAATGAGGACGGGAGCAGAGATGTAGATGGAAGAATAAGTTCCGATCACAATGCCGAAGAAAATCGCAAGGCTGAAATCGCGAATCACCGGCCCACCCCATACAATCAGCGCCACGATTGCGACCAGCGTTGTGCCTGCAGTGAGGATGGTACGCGATAGCGTTTGGTTGATGCTCATGTTAATAAGCTCCGCCATTTCCATTTTCTTGTATTTGCGCAAGCATTCGCGAATACGGTCATAAATCACCACCGAGTCGTTGATCGAATAGCCAAGAATGGTAAGGATGGCGGCGATAGAGGTGAGGTTAAATTCGAGGCCCAGCAGGCTATAAAGACCTAAGGTCAGCACTGCGTCATGCCCGAGCGCGAGGATCGCGCCAATGCCATACTGCCACTCAAAGCGCATCCAGATGTAAATCATAATGCCAAGCACGGCGAGGCTTAACGCAATCGCGGCATCCATTTTCAGTTCTTTTCCGACTTGTGGGCCGACATAGTCCACCTTACGGTATTCTATCTTTTCGGCCAAAGTGGCGGTGAGCAAGGTTTTTACCTTATCAATCGCTTGTTGCTGAGTTTCTCCGGCTTCAAGGTGCGGCTGGAAGCGGATCATGATGTCGTTATCAGAGCCAAAATGCTGAAGGCTCACCTCGCCAAGGGATTCATCTGCTGCAAAGGCACTGCGGATTTTTGATAGTTCTACGGGCGTTTCCGTGCGTATTTCAATGACCACGCCGCCGCTAAAGTCGATGCCGTAGTTGAAGCCTTTTGTTGCCATCAAGCCAATAGAAAACACGCTCAGTAGCATAGAAATGGCAAAGGCCAGCCACTTTTGCTTCATGAAGTCAATCGTGGTGGTGGTTGGTATGAGGCGGATAGGGAACATCATGGTGTGGCCTTTGTCGGATAAGATTGCTGAAATATAGACAAGATTGCCGGGATTGCAATATGGTTTACATTCCTCTAAGAACGTTCGCAGAACATAACCGATGCATGTGGTGCCAAAATGACTGTTGCGCGTTCTGCCTTTACTGTGGGTTTTTACACGCTTCTTTCGCGTTTTTCAGGCTTTGCCCGCGATATGCTGGTGGCGGGTATACTGGGCGCAGGCCAACTGGCGGACGTGTTCTTTGTGGCCTTCAAGTTACCGAATTTTTTTCGCCGTCTGTTTGCGGAAGGGGCCTTTAACTCGGCTTTTATCCCCATGTTTTCCTCTATCATGGCATCTGACGGACATGAGAAGGCTATAAAATTTGCCCAGAAAATATTTACCATCATGGTATTTTTTCTGCTGCTATTTACCGTGGTGTTTCAAATTTTAATGCCAGTGGTGATGGTGGTTCTTGCTCCTGGTTTTGTGGGTAAAAACGGGGTGTTTGATTTGGCAGTGCTGCTGACGCGTATCACCTTTCCCTATCTGATGTTTATTTCATTGGTGGCGCTGATGTCTGGCGTGCTTAACGGCTTTGGCAAGTTTGCAGCGGGCGCCAGCGCCCCTATTTTACTGAACCTGACGCTGATTGCGGCAATTGTGTGGGGTAAAAACTATACTGAAACGCCCGCGCATGCGCTGGCATGGGGTGTTGCAGCAGCAGGTGTGATTCAGTTTATTTGGCTTTACATCGCCTGCGCAAAGCAGGGCATTTATTTTAAACTATCGCGCCCACGCCTGAACCCGCAGGTGAAAAAAATGCTGAAGTTAATGGTGCCGGGCATCATCGGCGGCGGCATTACGCAGATTAACCTGTGGATTGACGTAATGATCGGCACGTTGATTACGGGTGCCGTTTCATACCTATATTATGCAGACAGAATTAATCAATTGCCGATGTCAGTGATTGGCACGGCGGTGGGCACAGCCATGCTACCAGTGCTGGCAAAAATTATCCGCGAGGGTAATCACGCCGAAGTAATACGCCACCAGAATAAGGCGCTGGAATTTACGATGCTGATTACACTCCCCGCCTGTGTGGGGATGCTCGCTACCGCACATTTGATGATTGCAACATTGTTTGAGCATGGTGCGTTCACGGCAGAAGATACGCACGCTACGGCGCTCGCACTGCAGGCATTTGCCATTGGCCTACCAGCCTTTGTGATGATTAAAGTGTTCCAGCCGGGTTATTTTGCCGCGCATGACACGGCCACGCCTGTGAAATTTGCGTTGATATGCATGGTGATTAATATCGTGCTGAACCTCGCTTCCGTATTCAGTCTGCAAAAACTTGGTTTTTACCCGCATGTGGGCATCGCGCTTGCTACAAGCTTTTCCGGATGGGTGAATACGTTTTTGTTGGCGCATGGCTTAAGCAAAAGAGGCAGCTTTGTGCCAGATAGTGCAGTGAAAATCCGATTGGTAAAAATGACGGCATGCAGCCTTTTGATGGGCGCTGTGCTCTGGGGCATTCAATATGCGCTTGCTGATTTGCGCGGCCATATTGCGGGTGAAGCAGCGACATTGGCGGGAGTGATTGCTGCGGCGCTGATAGTGTATTTCGGTGCGATACATTTCACCGGCACATACCCGCTGGGCGAGGTGAAGAAACTACTCAAACGCCGCAAAAAATAGTTAGCGTGGTAGTGGTAGTGAAGGCATGTTGCTGAACACGGCAATCAGCACGATGATACCCCAGAAAACAAGCAACCGCTTGCCGCCGGTGAGCCACCAGTAGACGAATGAAACAGCAATCGAAACAGGCTGACCGAACGAAGCAGGGGAAAGCTCAAAAAAACGGGCGAGCGGCTTAGAAAGCATAAAGAGCTGAACGAACGCATCGCCCGGCAGGCTGAAAATCCACACAAACCATAACATCATGTCGCTGGCGGTGAAGCTGCCGTTGCGATTGAGATCCAGCGCGGTGTACCAGCGTGGGTGGTTAAAAGCATCCGGCTTAAAGAAAATCACGATAATCATGAGGAAAAGTATCATCCCCATGTAGAACATGTTTATTCCACCTTCGTCCACCTCAGCTAACTGATCGAACAGATTGGCATCATTTTGTACGACATAACGCTGCGGCGGTTCATGGTGTTTGCGTGGTGGCATGGCTCTCCCCAGAGGTGCTGTATTTTCAGGCGAAGCGTATCATTTTGTCTGGTAAATCACAAAGAAAAACCGGATGCCTCAACAAGGGCTTGCATTCACCACCCGCCAAAGAGATGATGGAAGCAGCGATTTTTTAATAGCGAATTATCAATGCTGGCGTTCAAATCAGAATTTACCGTACCGCTACTTGTTGCAGTATTTGGACTATTGCTGTGCGTGGCGTCGTACTATCCCGGCTATGCCATGAACGACAGTATCAGCATTTATAAAAGCATTAAATCTGATACGATTGGTGACTGGTTCCCGCCTTGCTTTTCTCTGCTATGGAGGGAGCTAGATGCCGTGTGGCCAGGCCAAGAAACACTCTTTTTATTGCAAAACACTCTCTACTGGTGTGCGGTGTATTTTATTGGTTCTACGGTTGTTTATGCACGGGGTGTTAAGGCTGCCGTTGTTGCCATGAGTTTTTTCTTTTTTCCTTATTTTTTATTTGGACTTGGGGTTGTTCAGCGTGAGCCGCTGATGGCGGCTGCACTGCTTCTGTCTTTTAGCGTGCTTTGGTTTCATCGCCGAACGGGAAGGATGCACCCGCGCTGGGTTAAAGTTGGCGCAGGCGCACTATGCCTTCTGGCTGTTTCCATACGGCATGAAGCCATCATTATGCTGCCCTTCTTTGCGGCCTATGCTGCGGTAGAGAAATTTGACATCAAACGGAAGGAAACCTGGAAAAAAACGGGTGTTATCTTTGTGCTGATGGCACTGGTTTCTGCGGTGGTTTCCCAAGCCTGCTATTATTGCACAAAGGCTAAGACATCTTATCCTTCCGGCACGCTTATTTACTTTGACCTTAAGGGTATCAGCTACTATCTGCCGCCGGGTGAATATATAAACTTTGGCGAGTTTGACTCTAATCAGGCGAAGGAAGTGTATGACGGCCGTGAGTGGTCGCGCCACTACCTTACGCACGATGAGAGGGATGCTTATTACTTCGATGTTATCCATCAACGGCACTGGAGTAATCTGGAGGGCATTAGGAAGTTGTGGCTTAGCACCATTCTTCAGCATCCCCTTAGCTACATAAAGCACCGCCTTAATCACTTTATCTATCAGCTGGAAATTAAAGATGCTGAGCCGAGCGTACTAAAGCTTGCAGTGGAATATGCGGATGACCCCAATGTTATTGATCAAGATTATAATGATTTGGCTAATGCCAAAATAACGCGGCTGGCGGATGTGCTCTATCGTCATGGTATTGCTAAATCGTGGGGCTTTTTTGTACTTTCGTTCGGCTTACTCTTTTTTTATCGGCGCTTTCAATCAGATTCAGACAGGGAATTTTTCCTTTTCCTGCTACTCGGCGGCATCACCTACAGCATGATTTTCTTAATTATTGGCGTTGCCGACCAAGCGCGGTACTTTTTCTGGCACAATGTGTCGGCGGTGGTGGCATTAGGCCTTTTATGTGCACAAATGGTGCCGTCTACTCGCCAGCAGCTTAAAAAAGGGCACAGGAAGAAATCACGAACGAAGAAAAAGAAGTAATGGTGCCTCTGGCCGGGGTCGAACCGGCACGTCCCGCAAAGGACAACAGATTTTGAGTCTGTCGCGTCTGCCAATTCCGCCACAGAGGCCCTTAAAAGCCATACATAGTGTATGTATGATTTGGGTGAGAGGCTTATCTAACTAACGTTTTCGCGGGCTAATTTCAATCAGCCTTTGAAAAAAGATAAAAAAAGGCCATCTTCTCCCCTCTGGGTAAGGGAAAAACCTCAGGATTTTGGTCGTTTTTATGGTGGTGGCACTTCCCATGAGATAGTTAACCCTTTATTAACTTTATGATATTACACTGTTTTACGTTAGTTAATCGATTCGAGAGTTAGCGGGATTATGAAAGAAAGCAGTGCATGTGGCTTAGCCACCCTTGTGGACCGTAAGGGGCGTTCAACTCACCAGCTGATTAAAGATGGCATTCGCATGATAGCGTGCAATGCGCACCGTTCTGGCACAGGTGCCGACCTTGAAACGTCAGATGGCGTGGGTGCTTCCTACCAAATGCCGACCAATATTTTGAATCGCGATTTAGGCCTTTCCCTGAAAGATGGCGAGTTTGGCCTGATTCACCTGTATCTGTCACCCAAAGACAGTCCGAAATATGAAAAGCAGAAGCAGCGGTTGCTGGAAATATTTGAGTCGGAGGCATATGGCCTCAAAATTCTGGGCGAACGCCCCGTGGATGTAAATGCCGATGCACTGGGACCCATGGGCCGCGATAGCTTGCCGAATATGGAAGACATTGTGTTTGCCAAGCCAGAGGGCATGTCGCCCACAGAATTCCGCAAGCGCATTTATGATGCGGCTACGCAGCTGGATGCCACATTGCGCCAAGATGGTATGAATTATGATGATTTTTCCATCACCTCTGCCAGTGACAGTTATATTTTGCGCAAATCGCTCGCATTGCCGGAACGCTTTGGTGATTTTTATAAAGAATTTTCTGACCCCGAATTAAAATCAAGTTTCTGGGTTTCGCACACACGCTTTTCCACGGGCACAAAAACCCGCCCTGCCTCGGTGCAGCCGTTCAGCTCCGGCGGCCAATTCGTGGTGGCCCATAATGGTGAATTTGTATCAGCCCCAGCGAACGTCGCGTTTTACCAGTCCATCATGCAGGATAACGGCAACCCCACCATTTTTCCATACGGGCTTTCCGACACGGCACAGTTTGCTACGGCCGGTGCCTATGTTTCGCACATGGATGGCGCATCGTTGGCGGAGGTTTTGTTCCGCATGGTGCCGCCCGCTGAACCAACTATCGCGCAGATTTCAGACCCTGAACTGAGAGCAAAGGTAACGGCTGCAAAAGAATTTTATCGCCTTTCCTTCCAGTCATGGAACGGCCCGGCCGCGCTGATTGGCTTTGATGCGGAGAACGATATGATTGTGGCGCACCAGGATGCGCTCGGCACGCGCCCGCTTGCTTACACGATGACGGAAGATAGTATTTACCTTGGTTCTGAAACCGGCCTTTTAAATGCCACACACGGCGAAATTCAGAAAAACGCCGGCGTGACCAGCGGGGCCTTTGTGGCGATTGACCGCAAGACGGGTGAACTGCTCAGTAACGAGCAAGTGCTACAGCATATTATTGAACGCGGCGAAAAACGCCTTGGCAAAACATTCGAGCAGGCACTGGAAGAAAAACGTCAGGTCGTCAAAACACCAGATCATGTGACAGTCGCTGATGCGGCTTCGCCTGCCGCACTCTCTGCCACCAAGCGCGCCATCATGTATGGCTGGGATGCGGAATCTGCCAATTACTTTGTGAACCACGCGGCCCGCACGGGCAAGACGCGCATCATTTCGATGGGCTACGACGTGGCCACACCGGGTCTGCGCGAAGACCCTGTGACGATGGAAGAAATGGTAAAACTACGCTTTGCGCAAGTGACGCGCCCACCAACGGATGATAAGCGCCAGCGCAGCTTCATGAGCGCTGGTACAGACCTTGGTACACGCCCGACTGTGAGCGCCGATAGCAAACAGCTGACGGTTGAAAGTGCTATTTTATGGCCCGGGATGCTGGAAGAAATCGAGAAGCGTGCCAACGCTACCGATGGTATGGGTTACGGTACGTATGCATTCGTAGCGAAAAAAGGCGAAACCATGCAGGATGCGATGAATGCCATCGCCGATAAAGTGGTGAAAGATATTCGTGAAAACGGCGTGACGATTGCCACGCTGACCGACAAAGGCTTGGACGCTGAGCATCGTGCGATTCCGCCGGAAATTGCCGTGGCGCATATCCGTCGCCGCTTGTGGGATGAAGGGCTGGTGAACCAGTGCTCTATTATTTGTGAATCGGGTCAGGTATATGAACCGACACGTGCGCAGTCGCTGCGCCGCCTTGGTGCCTCGCTCGTTGCCCCGCATCTGGCAGAAGATTTTCTGCGCGAGGAATATGAACGTAATCCGCAGCAGTTTGGTGGCGTAAGCCTCGAGCAGGCGGTGAATAATTACTATCACGAGATGGACGACTCCGCGATGAAGGTGCTCGGCATCAACGGTTCGTATGACCAGGATAGCGATATTGGCTCCCGCCAGATTGAATTTGAAGAGTTGGATTTGGATTCTAAACGCGAGCCGTATCTTGATTACCTGTTTGGCGCCCAGCAGGTGAAAACCGCCAATGGTGGAAAAGGTCCAACCGTGATTGGCGGTATTTTCACGCCGCACGGTGGTGTGGGCATGGCCAAAATAGAAGACAGCTACGCACGCTTCCATGACCTTGGTTTGCGTGCCGATGCGCTGCCGCACAAAGGCCGCTTTGAAGCCAAAGGGGAAGACCCGTTCACCGGCGAAAAAGGCGTGCGCCATCATTACACCCCGCCAATGGTGGAGGCATTTGCAAAAATGCGCGCCGCATGGCGTTTGGAAGAACATGTGGCTCGTAACACCGAGCAACCATGGACAGAAACGGGCGACTTTAATGCCATGATGCGCCAAGGCTTCCGCACGCAGGATGAAAAGCGCGTGTTTGAGCCCAAGGAAATTGATACTTACAAAGGCAGTAGCAGTCCATTCAGGAAATATGCAGAAGTGGTGAATGCCGAACGCACGCAGCAGCCGACTTCTATTGCGCACTTATTAAGCGTGGGCAATTACCGTGATCCTGAAACGGGTAAAGAGCGTGGCCCAATTCCGCTGGATGAAGTCGAGCCCTTAAGCAACATCGTGCGCCGCTTTGCGGGTGCGGATATGAGCGTGCAGGCATTGACCGGTGCCAACATGAGCAAAACCGGTATGGATTTAGAGGGCAAGGCGCATGAAGCGATTACGGAAGGTTTGCAGATACTCGGTGCCATTGCGGGTTCGGGTGAAGGTGGTATTTCCCTTGGCCGTGTAATTGACGGCCTAAGTTCACCACAGCGTATGCAATGGGGCTCCGCACAGTTTGGCCTGAATCCAGATATGTTTGTGGATGCGCTGAAGCAAATTCTGAAACTGGGTCAGGGTGCAAAACCCGGCACAGGTGGTGAAGCGCCTGCGGCGAAAGTGGTGGAAGAAATAGCTTTCCTGCGTAACGTGCTGCCCTATGTGGATTTACCAAGCCCTTATGTGCATCAGGACATTGCCTCGATTGAAGATTTGAACGTGAAGTTCCTTCTCATGGCAGCGTCGGGTGCCGATGTGATTGGTAAAATCGTTCACACGGGTGAGGACTTCCCGCCAGTAGTAAGCGGTGTGGCAAAATCTATGCTGTATGCGGGTATTAACAAAGATGGTCAAACGGGCGGTCTTAGCATCGCACGTGGTGATGGCGGTACGGCCGCGTCGCCAACCGTTTCTTCTTCCCGCACGGCACTTAGTGGCCCAGACGGCATTGTGGTGGCCCATGATACGCTGGCAAAAAATGGCCTGCGTCCACTCACGCCACTGAGTTACAGCGGCGGTATGCAGACGGCGGATGACGTGATGCTGGCGGCGGCACTTGGTGCTGATAGTTTTGAATTCGGTACGCTACTGATGATGTGCGTGGGCTGCGTGCTGATTAAGCGTTGCTCGGAACCAGGTGGTTGTGTTCCGGGTGTAGCGAATAATCCGGATGGCTTTAAAGGTGAAGCGATGGACGTGTCGCGCTTTATCATCGACATGGCTGCAAACCTGCGCGAGCAGATGGCTGCTAAAGGCTTTAAGAGCATGGATGAGCTGGTCGCCCGTCGTGATTGCATTGAAGTTCAGCCACTACCAAAAGCATTGCAAGAACATACGCATTTTGATTTCAGCAGCTTTACGCAGTCGCCCGATGTGGTGCCGCTGCGCGCTGGTGTGAGAGAAAAATTGCAGGCGCTGAATCCATTCCCGATTGATGACAAAATTATTCCGGAAGTAGAAAAAGTTCTGAAAGGCGAAAAAACATCCTTCGTGATGGCGGAACAAATGCCTGTGCAGAACTGTAATATTGCGATTGGTGCAAAAACGTCGATGGCGATTTCCCGCCACCGTGTTGGGCTGCTGCGCGAGGCCTACTCCGATTTGGAAGCGGCAGAAAAAGCATTGGATGGTTTGCATAAAACCCACCCTGTGCAAATTCGCTATAATGCATTGATGGAAGAGCGCGAAGCGCAAATCCAGCGCGATTTTGAAAAAAAATGGCCGTTCCACGTGCTGGGTAGCAAAGCGCCTGATTCAATGTCGGAGCAGAAGCAATGGATGGAAGAGCAGAAGCTGAATGCCCGCCGTGACGTTGCAGAGATTGTGATTCGTGAAGGCAGAGAAGCAAAGGGCGCAAAGAGCGATGTGTTTGAAGAAGCGCAGGCGCGACTGGATGATGCCCATCGCCGCTTCAGCGAAGCACTCGGTACGTTTAAAGAAGATACGTTTATTATCAAACTCAAAGGTGTGGCAAGCCTTGCTCCCGAAGCGAAGAACAGCTTTGGTGGCGCCGGTGCGGCTCTGGGTGGTTTGATTGGTAATGGTATTACCATTGAGCTTGAAGGTCAGGCCGCAGACTCTGCCGGCGAAAATATGACCAAAAATGCTGTTCTGGTGATCAAGCAGCCTGCTGACCGTACGGCAGACAAAGACATCCGCACGGCAGGTAAGGCCCTAGGCTTAGCCGCGACTGGCGGTAAAATCTTTAACCAGGGGATTGCAGGCAACCTTGCAGGTGCCAGCGGTCGTGGCGTAACGATTGTGACCGAAGGTGTGGGCGATCAGGCGATGGCGTTTTCTGGCCCTATGACCATGCTGAACATCAAGCCGATTTTTGGCCGCTCACACGGTGAAGGCGCGAATGGCGGCGTGATGCTGCAATATGACCCAGCCGGGAAATTTGCGGAGAGCTGCGATAAGAAAACCATGGAAGTGAAGCCACTTTCCAGCAATCCGGAAATGGAAGAGGTAATTTTGGGACTGCTGAAAGAGCACCATGCACGCACGGGTTCAACCGAAGCCAAGCGCCAGCTTGATAACTGGCCCGAGGAAAAACAGTATTACTCTGTGGCGATTGCGATTGCGCAGAGCAAGCACCAGAATCTTGAGGCAGTAGTGGACGTAACGGGCCGCCGCATGCTGCGTGATGATGGCAATATGGATCCGGGCACGAAGGCATGGGAGAATGCTGAAATGGGTCGCCGCGGTTGGGGCAATCAGCAAGTTGCCGGCACGGGCCTAACAAAATCAGAAGCACACAGGCTGTAGGGATTAGTATATGGCAGATAATACCAGAAAAGAGACGGTTGATGTAACGGTGCCTGCCGGGCATAACATCTTCAAGCAAGCGCCCCGCCCAGATGGCGAGCGCGGACATGTGCAATATATTCCAGATGATGTGCTGACTGGCACCATCAAGTTTGCCTCACTGCCGATTCTGCAGGATGATGCACGCCGCTCAGGTGGTGATTGCGTGTGCACGGTGCAGACCTGTTCAGAGAATGGTTGCGGTTACCAGAAGCCAATTCGTTTAATGAATCAGCAGCTTTCGCAAGGTGATTTCGAACGCGCATTTTTTGCCTTTGGCCGCGTGTCGCCATTTTTTATCGGCAGTATGTGCGCCGCAGGCTGCACCACGCATTGCGTGGTGGCTGCGAATAATCCAAATGAAGCGGTGGCGATTAATTTCAATGAGCAGGCGCTTGAAGAATATGGTTGGAAAAATAATCTATTCCCCAAACTTTTTGAGCCACCAGAGCAGGAAACTGGCAAAAAAATTACCATTATTGGCGGCGGTATCGCTGGTTTACAGGCCGCATGGGAAGCGCGCAAAGCGGGCCATGATGTAACGATTATTGAGCGCTCAGGCCAGTTAGGTGGTCTCATGACCGAAGGCAAGGGGATTCCGCCATGGAAATCCATCCGTAACTTTGGTGAACTGCAAACAATGCTCACCGAACAGATGGGCATTAAAGTGCAGTTGAACACCGAAGTCGGCAAAGATGTAGACATCGTGAAGCTGAAAGAGTCCAGCGATGCACTGGTGATTGCTACGGGCGTAGCCGATGCGCCGCGCCGCATTAAACTGCCAGGGGGCGATGCACAAGGCGTGTATCAGGCGATGGAATTTTTAGGCGCGCAGGCGCAGGCGATTAAAGCGCAGGTGGAGGGCGATGTAACGGCGTATGATTTTGGCCGCGATAAACCACATGAAGCACCGCTGCCGTTCGACTTCAAACAATCTCCGCTTTATCTGGGCGATAAAAATGTACTTATTTATGGTGGTGGTTTAACGGGTGAAGATATTCTCGCGTGGACTAGCAAACAGATTGAAGCTGAAAAACGCTCTGGCGGTACGCCGGGCACAGTAACGACCATCATCCGCCAGCCTGAACCAGGTGAGCAGCCCTCAAAAGGCAATGGCTGGCCGAATGAAGCCGACCATTTCAAAATGTCGACACAGTTGATGATTGCGGCAAAAGTGGCAGGCAGCAACTACAATCCGCGCACGCATGATGCCTCTATCGATTCGGTGATTAAGGACGATGCCGGAAAAATGACAGGCGTGAAAGTAACTATTACGCAATGGCCGCTCTGGTTAAATGAGCTTACAAAGGAAGCGCGCCGCGATGTGATAAAGGAAAAAGACATTAAGCCGATTCGCCAAGAAACCATTGAAATGAAAGCCGATGCGCTGATTCTGGCGCTGGGCTTTGAAGCCTTCCACAGCCGCCCACCGAAATTTGTTGAGCCGCTTGGTATACAGAACGATGCCGGTAAGGTGGATATTCGCCACGGGCGCACGAGCGTGCCGGGTGTATATGTGGTGGGGGATGCCTCTACCATGCTGGGAAATGAGGAAAATTGGGTGCTGCATGCCGCAGGCGGTCAGGCCCGCGACGTGATGACGCGCTGCGTATTTTCCGACGTTGCCAGTGGTGCTACCAAGGATGCAGAACAATGGAGAGATCGCTATACGAATGATGGCCCTTATACCCGTCGCGAGGACTATAAGCAGGTTAAAACCTTCGATGTGGCTGCACAGGAATCCGTGGGGATTGACCAGCAAGCCGCCGAAAAGCGTAGCGCTGCGAAGTAGCATTAGAGAGCTAAATCCGCTGAAAACTGCGATTTTTCTTGCACTCTCGCATGGTTTTTTCTACACCATAGGTGTGAAATAACCGATTTTTCGATATGTAGCGGGTCAATGACAGACGATCTTTTCAGCAGCAAAGCGGCAAAAGCCGGCAAAAAAGAAGAATATTCGGCAAAAGACATTGAGGTGCTTGAAGGCCTAGAGCCTGTGCGCCGCCGCCCTGGCATGTATATTGGCGGCACGGATGAATCTGCCATGCACCACTTGATGGTGGAAGTATTCGACAACGCCATGGATGAAGTGGTGGCAGGTCATGCCAGCCGTATTGAAGTGGAGCTGGCCGCAGATGGCACGCTGACCATTCGTGATAATGGCCGCGGTATTCCGGTGGATCCGCACCCGAAATTCCCTAAAAAATCGGCGCTTGAAATTATTCTGACCACGCTACACTCCGGCGGTAAATTTGGCGGCAAGGTATACCAAACCTCAGGCGGATTGCATGGTGTGGGGATCTCTGTGGTGAACGCGCTGTCTGACAGACTTGAAGTAGAAGTGGCGCGCGATAAAATTCTTTGGAAGCAGCATTATTCCCGTGGGGCCGCACTCGGTAAACTTGAAAAAGCAGGCGCAGCCAGCAACCGCCGTGGCACGACGATTTCGTTCCACCCTGATCCTGATATTTTCGGCGCGAAGGCGCGCCTTAAGCCGCAGCGTGTATACAGCTTCATCCGCTCGAAAGCATATCTGTTTCGCGGCGTTGAAATCCGCTGGTCGTGTGACCCTGCGCTGATTACAGGCAAGGATACGGTACCTCCGCAGGATACGATTCACTTTCCGAACGGCTTACAAGATTTCCTGAAAGAAGAGCTGCACGATTTGCGCACGGTAACACCGGAGCCATTTATTGGTGATGCGCCGCTCGCGGAAAATATGGGCAGAGTAGAGTGGGCGATTCACTGGCCCATTCATGAAGATGGCTTTGTGCATTCTTACTGCAATACGATTGTGACCTCGCAAGGCGGCACGCATGAATATGGTTTAAGGAACGCCATTACCAAAGGCGTGCGCGATTACGGTGAGATGGTGAATAATAAAAAAGCTGCGCAAATTACCGCCGATGACGTGTTTGAAAGCGCCTATGTGATTTTATCGCTCTTCTACCGTGAGCCGCAATTCCAAGGCCAGACGAAAGAGAAGTTGGTAAGCAGCGGCGTGTCGCGCTTTGTAGAAAATGCCATGCGTGACCATTTTGATCACTGGCTGAGCCGCAACCCCGATGAAGCAAATAAGCTGCTGGAATTCTTTATCGAAAAAGCAGAAGACCGTCAGCGCCGCAAAAATAACAAGGCGGTTAGCCGTAAAAGCATCGTACAGAAGCTGCGCCTACCGGGAAAACTTGCGGATTGTACGCAGGAACTTCAGGAGCAAACAGAAATTTTCCTCGTGGAGGGTGATTCCGCGGGTGGTTCTGCCAAGCAGGCGCGTAACCGTGAAACACAGGCGGTATTGCCGCTGCGTGGCAAAATCCTGAATGTGGCGAGTGCCACGGTGGATAAAATTAAGGCGAATCAGGAAATAAGCGACATGTTACTGGCACTGGGTTGCGGCTCGGGCGATCATTATAACGAATCGCAACTGCGCTATGGCAAAGTGGTTATCATGACGGATGCTGACGTAGATGGCGCGCACATTGCGTCGCTGCTCATGACGTATTTCTTCCGTGAAATGCCCCAGTTGATTGAAAACGGGCATTTGTATCTTGCTCAGCCGCCGCTGTACCGCATTACGCAGAGTAACACCACGCGCTATGCCAAAACGGATGCAGAAAAAGATACCATCGTGGCTGAGCTCTCAAAGGGCCGCCAGCATGTGGAAATTGGACGCTTTAAAGGCTTGGGCGAAATGACAGCGCCACAGCTGAAGGAAACCACCATGAACCCTGCCACGCGTGTGCTGCAAAAAGTAACGTTTGAAACGATTGCGCAGGCACAGACAGCACAAAAAGTAGAGCGCCTTATGGGTAAAAAGCCGGAGTTGCGCTTACAATTTATTCAAGAGCGCACGGAAATTCTGAAGGATAAGCTTGCCGATAACCTTGATATTTAACCCCTGAAAAGGTGGACTTTGCGTTTTATGGAATGTAAAATGTAAGGCATAAAACAAGGGGAAGCTATGGCACTGAATTTATCCAGCTCGTCACAAATCAACGCCCTTATTTCCGGCTGGTCATGGACTGGCAGGGTTGGCTCCAGTGCCAGTATCGATTACACGATTCGCGCCAGTAGTGAATTAAACGTGGCGGATGATTTGCGCCTTGCAACAACGGCTGCTCTTCGTGAATTTTCTAACGTGGCGAATATTTCATTCGACTACCAGATTGTTTCTTCTATCAACAACCAACAGCAGCAAGTACGTGTTATCGGTAACCAAGATAACCTCGATAGCGTGCCGCTTATTTTTGCTGCGCCACAAACGATTGGCTCTGGTATTTTGGGATTGACGAGCTTCCCCTTTGCCGTGAGTGGCCCGCCCACGGATAGTACGATTACAGCAGCAGACGTGGATGTTGCGCGAGAAGGCACCACGCTTTCTGCGGGTGACGAAGGCTTCGTGACGATGCTGCATGAGATTGGCCATGCACTAGGCCTTGCCCACCCTGATGCGGCAGAATCGCAGGATGGCACCACGCTGAGTGCTGCCGAACAAACCACCGATGCCACGGTGATGAACAGTACATTCCCAGACTTTAATCCCGGTGACGTAACAGAGAACATCCGCCCTTCGAGCCTGATGATTTATGACATCGCGGTCATCCAGTATATTTATGGCGCAAACCGTAGCTATAACGCGGGTGACAACACCTATGAATATGATGGAACGGCCACGCAGGCGAGAACGCTTTGGGATGCGGGTGGTACGGATATGCTTTCTACCATCGGCTATGCGGGGAATGTGATTGTAGACCTGCGCGAAGGCTTCCAGAATGTAACGGAAGTGGGCAATCGCGATGCTGGCACGGGCACGTTCATATGGCTGGCGTTTGGTTCAAATATTGAGAATGCACGTTCTGGTCAGGGCGGGGACATCATATTCGGTAACAGCCTCGGAAACCGCATCACCTCTGGTAAGAATAGGGATTCTGTGGATGGTGGTGCCGGGAATGATGATATCAACGGCAACCTTGGCGCAGATACGATTATTGGCGGCGAAGGTGATGACTTTGCACGTGGAGGCAAAGGGGCCGATAACGTTCAGGGTGGTAACGGCAACGATACCGTGAATGGTAATTTTGATGATGATATCCTCACTGCAGGCGCAGGGAATGATACGGTCAATGGTAACGAGGGTAATGACATTATCACAGGTGATGCAGGGAACGACACGCTAAAAGGCGGGCAGGGCACTGACCAGCTTTTTGGTGGTACGGGCGCAGATATTGTGGGTGGGGACCTTGGCAATGACAGGCTTAATGGTGGAGCAAATGCCGACATCTTCGTGTTTGGCGCCAATTGCGGCACTGACATTATTGAAGATTTTAACTTAGGCGAAGACCGCATTCAGGTTTCATCGGTGTTGTCCGCGTCTATTGATGATATCATCAACACTAAAACCACGGTGCTGGAAAGCGGCCTGTTTATTGATTTTGGCTTAGGTAACAGCATCACCATTCTGGGTGTTACCGATATTGCTCCGACCAATTTTATCATCGCGTAATTCACCCTTCCGGAAAAAGCAAAGGGATAGCATAGTAATGCTATCCCTTTATGCATCCGGAAAATCCACATTCTAATGTTCGTGACGTTCTGACGTCCTATCAGCAGCGTCATCCGCCCTTACAAAAAAGTATGGCAAATGAAGTAGAAACCATACGCATTATTGCGCAGAGAATGCTGCATGCGCTGGACGAATATACGCAGCAAGCATGCGCAGGGAACCAGGAGAACACCACGTTTTGGAATGGCAAAGAATCACCGCTCTCTGTGCTCGTGAAGCTTACGCAGGTGCTAACGCGATTGCAGGATATTGCATGCGATGGCCCACCGGAAGAAACAAAAGACATACCCGAAAATGATATGGAAAGGCTAAAAGCCTATGCCCGAAGACTGTCAGTCGTTGGCGAAGACCGCTCATGCCAGCCTGCTGAGAAATGATTTTTACAGCTTCATTTCAAAATCAGTGGAAACCGTACATCCCGGCAGCATCTTCACCACAAACTGGCATATCGAACTAATTGCGCATTATTTGGAGCAATGTGCCGAAGGAAAAATAAGGCGTTTGATTATCAATATGCCGCCGCGCTATTTGAAATCGCTCTGTGTTTCGGTCGCATGGCCTGCGTGGATGTTGGGGAAAGACAGTACACGCCGCATTCTGGTGGCAAGCTATGCGCGGCATTTGGCGGCCAAACATTCGCTGGATACAAGGCTTCTCATGCAATCGGATTGGTACAAAGAAACATTCCCAAAGGCCAGATTTGCACACGACCAAAATGAAAAATATAAATTTACCCTCGCGCAGCGTGGTTTCAGGCTAGCAGTTTCTACGCACAGCGGCATTACCGGGGAGGGCGGTAATTACCTGATTGTGGATGACCCCCAAAACCCACTTCATATTCACAAGCGCGACTACCGCCAGAGAACAATTGAATGGTTTGAGCAGATATTCATAAGCCGTGCCGACGAAAAAGAAAAGGCGGTTGTGGTGTTGGTGATGCAGCGCCTGCACGCGGAGGATTTAACCGGTTACCTGATAGAGAAGGGTGGCTGGCAGGTGCTTGCACTCCCTGCAATCGCACAGGAAGACAAAGAATATGACACAGGCTGGGCGGTACACAAGGTTAAATCCGGCGAGGCATTACAGCCCGCCCGCGAGAACATTGGTGCACTAGCCGCAATACGAAAAGAAATGGGTGATGAGGCTTTCCGCGCCCAATATCTGCAAACACCCAGCCCTGAAAAAGGAACGCTCGTGCAGAAGCATTGGTGCCAATATTACGATAAGGTGGATAGTCAATCCTGCCCCATCATTCAAAGCTGGGATACGGCCATAAAGGTTGCGGATAACAGCGATTATTCTGTGTGCACCACATGGGCGCGGCAGCAAGATGGCTATTACCTGCTGGATGTATGTCGTGAAAAATTAAATTATCCGGACTTACGAAAAAAGGCCGAGGCACTGGCAATAGAGTGGCAACCACAGGCGATATTGATTGAAGACAAAGCCTCAGGCCAATCACTGATACAGGATTTAAAATCATCTTCGCGCTTTCCGGTTATCGCGCTTTCAGCGAACACAGATAAAATGCAGCGCCTTATTTCCGTTCTTACATTATTTGAAGCTGGGTTGGTGAAGCTACCCATGCGGGCGGTATGGCTAGAGGAATATAAAGCGGAGCTATTCACATTTCCTTCTGCGCGGCATGATGATCAGGTGGATTCCACATCGCAATATCTGATTTGGGAAAAGAAAAAGCAGCTGCATAAGCCGGATATTCGCCGATTTTAGTCGACCAGAAATAATTTTGAAAAACCCCCTTCCGGGTATGGGGGGTGCATCATAGGATGTAATTATAAGCTCAAAAAATTATACCTCTCCACGAACGGATTCATTCACCAATTAAAGGTTCTTATGGCTGTGATGCATACAAAAGCACCGCATGGCGGTAGCGTTCTTAAACGCTTGCGCCAAGTGCTCAAAAACAATGTGACTGAAAAAAAACAGGGCATAGAAGAAATGGCAAATGTGCGCTGGTATCAAAGTTATGTGCACGCACCGGGCAAGGCAGTGTGGATGCCGCGTGAATATGGCAAATTCGCCGACGAAGCTTATATCCGCAACGTGATTGCGTATCGCTGCATTAACCTTATTACCCAAGGCGCGGCTAGCGTGCCGTGGAAGTTATTCAGAATAGAGCAGGATGCAAAAGAAGAGCTCCGCCAGCATCCGCTTTTAAAACTGCTAACTATGCCGAACCCCTGCCAGAGCAATACAGAGTTTTTTGAGAATCTCTATAGCTGCCGCATGATTAGCGGTAATGCATTTGTGCAGGCCGTCAGTGCTTCCGGCTTGCCGCCACGTGAACTCCATATCTTGCGGCCTGACCGTGTGTCGGTGATTTCCGGCAAGGACTGCATGCCGCAGGGCTATCAATATGCGGTGGGCAATACTGTCAGGCGTTTTAATGTGGACCGCGCCAATGGCCGCTCAGCGATATTGCATTTGAAGACATTTCATCCCCTAAATGACTGGTACGGTCTTTCTCCGGTTGAAGCAAGGGTTGGTGTGCTGGAACAGTGGATGAAGCAAAACACGATGGTCATCGAACGCATGGGTCGCGTGGAAGAGCGTGTGGAAGGTTTAAAAGAGCAGGCCATGCGGATTGAAGTGAAGCTCGATAAAGCAATGGGGAAATAAAAAATGATTTCACTGTTCGGTGCCCTGATTGGCTTCTTCGGTGCAGCCTTTCCGGAATTTATGAAGTTCTGGCGCAACAAAGCCGAGCGCGCGCATGAGGTGGAAATGCTAAAGTTGCAAATGAAAGCACAGGAAAATATTGCGTTACAGCGCATGCAGGAAATTGGTGCCTATGCCGATATTGCGGAGCGCACGCAGCTCTATCGCACCTACCGCACGGGCATTCGCTGGGTGGATGCGCTGAACGGCACGGTGCGGCCCGTGGTAGCCTATGGATTTTTTTTCCTTTATGCCGCCATTAAATGCTCGCTCTACACCGACCAACTCTATTGGCAGTTATGGACGGAAGAAGATCAGGCGATTTTCGCGGGCATCATCAGTTTTTATTTTGGCCAGCGTGCGCTGAATAAGGCCTCAGGCAGGGCATGAAACTTTCCACGCGAGGGTTATTGCTCATTAAAGAATTTGAGGGTTTTTCTGCACATATCTATGCCGATGCGGCAGGACTTCCTACTATTGGCTACGGCCACCTAATACGAAAAAACGAATATTTTCCAAGCAAGATTGATGCATTACAGGCTGAAGCACTACTGAGGCAGGATGTGATTCAGGCAGAAAAAAGCCTGCTGCGTTTAACACGCCGCAACTTGCGGCAAACGCAATTTGATGCGCTGACAAGTTTTGTGTTTAATCTGGGTGGTGCTGCGTTTCAGCGTTCTACACTACGGCAGAAAGTAAATCATTGCTATGATGATGAAGTGCCGGAAGAATTAATGCGCTGGGTGTGGGCAGGTGGCAGGAAATTGCCGGGTCTTATTCGCCGCAGGCAGGCGGAGGCAGAATTATACGGGGCGGCAGGTTAGCGCCGCCCCGTAAGCGTTATTAGAAGTCAAACTGCGCGCGCACGGCAGCCACTTCTGGGCTGTCATCCGCTACGGTGGCGTTTTCATCCGTGTTCACGATGATGTAGTTCGCCATGAAGCGTACGTTCGCATTGGGGTACCAGTTAAGGCCCAGCGTTACGTTGTCCATTTCACCGCCGGTGACCGTGCCATCATTCAGGTCGAGGCTGCTATAACGTGCAGCTACTTCCCACGCACCATAGGTGCCTTCTGATGGGTTGAAAGGAACGGCAGGGCTGATGCGCTTAAATGCCCCATCCTGTACGGAGTAGGATTTTTTCTCACCCGTGAGTGCGTAAGAACCTTGCGCATACCAGCCGCGGAAGTCCGCGTCTGGGTTGCCTTCGCGGTTTACCTTAGCATTCACCAGTTCAGACTGGAAAGTGAACGCGTCATATTGCGCTGCACCTTCAAGGCCTGTGAGTAACACGTTATCCACACCCGTCAGCGTGCCGGTGCCAACTGACTTAATGCTGGTGAGGCGTGTTTCGGGGCGCGACTCAAACTTGATGCTGTCGGTTGCGTTATCCGGCGTGCGGTGGCTACCAGCTACACCCACATGCACGACGCGACCCTTTTCGTTCACAGGCGCGTAGGTTACGCGGCCGGTGAAGTCTTTTGCCTCGTCGTCAGTAGAGGTGGTGCCTGCCGTGTCGCCAAACAAGCCAGCGGTGGCCGACCAGTTATTGCCAAAGCGTGAAGCGGCCAAACCGATATGACGCGCAGGCGAGAAAATATCTACCGATGAGCGTTCAATAAAGTTGATATGGTTGCTGCTCGTTAACTGATCCATACCGAAAGATTCCTTGAACTGACCCACCTGCAACAGTGTGTCGTCAAAGCCTGTGTAACCGAGATACATATCGGTAATGCTGGTTTCGTTGTTCGCGAAATCCACTTCCGTTTTATATTCCCAGTTATCATACATGTGGCCTTTGAAGCCAAGGCGGCCGCGGCGAATCATCGTGCCATCGGAATGGTCGGCCTTGTCATCACTGAATACAGCGGCGTCAGCATGCACACGGCCAATCGGCTGGAAGCTGAAGCTACCGTCTTTGCTTTTGAATTTTGGCACTGGGGCGAGGGTGATTTCAATCTCATCATCCTTCGCACCGACTTTCGTTTTAGGTGCAGCAGAGGATACGGCAGAAATTTTCTTATCCTGCGAATCGAGTGCTTTTTCGAGCTTGCCGATTTTGGCTTCCAGCTCCTTGATACGATTTTCAAGGGCGGCGCTGTCAACGGCAGCGTGAGCGGATGTAGTGCAGAGTAATAGTGCAGGCAGAGCAAGCAGCCCTGCTTTTTTAAGTAGGTTATTCATGTCTCTCTCCATGGTTTATAAATTCCCCCCCCTGCGGGAATACCACAGGGGGTGAATCAATTAGTAGTTGTTATTTTGCCACAGCTGCCTGAACTGCTTTCAGCTCATCGGCTGGCAGCGGGATAAGGCCTTTAGCAACCAGATAACCATCTTCACCGATGGCTTTGGTGCTTGCCAGCTCGGTGGCAAACTCTTTCAGGCCTTTCACGGTGCCGAGGTGTTCGCGCTTCACGTACACATACAGCGGGCGTGACACTTTGTAAGTGGCACCTGCGATGGTATCGAACGTGGGGGCAACGCCGTCAATTGTGGCACCTTTTACCTTATCGGCATTCTGCTCAAGGAAGCTATAACCGAAGATGCCGAAAGCAACCGGATTGCTCACCAGTTTCTGGATGATGAGGTTGTCGTTTTCGCCGGCTTCGATATATTTGCCGTCTTCACGAATCAGGCCGCAGGCTTTTTCGCGTTCTTTTTCATCTGGGATTGCAGTTTCAAATTCTTTGAACTTCTTGCAACCTTCCACCATCACGAGCTCTACGAACGCATCGCGCGTGCCAGAGGTTGGTGGTGGGCCATATACTTCGATTGCTTCATCCGGCAGGGAGGCGTCAATTTCCTTCCAGTTTTTGTAAGGATTGTTCACCAATTTTCCGCCCACAGGCACCTGACGTGCGAGGCCAAGGAAAATCTGTTCGCGCTTAATAACAGCAGTTGGTGCTTTCACCGCGTTTGCAAGCACGATGCCGTCAAAACCGATTTTCACTTCAATCGGATTATTGACACCATTCTTCTTGCACAGTTCCACTTCGCTGGATTTGATAGCGCGGGACGCGTTAGAAATATCAGGTGAATCTTCACCGGCGCCAGCACAGAATAGTTTAAAGCCGCCGCCTGTACCCGTGGATTCTACGATCGGGGTTTTAAAACCGGCTTTGCCGAATTTTTCAGCAACCACCGTTACGAACGGATATACCGTAGAAGAGCCCACAGCGCGAATCTGATCGCGCGCTTCGGCAGCCGGTGCGCTGCCCATCATTACCAGCGCCGCTGCGCCAGCCAGAAGATAGTGATTCAGTTTAGTCATAAAAACCCCTTTTTTTGTTCCCCGATGTTCCGGGTGGATGGGTGAGTTACTAACCCCACATAACAATCAAGTCAATAATTATTAAATTCTAAACATTTGGAATTATGGAATAATTAGGCCCTAACACACTGGTGCTCTTAATCAATTATTAATCATATTTCTTTACGATAGGGTTGTTTCAAAAGGCATTAGGGGTGCAAGCGGTGATAAAACACGGGCAAATAACGGCCGGAAGCACTAAAATTCTGGGCGCTACGCCATTGGAAGATGGGGTAAATTTTGCTGTTCATGCGGGCCTTCCTGCCACGAAAGTGGAGTTATGCTTATTCCACCCGGAAAGAGAAGAGCGCATCGCGCTACCTGAAAAAGATGGCGATAACATTTTCCACGGCTTCGTGCCGGGTCTGCAAGCGGGTGCAATTTATGGCTACCGTGTGCATGGCCCGTGGGCGCCAGAGCAGGGACATGTGTTTAATCCGAATAAATTACTGCTCGACCCTTATGCAAAATCGATTGCTGGCCGCATCGACTGGACGGATGGGGTAGTGCACGCCTATCGTTTTGATAAGGACCATCCGGGCAGAGATGATCATGATTTTCTGTTCGATGACCGCGACAGTGCACCGTTCATGCCTAAGGGGCGGGTGATTGACTGGCAGGCGCAAATTGCAGAAGCCGCGCGCTGGCGTGAAGAAAATAATATCCCGCATGGCTCAAACTATGCGTTTAAACAACTGGCGATTATGGAGGCGCATATTAAAGGCGCCACCAAGCGACACCCTGAGTTGGCACCGGGCGAACATGGCACCTATAAAAGCATTGCACACCGCAGCTTTGTGGACCTTATCAAAGGCGGCATTAACATGCTGGAGCTGATGCCTGTGCATTCTTTTCCGCCGATTGAATCGACTGGTAACCCCAATTTTTGGGGTTATATGACGCTCAATTATTTCACGCCCAATAACTACGCAGCATCCGAAGAGCCCTTAAAAGAATTCGTGCACATGGTGCAAACGCTGCGTAAAAACGGCATCGAGGTGATGATGGACGTGGTGTATAACCACACGGCGGAAGGCAACCACATGGGGCCGCATCTTTCCTTCAAGGGCTTTGATTCTTTCATTTATCGCCATAACAAAGATAACCCTCGTTTTTATTTTGATACAACGGGCTGCGGTAACTCGCTGGATTTTAATCACCCCATGGCACGCCGCATGGTGGTGGATTCACTGGAATACTTCGCGCAGCTTGGCGTAACGGGTTTCCGGTTCGACCTCGGCGTTACGCTGGGGCGTGAGGGTGAACATGGCGCGTATAACGGGCAGGCTAAACTGTTTCAGGAAATTGCCGCCAGCCCCATCCTTAAAGGCAAGGTGCACTTCACGGGTGAGCCGTGGGATCTAGGTCAGCCCGACAGTTACCAGCTGGGCAACACACCAGCCTTTGCAGGTTGGAATGGTAAATACCGCGACTATGTGCGCGAGGCGACGCTTTCTGATAATGGTGCCGACCCTGCCATGCTGGCGAATTACATGACCGGCTCGCACCATATTTTCAAGGAAGGCGGCCCGAATCAGGGCGTGAATTTTATCACCGCGCATGATGGTCGCACGCTGGCAGATTTAACGGCGGTGATGATGGGTTACTCCACAGAGGAATTAAAAGACCGCAAAGGCTTCATGGCCAAGCTGAAAGCAGACCCCGAAAAACTGAATATTTTCCAAACGCGTCAGCAATTCGCTCTTTCGGTGCTGGCACTTTCCGTCGGTGTGCCGATGATTCCGCATGGGCATGGCCGCGGCCACAGCCAGCATGGCAACCACGATGCCTATAACGTGGACGGGAAGTCGACATGGATTAACACGGTGCTGGGCGAAGACTGGCAGAAAAACATGCTGCAATTCACCAAGGAAGTGTTCGAGTTCCGCCGCCGCCACCCTGAAATTCAGCGCGACACGTTTTTCACCGGTCAGGTGGATCCTGAAACTGGCAAAAAAGACATCACGTTTTATACCCCCGAGGGCAAGGAAATGGAACCCCATGATTGGACGAATGGTCAGGCTTTTTGCTATGTGGTAGCTGGGCAGAAAACGGCTGAAAAAGGGCCGGATGACAAGCCTATCTATAACCCCGACTTGGTGGTGATGGTGAATGGCGGCCACGAGAAGATTGACTTTAAGCTGCCCCCGCTGACAGAAGGTGTAGCTGTGCAGGCGCTGAATAGCGCGCATCTGGGTGGCGATGTAGACCGCCCATCCATCCATGAATCTGGCAGTAATGTGAGTGTTACAGGCCGCTCGCTGGTGGCGCTTGAAAGCGGCCGTATGCGTTCGGTAGATATTAACCCAGCGCAGAAAATAGAGTCTTTTATAAGATAGCTTGAGCCTATAACAAAAAGCTATTACCCCTTTAATAAAAGGTGTTTTTTTATCTTTTACCTCATGATAGACGTGTCGATCTATGGTTATAGACATCCTTCATGATATTGTGACATCTCCCTTCATCCAGTTTTTTTTACTGGCGATTATTGCTGGCTTGGCGAAGTCTGATCTCAATATTCCTGATCAAGTCACAAAAGCCCTTTCTATGTATCTGATGCTGGCCATTGGCCTCAAGGGCGGCCTTGCAATTGCAAACTCTTCAGTGCCGCTGACCGAAATTGCTGTCGTGTTACTTTCAGGCGTGTTTCTCAGCTTCCTTATCCCGCTGATTGGCTATGGTTTGCTGCGTAAGACTACAGGCCTTAGTCGGCTTGACAGCGCCGCCATTGCTGCGCATTACGGCTCTGTAAGTGTGGTAACGTTTAGCTATGCTGTGGCCTACCTGAACGGAAAAGGATATTCTCACGCGGGGTATGTGGTAACCCTTATGGCTTTCATGGAGGCGCCTGCTATTATTACCGGCCTGCTGCTGGCGAAGGGCAGCCAGCGTCTGAAGCCTGGTGCGAAGCGGCGGCTTTTATCACCGGAGGTGCTGCGCGATGTCGCGTTTAACAGCAGCGTGGTGCTGCTGCTTGGTGGGTTGATCATTGGCCTTACTGCAGATAAACAGGCCATTGAGGGACTTAAGCCTTATCTTATCAACCCGTTCTATGCAGTGTTGTGCATTTTCCTGATTGACCTTGGTCTTATTACGGCACGGCAATTCAAAAACTTGAAGATATTTCCATTTCCGCTCATTCTTTACTGCCTTTACATGCCTCTTATCAGCATGGCAATTGGCCTTACTACCGCAGCGATTTTAGGTCTGCATCTTCCCGAAATGATGCTGCTTGCGACACTCTGTGCGAGTGCCTCCTATATCGCGGTGCCAGCCGCAATGCGGATTGCGTTACCCGAGGCCAACCCCGCCCTGTATGTAACATGTTCCTTGGCCATTACTTTTCCATTCAATTTGATTGTTGGGATCCCGCTCTATTTTTATTTGGCGGACTGGCTTGCAAAGTAATGAGTAACCCAATACGCCTTGACTTTACCCTATCAATCCTGCATCCTTTTTCGACTAACTTTTCTGTGCAGTTACTGCGTCAGTGCTGGGCAGAAATAATGACCATACTAACGAAGGAGTGATGACGATGGCTAATGGTGTCGTAAAATGGTTTAACCCGATGAAAAGCTTTGGCTTCATTAAGCCGGATGATGGTGGTGCGGATGTGTTTGTGCACATTACGGCCCTTGAAGCGGCAGGCCTTAACACGCTGAATGAAGGCCAAAAGCTCAGCTATGAATTGGCAACGAATAAAGGCCGTGTTTCTGCGGTAAACTTGAAGCTCATCAACGGCTAGTCCGTTTAGCTTCGATGTAAAAGCGTGGGTAGAAATGCCCACGCTTTTTTTATGAAGACTGACCTTGCAACACGGAAAGCATGAAAGAATTTTCAGTCGTTATACCGGTTTACAACAACAGTGGCAGTATTATGCCGCTGGTGAAGAGGCTAATGACGCTTAAAAAAACCATTGCGCCCCACCTGCATCTTATTTTCGTGAATGACGGATCTGAAGATGATTCGTTGCAGAAACTAAAGGAAGCGCAGAAACAATATCCCAAACATATTACCATCATCATTCTTGCGCGTAATTTTGGTTCAATGGCAGCCGTTCAGGCGGGTTTGGCGCATACCCGCGAAGGGTGCGTTGGCATTATTGCTGCGGATCTTCAGGACCCTCCAGAGTTGCTAAAAGAGATGTTTGCACGTTGGCAAAAGGGTGCCAAGGTGGTGTATGCCGTGCGTGAGGGCCGACATGACCCCTTCATGAAAAAGGTATTTTCAGCCTGTTTTTATCGACTATTTCGCCTGTTTGCGATGCCGGATTTTCCGGCACAGGGCTTCGATTTTGTAGTTATGGACAAAGTGGTGGTGCGGGATATTTTAAAAAACACGCTGCATAATGTATTTCTCTCAGGCCTTATTTTTAGCCTTGGTTACCCTGCGGAGAGAATAACATACACGCGGCAGCCTCGGCACAGTGGCCGCTCAATGTGGGGCCTTATGCGTCGTTTTGTGCTGGCCTTCAATGCATTCGTTGACTTTTGCCACCCTGCCACGTGGTTGGCGATAATTGTGTTTATGGCTTTTGTCTGTTCATTTGGTAGTATGGTTTTAGGAAACAAAGCCTTCTGGCTTGTTTTTTATAGTATGTGCACGTTGGGGGCGATTACTTTTCTGGGTGCAAAAAGCTGGCGCTATAGGCATGCAGAAACACAACCTCTTTATATGATCGAACAAATCCTAAGAAAAAAATTAAAGTAGCCTAATGGATGAAAGTGCCAATCGCATAATGTCTGTAACCCCCACGCTGAAAGGAAGATTTGTTACCCTGCGACCGGTGAATGAAGCGGACGCGGAATATATTCTTTCGATTCGCACAGATTCAGAACGAAGTTATTTTTTAAAACCAGTGGAGAATAATGTCGAGAAACAACGCGCATGGATTACCGAACATAATAGGCGTGCGGACGGCCATTATTTCGTAATCATTAACTCGCAGCAGCAGCCCTGTGGCCTTATTCGGATACACGACATTACAAAAAAACAATACACCATCGGGAGCTGGCTTGTAGGTCCTGAATGTGGCGGTTTTGCTGCTATTGAGTCATTAATGCTTATTTTATCTTATGGCATAGAGGTGCTTGATTGCGAGCGGTCTATCGGAATGATACGTGAAGATAATACAAGATTAATAACAATTTATGAAAGTCTTGGCGGCAGGTGTTCTGGTCGGCAAGAGAACTTCCTAGAATATGAAATGACAAAAGAAAGCCTTCAGAAGGCAAAGAAAAAGTACCAACGATTTAACTATTCAGGCCTAGTATGACCTCTAATATAGCGACATTTATTTCTCTGCCGCAAGTGCACGACGCGCGCGGCAACCTGACATTTGCGGAATGCGGCAACCACATCCCGTTTGATATTCGGCGCATCTATTTTCTGTCAGAAGGTGTTGCAGGGCATCCGCGTGGTGGCCATGCCCACAAAAAAACACAGCAAGTTCTTATTCCTATCGTGGGAAAAACATTATTGGCACTGGATAACGGTAAAAAACGCGAAGAGGTGATTCTTGACAAGCCCACCCAAGGCTTGTTGATGCGTCCGAAAACATTTTTAGACAATATAAGACTCGATCCTGGCGCGGTCTGCTTGGTGTTATCCTCCGCGCTCTATGATGAGGCGGATTACATTCGCAGCTACCCCGAATTTTTAAAAATGCTTTAGCATATGGCGGTTTCATTTTCAGACATCAGCGCCCAAACCCAGCAGCTAAAGAAATTACTTGATGAAGCATTCCAGCGCGTTCTTTCTCAGGGCCAATTTATCAGAGGGCCTGAAAATGAAGCCTTTGAGCAAGAGTTTGCAGCGTATTGCGGCACAAAACATTGTATTGGTGTAGGCAGTGGCCTCAGTGCACTGGAGTTAATTTTAAACGCCTACGGCATCGGAGCGGGCGATGAAGTTATCGTTCCCTCAAACACCTATATTGCCACGTGGCTTGCGGTAACGAATGTGGGGGCAACCCCCGTGCCCGTAGAGCCTGATGTGCATCATAACATCAACCCATTAAACATTGAGGAGGCAATTACACCGCACACACGCGCAATACTTGCGGTGCATCTTTACGGCATGCCAGCAGATATGGATGCAATTGGCAAGATTGCCAAGAAACATAGATTATTCGTGTTTGAAGATGCCGCTCAAGCGCACGGCGCAACATATAAGGGCCGCAAAACGGGTAACCTTAGTCATGCGGCGGGCTTCAGTTTTTATCCAACAAAAAATTTGGGGTGCTACGGAGATGGTGGCGCAGTTGTCACATCAGACAAAGCGATTGCAGAAAAAATCAGGATGCTTGCCAATTATGGCTCTAAGCAAAAAAACCAACACGTGATTACTGGAACCAACTCGCGGCTAGATGAATTACAGGCAGCATTTTTAAGAATTAAACTCAAAAAACTTGATGCATGGAACCGGCGTCGTAGAGAAATTGCCGCACATTATCATCGCGAATTATCGGGCGTGAAGGCGGTTGCGTTGCCGCAATCTGTGGCCGGCGCGGAGCCTGTATGGCATCAGTTTGTGATACGCACAAAGCGGCGTGATGCCTTAGCCTCCGGCTTGGCGAGTCGCGGTATTCCTACACTCATTCATTACCCCACCCCACCTCATTTATCTGGAGCGTATTCGCAGATGCATATAGGCAAAAGCAATTTGCCACTTGCAGAATTATTTGCACACGAAGTCTTGAGTCTTCCGATGGGGATTCATCTGACTGAAAGTGATGTCGTTGGTATTAGTAAAAATATAAGCGCCGTTTGTGCAGAATTTTAATACTCGGATTTTCGGCAGTTGATACCGTGGAGCAGAAACAACGACCATAGACAGAGAGAGACTGATATTTTATAATATCCCCTAATGCAATTAGCTGAAGAGAGCTAGCCTTGAGAATTTTTGTATTTGTATTCGTTTTGTTACTAACGGGTTGTGGTACGACGGGCTGGGCGCGCCTCCAGCCGCTTCAGTGCGTGCCGTATGCGCGCGATGTTTCCGGCATTGAGATTTATGGCGATGCCCACACGTGGTGGCATAAGGCTGAAAAGCACCCGCAATACGCACGCGGAAAAATGCCAGTAAAAGATTCTGTACTTGTTTTGTCAAAGACAGGGCGCTTGCAATATGGCCACGTGGCAGTGGTGGAGCGGGTGCTGAACAGGCGGGAAATTGAAGTGACTCACGTGAATTGGGGGCAAGACCAATGGGATCGCCGCAAGGTGTATCGTGGGATGTTGGTCCGGGATGTTTCGCGTAACAACGATTGGTCGCAGCTGCAGTTCTGGAGCCCTGAGGCAGATAGCTTTGGCCGCACCTATCAGGCCAGTGGTTTTGTGTACGAGAAGCGCAACACACTCGCGTTGAATTAGCGCGCTCATCACAATGTCAAAAATTTATATCATCCATGAGAACGAACAGTGGTTTAAACCGCTGGCGAAAATATTTAAAGCGCATAAACTGCCGTACGATTCCATTTTTATGGAAAGTGGTGTGCTGGATATGTCGAAGGCGCCGCCGGAAGGTATCTTTTTTAGCAAGATGAGTGCATCGTCTTACACGCGCGGCCACCAGCATTCGCCGGACTACACATTTGCGCTGCTCACGTGGCTTGAAGCACATGGCCGCCGGGTGATTAACGGGTCGCCTGTGCTGCGGCTTGAGATTAGCAAAATTGACCAATATATCCGCCTTGAGCAATCTGGCATTGCGGTGCCGCGCGCGGTAGCGTGCTTCGGGAAAAAGCAAATAACCGAAGCGGCAAAAACGTTTAAAGCGCCTTTTATTTTAAAGCCAAACCGTGGCGGCAAGGGCATTGGCGTGCAGCTTTTTCAATCGCACAAAATGCTTGAGGCATATCTGAAAAGCGATAATTTCGAAGCGTCGGTGGATGATATTATGCTGGTACAGGAATATATTCAGGCGCCGCAACCTTTCATTACCCGCATGGAATTTATCGGCGGTAAATTCGTGTATGCGGTGCGGGTGGATACGAGTCAGGGTTTTGAGCTGTGCCCTGCGGAAGCGTGCCGCATTGATGTGCCGGGCAAGGCCTCGGAAGTGTGCGCGATTGATACGGATGATGGTTTGTTTAAAATTATTAAAGACTTCAAAGACCCCATTGTTGGTAAAATGGAAAAGTTCCTGAAAGCCAATGGTATTGAAGTGGCAGGGGTTGAATTTATCCGCGACAAAAACAACACAGTGTTTGTGTATGACATCAACACTAACACGAATTACAACCCAGAGGCTGAGAAAAAAGCCGGTATTTCCGCCATAACCGCGCTGACAACGTTTCTAAGAAAAGAGCTGGATAGCGCAGGCGCTAAAGCAAAGAAAAGGGCATAGGCGCCATGGATCCGTTATCGCACGCGTTAGTCGGCAGTGTTTCCGCATCACTGCATTGTAAGCGCAAAGAGTGGCTCCGTGCGGCGGTTTTGTGTGGTGTGGTCTCTGGTATGGCCCCCGACCTTGATGTGCTGATCCGTGATGCTGCCAACCCCATGCTTGGCCTTGGTTACCATCGCCACTTTACGCATGCCATTTTTTTTGCGCCATTTGGCGCTTTTATCACGGCAGTGTTTGCATGGCTTGTGCTGCGTAGAAAGACTCCATTCTGGGTGCTATATGGTTTTAGCGTTGCTGGCATGGGCATGCATGGCGTGCTTGACGCCATGACGAATTACGGTACGCATTTATTCTGGCCGTTCACGAATCGCCGTGAATCATGGAGTATTATTTCCATCATCGATCCGGTGTTTACACTCACATTGTTAATGCTGGTGGCACTTACGGCATTTAAAAAATCGCGTCGATTTGCCATTGCTGCTGCTTGTTTTGCCATGGCGTATTGGAGTATCGGCTTTTACCAAAACAGGCAGGCAACGGATGCGATGCGCCAGCTTGCAGATTCGCGCGGCCATGTGGTGGAACGGCATGAGGTAAAACCAGCATTTGCCAACCTGCTGGCATGGCGCACGCAATATCTGTACAAGGGAAAAATATACATTGATGCATTTCACGTAAGCCCGTGGCGCGGCCGCGTGCTGTATGAAGGTGGCAGCCTGCTACTTTTCACCCCGCCTAAAAAAATCAGCGATGTACAAAAGCGTGACCTTGCATTTTTTACGTTCTTTTCCGACGGCTGGGTGGCGTATGCACCCTTAAAGAAAGACCTGATTGGTGATGTGCGCTTTTCAACGCTGCCGAACCAGCTGGACCCTATCTGGGGCATTCGTCTGATGCCCGAAACTCCTGCAAGCCACGTGCAGTTTGAAAGCGCCCGCGTGCGCAATGAAGGCGACTGGGCCAATTTGTGGCAAATGATTAAGGGCGAAGCAACAGTCGCAAGTGGTGCAAACACGAAGTAAAATTTCTCTCAGCCTCAGTGCGCCAAGTCGGTTACCTGATAACAGAAGAAATACAGGATAGCTTTTGACCTCTTTATTGTGGCCATAATTGGGTGTGATAATAGCTCTGTTTTTTAGGCCAAGAAGGTTGGCGCTATGTAGGCAGGCCCTAAGCAAGACACTGATTAACAGCTATAAATCTATCAAAAAGCATTTTTCTTGCATTTTTCTTTTTAGGTGCGGATGATGGCTGGGGTTTTCAAAACTGGCTTTATAGTTACAAAAAGCCAGTTTTAAAAACACGGTATATAAAGGTGCACATTCAGGGGATGTTCCGATGAGAAAGATTCTTCCAACCCTCAGGCAGAGCTGGCTCTGCCTTATTTTGGCATTGGTCATCCTTGCAGTGGCAGCGCCTGCACTCGCAGATAAGTTGAATAATGCCAGAACCGGAGAAGAACTTGAGCGTAGGTCAGGCCCTGGCTCCAAAATCAGCGAAGGGCCCTCAAGGGAGGATCGCGATGCTGATAAGGCAGAGATTCCTGCGGATGATGATACAACTATTTGGATAACGCGTAGTGGCGGCGAGTACAGAAGATTCTCAAACAACCCCAATGATCAGGGTTGGTGGGTTGATAAAGACGGTCACTCCCGAGCTACGTTCTGGAACGATATCCAGACCAGCTGCAAACCGTGCCAGGGTTTAGCCGAGCGATACAACAATGCGATGAAAGATCTCTTCTACGCCCGTAGAGATGTAGTCGAGGCAAGAGAAACTCGCGACTCACGCTTAAAAAGCCTTCGGCAAATGCTGGATCAGGGCAAGGCCTCAAGGGAGCGCGCGGATAAGGAAGGTAGAAAATCTGCAAACTTAGCTGCCGATCAAGATGCTTATGTTGCGTTCACATCAAAAGTTACAGAACAGATGGATGACATAAATGAAGCTTACGCTGCACGGGTTCGCCACCTAGAGGGTGAGATTGCTAGAAAAGAAAACATCGCCAAGCTTGTAGCGAACCAGCTCGCCGAATGCGAGAAACAATGTAACGTAGAAGAAGGCAAAACCGGTATTGTCATCGGCGGTTCTGGTGGGTGGGTTCCTGCAAATCCTCCGCCGGGCGTACAGGATCCCATGGCGTTGCCTTTCCCCTGGGCTGGCCCTTACTCCACCTGCTTCCCTTGCCAGAAGCTAGCGGATGCACTTAACCGTCTGCCACGCACGGCTGAAGAAGAACTCCGGTCAATTGAATATCTTAGGGCCGCAATACGTGAGCTCGATTCCGGCGTAACAGAAAAAGAAAATCAGGCAGCGAATGGTGACGCTATAGATTTCTGGGATGAGACTCCAAAATACACTCGGGAGCAATATGCAGAACAAAAAACTCAGATGGAAGCTTCGATTGAAGAGCATCAGAGGAAACTTCAGAAGATTACCGAATACTTTAACCAAGTACTCGGCATGCTTCGTGAGTGTGAACGCACACGGTGTCGTGGTGCAGGCTCAAGTGCCAGCAGCAGCACCGGTGGTGTATTAGTACCTGGCGCCAGCAGTGGTGTTTCCACCGAACTTGAGCATACGGTTCCCATCACTGGCACCAATCCATTTGATGCGAAAGAGATTGGTCGTATCCCAAGCATGGTCAGCAGCGGAAGTTCTGCTTCCTCTTCCTCCGGCTCTTCTTCGGGCAGTGGCGGAAGCTCTGCTTCCTCTTCCTCCGGCTCCTCCTCGGGCAGCAGCGGAAGTTCTGCTTCCTCTTCGAGTGGTGCAAGTAGCGGCAGTTCAGGCGGCACACCTCCGCTTCAGATAAGCACGTTTGGCAGCTTCAGCTTTAGCCATACGGTGGGCTCCTCTCCATGTCCGCAGTCTGCCGGCACAGTTGTCATAAACTCCAATAATGGCCACCCACTCAATATCACGGGCATTTCCGTAAGCGGGACCCTCTCATCGAAGCTGAATGTAAGTCCGAACGGGGCGCCAAGCGTGGCACTGCAACTGCAGGGACAATTTAATTGCTCGTCTCCAGCCAATGGCACATTTACAGGCAATGTCACTGGAACGGTAACAGATACCGTGACGGGTGAGACAGCGCCAGTAACCGTTTCAGCAAGTGGCTCTGTGAGCGGCTAGGGGTAGTGTAAATGAAGCGTTTGTTTTTCGTATTGCTGGTTCTTCTGTTTCTGCCCACGCAGGCCCTTTCGGGTTTGCCTGGTGCGGTGCTCAATGAGAATGGCTTTAGTGAGCAGGCGCAGAGCGCGGCTGATGCAGCCTTCAATGCTGTATCGGGTCTGGCGACAAAGGGCGAGGCCGTGCGTGGTGGCAGCGGGCCGCTTGCCGAACTCGCGCTGAACTCTGGCTCGATTATCTGTAATTCATGGATTATCTCGATTCGTCAGAACATCAAGTCGTTGAGCATCGCTTCATCACGCATGGGTAGCGATAGCGAGGAATATATAAAAACAGCAGACGCGATACGCAAGCTTACGGAACTCGCCGAGATTGTCGAGCGTGAGTGTACGGAAAAGGATCTTATCGGCCAGCCGCCTTCCAGCAGCGGTGTTGCATCATCCAGCAGTGGCGTAACTGGCGGCTCTAGCGGTGCTACCGAAGGCAGCTCTGGTCAAAGCAGCGCTGGTGGCAGGCCGGCAACCCCTCGCGATGGTGAAACTGTGGCAGATGAAATTTGTCGCCGTCAGTGTGAAAGTCAGCAGGCAGCCATGTATAGGGCAGAACGTGATAATGACCGTAAGCAAGAAGAAGCCCGCAAGACCCGCCAGCGTGCGGATGAAGCGAAGAGGGCGCTTGAAGAAGCGGAACGTAACCTAAACAATGCTCGCACAGAGCGCGACCGGCTGAAGGGCAATAAGCCTCCGGCTATGGGCTCCAATGCTTCCAATGCTCTGCTGCGTCAATGGGAGCAATACAATAATTCGCTCAACAATTTGGAGCGCCAGATTCCGGATATTGAACGTCAACTTTCACGCCTGCGTGACCGGAACACCAGCGCACAGCGTGTTGCGGATTTTGATGCCGGTGAAGCACGCCGCGCACAGGAAGCTTACGCCGCTGCTGTGAATGCCTACAATGCGTGCCTGCGTCGTTGCGTAAAAACTGCGAAGGATGCCGGCGAGGGCACAACGCTCGTTGTACCCGGTGGTGGAACAGCTGTAAATAAATCAGCCACAAGCAACAAAGGTAAGAAAGATAGAGTCAAGACGGGGGAAGCCACCGTGGAGCTTGAGAGTGTAAATGCTGTGGACGGCACCAATGCCTTTGATGCAAAAGAAGTAGAGAAGGTCGGCAAGGGTGATAAGAAAGTAAAGAAAGAACCTGAGCCGAAGAATCAACCGCCGAAAGTAGAGAAAGAGCCCTACAAGCCAGTAGTAGTGAAGACGCCTGAAAAGGTGATTGAGCCGCCTAAGGTTGTTAAAACAGAACCCAAGCAGCCGCCCGTTGAAGAAGAGCCTTTTCAGGTTAACCTTTCCGGTTCAATTGGTTTTGTACACACCGTAGGTAGCTCACCGTGTCCACAAGCGGCTGGTAGCGTAACGATTTATAGCAGCGTGCCGATGGATATCACTGGCGTTAGCACTTCAGGTTCTATTGCACCGAAGCTTACAGTCAATAAATCCGGCAGTGGCACCAGCCATACGATTACGGTTTTCTTCAACTGCTCTTCACCAGATAAAGGTAGCTTCTCCGGAACAATTACCGTCAATACGAAGAGTAAGGGTGGGGAAACGAAGGCAATTCCAATTCCGGCAAACGGAACTGTAAAGTAAGGGAGAGTGAGAATGAGGCAGATCGCATATATAACAGCAGTGGCTTTAGTAGCCTGCCTTTGCATGACACAGCCCACTCAGGCGAGAGAGTTCCGTGCGCTAAACGCTATATCTGCTCCCGCGCAGCTTCCTGAAGGCGCAGTTGCTGTAGATAACTTTCAGCCCGTGGATGCAAGAATTGTTGATAAAACGGTAAAGCAGCTGGTTGGTTCCTGGAATAGCAAAGATATAGAAAAGCACCTCGGTAAAGATTTTTATGACAAGGCACGTCTTCAGGAAAATATTCAGAGCTCCATCCCGCGTGATGCCAAGCTGAACCTTCTTTCTGTCCAGGGTCAACAGACCCTGCAGCAGTACGAACAAGACGGCGTCAGGGTCAGCCGCGTTTCTGTTATCGTGAACACACAAATTGAGTTTAACCATCCGACTGCCGGGTTCCAGCGTTTCCCAGGCAGGACCGAGCTGGTATTTAAAATTAAGCAGCCGTTGAGCTAACAAGGAGCACACCATGAAGCGATACAGCGTTTTATTACTTGCAGGTGTGGCCACCTTTGCCCTTCAGGCGAAGGCCGCTGCGGCTGAGGATGTCTGGAAAGACTGGACGATTGATGGCTACAACACTCTGCGGATGGATTATTACGACATCGAAGGAGATAAAACCTCCAGCCCATTTGCTTTCGGTGGCGACCAGATGTTCAATGAATTCAACGTCAATGCTTCCCGTCAAATTTCTCCGTATGAGCGTTTCCGCGGCAGCGTTCTTGGTGTGGTGAATGACTCTGATTACAGAACGACAGATAACGGTTTTGTGCCTGAGCGTGTCAACTTGTTCTATGAAAAAGGCGATGCTTCGGTTCCTTTCCGTGTAGAAGCGGGCGACTACTTTGCAGGCGTCAGCTACCGCACACTTCAGCGCACGCTGAAAGGCGCTTCAGTGGAACTTCAGCCTTATAGCACTCCAGAGCGCAAACACTCTTTCTTGGTATTTACTGGCGCAAATCAGCCTACCTACCGCACAGGAGACGCCAATGATGACTATTACACCGGTGCGTCCTGGCTTATGGAAGATAGGGATTTAGGGCAGGTGAGCCTCAACATGATTAACGCCCGTCAGGATGAAACCACACCGACACTCGCCGGTGCTGATAATTCTCAAATGACCTACAGCGCCGCCATCGAGAAGCTCTTTAATCTCCTCAAGCAGAAGCTGGTTTTTGAAGGCGAGCTTGCGCTATTTGATGGTGATTATGCCGCTACAAAAGATAAGACGGATACGGGAACATTTGCTCAAGTCAGCGGCAGGAGCGACGACGAGCCACTGGACTACCGCCTTCGGTTTGAACGGTATGGCACAGATTACAGGCCAAATGGCGCCATTATCACGCCCGACCGCAGATCATTTGAAGGTCATGCTGGTTGGCGCTTTGAATCAGGCACTTACCTCAGAGGCCGCCTACAGCGCTTTGAGGACAGCTTTGATTCCACCAACCAGTCAGATACGGATGTCGCGGGCTTGAATCTTTCTGGCCCGGTTCTTGCTAACTACGTTTCCAATGTGACCTCAAATATTGATCTTTTCCGTCAACGGATTCAGGACGACTTCAGCACCATCGACCAATACAGCGATACTCTGGATGCGACGTTGAACAAACCCATCTATGAAGATATCTCTGGCCAGTTCAATCTGTTCCTGCAGCGCACGAACGATAGACTCGCCGCCAATACGGATAACAGCATCCGTCAGGTGGGCGTAGGGGTATATAAGCCCATCAGCATCGCAGGCTTAAGTGGTACCTTTAATCCTGGTGTCGCGCTGCGTAAGGTGGATTCGAACATCACGTCTGATTCACGTGAATTCCAGCCAACGCTTAATATTAGTCTCGCCAATGAGGAGCACCGCATTAGCGCAAACTACGGCCTACTGCGTCAAAACCGCGTGTCTGGTACATCTCCGGATGTTGCAACGCAAACCGCTGGTCTTGAATACGCCTATTTTTATGAAAACCATGAGTTTGGTGTCAGCGGTGAACGTTATGACCGGAATGTGGATGCCGCGCTTGATACGGATGTTTACCGTGTCGGTGCATATTGGACAGTGCGCTTTAATAAACCCGCTGGCTCAAGCCTTGGTGAAAGCTTTGCAAGTGGCAGCTCCTTCGGCGCGGAAAAGCAAACGGCTCCAAGCCTGAAATTTGCTAAACTGAGCCTCATTGAAGATATTGGGCCCGGTGAAAAAATTGAACGCGCGGAGTCGCTGCTCAGCGAAAATGGTATCACGAAGGCTACCACCTTCTCTGGCATCAAATCGTATGAAGCGAACATCCTCAATGATGTTGTTGAGCGTCAGCGCTTTGTTGTTGCCCACAAGAAAGGCAGTGTGCAGAAGTCTGGCCTCGTGATTGACGTTACGGATACGGGCTCTCCACGTAGCGTTGCACAACTCTACGAGCGCGTGAAAGAAAAATTGGTGCGTCAGTTTGGTGCCCCGTCGAATGCGGTAGAGCAGGGTGACTTCTCGGATAAGCTTGCGTCGGATATTTCCAGTGGAAAACTTATCCGTGTTGTAGAATGGGAAACCAAGAATGGCGTTCTTCGTTATGGTATCCCGCACCGGGTTGACGGTCAGCTGCGTCTTGAGCTGCAGCACGCTAAACGCTTTAATTCCCCGCGTAGCGGCCAGTGGAGCATGGACGTTAACTAGGATTTTACGAAAGTATCTCTAGGTCCTGCAACAATGTTTTCTGAGGGCTGTTGCGTCAAAGGTTGGCTGTGCGGGGTTCCACTACTAACACTTGCCTCAGTATGCCACTGATAAATTAGTAAATTACAGGGTAATATTCAATTATTACAGCGATTTTGAGGGCTTCTTTTTAAAGATACTTCTTAGAGCACGTTTTTTATTCGGAAAAATCCTATTAAGAATACAGTAAGGAGTTCATATATCTCACGTAATTTTAGTGATAAAAACCCTATTATGGGTTCTTCCTCTAATAGATTATGAGTGGTGAGTCTATGAAAGCAGTTATTTTGGCAAGGGTATCTTCTAAAGAACAAGGTGAAACCTCCTCTTTGGATTCTCAAGTAACCCGGTTAAGGGAATACTGTATTAGAAGCGGGTTTATTGTAGTCAATGAATACAAACTAATTGAGTCCTCTACCAAGGGGAAAAGAAAAAAATTCTATGATGTCATAGAAAAGATAAAATCTTACCCAAATTGTGTTGCATTGGTCGCTGATGCAATTGATAGAGTACAAAGAGATTTTAAGGAAACCATTCTTCTAAATGAGCTGGTAAATTCTGGAAAAATTGAGATTCATTTTAGGAGAGAAGGGCTAATTATTAATAATCGCTCTTCAGGCGGTACACACATAGTCTGGGATGCGGTGGTGATGGCCGCAAAAATGTACATTGTTAACCTTAAAGAAAGCTCTAGACGGGGGAAGGCTTATGCTAGAGAGCGGGGTATTTATCCTTCTTCAGCAATGCCTTTTGGATATATCTCCAAGAGAGATAGTAAAGGTAAAAGAATCATCGCAATTACTGATAAAAAAGCTCAAAAAATAGCAAGACTTTTTAAAGTTTATGTTCAAGGAAATACCAGCTTAGGTGGCCTGGCAGACATTGCAGTCAGCTCTCGATTGCTTAAGAAGCCGCTTAACAAATCTCAGGAAAAAGAGCTAAGGAAAAGAATAAGGTCTATAATAACAAACCCATTTTATATGGGTGAAATGGACTACAATGGCTCCAGATACCCGCATATCTACAAGACCGTTATCGATAAAGAAACATTTCATAAATGCCAAAGAATACGAACGCGCAAGGGAAGAAAAATAGGTTACTCCAAGTACAATCATAATCAAACAATGCTACATAACCTGGCAATATGCGGATGCTGTGGTGGTAGAGTAGTTCATATATTAAATAAAAGTTACCGACCCAATCCAAAGAGATACTATGAATGTTGCACAGCGCGCTGGTCACAGAGGCTAAAATGCAGTGAAATGTCGATTAAATCGGAGGTTGCTCGGGAGCAAATAGCTTCAGAGTTGTATAAGTTAAAAGAAATTATCCCCTCAAAAGAACAGATACAGACCTTAGCGCCAGAAATAACCAGAGGTACATCACATCGACTTCAAACACTTTACGTAGAGACGTCTCAGAAAATCACTCAAATTGACATAACTAAACAAAACTTGATTCGCACTTATTTAGAAGGGCTGGTCTCAAAAAGTGAGTATCTAAGGCTACGTAATGAGTTAGATCTAGAAAAAAATGAACTAGAAAAGAAACGGCATCATTACGGTAAATTTCGCCTCAGCATTGCAGGAAAATTGTTGTCAGTAATAGTTTTTGCGGCCAATGCACATTTGCTTTTTGAAAAAGCAGAAAATGAATATGAGCAAAGGAAGATTCTCTTCATGGTCTTCGAGAAAATTGTGCTTAAGAACAGAAAGCTTAATTTTATTTATCGTCCACCACTGCATCTGCTTTCAACTCAGCGCGAGAGTGACTGCTGGAAGGAGGTAATGAAATTGATGTACGCCGAGTACCCAGAGCAGATTGCCTTTTTTAATACAGAGCCTGATCAGGTTACTAATTACGATATCACTTATAAATTGGGCTAATTGTTAGCCTTATCTTCTTTAAGAAAACGCCTATCAAGGCTCAAAGGTGCCCTTTCAGAGGGACACTTCTTTTTATTGCTGACAGCTAACAAGTGATTGTATCTTTGACGCAGCGCTTGATATTCTATGTTGTCTGCGTTGCTCATATCCATGAAGAATATAGGGAATACCAAAAGAAAGCTGGAAAGCATAAGCTTTTGATTGCTAGCGTCTTTATTTGTATGGGGCTCAAGCGCAATTATATCGTTCTGAAGGGTGCTCATTTCACCCTCTAGCTGATTGCAGCTTTTTAAGGGGTCTTGAAAATAGGTCGTGGGCGTCGGGTTTGCTATTCTCCCCCCGCAAGACGTTACCAATCCTAACAATGAGAATAAAATAATAATTTTTCTGAAAACCATATTACATTCTACCCCGGCGGCTGACTGATGTCACACCACTACATCATTAGACGCCAGTGACTTGCAAGTTGTTTACTATAATTCGGCGCCCATTCTTATTAATAACATGCCTATTTTTACAAAGCAGTAATTTACACAGAATACTTTCTGCAAGGTGTTGATTTTAATAGACATAACACACAGGCTGCCCTTTGTAGAGATTGTGTAGTTTTAGAGTTAATTTTTACCACTTCCGGGGAACAAACTTAAGGAGTAGCCTTAATTCCTGATGGAGGTTTTATGATTTCAAATAAAGCTATTTATATAAAAGCGCGTTTATTTATAAAAATGTACGGTGCTGATGCAGAATCCCATGCTTTAGCGCATATGCGGGAGCTTGCCAAGATAGATGATGCAAAAGATGCTTCTGTCTGGTTGGCGGTTATGCAGGCAATACAGGATTTGTCTTACAAGCATCGTGGAGAGAGCGTTCATTAACTTTCATAATACCACCATCATCCATACATCTGCGGCTTATAGTGCAGGCCAAAGATACGAGGCTGCTTTTTCACACAGCGGAGGTGCCTAGAGCTAATAGTAAAGACAAGTTCTATGGCAAGGTCGAGTATCAGAGTAGCGACTCATTCGTCTACGTCTAAAACTACAGCAAAGATATTAGTGTAGTTCATAAAAAGAGGATGGGTGCTAGGACTTTGTCGCAAAAACCCTGAGAACGGCGAAGGCATTAAAAATAACTATGAGATCGCAATCACAACAGCCACGTCGTAGCGGTTCACTAAGCCAAAAAATACCACTAATAGTGGACACGCCTTTTTTCAACCATAGGTTATAAAATATAATTAGAAAATAACCTTAGATTATTATAGTGAAGGCGCCTTATCCACGAGATTTTCTTGCGGATATTAATCCTAAAAAAGGAGCGTTTTATGAAATCAGTAATAGCCCAAAAAAGAGAAACTCTTCCCATTTTAGAACCAACTGCGCAGGTGGAATATTCTTTTACAAAAAATACCCACCTACTGGCACAGTATGGACGCATAAAGAATGAGCTTTATTCCAATGAATTCCTAGAATACGAAAAAGAATTTGATACTTTAAGTACTATTTTAGTGGCTCAGGTTCGTGGGCGCTGTGTTGGTGGGGCTAGAATTATTTGCTCTACTACCACAGAACATAAAATTCCTATAGAAAGCGATGGTTTCAGTTTATCTGCCGCATTACCTGAAATTTCTATCCGAGAGCTGAAATATTGTGAGTTCTCACGACTTGTTCTTTTGCCCCAATATCAAACTGGCTATCACAGCTTAGAGATGCTCCGCCTAATGACAACTGAGGCAATATCGATGGGCTGCTCTTTCATTTTTGGAGAAGCCACGCTCAGTAAGGCGCGCAGATACAGAATGATTTATAACAAAATCGGATTAAAAATGACAATACGAGAAGATATAAAGACCCCTGACAGAAGGATATACAGCCACTACGATAGCAAGCTTTCTCTCTACCTTATTTATGTAGATTTAAGACAGGTGTCTTACCAAGAGCAAGTTGCTGCATAAACGAACCAATTGATAGAGATACAAAATTATAATATAACCTTAAGTTATGGATTTTTTTATGAAACATTCTCTCGCTTTTAAAAAAGTTACTTCTATTTCCGCCTTTGAACTTCTAGATGAGTTCGTTATTGAGGCTGCAGGGCAAATCGCTCCTTTCATTCAGCTCTGTGATTTGGAAGGGTACATGCATTTTTTAGATACAATGTATCATTATACGCTAACAAGCGAGGCTCAGCTAAAAACCGCCGCGCAAAGAAGTCCCTCCGAAGAACTGCAGCAATATTTTGTCCAGCAGGCAAAAGAAGAGCGCGGGCACTACCTCCTCGCACAAAGAGACCTTGAAGGATTTGGTAGAAGCGTCTCGCTAGAAACGCCCACTACTATTATAGAATATCGCCATTTTTGGAATGACATTTCTCATGACGATGCACTTAAATACTTAGGTGCTGTTTACGTCTTTGAAAATATTTCCAAATACCTTGCAGCGGATTGCATAGCTTTAATGAAACGACTCTCTCTTAAAAAGACCCAATCTCGTTGGCTAAGAGTTCACTTGGAGGCCGATGTGCATCATGGTGCTGAAGCTGAGAAAATCTGCAATGCGTATCTTAAATCACATGCTCAAGAAATTATCTCAGGTGCTAAAGATTTTGGTATCTTGTGGTCTGCCATATTTAGGGATGCTTTTAAGAAGAGAACTTAATGATTAATAAAATCTGTAAGGTATTGGGAATTTCTTTTGGGCAGTGCATTGGGTGCACTGCCCTTTTTTTGTTAGGCTTTCCCAACAGCGGGATTGCTGCAACAGAGGATGAGCTTCAGGAGCTCTTAGATGAGCCCTTGGCTGAATTAGGCCGGATTAATGTCACATCTGTGTCTAAAACAGAAGAAGACTCTTTTCGCTCTGCTGCTGCTATTCACGTTATTACCAATGAAGATATTCGCCGCTCTGGAGCAACCACAATCCCAGAGTTATTAAGGCAGGTACCTGGTATTTCTGTGGCCCAAGCCAGTGCAAATAAGTGGGCTGTCTCTTCAAGAGGTTTCAATGATACGCTAAGTAACAAATTATTAATTCTTATCGACGGAAGAAGCGTTTATACACCCCAATTTTCTGGTGTATTTTGGGATGCGCAAGACACACTCTTTGAAGACATAGATAGAATTGAAATTATTCGCGGTCCTGGCGCTACCCTATGGGGGGCAAATGCTGTGAACGGCATCATCAATGTCATTACCAAAAAATCTACTGAAACCGCCGGCAGCTATGTAAGCGCGGGGTATGGTAATAAGGAACGTGGTTTTCTAGAGGCACGGCATGGTGAAAAGTCTGAAGGGGGCTGGGCATACCGAGCTTATAGTAAAGTTTTTAATAGGGATTCTGAAACAGACTTGCACGATAACGACTTAAAAAACAATTGGAAATTCTCTCGCGCCGGGTTCCGGGGTGATCACCAGAAACAGTCAATTGGCAGTCTTTTAACCATCCAAGGTGATATCTATACAGGCGAGGAAGACCTAACACTGTACTTACCAATGCATAGCGATCCGTACGTTAAAGAAATACCTGACACAGGAGATATTGGTGGCGGTAATCTGCTTGGACGTTGGAGTTTTACCAATAATGCAGGGCACAAAAACACTTTCCAAGCTTATGTGGATAAGAGCAGCAGACATTTTGCCAATATTGAAATTGATATTTCACAAACTGACTTTGATTTTCAGCAGGAGATTATCGTTAACAAAAAGAGTCAACTCATCTGGGGTTCTGGTTATCGGCATGTCTGGGATAGTTTTAATGGCAGCGATTATTTTAGCTACGAATCCTCAAGTGCCACAGAAGACCTTTACAGCATATTTCTTGAAAACAAATACTATATAATCGATGATAAGCTCTTAATTACCACAGGCGCCAAATATGAAGTAAATGATTATACTGGCGGTGAACTACAGCCAAATCTCCGGCTAGCTTGGTACCCATCAAACACTGAAACTGTTTGGGGAAGCGTCTCTCGGGCCGTCCGAACGCCTAGTCGTTCAGAGAATGACATCAACCTTGTGGTCGGCGCCATAAAAGACCGTGGATTTATTCGCTGGCTTGGAAACAACGACATCACATCGGAAAAGTTGACAGCATATGAATTGGGGTATCGTATTCTTCCTAGATCAAACCTGTCATTTGATATAGCAAGCTTTTTTAATATTTATGACAGTATAAGAACGACGGAGCCTGGCAGTTCATTTGGAGACACTGCCTTGCCGCTCTATTTTTCCAATAAAGCAACCGGTAAATCCAAGGGCTTTGAGGTTTCAAGCACTTGGAAAGCAGGCAATGATTGGGAGTTGTATGGCTCGTATAGCTTTATTGACATCGATATTGACCCCGAAATTAGTAGCAGAGACGGCGTTATTCAAAGAGATGAGGGGAAAACACCAAATCATCAATTTAACGTTAGTTCACGCCTAGATCTTCCTCACAACATAGAATTCGATAACACCCTATATTTTGTCGACGAGCTTACCACGGGTAATATTCCTTCCTATTTTAGATTAAATAGCCGCCTCGCTTGGCATGTTGTTCCGGGGATTGAGCTTGCCGCTTACGGGCAGAATCTTCTTGACGATAAGACCCAAGAATTCACTCGCGCCCTTAACGAGCCAGATTCTGAGATTGGGAGGAGCTTCTATCTAAAGCTCTCTTCAAAATTCTAATGCGTCTTCTATATGTCTTCGTTTTTTTGCTCTTTTTTTCACCAGTATTTTCTTATGCTGGTGGTGCATACAAGGAAACCAATATAAAGGCTGTCTATATTTATAATTTTATTAAGTTTATTGAATGGCCAGGAGATACAAAAAGAAAAACGCTTTGTATTATGGGAGATAGGCTTTTATTTTCTTCTTTGAGAATTATTTTAAATAAAAATACAGGAAATCATATTCATTTGGCAAATATCTTTAGAGACAGCCCGCTTAAAGGTTGTAAAATTCTGTTTATAGGCCGAGCTGTTACTGCGTATGAGAAAGATGTCTTGCGAGCGGCGCGAAAATCCCCAATTTTAACAATTGGCGATGACAGGGATTTTCTAGAAAACGGTGGAATCATAGCCTTTACGAATGATGACAATAAGATAAGGTTTCTGATTAACACATCGGCGGCCAGAACTGCAGGTATTAGAATAAGATCTCAGTTGCTACAAGTGGCAAAAGAGGTTCGCTGATGTCATTTGCAAAGTACATTAGTTACCTATCCGTAAGAACCAAGCTGGTCCTCATTATTATACTTATAACGACAACCTCGATTCTAATAACAATCTTGGTAACAAGCTACTCTGGCGTAAAAGCTATAAAAACGAGTCTTTTGGAAGAAATGGTGTCTAGTGCAGAAATCGTTGGTAGCAATAGTAATGCTGCAGTTATTTTTGATGATAAGAAAACAGCACTGTTGAATTTACGGAGTCTTGCTACAAAACCAAGCTTTAGCCTGGCCTGCTTGTATAACTCTAAGAAAAATATCTTTGTTGAATTTGGCTTGGAGAATCAAAAACTTAAAAAGTGTCCTCCAACTCCCATTATGAAACAAGAAATTACTGATGATAAGATGTCAGTGATGCACACTATGCTAGATTCCGGAGATATTATTGGCTACCTCTACATAGAAGCTTCTCTTGATAACATAAATAATTACATTCAAAAACAAACCTTAACAGCACTCGCTGTCATCATTTTTTGTATTAGTACAATATCCTTCCCACTTGCGCTGCGAATGCAGTCCATTATTTCAGATCCAATTAATAAACTTGTGGGAACGACTAAAGATGCCCTTGAAAGAAATAAATTAGGACTAACAAAAACGAATAATAGGGATGAATTGGCGTTACTAACACTTGCAATACAATTAATCCTCAGAAGGGCAGAGGAACTGCGGCAACAAAATATCCGAGATAAAAATGAGCTCCTCGCACTAGCTAACAATACAAAGACGGCCCTCGATTTCCTGGTTTACGAATCAGAAGATGCCACTGCGACAACAAAAATCTGTCGTACGGTCATTGATAACAAGATTTTTGGAAAGATAAACAAAGAATATAAGGTTTCTTTTGATGTACTTAACTCAAGTAACGAAGATATAATCGCTTCGATAGAGCGAGTTGCTAGCGCAATTGAAACTCAAACGAAAACCATAGGATCCTTTGAGTCGGTTGAATTGGATAGCCTTATTGCTTCAATCTTTGATAGTCTAAATAAGAAGTATGAGACATCTAAGATACTCATTTCTAAATTACAACTCCCGCTTATAATAGATTGTAAGAAGGAGGCTTTATACCAAACCATCGAGAGTGTCGTTTTATTCTTAACTACGAGTATCGCGCCAGAAAACATTCGAGTGGACTACAAAGTGTCTAAGAACAATGAGGTTTTAATTGTTTTTAACTTTGACCTAGGCGCTGCATTGCACCACTTTATGAATAGTTTTGAATCCGCTGAGAACAGAAGGCACTTATTGAGCGCCACAATTTATGCTAAAATGAACAACGGCAATCTATCGATTGATATCGGTGAACATAAATCTTCAGTTAGTCTTACATTACCTCGCAACCTTGTCTCAAATAATTATTTGAATTGATATGCAAAACCAGCCCCATCCCTTCGATCTTTATGTAGGTAAAAAAATACGATCACTTCGCCGCCAATCTGGCCAAAGTTTAGGAGCAATTGCTGAAAAGATCGGAGTTACTTACCAACAATTAAATAAATACGAGAGCGGCGTAAATCGTATCAGCTGCAGCCGTTTATATGAAATGGCTGCAGTCTTGGGTTTCAATGTGAATGAAGTTTTCGATGGCTATAGCTTGGAAGCCCCGCTTCATGCGGTTGAGCATGACGAAATTCAGAATGATGCAGATAAATTACTCCAGCTTTTTCGCCAAGTTTCTGACCCTGGGCTAAGAAAAAAAATAATTAAACTCATAGAGGCTCTTGTTAGTAATCACAGCAATTAGACTTAAGCAATTTTTTTATATGAATTTTTAGCATCATAGAAAAATGGCTGTGCGGCAGGTTTACTTTAGCAGTAGTACTCTCAGTGTGCTGCTGGAATACAAAATGAATGTCTAATTTGGGCTAAGAATCTTGATTCCTGTAGGTGTAAGCAGTCGTTTTGGATACTGAGTCCCATATCTCTTTGGCGCCTTTATTAAGAGGATTACGGGATAATAGCTGCATCTCTGCCCACTGCATCCATTCATCCATTGTCTTGGCGCCTGCTTGTTGGGCCCCATCTACCGGTAGCTGCTTTAACGTGGCAATAAAGCTACTCGCGATCTCAGCATCACGCCATTGATGAGCGATTTCCATAAAACGATGCCAACGGTTATCTTCCAATTTCTGGCGCTGCGCCTCTTCGTGGCGCCTATTTTCTTCAATCCGCCGCTGATTCTCTTCTTCTTTTCGCTGCCTGGTCTTCTCGGCCAATAATGGTACTGATGTCAGAATAGTTGCCAGGATATCTGCCAACAACACCTCCATAGGGCGCTCAGACGTTTCAATCCATTCTCGCTGTAGCTTATTTGGTAGGTAGGTTTTAATGGAGAAAGCTAACATCCCTGTATAGAATTGGTACATTCACCTAATCGTCTATTAGCTACATAGTTTCCCTGTTACTGTTTTTAGGGAATTTCTGATTGCAGCCAGGAAAAGAGCCAATCAATGGCCTGCGATTTCCGTGAAATAGGGTAACTTTCCCTGCTTTTCTTGAAAAATACCCTGTAAAAGGCTTATCAACAGGGAATAGTAACGCGTGGGGCATGGTTCACGTCCATACACCACCAATTTCCCTTAACCGGAATATTACATCTTTGTTCTTAATCACAAAGTATAGATGACTTACAGTTGCTAAACCGCCACCTCGAAAACTTTGCAGTTGAGACAATAGGGGAGAGTGGATCGCATTTTGCTTCAATAGCCTGGAAAATCTCAATCTCGAATGTGGCGGTGAATTAGGAATTGTGGCGAAATTCTGCGCTTATTCCTACGTCTCAGGTGTGAGTTAAGTTAGAGAGAGAAAAGAGTGGCTGGGGCGCTAGGGATCGAACCTAGGAACGCCGGTACCAAAAACCGGTGCCTTACCGCTTGGC
>CAYXPR010000009.1:0-95865 GCA_964467255.1 uncultured Rickettsiales bacterium | reverse complement strand
GCTAAAGCTTGGGCGCAAAAAACTAAAGCTTGAAGAGAAGCAGGCGGCCGCTGCCTGCGGCCAGCCGCTTTTGATGGCCACGTATCAACACACGCTCGGCAAACATACGCTTGCCGCCGCACAGGTGTTGCTCTCGATTGAAGATTCTGAAAATCGCCGCCGCTACTTAAACGCGCGCAGCACGCTTTCTACACTGCTGGAAAGCGGCGTGATTCCCATCATCAACGAAAACGATACTGTCGCCACCGAAGAGCTCCGCTTTGGCGATAACGACCGCCTTGCCGCGCGTGTGGCGCAAATGGTGGAGGCCGAATTACTGATTCTGCTCTCAGATATTGACGGGCTCTACACTGCCAACCCCAAGCAGGATAAAAAAGCGCAGCACATTCCGGTGGTAGAAAAAATTGATGCGCGCATTGAGCGCATGGCGGGCGGCGTGTCGTCCGATGTCGGCAGTGGTGGCATGGTCACGAAAATTGCCGCAGCGAAAATTGCAGTGCGCGCTGGTTGCCACACGGTGATTACCGAAGGCAGCCGCATGAACCCGCTCAAACATTTATTCGCGGGCGCCACGCACACGATTTTTGTGTCAAATCAAACGCCCCTTTCCGCGCGCAAGCACTGGATAGCGGATTCCCTGCATGTGGCAGGAGACATTGTGGTCGATGATGGTGCAGTGAAGGCGTTAGAGGGCGGCAAGAGCCTACTCCCCGCAGGCGTGAAAGATATCAAAGGCAAATTCGAGCGCGGCGACGCCGTGGCCGTTAAAACCCTGAAAGGCAAGGAAATTGCCCGCGGGCTTGTGGCCTATAGCGCCGAAGATGCACGCCGCATCATGGGGCACAACACCAAAGAAATCGAACAAATTCTGGGCTTTGCAGGGCGCGATGCGCTCATCCACCGCGATGATTTAGTCTTGCTGTAAACGGCGTTACTGCTGTTTACAAAACGCCCTTAGCGGCGTAGAATGGCGCCCTTCTTAACAACATCGTTAACTGTTTATGGAACGCGCGACGTCCTCCGCGAACACTGCCACGCTTACCGCCACGCTACATCAGCTGGGGGCGGACGCGCGCGCGGCATCACGCGTGCTTGCTACCAGCAGTAATGAAGCAAAAAACAAAGCGCTGCTCGCTGCGGCGGCGGCGATTCGCGCCAGCCTCAAAACCATTCTTTCCGCCAACGCAAAAGACATGGAATCCGCGCAGAAAAATGGTCTCTCCGGCGCAATGCTCGACCGCTTGAAGCTTGATGAGAAACGCATTGAAGCCATGGCCAAAGGCGTGGAAGAAATTGCACAACTCGCAGACCCCATCGGCCATGTGCTCACGTCATGGCAGCGCCCGAACGGGCTTGAAATTTCTCGCATCTCGGTGCCGCTGGGCGTCATCGGCATTATTTACGAATCACGCCCGAACGTCACGGCAGACGCCGGTGCGCTGTGCCTCAAATCCGGCAACGCTGCCATCCTGCGTGGCGGTTCAGAAAGTTTCCATTCTTCGGGTGCCATCATGGCGTGCCTGCAGGAAGGTCTCGCCAAAGCAGGCTTGCCAAAAACCGCGCTGCAACTGATTCCCACACAAGACCGCGAGGCCGTGGGGGTGATGCTGAAAATGTCGGAACATATTGACGTCATCGTGCCACGCGGTGGCAAAGGCCTGATTGCGCGCGTCATTGCCGAAAGCCAAATTCCGCTGTTGCAGCACTTAGATGGCAATTGCCACACCTATCTGCACCACACAGCAGATAAAACCCTCGCAGAAAAAATTGTGCTGAACGCAAAATTGCGTCGCACCGGTATTTGCGGCGCAACAGAATCGCTGCTGGTGGATGAATCCGCCGCCGCACAACTTTTGCCCGGCGTGGTGAAAGTGCTCGCCGATGGTGGTTGTGAAATCCGCGGCGACGAAAAATCGCGCGCGCTGTGCAAAAATATTCTTCCTGCTACGGATAAAGATTGGGATACGGAATATCTTGATGCAATTATTTCCGTTAAAATTGTAAAAGATGTGAGTGAAGCCATTCAGTGGATTAATGCGCATGGCTCGCACCATACTGACGCAATTGTCGCAGCCGACAAAAATGCAGCAGAAAAATTCCTGAAAGAAGTTGACAGCGCCATCGTGATGCATAATACCTCTACGCAGTTCGCAGATGGTGGCGAGTTCGGCATGGGTGCTGAAATCGGCATCGCCACTGGCAGGCTGCATGCGCGTGGGCCAGTGGGGGTTGAACAGCTCACCACCTATAAATATGTGGTGCGCGGCACGGGCCAAACCCGCTCTTAAAAAGATAAAGACGTTATTTTAGCTTTCAGGTATTAGATTCGTTATGGCCAAATACAGCTCTCAGGAACTTGATGCAATCTACCACGCGCTGGCGAACAGCTCACGCCGCCGCATGCTCACGCGCCTCGCGGCAGATGGCCCACTTTCCGTGTTGCAACTGGCTGAGCCATTTGAAATGTCGCTCGCCGCAGTTTCAAAGCACATCAAGGTGCTGGAAAAAGCCGGCCTCATCCGCAAGGAAAAAAAATCCACCACACATCTGTGCCATTTCAACCCCGAGCCGGTGGAAACAGCTGCAGCCCTCGTGCAGTTTTTAAAGAAAAGCGCACCCGAACCAACACCCGCTGCCGATGGCACGCACCCCTCCAGCAAAGCCGCATAATACAGGCACACATCTTCCCATTGGCGGCCTCACCGCCTTGCGCGGGCTTGCAGCGCTGTATGTAGCTTCCTATCATCACCTTGGTAACCTTGGTGTTCCGGCACCTCTATATAAGGGCTATCTGGCGGTCGATTTTTTCTTTCTGCTCAGTGGATTTATTATCATGCATGCCTATGGTGCTGTTTTTAGCAACGCGCCAACATGGAGCCATTATAAAACTTTTTTATTACTACGCCTTGGGCGCATTTACCCCGTACATCTTTTGGCCATGGTAGTGCTTTCTGTCGTTGGTCTTTTTTTGGCAGAAAATCCCTTTAACGTGATCTCACTTTCTGCTCTGGGAAATGTTTTGCTCGTACAGGCTTGGGGGTTTTTTGACAGCCGAACATGGAATGGCCCCGCTTGGTCATTGAGCGTGGAATGGGCATGCTATCTTCTGTTTCCATTGCTCTGTTGGCTATTAAAACGCACCGCCTCCCCCGTGCGGAAAATAATTTTGTATGCTCTAAGCCTGCTGCTTTTGCAGTCTCTTGTCTTTTTGCACCCCTTACATTCTTTGGACATAACTTTTGATTTTGCTTTAGCACGTGCCATACCCGAGTTTCTGCAGGGGATGCTGCTGTACCAACTTTATCAATCTAACCGCGGGCGCATTCATGCAGACCTTGCGATGATTTTTGCTGGCGTCTGTCTGTTGTTTATTATTTGCACGCGCCTTCGCAGCACAGAGCCGCTGGTTCTTTTGCCAATGGCTCTTGTGATTTTGGTGGCCGCACGTAATCAGGGGCTTTGTGGCAAGGCTCTCAACAGCCGCCCATTTGTTTTTCTTGGCGAAATTTCTCTTTCCATTTACTTGCTGCACGTACCTTTCTTTTTCATCCTGATGAGCTACACAAAAATTATTCTCATGCTTGCTCCAGAAGGATGGCATCTTGCTGCCGCCACGCTAAATGCAGTTCTGTATTACGGCCTGCTTATCGCGTTATCCCGCTATACATATTTGCATTTGGAGGTGCCCGTGCGCAATTTCGCACGCAAAAAACTGGCGCAGGAAAAAATGATTGGTAAAAAAACCTGATCGTTACTGTTTGTGCTCGCGGGTAATCCACCCGCCACCCAGCACATGCGTGCCGTCATACATCACACAGGCCTGACCGGGCGTCACCGCTTTTTGCGGTTCATCGAGCACCACTTCGTGCCAGCCATCTGCGCGGGCGGGGAACACGGTGGCGGGACTTGGCTGTGAAGCGGAGCGCAATTTCACACCCACCTTGCGGCCTTCTTTGGCAATCGGCTCATGCGCCAGCCAGTTCATCTCGCGCACAGAAAATTTCGTCGTGCCAAGGGCAGATTCAGGGCCCACGATGACCTGTTTTTTCTCCGCATCGAGCTTCACCACATAGAGCGGTGCTTCGGTGCCGCCGATGCCGATGCCGCGGCGCTGACCAATCGTGTAATGGATAATGCCTTCGTGTTTGCCTAGCACCGTGCCGTCGATATGCACAATGTCGCCGCCGTCGAGTGCGCCGGGGCGTAATTTTTCAATCACCTTCACATAATCACCACCGGGCACGAAGCAAATATCCTGACTGTCCGGCTTATCGGCCACGGGCAGACCAAAGCGCTGCGCGTGCTGGCGGGTTTCGTCTTTGCTCATGCCACCCAGTGGAAAATGTAAATATGAAAGCTGCTCTTTCGTGGTGGCAAATAAGAAATAACTTTGGTCTTTATCAAAATTAACCGCACGGTGAAGTTCTGCCTTTTCCGGCTCACCGAAGCGGCGCACATAATGCCCCGTCACCAGCGCATCAGCATCTAAGTCTTTGGCCACACCCAGTAAATCTCTAAACTTAACCGATTGGTTGCATTTCACACATGGAATCGGTGTTTCACCTTTCAGATAACTATCGGCGAATTCTTCCATCACCGCATCTTTGAACAGATTTTCATAGTTCAGCACATAGTGGGGGATTTCGAGTTTTTCCGCCACGCGGCGTGCGTCGTGAATATCCTGCCCCGCACAGCACGCGCCCTTTTTGGCGAACGCCGCGCCAAAGTCATATAGCTGCAGGGTAATGCCCACCACATTATAGCCCGCTTCTTTCATCAGCGCCGCCACGGTGGAGCTATCCACCCCGCCACTCATCGCCACCACCACCTTCGTATCGGCGGGGGCTTTGTTGATGCCTGCCAGTTTCATTATTTCGCCTTTTTCTTGCGGTAGAAATATTGCCCGATGCCAAACAGGCTCACGGCCATCCACACGGCTTCCATCACAAACGCGGGCAGATTCCAGTCATTCAGCAGCGAAATAGCCACCAGCGCCGCACCCGTGAAGTTGAGCGACGGATAATACAGCCCCTGCCCGGAAATCGTGCCGCGCTGCACTAAAAAATAGGCCACGAGCAGGGCAAAAACCCCCACCATGCCAATCACATTGAACAACATATCCATCCGCGCTATAGTCCCTAAAATTTCGAGGAAAACGCTAGGTTATAGCCCAATGCGCCCCATTATTCAACTCAGCCTTATGTTCATGCTGCTGGCACTGCCGGTGGGCAACCCCGCTTATTCGCAGGAAAAACAGGTTCCTAGCGACCAATCACAGGTGCAGCTTTCTTTTGCGCCTTTGGTCAAAAAAGCCGCCCCTGCGGTGGTCAATATCTACACCAGCAAGAAGGTGAAGGTGCGCACCAGTCCGCTGATGAACGACCCGCTGTTCAACCAGCTTTTCGGTCGCAACAGTCCGTTTAGCAGCGGAGTGGTGCGCGAAAAAGTGGTGAACTCGCTGGGCTCGGGCGTCATCGTCAGCGCCGATGGCCTCGTAATGACCAACAACCACGTGATTGCCGGCAGCGATGAAATCCGTGTGGTGTTGAACGACAAGCGCGAGTTTGACGCCGCCGTGGTGCTCACCGACAAACGCTCCGACCTTGCCGTGCTGCGCATTAATGAAAAAGGCGAAAAATTTAATTTCCTTGAATTCGGTGATTCTGATGGGCTTGAAGTGGGCGACCTCGTGCTCGCCATCGGTAATCCGTTCGGCGTGGGGCAAACTGTCACCAGCGGCATCGTGTCGGCACTTGCGCGCAACACTGCTGGTATCAGTGACTACCAGTTCTTCGTGCAAACCGATGCTGCGATTAATCCCGGCAATTCCGGCGGCGCGCTGGTGAGCATGGATGGCAAGCTTATCGGCATCAACACCGCGATTTATTCCAAAGGGGGCGGCAGTAACGGCATTGGTTTTGCCACACCTGCGAATATGGTGCGCACCGTACTTGCCAGTGTCACCAAGGGCGGCAAAGTGGTACGCCCGTGGCTCGGGGCATCATTGCAAGAAGTCACGCCGAAAATCGCCGAAGCGCTGGGCTTAAAATCCCCCGTCGGTGTGATCGTGCGCAGCGTGTATGAAAATGGCGCGGCCGCAAAAGCGGGTCTTCAAATCAATGACGTCATTTTAGAAGTCGGTGGCAAGGCCTTAAGCGATCAGGAATCGCTGCGCTACCGCATCGCCACCTACGATATCGGCACGAAGGTACCGTTCCGCGTGTTGCGCAAAGGCAAAGAATATATCGCTGAAGTGGAAATGGCGCCGCCGGTGGAAACCACCCCGCGTGACATCACGCTGCTAACAGGCGATTTCATTTTAAATGGTGTGCAGGTCGGCAATCTGTCGCCCGCCTTAGCCGATGAACTCAGTGTGGCCGAAGTAGAAGGCGTCGTCATCACCGAGGTGCGCGCCACGCCTGCACAGCGCATTGGCCTCCAGCGCGGCGACGTTATTATTGCCCTCAACAAGGCGGAAATTCGTTCCGTGAATCAGCTGGAAGAACTGCTGCGCGACGCTGCGGGCCTTAACATGACTCTCACTTTAAAGCGCGCGGGCAAGCTGATGAATCTTCGCGTGGCTTTGTGAGCGGGGGGCGAGGATGGACGACGTTCTGCCACTCTTGATGCCCGATGAAGCACCCGCCAAAGCAGGTGGCAAAGGCCGCGTGCCGCTGTCAGAAACATTGCGCCCCAAAGCACTCGAAGACGTATTCGGGCAAGACCATTTGTTAGGCGAGAATGGTATTTTAAGCGGGGCGCTCGCGCGCGGCGTGGTACCGTCACTCATTTTATGGGGGCCTCCGGGCTGCGGCAAAACCACCATCGCAAAGCTGCTCGCCGCCAAAGCGGGGTATCATTTTATGGCGATGAGCGCCGTCACCCACACGGGTGCGGATTTAAAAAAAGCTTTTGAGGATGCTGCCAAATTACACCGCAATGGCAAAAACACATTACTGCTGGTCGATGAAATTCACCGCTTCAACCGCACCCAGCAGGACCTATTTCTGCCCGTGGTGGAAAGCGGCATCATCACGCTCATTGGCGCCACGACAGAAAATCCTTCCTTTGAATTAAACGCGGCGCTTTTATCGCGCTGCAAGGTGCTGGTACTGAAACGCTTGGCGCCCGAAGCGCTGGAAGCAATCCTCGCCCGCGCGGAAAGTGAAATGCTGAAAACATTACCGCTCACGCCCGAAGCGCGCGGAGCGCTTATCGGCATGGCCGATGGTGACGGGCGCTATTTACTCAACATGGCGGAGGAAATTTTTTCACTACCTGCCAAAAATAAACTCGATACTGAAGGGCTGCTCGCGCTGTTTCAAAAACGCGCTACGATTTATGATAAATCGCGTGACGAGCATTACAACCTCATCAGCGCGTTGCATAAATCATTGCGCGGGTCAGATGTCGATGCCGCACTCTATTGGTTCTCGCGCATGTTAGAGGGTGGTGAAGATCCGCTCTATATCTCGCGCCGTCTCGTGCGTTTCGCGGTAGAAGATATTGGCGTGGCAGACCCGCAAGCGCTCGTGCAAGCCAATGGCGCAAAAGAAGCCTATGATTTTTTAGGCAGCCCTGAAGGTGAACTCGCGCTGGCGCAGTGCGTGGTGTATCTGGCCACTGCACCTAAATCCAACGCCGTGTACAAAGCCTATAAAGCCGCGCGCGCCGATGGTGCAACGCATGGTTCCCTTATGCCGCCAAAGCATATTCTAAACGCACCGACGAAATTCATGGCCGAGCAGGGTTACGGCAAAGACTATGCCTATGACCACGACACCGCCGAAGGCTTCTCCGGTCAGAATTATTTTCCAGACGACATGCCGCGAAAACAGTATTATGACCCCAAAGGCCTTGGCTTTGAGCAAACGGTGCTCAAACGCCTCGAGCATTGGAAATCACTGCGCGACGAAAAAATGCAGAAGGAAAAAAAATAAATGCAGGCACTTCTTCTTCCATTTTCGGTTGCAGCAGGTGGCGCGCTGGGCGCGCTCTTGCGCTATGTGCTGGCAGGTCGTATTGAACGCCATTTTGGGGATGCCTTCCCCTATGCCATTTTAAGCATCAACGTGCTCGGCTCACTTTTAATGGGTGTGCTGGTGGCGGTGCTTGCGCATAGCGCGCCGGGTAGCCAAACATTGCGGGCGTTTTTAGCCGTGGGTGTGCTCGGTGGCTTCACCACCTTTTCATCTTTCTCACTCGATTTTGTTACACTGGTAGAGCGGGGAGACATCAGCGCGGCGTTGCTGTATGTTCTGCTGTCTGTCGGATTATCACTCGCTGCAATTTTTGCCGGTATCGCGGCCACGAAGGGAATTTTATCATGAGCGAGAAAAAAGTTTTCACCATCACGAAAGACGATGATGGCATCCGGCTCGACCGCTGGGTGAAACGCCACCGCCCCGACATTCCGCACGGCATGTTGCAAAAACTGCTGCGCAAGGGCGCAATCAAACTCGATGGCAAAAAAGCCGAAACTAGCACGCGTCTCGTGAAGGGCCAGCAGCTCACCTTGCCGCAGGTCGAGAAAAAAGATGACCGCCCCGCCACCACGCCGAAAGAAAGTTCGCCGGAGGATGCGGAACAATATCTTATCCGCAACATTCTCTATGAAGATAAAAACCTGTTCATCTTCAACAAGCCTGCAGGCCTTGCCACGCAAGGCGGTACCGGCGTGAAGCGTTCGGTGGATAACATGCTCGTGCACTTAAAAGGCGCGGAGCGCGATAAGCCACGCCTTGTGCACCGCATCGATAAAGACACAAGCGGTATTTTGGTAGTGGCGCGCACGCTCAAAGCTGCCAACGAGCTTGGCGCGCTGTTTAAAACCCGCGCGGTGGATAAAACTTACTGGGCGATTGTGGTGGGCCTGCCTAACCCGCGCATGGGCAAAATCAATCTGCCGATTGCCGATAAGCAATTCGATGGTGATTTAGAAAAATCCGCCGTGGTCGAAAAAGGCGGCAAGCCTGCCACCACTTTATATCAAGTCATCGACAATGCCTCAAAAAGCGCATCGTGGGTGGCGCTAAAACCCATCACGGGGCGCATGCACCAGCTGCGTGTGCATTTGCTCGCCATTGGTCACCCGATTCTGGGCGACGGTAAATATGGCGGCCGCAAAGCCTTCATGAATGGCTTCCCGAACCAGATGCATCTGCATGCGCGTGAAATTTCCTTCACCGCGTTTGGTAAAAAAATTCACGTGAAGGCGCCGCTTCCGGCGCATATTAAAGCCACGTTCGACGCGCTCGGCTTTGAAGAAGGCCAAGGCAATAATATCGCGATTTAGGCGCAGGCGTGAAAACCGATTTACTGAGCATAAACAGCCTGTTAGGTAAATTATCTTGCCATCGCCCCATGGGGCTGATAGTTTCCCGCTCCCATAAGGGAATACGCGCGAGAACACTATGAAACCGAATATCGTTCAGCTGCTTGAAGAGAAGCGCCGCGCCGCACGACTTGGCGGCGGTCAGGATAAAATCGACGGCCAGCACGCCAAGGGCAAACTCACCGCGCGCGAGCGCCTTGAAGTATTGCTCGACCCCGACTCATTTGAAGAATATGGCATGTTCGTGGAACATCGCTGCTCTGAATTCGGCATGGATAAAAAACGCATCCCCGGCGATGGCGTGATTACCGGCCACGGCACCATCAACGGTCGCCTCGTCTATGTTTATAGCCAAGATTTCACCGTGCTCGGTGGTTCGCTGTCAGAAACCAACGCCCGCAAAATCTGCCAAGTGATGGACATGGCGATGAAAACGGGCGCTCCGGTCATCGGCATTTGCGATTCCGGCGGCGCGCGTATCCAAGAGGGTGTGGATTCCTTGGGCGGCTATGGCGAAATTTTCCAGCGCAACGTCATTGCCTCCGGCGTGGTGCCGCAAATCTCTCTCATCATGGGCCCGTGTGCGGGTGGTGCGGTGTATTCACCGGCGCTGACCGATTTCACCTTCATGGTGAAGGGCACATCTTACATGTTCGTGACCGGCCCTGAAGTGGTAAAAACCGTTACGCATGAAGATGTGACGCAGGAAGATTTGGGTGGCGCAAAAGTGCACACCACCAAAACCGGCGTAGCCGACCTTTCGTTCGACAGCGATATCGACTGCCTGCTGCAAGCGCGTCGTCTGTTCAACTTCCTGCCTTCCTCCAATCGCGGGGCACTTCCCGTGCGTGAAACGCAAGATCCTTCCGATAGGCTCGACCTTTCGCTCAACACGCTGATTCCTGAAAATCCGAACAAGCCTTACGACATGAAAGAGCTCGTCGAGCGCGTGGTGGATGAGGGTGATTTTTATGAAATCCAGCCGTATTTTGCCAAAAATATTCTCGTCGGTTTTGGCCGCATGGAAGGCGCGCCGGTGGGCATCATCGCCAACCAGCCGATGTTCTTAGCGGGCTGCCTTGATATTGATGCGTCGCGCAAAGCCGCGCGCTTCATTCGCTTCTGCGATGCGTTCGGCATCCCGATTATTACGTTCGTCGACGTGCCGGGATTCCTACCGGGTGTGTCGCAAGAACATAACGGCATCATCAAACATGGCGCAAAATTGCTCTATGCCTATGCGGAAGCCACGGTGCCGAAAATCACCGTCACCACACGCAAGGCCTATGGTGGCGCGTATATCGTAATGAACTCCAAGCACCTGCGCGGCGATTTAAATTACGCATGGGCGAATGCCGAAATTGCAGTGATGGGCGCCAAAGGCGCGGTTGAGGTGCTCTATCGCGGCCAAGGCCAAGATGAAATTGATAAACGCGCGAAAGAATATAGCGAGCTGTTCTCCAATCCGTTCGTTGCTGCCAAGCGCGGCTTTATCGATGATGTGATTCGCCCGCAAAACACACGCTGGCGTTTGTGCCGCGCACTGCGCGTATTGTCGGGTAAAACCGAAGACCGTCCGTGGAAAAAACACGATAACCTTCCCCTTTAAAAGCGTATGCCCACAAAAACTGCAAAAACCGTCAAACGCAAAGCCATTAAAAAAATTCTCATCGCCAACCGCGGTGAAATTGCGCTGCGCATTATCCGCACCGCCCAAAAAATGGGCATTAAAACCGTCGCGGTCTATTCCGAAGCCGATACGAACGCCATGCACGTGGCGGCAGCAGATGAAGCCGTCTATATCGGCCCCTCGCCTGCGAACCAAAGTTATTTGAATGTTCCGGCGATTATGGATGCCGTGCGCCGCACCGGCGCTGAGGCCGTTCACCCGGGTTATGGTTTCCTGTCGGAAAACGCAAAATTTGCGCGCGCGCTGCGCGATGAAGGCATCACCTTCATCGGGCCTGACGTGCAGGCCATCGTGAAGATGGGCGATAAAATCGAAGCCAAAAAGCTCGCTGAAAAAGCAAAGGTGAATACGATTCCGGGTTACATGGGTGTAATCCGCGATGAAAAAGAGGCGCTCAAAATCGCGACCAAAATCGGCTTCCCGATTATGATTAAAGCCGCAGCCGGCGGTGGTGGTAAGGGCATGCGCATCGTGCGCGATAAAAAAGATTTGAAGCAAGCCATCAGCTCGGCCACGAACGAAGCACGCAATAGTTTTTCTGATGACCGCGTGTTTATCGAGAAGTTTATCGAGAACCCGCGCCACATCGAAATTCAGGTGATTGCCGACCAGCATGGCAATTATGTGTGCCTGGGTGAACGCGAGTGCTCCATTCAGCGCCACCACCAGAAGGTGATTGAAGAAGCACCAAGCCCCATCATGGACGAAAAAACGCGCAAGCGTATGTATGAGCAGTCCATCGCGCTTGCGAAAAAAGTGAATTATTTTTCTGCCGGCACCATGGAATTCATCATGGACCAGAAGAAGAACTTCTTCTTCCTTGAAATGAATACGCGCCTGCAGGTAGAGCACCCTGTTACCGAACTCATCACAGGCCATGACCTTGTGGAACTGATGATTCGCATCGCGCAGGGCGAAAAGCTCCCCTTCAAGCAAGAAGATGTACAGCTCAAAGGCTGGGCGATGGAATGCCGCCTCTATGCGGAAGACCCCAAACGTGGATTCCTGCCTTCTTCCGGCCGTATCAGCGAATATAAAGAGCCGAAAAAAAGCGGCAAAGTGCGCGTGGATAGCGGCGTGTATGCCGGCGGCGAAGTCAGCATGTTCTACGACCCCATGATCGCCAAACTCATCACGTATGGCAAAGACCGTACCGAAGCGATTAAATTCATGCAGGGCGCACTCGGTGAATATGTCATCAGCGGCATCTCGCACAATATCAGCTTCCTTGAGGCCGTAATGGCGCATCCGCGTTTTGCGTCGGGTGATATTTCTACCAACTTTATTGCCGATGAATATCCGCAAGGTTTCTCCGGCGCACAATTAACCGAAGAGACCACGCGCGTGTTTTTGGCCGTGGCCGTGTTTGTGTATCTGCGCGACGCACACCGCGCCGCCGCGATTTCAGGTCAAGTGCCAGGGCGCCAGCGCCAGATTGGTACGCGCTGGGTGGTCAGCATCGACGAACAAAGCTTCTCGGTGTACACCCGCGCCACAAAAGATGGCTTTGAAGTGCGCCACGAGAACCACACGATTTCTATCATCAGCAATTGGGTGCTGGGCAACCGTCTGCTGCAGGGCACGGTGGATGGTAAGGGCGTGTCGGTGCATGTGGAATATATCCCCGGTGGCTTCAAGCTGAACCATGCGGGCTCCACTGTAAAGGCCACGGTGCGCACACCGCGTGTGGCCGAGCTCGACCGTTTCATGCCCGAACCGCGTGAAGAACAGGAAACCCCCGGCATCGTCGCACCCATTTCCGGCCTCGTGGTGGATATCCGCGTCAAAGCGGGTGACAAGGTCAAAGGCGGGCAGGACTTGGTAGTGCTCGAAGCGATGAAAATGGAAAATATTCTTTCGGCCCTCAAAGACACCAAGGTGAAAAAAGTGCACCTCAAGGCAGGCGAAAGCGTACAAGCCGGCCAGATGATTGTGGAATTTGAGTCCTAATCTCTCCGTTTTTCCTTAAGGCTTTTTTAACACTCGCCTGCTAGGCTGGTGCCATGGATAAACCGTTTATCACACGTGAAGATTTTGCTGCGCTGTCGGCAACGCGCCTTGTGGCACAAGGCAGCGAGAAAGACCTCGTCACCGCGCTCGACAGCGCCGCGCAGCTCTACGGCCGCGCTAAAACTTACCTCGCAACGGTAGATACCGATGTTTTAAAACCGGAAACCGTGGCAGGCCTGATTGCCGCCTTAAGGCCGGATGTGCGCGCCGACCGCGAAGCCCTCACCGCCGTGATTGAATTTGGCGAGCGCCTGCGCCCATTCCCCACACAAATGTGGGCGTATAACCGTTTCGACCGCGAACCGGAACTGAACCATATTTTCATGCGGCAAGGTGATGCTGTTGTGGCACGCGCCGATGTGGTGCGCGACCTGATTTTTATCGGCACCGCGCTGCTCGACTCCGACCCAAACAATCTGCGCGCCGAAGAAGCCCGCACCGTGTTCGCGCGCGCTTATGGCCAACTCGGCATGGGTGATTTTGCGCGCGATTACGGGCAATTTGACCGTAACGCAGCGCTCGCCAATGCCAATATCACCACAGGCCCGCTCCATGCACTGCTCGGTGGCACCACGCCGCAGGCAGAGCCTCCACGCATACTTGACAAAACCAAGCTGGGTGCGGATGACCGCGATTTCCTGATTGGCCTTAATAGTGCGCTTCAGGGCTGCTTCCTCACTGCCAAATCCGTTTATGATGCCTATGTCCTTATGAAAATGCCGGAAAAAGCGCAGGATGCCTTAAGGCCATTGGTGACCGAGGCGCGGCTGCAGTTGCTGCGTGAAGCACCTCCCTTTGATATCACAACCGCAACACCCACAGAAGTGATGGCCCACCCCGATACGCTCAAACACCCGCTCACACTGGGGCGCCTGCTGGAAAGCTTCACGCACATCAACACTGAACAGGTTGTGGTAGAAGATTTTGCACGCGCGTTGAATGTGGCCTATGCCATGCTCGACTCCGCATCGGAAAAAGGTGCAAAGGTTCGCGCAAAAATTGAGGAAACCTTTGTAAAATTCGATATCGGCACGCTCGAAAAGGGTAAAGATGCCGCCGCAGCCATGCGCCGAACGGGCGAATCGGGCTATACCGACGCACCCGCACGCAGCAGCGCAGACCCCTCTCCCGGCGGCCCACGCTAACATTGCACCATAAAATGCTTGCCTTGCCCGCCCGTTTTGCTACAACCACGGGGCATTTTAACTATGGAGCCCTTACTATGGCATTGGTTGCAGCGCGTTTGAACGCCATTAAACCTTCCCCTACCATCGCCGTCACCACGAAAGCCGCCGAGCTGAAAGCCGCTGGCAAAGACGTGATTGGCCTTGGCGCAGGCGAGCCCGATTTTGATACGCCTGAGCATGTGAAAAATGCCGCGATAAAAGCCATTCAAAATGGTGATACGAAATACACTGCGGTCGACGGTACGCCCGCGCTCAAAAAAGCGATTCAGGCGAAGTTCAAACGCGAAAACGGCTTGTCCTACGAGCTGAATGAAATCACCGTCGGCACTGGCGGCAAACAGGTGCTGTATAATGCCCTCGTCGCCACGGTGGAAAAAGGCGATGAGGTGATTATCCCTGCACCATATTGGGTGTCATATCCTGACATGGTGGTGCTGGCCGAAGGCACGCCGGTGGTCATTCAGTGCCCGGCAGAAAAAGGCTTCAAGCTGCAGCCGAAGGATTTGGAAAAAGCCATCACACCAAAAACCAAATGGATTATTTTAAACTCTCCCTCCAATCCTACTGGCGCGGCCTATTCAAAAGCCGAGATGAAAGCCATCACCGATGTGCTGGTGAAACACCCGCATGTCTATGTGATGACGGACGACATCTACGAACATATCTTATATGACGGTTTTGAGTTCACCACGCCCGCACAGGTCGAGCCCCAACTCAAAAGCCGCACCCTCACGGTAAACGGCGTATCGAAGGCCTACTCCATGACTGGCTGGCGCATTGGCTATGCGGGTGGTCCGGCGGAAGTGATTAAAGCCATCGCCAAACTCCAGTCACAAAGCACATCAAACCCCTGCTCCATTTCGCAGGCAGCATCGGTGGAAGCCTTAAACGGCCCGCAGGAATTTTTGAAAGACTGGGTGAAAGCCTTCCAGAAACGCCGCGATTTAGTGGTCGGCAAGCTCAATGAAATTGAAGGCATTGAATGCAACACACCCGAAGGCGCATTTTACGTGTTCCCCAAATGCACGGGGCTGTTTGGCAAAATCACACAAGCAGGCAAAAAGATTGTGAATGACAACGATGTCGCCACCTACCTGCTGGAAGAAGCACTGGTTGCCGTGGTGCCGGGTGTGGGTTTTGGTTCGGAAGGTTTCTTCCGTATTTCCTATGCCACGAGCGAAAAAAACCTGAATGAGGCGCTCAGCCGCATCAAAGCCGCAGTCGAAAAACTGCGTTAATTACCGCCCTTTCATCCTTATCTAAAACCGTCATGCGGCCTCGCACATAGCTTTGTGCGAGGCCGTGGTGATTTTTGCCTGTTTTTCAGTCCTTTAAATCTTTCCTGAAAAAAGGCATATGGGCGTTTTTTCTTAACTAAATCTTAATCTATTTCTGCGATTCTAGGTACGTTGGGCGGAGTGGAGATGTGAACAACCCAGCTTTAAGGAACAAAGGAGAACATCACATGGTCGAATTCAGGACGGATAACGGGAAATACGGCGCCAAGCGTATCGCACGCACCGCCACCGGTTATAAGGGCGTCATCAACGCTCCCGTGAAGGATGTAGGCACACCCATCCACGGCGTGATGATGGATGTCAGCCGCGGTGTCGGCGAAGACGGTGAACCGTATATTGAAATTGATATCGCGCACCTCGATGATGCGGCGAAGGAAAACGTAAAATCCTCTATCTTCCGGGCGCTCGAAGCCAAAGGGCTGGTGGGTCAGGTGGTGACATCTTCGCACGCGTCCACGAATCTGGCGATTGACGTATTGCACAACCGTTTGGGTGTAGTGTTTGAAGCATTGTTTGCCGCTTCGCTGGATGATGGCATGTCGCTTCTGCCGCAAGGCTATAAAGAATTCGTGTCGGAACAGCAGCAAGTGCGTAACGGCCTTGAACAATCGCTGATGCACGCCTTCGGTAAAGACTGCTTCCTGCACGCGCAGGGCACGGCGGCAAAACCGAAGAATGAAATCAACCGTATTCAGCGCCTCGCGCAATATTTCAGGCAGGGCGTGCCGGAAATCAAAGAAAAATTTAAAGGCAAACCCAAAAGCGAAAAACCGGCCTAAATATTCGGCTTAACCCCAAGGAGTACCGCCCAATGGTTATGATTCTGCTGATTGCTGTACTGTCGCTGATGGGGTTAACGGTATGTGTAACGCTTATGCGTTCTCAACCACTTCGCGTTTCGCCTGTTCGTGCAGCGCGTCCATCTTCTCGCGCAGTTCGCTCTCGCTCACATTAACACCCACTTTGCGCAGGTCAGCCAGCACGCGGTTCACCACGGCGCCTTCTTTGGTGTCTTCAATCCCATACCGCACGATTTCGAGCGCATATTGCAGCGAGGCTTCTTCGCTCACCCGCATCTGACTGGCAGCCCACAGGCCGAGCAGCTTACGGCGGCGCGAAACAATCCGGAATTCCACTTCTTTATCGTGGATATACTTGTTTTCCAGAGCTTTTTCGCGGTTATCAAACATCGTCATACGCGCCTCGTGCACTACCTAAATGGGTGATTTCTAGTGATTTTTTATATCCTGCCGTTAATCGGCTATTTACCCGCCGCAGGATTTGCGCTATTCAAATAGCGCGAGCGGACAGAAATAGCTAGCGAAAAATCACTCAAAAAGCAAGTAAACCCCTTTTGAAGGGGTAGAAAGTTAGACACGCATGACACGTCGTAAGCTCTACGAAGGCAAAGCCAAGATTCTGTTTGAAGGTCCGGATCCGGGCACCATCATCCAGTATTTTAAAGACGACGCAACGGCCTTTAACAATCAGAAAAAAGGCACGATTTCGGGCAAGGGTGTGCTGAACAACCGCATCAGCGAATACATCATGACGCGCCTTGAAGAAATCGGCATCGACACGCACTTTATCAAAGCGCTCAACATGCGCGAACAGCTGGTGAAAGCCGCTGAAATTATTCCGGTGGAAGTCGTGGTTCGTAATGTAACCGCGGGCAGCCTGTGCAAACGTTTCGGCGTGGAAGAAGGCCTGCCGCTACCCAAACCGCTCATTGAATTTTACCTGAAAAGCGACGAGCTGGGCGACCCGATGGTGAGCGAAGAACACATGTTGTTCTTCCAGTGGATGAGCGGCGAAGACGAACTGGATTACATTAAATCCATGTCCTACCGCGTGAATGATTTCCTCTCCGGCCTGTTCTTGGGTGCTGGCCTCAAGCTGGTGGATTTCAAACTGGAATTCGGCCGCATTTACGATGAAGAAGGCAATGCCTACATCATCGTGGCCGATGAAATCAGCCCTGATAATTGCCGCCTGTGGGATACAAAAACCGGCGAGAAGCTCGACAAAGACCGTTTCCGTCAGGACCTCGGCAAAGTCGGCGAGGCCTATCAGGAAGTCGCGCGGCGCTTAGGTGTGCTCGTAGACCCGAACCCGCTCACGCCGATTGATGGCGGCGGCAAAAAGAAGCCGACCGTACCTACGCCCGGCGCGAAAAAACCGGCAGCAAAAAAACCGGCTAAACCGACGAAAAAATAACGAGGCGCTCATGAAAGCAAATGTATACATCACCCTAAAAAACGGGGTGCTCGACCCGCAAGGCAAAGCCGTGGAAGGCGCGCTGGGCAATCTTGGTTTTGCCGGCATCAAGGGCGTACGCCAAGGCAAGTTCATCGAAATTGAGCTCGATGAAAAAGACAGCGGTGCAGCCGAGAAAAAACTCAAAGACATGTGCGAAAAACTCCTCGCCAACACGGTGGTCGAAAATTACCGCGTGGAACTGGAAAAGAAGTAAGGCCTACAACACATGAAAGCAGGCGTCATCGTATTCCCCGGCTCTAACTGCGACCGCGACATGGCGGATGCGCTGCACCGCGCCACGGGTGAAAAACCAGCGATGATTTGGCACCGTGAAACCACGCTGCCGAAGCTCGATGTAGTGGCTGTGCCGGGCGGCTTTTCATATGGCGATTATTTACGCTGCGGCGCGATTGCCGCGCAATCGCCCATCATGCGCGAAGTCAAAAGCTTCGCTGAAAAAGGCGGCTATGTGCTCGGCGTATGCAACGGGTTTCAGGTGCTCACCGAAACGCAGCTTCTTCCGGGTGCATTGCTGCGGAATAAAAAACTGAAATTCATCTGCCGCGATTTGCAGCTGAAGGTCGAAAATGCCGACAGTGCATTCACTTCCAAATACACAAAAGGTCAAGTTATCACCATTCCGGTGGCGCATCACGATGGCAATTATTTTGTCGATGACGCAACGCTGAAATCGATTGAAGATGGCGGCCTTGTCGCCTTCCGTTATTGCGATGCTAAGGGCACAGTGAACGACAACACCAACCCAAACGGCGCAATGAACAGCATCGCAGGCCTCTTCAATAAAAAGAAAAACGTGCTCGGCATGATGCCGCACCCCGAACGCCTTGCAGAAGAAGCCGTGGGCGGCACGGATGGCAAACATCTGTTTGACGCACTCGTGGCTAAATTCGCCTAAATTCCCCCTTTATTACAAGGCTATAAATCCACTTGCCAAGCCTGCCGTGGCGGCGGATAATCAGCGGTATGACACTCGATACATTGCTTGGTTTTATCAATGGCGTTGCCCTGCTGCCCATCACGCTTTTGCTGATGGGGTTCTACTGGGTTTACTATAAACGCGGCACACCGGTCGTCATCGGTTTTGCGGGTGGCTTGCTCTCGGGCGTGTTCTCGATTGGTATGTTCGCCAAAGCAGGGGCGGGTAATATTTTTGCCAGCATGTACCATATTGCACTTGGGCTTCTGGTCACTTTTGCAGTTAGTTTTTTAATCGCCGCGATTGTTGCAAAGCTCCGCAAAGCACCCGTCTCCGCCCCGCGCTGGGTGCGCATCGCAGTGCCTGCCGTCCTCACCGCAATCTTTGGCTTTATACTATTCAACAACCACGTGATTGCCACCATCCGGCTGGCGCAGAACTACCAAACACCGCCCACGGTGCTCGAATCTATTGCCACCAAGCACATCGCCCAATGCAGCCCCACCCTGTTTGAAGCCCTTGCAAACAACCCTTACACACCGGAAAAGGGCATATTGTATCTCTACGAACACGCCGATACGCCGATGGAAAAATACCAGCTGATGCGCAGCGAAAATATGCCCTGCGAAAAGGTAAAGGCCTTTGCCGAGGAATACTCAAAAAGCAGCGAATTCAGTTGGATGGTGGCCATGGCCAAGCGCAACCATCAGGTGCGCTGCGAGGTGCCGGAGGAATATCTGATTTCCGATGATGAGCTGATGGACCGCTCGGATTTACGGACCTTGCTAGGCATCGCTGAACACTTCTATCGCGGCAAGCCGCCGGAGCTCATCCGCCGCTGGATTGAAATTAAGCAGGGGAAGCGCCCGAACCCCCTCAAGAAAAAAACGCAGGAATAGCGCTATTTTTGCTGCATTTCCCCAAATTTCTTGCTAGATAAGCGCTTCTATAAGAAGAGGGTAACGTAACCAAAGCGGCACTAGGACTGATACAGCATGGCATCTCCTGAGAAGCAGAAAATCACTCCCGAAATCGTCAAAGAGCACGGCCTCAGCCCCGAGGAGTATGATCGCGTACTCGCGATTTTAGGGCGCGAGCCGAACATCACCGAGCTCGGTATTTTCTCTGTCATGTGGAGCGAGCATTGCTCCTATAAATCCACGCGCCGCCATTTGCGGAAATTGCCCACCAAGGCCGAATGGGTCATTTGCGGCCCGGGTGAGAATGCGGGCGTGATTGATATTGGCGATGGTCAGGCCGCCATTTTCAAAATGGAAAGCCACAACCACCCGTCTTACATCGAGCCGTATCAAGGCGCGGCCACCGGCGTGGGCGGTATTTTGCGTGACGTATTCACCATGGGCGCTCGCCCGATTGCGAATTTAAACGCGCTGCGTTTTGGTGCCATGTCGCATCCGAAAACCAAACATCTCGTGCGGGGCGTCGTTGCCGGCATCGGCGGGTATGGCAATTGCGTGGGTGTGCCCACCGTGGGCGGCGAATGCACCTTCCACCCGTCTTACAACGGCAACATCCTCGTCAACGCGATGACAGTGGGGCTGGCAAACAAAGATAAAATTTTCTACTCCGCTGCTTCCAAAGTGGGTAGCTCGGTGGTGTATGTCGGTTCTAAAACGGGGCGCGATGGTATTCACGGCGCAACGATGGCAAGTGCGGAGTTTGACGAAAAGTCAGAAGAAAAGCGCCCGACCGTACAGGTGGGCGATCCCTTCACCGAAAAGTTGCTGATTGAAGCATGCCTTGAATTGATGCAGGAAGACGCGATTCTTTCCATTCAGGATATGGGCGCGGCGGGCCTTACCTCCTCCACGTTTGAAATGGCGGGCAAAGGCGGCACGGGCCTCGAGCTTGATTTAGATAAAGTGCCCGTGCGTGAAGAAGGCATGACGCCGTATGAAATCATGCTCTCTGAATCGCAGGAGCGCATGCTGGTGATTTTGAAACCGGAAAAAGAAGAACTCGCGCGCAAAATTTTTGAAAAATGGGAACTCGCTTTTGCGGTCGTGGGTAAAGTCACTGCCACGGGCCGCATGATTGCGAAAAAAGAAGGCAAGGTGGTGATTGATTTACCCGTTGCGCCGCTGTCCGAGGAAGCGCCGAGTTACGACCGCCCGTGGAAACCCACGCCGCGCCGCGAGGAAATAAAGCTCGCCAACACCGAATGCACCGAACAGCATCTGGTGGACTCGCTCAAAAAACTGCTCGTCTGCCCTGATCTTGCATCGAAGCGCTGGATTTGGGAACAGTACGATCACCGCGTGATGAATGACACGCTGCAAATTCCAGGTGGCGATGCGGCCGTGGTACGCATTCATGGCACCGGCAAAGCGCTCGCGATGACGGCCGATTGCACGCCGCGTTATTGCTATGCCGACCCGATTGAAGGCGGTAAGCAGGCCGTGGCCGAAACATGGCGCAACATCACCGCCGTGGGTGGCACGCCACTCGCCATCACCAACTGCCTCAATTTCGGCAACCCCGAAAAGCCTGACATCATGGGTCAGCTTGTCGGCTGTTTAGAGGGCATGACGAAAGCTTGCGAAGCACTCAACTATCCGGTCGTGTCCGGCAACGTGTCGCTCTATAACGAAACCACGGGCAATGCCATTCTGCCCACGCCTTCCATCGGCGGCGTCGGCATTTTAAAAGACTACACCAAACATGCGTCCGTCGCGTTCAAGCAGGAAGGTGACGTCATCATCCGTATCGGCGACATGAAGGGTCATCTCGGCTCCTCGCTTTACCTGCGTGAAATCATGGGCAAAGAAGAAGGCTCGCCACCACCGGTGAATTTGGGTCTGGAACTGAAGAATGGCGACTTCGTGCGCATGACGATTCAAAAACGCCTTGTCACCGCATGCCATGACGTATCTGACGGCGGCCAGCTCGTTGCGATTGCGGAAATGGCAATGGCAGGCGGCATCGGTGCCGAGCTCGACATCGCCACCGACATCGCACGTGCGTTCGGGGAAGATCAAGGGCGCTACATCGTCACCGCCACACCAGAAATGGCTGAGCATATTCTCACCCGCGCACCGGAAGAAGGTGTGTTTGCCACCGTCATCGGTAAAACCGGTGGCGACAGCATCATCATCGGTAATGCGAGTGTGAAAGTGTCAGAGCTCAAAGCGTTGAACGAAGCACCGTTGCCCGCATTTTTAGACGCGAAATAAACTCGGTCATTATTCTTTATCGTCGTCCACGAGGCCACGTCCGCGTGCGGTGTTTTTCAGCGCCACAATCTGCGGCAGCATCTGCTTTTCAAGCACCTTGATGAGCGCTTCTACCTCGGGCAGCCCATCGGCAATATGCGCTTGGGGATAATGCTCCTGCTGGTGGTTCAGCACTTCTCTTTCCTGACGCGCGAGCGCAATCGCACCTTCAAAACTGGTCGGTGATTCGCGTAAAATAATTTTATGCTGCTCCATGTCGCTGAACGGAATTTTTCCGTCCGCGCCCAGCTGATGCAAACTTTCATTCAGCGCGGCAAAAGCGCGCGCCTGTAAAATCGTTTCGCTCATTTTTTCAAATTCATCGCCCACATCTTTGAGCGGAGTCGGCTGACGCTCTGCCATCATTTGCTCGAGCTGCTCTTCCATGTGTTTGGCGGACGTTGCCGTCAGCTGCAACAAGTCCGCCATGATATCCATCACGTGCCCGTAATTGAGTGTTTTGGGTTCGTACACGATATACCCATAGCCCCGATTAATCAGCACCGCCTCTTCCGCTGGCACAGGTGTTTCCAAAAACGCTTTCACTGCGGCACGCACATTGGGTGGCGGACCCTCTGCACCAAAACAATCTTTTTCGTCTTTTTTTCTCATCGCCTACTCCGGATGGTCGCGCAGCACATACCCGCTGCCCCATGAGGTCTGTAAGTATACGGGATTTTTTGGGTCGTCTTCGATTTTCCGCCTCAGGCGTACAATCTGCACGTCAATCGAGCGCTCGGAAATACCGTTCAGCAATTTTGAAAGCTGCTCGCGTGAAACAGATTCGTTCAGGCGGTCGGTAAAAATTTTGAGCAGTTTGAGTTCTGCCGAGGTCAGCTGAATAAAGCGCGCCCCGCGATAGAGCGTACCGTTCTCTCGGTGGAAGGTAAAATCACCAAACCGCACGGGGCCCTGCGGCCTGCCGCGCACGCGGCGCAGAATATTTTCAATCCGTAAGAGAAGCTCTTTCGGCTCAAATGGTTTGTTTAAATAATCATCGGCCCCATTTTCCAAGCCACGAATGCGGTCTTCCACCTCGCCCATGGCGGTCAGCATCAGCACGGGCACCTGACTTTCACCACGCAAGGTCTTGGTAAACTCCACGCCGGTTTCACCGGGCATCATCACGTCTACCACCAAAAGGTCGAAGTTTTGGTGCTGCAGGGCGCGCCGTGCCTCGCCTGCGCCTTCAGCCACCGCCACTTCATACCCCTCCGCGCTTAAGAACTGCTGCAGCAGGTCGCGCAGGCGGCGATCGTCATCAATCACTAAAATTGTGCCTTTGGTGGCATTCTCTGGGCTCATGATCACTTTTTAGCTTGAGGATTTCAGGGCTATTGGGGTAATTATAGCTACCTAATCTCAAAGCGCAAACCAGCAGGATGACTAAACTTATGCAACCGAAGCCGATTCCCTTTGACCAACGCGATGGCTATATCTGGCAAGATGGCCGTTTGGTGCCGTGGAAAGATGCCAAGGTGCACGTGCTGAACCACGGGCTGCATTACGGCTCTTGCGTGTTTGAGGGCATCCGCGTCTATGAAGGCAAGGCCTTTAAACTAACAGAGCATAACGAACGGCTCCGCCGCTCGGCAGAAATACTCGGCTTCCACGTACCTTACAGCGTGGATGATTTAAACCGCGCCACCGACGAAGTGATTCAAAAACAGAACATCACGAATGGCTATGTTCGCCCTGTTGCCTGGCGCGGGTCTGAGCAGATGGCGATTCTAACCACCCTGTCTTCCACACATGTGGCAATTGCCGCGTGGGAATGGCCCGCCTATTACACCGACGAAGCCAAGCGCAAAGGCGCACGGCTTTCTTGGGCAAAATGGAAGCGTCCGCACCCTGAAACGGCCCCCACCGCCAGCAAGGCCGCAGGTCTTTACATGATTGGCACCTTAAGCAAGAACGAAGCCTACAAGCAAGGCTATGCCGAAGCGCTGATGCTCGACTGGCGCGGCTACGTGGCAGAAACCACCAGCTCGAACTTCTTCCTCGTCATCAACAAGGAAGTCCACACCGCGATTCCGGACTGCTTCCTTGACGGCATTACCCGCCGCACGGTGATGGATTTAGCCAAGAAGCGTGGCCTGAAGGTGGTCGAGCGCCGGATTCGCCCCGAAGAGCTGGCGGATGCGCAGGAAGCCTTCATGACGGGCACGGCGGCGGAAGTCACGCCTGTGGCGTCGGTGGCGAACTATAACTTCACCGTGGGCCCTGTCACGCTCCAGCTGATGGAAGACTACGAAAACCTCGCCCGCGGCAAAAAAATTAAATATTAGTCCTATTTTTCAAAGCTTAAGGCTTTGTTAACCTTCTATCGCCTATACTGATAGGCTAGAGGAGTTTATGGCTATTTCGCCGACATTATTTCAAGACGCCCCGCTGGCCGTTATCGACAGCTGCGCGCTCAAACATTTGTTCACACCGGTGCGCCCTGCGCTGCTGGCAGATGGCAACACCAAAAAACTCTATATCGACCCTATCGTGGATGCAGCACGTCAGGGGTTTTTACAAATTGGCCTACCCGCCAGTGTCATTTATGAAACCAGTGGTCATAACCCGCTAACCGGTAATGTGGTTGACCGCATGTTCTTAGATGAAAAACGCTCGGTGATTTACCACCAAGGGCAAATCGCCCGCAATTTAGGTGCCATCGCCCTTGCGGGGGGCTTGCCGAATGTGCGCGTGATGCAGAGCGAAGAAGGCGTCGCGTTACTTTCAAAACTGGAGGAGCTGAGTGACAGAGGGCACCGCACGCGCAGCTTTGTTGAATTTGATGCGCTCCGCAAAAGTAAAGATGTCGACGGGCTCACCCGAAAAGCGGCGCAGCAAAATGCCGGGCAGGGTGGCAGCGTGCTGATCACCGAAGACCGCGATTCCCGCGAAGCAATGTTTGGTTTTGATGCCAGTGGTGCGAAGCTTGCCGCTGGCAATCTCATGTGCCTGTTTCAGGCGCTGCACCGCAATGATGTTTTGCCACATATTGGCTTTAAAGAAACAACCACGCCGGGTGCCGTCTTAGAAAATTTCAGGGATTATACAAGCCAGCTGAATGACCAGATTGACCGCGTCAAAATGCGCCGTGAACGTGCCGTCATGACCGCCTACACGCGCCCTGTGGAAAACAGCGGCATCGAATCGCTCGATGCAATGATTGCAGAGTGGCTCCCCAAGCGCGAGGTGTTCGTCACACCAGAGGTCGCGAAAGAACTTAGTACACAGCCGCCGTGGCACCATAAGGGAAGTCCGCCGCTGGCCTTGGCAAAAGAAGAAAAACCGGCGCGTGAACCTAAAAAACATACGCCGCGCACCGACCTGCGGGGCGGGCTCGGAAGCGGTGCCGAGGATATCTGGAAGCGCTAAGCGCTATTTCATGTGGGCGACGCCGGCCTTTAAATACGCATAGCCCGTGGCCACCGTCAGCACGGCGGCAATCCACAGCGCGATGCTGCCCAGCGTTTCTACAATCACAAACCCGCTACCTTTCGCACCCAACAGCAACAAGAATATAGCCGTCATCTGCACGCCAGTTTTCACTTTGGCAAGGCGGCTCACCGGCACGCTCACCTTAATTTCTGCCAAGAATTCACGCAGGCCAGAGACCATAATTTCGCGGCACAAAATCAAAGTAGCGGGAATCACGTCCGCGCGTTCAAAATCCACCAGCATCATCAACGCCGCGGCGACGAGCAGTTTGTCCGCAATCGGGTCCAAAAAGCGCCCGAGGGACGATTCCTGCTGCCACAAGCGGGCGAGCCAGCCATCTAAATAATCGGTAATACTTGCCACTAAAAAAAGGCCGGAAGCGACGAGATGGCTCGTGCGGCCATCCATATAAAATGCCGCCACCACCACCGGAATCAGCGCGATACGTACATAGGTCAAAATGTTCGGCAGTGAATATATCATACGGGCGGCGCTGGGTTTGGTGATTGCTTTCTAAAATGTCGTGAAAGTGGCGCATCGTCAAGCGCCGTTTAAGGCGGTACGCCGCTTTAGCGCAGTTGTTGGTGAATGGATTCGGCGAGTTTCACACTGATGCCGGGCACGCGCCCAATCTCTTCCACGCTGGCATTTCGCAAAGCCTGCACTGAGCCAAAATGCGTGAGCAGCGCTTTTTTGCGCGTGGCACCCACGCCCGTGAGCGTATCCAGTTCGCTGCTGCGGATGGCGCGCGAGCGTTTCGCACGGTGCGAGAAAATCGCATAACGGTGTGCTTCGTCGCGCAGGCGCTGCAGGTAATACAGCGTGGCATCATGCACCGGCAATTGGAATGGTTCTTTTCCTGCCACATGGAACACTTCACGCCCCGCATTGCGGTCTACGCCCTTGGCGATGCAGGCATAGGGCACATCATTCACACCGAGTTCCGTCAGCACTTCGGTGGCCACTTTCAAATGCCCCGCGCCGCCATCAATCAGCACCAAGTCCGGCCATGCGCTGGTGCGGTCGGGGTCTTCGCGTTTCAGGCGTGAGAAGCGGCGCTGCAGCACCTCGCGCAGCATGCCGTAATCATCCCCGCCCGCCAGCGAGGTCGACTCCACCGTGAAGCGGCGGTAAGCCTGTTTGTTAAATCCTTCCGGTGTCGCTACAATCATGCCGCCCACCGCATGCTTGCCGGAAATATGGCTGTTGTCATACACCTCGATGCGCTGCGGCGGCGCCTCCAGTTCAAACAGATTCGCCACGCCTTCGAGTAGTTCTTTTTCCTTACTGTCTTCCTGAATTTTGCGGCGGGCGGCTTCTTCGGCATTAGCTACGGCGCCCGCCACCAGCTGTGCGCGCTCGCTGCGCTGCGGCACTTCGAGCGTTACCTTGCGTTCTGCCAACAGGCGTAATGCCGCCTCCATCACTTCGCTATTTTCGGGGCGGTGCGATAGCAGCACGAGTGGCGGCGGCGGACTCAGCTGATAAAACCGCCCGAGGAACGCTTCCATAATTTCAGGCGGTGTCATGTCGTCGGTGCGCGTGGGGAAAAATGCGCGGCTGCCCATCGTCTGCCCGCCGCGGATAAACAGCACCTGCACGCACACGCGTGGAGCATCTGCCGCAAGGCCAATCACATCGGCATCGCTCACGGTCGCCGCATTCACATATTGGTTGGCCTGCACGTGCTGCAGCGCGCCGATGCGGTCGCGCAAGCTGGCGGCTTTTTCATATTGCATTTTGGCGCTCGCTGTTTCCATTTCCTGCTGGAGCTTTTCTTTGAGGCCCTGATTTTTTCCTGAGAGAAAATCTTTCGCCTGCTGCACCAACGCGGCATAATCTTTTTCACCGATGCGCTTCACGCATGGCGCGCTGCACCGCTTAATCTGATATTCCATGCATGGGCGGGTGCGGGCTGAAAAAACCGTGTCCGCGCATGGGCGCAGTAAAAACATTTTTTGAATCGCCGCCATGGCGCGGTTTACATCCCCCGCATTCGCATACGGGCCAAAATAAGTCGCACCTTTTTTGCGCTCGCCGCGATGTTTGGCGATGCGCGGAAATGCGTGCGTTTCATCCAGCATAATGTAGGGGAAGGATTTATCGTCCTTCAGCAAAATATTGTAGCGCGGCTGATATTGCTTAATCAGATTGGCTTCCAGCAGAAGCGCTTCGGCCTCGCTGCGGGTCAGGATAAATTCCATATCCTTCGTCAGCGTCACCATGCGCTGCAGGCGGGTGGTTAGGCGCATCAGTTGCGTGTAGTTCGCCACGCGTTTTTTTAAATTGGCGGCTTTGCCCACATACAGCACTTCGCCTTTTTCACCCAGCATGCGATATACGCCGGGCGCATCCGGCAGTGTCTCTACTTTTTTGCGGATAATGTCGGCACCGCTCATATGCCCTGCACTGTCCATCGCTTTCACCTATAGTGTTTTTTATTCGGAACAGTTTGTTGCTTTTTTATCACCTGCTTCCAAAGGGAGATTAGTTCATCCCCTTGGAATCCCGCTATTTTTACCTTATTTCAGGCGCGCCACCAACTGTTATCCACGAAAAGCGGGGATAAGCCTGTGGATAACTCCGTCCCCCTCGGAGATTTTGCCGAAAACGTCGCGGGTTTCTACGGTTTGCCACAAAATGGGGCAGATATATCTATCTCTTTGTTTTTTAATGAAATATTTTTATTGTCTCGCTTTGCCTTTCACGCATTTCTGCGGGTTTGACAGGGGAAGGTTTGCCGTTGTGCATAATTTTTAGGCAGAGAAATGAAAAATTCCCTGTTTTTCATGGGTACTTAACAAGATGGTTGTACGCTTTACAGCGGCGCTAGGCGCGCTAAAAGCGAGGGATTATCCCAATCCGGCTGGCGTTCTTCCCGCAGCACGCGGTGCAGCACTTCGCCTTCCTGCTGCTCCAGCAGAATCTCTATCCAGAACGGAATCAGTTCGTTGAGCAGGTCGCTTAGCATCCGGTCGGCCAGCACCTCAATGGAATCGTGAGGGATTTTTTCACTCTGTTTCAGGTACGCGTTCAGGCGCTCTGGTGCGAGAATGAATTTTTCCGGCACATAGCGCACCACCAGCGTGATAGGGTTTTTCGTGCGGGCAAAGAGCGGCTGGCGTAACTCCACCACATAATCATAGGGTCTGCCGGGCGCGGGCACTGGGTTTAACAGTGCACGGCGTTTAACGGCATCATCGGGGGTGTGTTTCATGCGATGATGTTACCATCAGACGCGCTGGTTGGCATTTCAATTTCCAGCGGGTTCACCGGAAATTTGCGCATCACCTGAAATTGCAGCGAACCATTCAGGCCAGTCGCTTCCGTGGTGGCCGAGAACACTTCAAAAATTTCTGTCCGCACTTCATCGCTCAACGGTGCATTCGTGCGCACGAATAAATCAAACTTCTTCGCCTCGCCGTCCGTACGATATAAACCATCCAGCTGCACCGGCCCCATTTGCGACATGCGCATATCCACCACAAAACGTGTGCCGTCTTCGGTTTTTCCGTCAGCATTTTCCTCACGGAAGCGGCGGGTGAACATCGCGCCATGATCAATTTTTTCGCCATCCATCACCGGAAAGAGCATGCCCGTCCAGCCATTGCCGAGCCCTTCCTGCCCTGCTTGTTTCAGGCGACCGAATTCTTTTTGCAAACGGCCAATCAATTCGCCTTTGCCGCTTTGCTCCAGCATGCGCTGCACTTCAGGGCCCACAAACGCCGCCGCGTTGCCGGAAAATACGCCGCCCAAAAACCACAACAGACGCGAGGCAAATTGCTGCGGCAGTTGTGTACTTGGCAATGCTTGCTGCAAGGCTTCCTTGCCTTCCGCGCCATGCGATTGCACTAGCAGCCCCGCAATTTCCGACAATGACGTTGCACCTCTGCCCAGCAAACCCTTCGCTTCTTCAAGCGTGGTCGGCAGCGGTGCGGTGCTCGCTGCGCGCGCTTCCATGTTCAATACTTCCAGCGTCAGCTGTGTGCCTTTGGAAAGCAGCCCTCCACCGAGCATCAATTTAATCGTGCCGAGCGGGGTGGAAAGCACCGTTTCTCCCGAGCGTTCGGTGCCAATCACCGTGCCGGTAAAGCTGGGCTGCGCAGAAAGTTTTGCCGCCGTAGCCGCTTGCTGCTGCGGGTTTTGCGATTGCGCACCAAAGCCCGAGGTAAAACTCCCCTGCGGATTAGTAGATGCCGCATCGGGCGTGACCCTCACCGCCAGCACATGCACCGAAAGCACATCCGACACTTTCAGCACGCTGCTTGCGCTCGTGTTGGCAAGACCTGCGTTTGGGTTTGTGTTCGGTGTGGCGGCCTGATAGGCCTGCAGCCCCGCATGTGCAAGGAATGGTACAGACGACGTCACCTGCGGTGGTGGCAGGTATTGCTGCGCGGTGGCCGCAGGCGCCGTCACCACAGCGCGCAGCACCGTGCCGCTTGAAATATTCAGGGTCGTTGCCCCTTGTTCTACTGCCGCACGCGTGCCTGTTGCTGTGCTGTTCTGCGTACCTGTTTGTGGGTTTGGCTGCGTCACTGTTACCAATGCTCTGTCGGTGCCTACGCCAACGGGCGCACGACCATCCACAGTTAAAATCTGCGCCTGAAATTGCGACAAGGTGGTTGATGGGACAAGGTTATTTGCTAGCGGCTGCCCTTCCGGCGGGCGGATTTGCGAAGCCAGTGTGTTCACCACTATTTTTATCACAATGCTGCTGCCGGGATTTAATGGCGTTTCGGTGCGCACAGCCACTTCACCGGCGGGGGTGCGCAGCACGGCGCTGGTGCTATCGGCGCGCACCACCGTAGCGTTCACCAGCGCATCAGGTGGCAAGCTGGCAAGCGCAGGGTTCGGCCGCACATTGGGCACGGAATTACTATTAATCGGCGGCAGGTTGGCCTGCACTGGTGGTAGGTTAATTGGCTCCATTCGCTACCTGCTCGTTTTGCCTATCACGGACTTAACTTATACCCCCATTTTAGCATGGGAATAGCGGAAAGTCGCACCTATTGTGCCGCTACGCTCGCGGGGTGTAAAGAACTTGTTCTTTTCAATTTCGGCAAGTCGCGGTATAGTAAGCCTTAGCCGTTGCCCATTGAAACAGCGGTGTTTTTTGGGAGATGAAGGTTTGACCATGCCCCGCCGGCCGCACCTTTCCACAAAGCAGGTTCTCCTGCGCATGAGTAATTTCGGCCCTGGCGGCATGATTGACCTCACCAGCGTAGACCTTACCGAAGCCGACATGGCGAATCCTGAATTACGCGCCCTTTTCCGCAAATATGGCAGTTTTTCTAAAGAGAGCAGCGCCGCTTTCGGCCTGCCTTACATCAACCTTACGGGGTCGGATATCAGCGGGCTCGATTTCAGCGGCATTGATGTATCGAACGTCATTTTTTCTGGTGTCACCGCACGCCACACTGTGTTCGCGGATTGTGTGATGTCTGACACGCAGTTCGACCATGCCTGCGCCGACTATGCCGATTTTTCGCGCGCGGATTTATATCACACGAAGCTCTACATGACGAGTTTAGTGGGTGCCGATTTCACTGCTGCAAAAATGAAATTCACGCATGGCCTTGGTGCACCGATGGATGCTATTTCACGCTTGGGTTTTGCCCATTCCATCAAAGACACGGTGCTGCCACCTTCGCTCGAAGCCATCCGCGGCGACATTGAAAAAGCCATCCGCGTGAATGTAAAACGCGACAAGCAGAAAGATGGTCGTTTTGGTTTTGGCGCCAAGCCCGCCAAGCCGGAAGCGCCGTCCGCACTGCTATCAAAAAAACCCACCCATCCGGATGATTCCGGTTTCTCTGACGTTTAGTTTTTAATTATTCTGGCAGCAAAAAATGCCGGTCATGTGTCAGGCTGGGCAGCATCTGCCGCACCTTGCCGACTTCATTTAAATCAAGCGTTGCGAGCACAATACCCTTCTTCGCTTTTGCATCCGCCAGCACGCGGCCCCAAGGGTCCACCGCCAGCGAGTGCCCGAAGGTTTTTCGGCCACCGGGGTGCTGCCCCGTCATGCCGGGCGCTAATACAAAACAACCATTTTCAATCGCGCGGGCACGCAGCAAAATATGCCAGTGCGCCTGCCCCGTGGTCTGCGTGAAGGCAGCAGGCACGGCCAGCATCACCGCACCAGCTTTGGCAAGGCTGCGGTATAACTGCGGAAAGCGCACGTCATAGCATACCGAAAGCCCGATGCCGCCCCACGGTGTGTATGCCACCACCGCACGAGCGCCATGTTTGTAACGTGCGGATTCACCATACCGCTCGCCGCCAGGTAGCGTCGCATCAAACAAATGGATTTTGTCGTAGCGCGCCATCACCTCGCCTTTATTGTTCAGCACGAAAGAGCGGTTATAGAATTTGCGCACGGCGGGGCTGTAAACGCCCAGTGAACCAATCACCAGCCATACGCCGAGTTCTTTTGTTAATTGGCGAAATGCTTTCAGTGCCGGGTGGTTTTTTTCTTCGTGCGCGTTCGCCACCAACTCTTTTTGGTTGCCGCACATCAGCGCCACATTTTCCGGCAGCAATATCAATTGCGCGCCTTTCGCGGCCGCCTGTCGCACATAGCGCTCTGCCGCCGCAATATTTTTCTTCATGTCGTTGCCGCTTTCAGGCTGCACCAACGCTACGATCAGTTTTTTTGGTGCCGGCGCTTTTTTTGCAGAACGTTTTTTCATCCTATGCTTCCTCAATATTCACGCGGGCAATCGCCAGCACACTCACCGATGCCGCACCAGCGCTTTTCAGCGTTTTGGCACACGCATTTGCCGTCGCACCTGTGGTCATCACGTCATCCACCAGCAGCACATGTTTGCCTTTCACGCTTTCGGTATTCGCCTTGAATGCCCCCTGCAAATTCTTCTGACGGGCCGCTCGGTTTAAGCCGGCCTGCGGTGGTGTGTGGCGCGCGCGTGTCAGCGCCAGCGGCGCATACAGAATGCCGGTTTTTTTGCTCAAAGCCTGCGCCAGCAATGCCGACTGGTTGAACATGCGGCCAAACAGCCGCAGGCGCGATAGCGGCACAGGCACAATCATATCTGTCGTTTTCAGCAGCGGCTCACCGGCAGCAAACAGCCAGCGCGTCAGAAGCGGTAGCACATGCTGCCGGTCGTGATATTTAAACGCGTGGATAATTCTGCGGCTGGCATCGTCGTATTGCAGTGCTGCGCGTGCGGTGTCAAACTCTGGCGGTGTACGAATACACTGTGCGCAGATCATGCTGCCGCGTGTGTCTGCTGGCAACGCCACACCACAACAACTACAGGCAGGCCCCGTCATGAAACGCAGCTCTTTCCAGCAATCCGCACAGACATTATTTGTATCCTGCACAGGCACATGGCAGCTGGCACATAGCGGCGGGAATAACAGATTCAGGCTTTGTAATTTAACTGCGGAAAATCGCCGTGCCAGCATGTGCTGCCCTTACAAGGTTAGGGTTTTTGGCAATCCACACCAATCATGCAGCCTTTTTGGCAGAAGCCTTCCGGCGTGAGCGTATCGCAACGGATTTCGCATTTGCCATCCGGCGTGCGCAGCATACAGCCTTCTTTGTCCGGACGAATATCACATTGGCCGGCATTACAACCGAGTTTTTCCGGTTTTTTTAAGGGCACGGGTTTGCAGTTGCGATAATTATTCAGCTCAGAAAGGATTTCCACCGCTTCGTCTTTAAACGAGCTGTTCACGCCCACCCACACGCCACAGATACCGACAATCGGTTCACATTCATCATCACGTTCGCACAGCACGAACGGCGGCGCATCCAGCACCAGTGCTTCCTCACCGCCCTGCGCGCGCGCAGAAAAAGGCATCGCCAGCACCCACAGCGACATCAGTACAAAAATGAAATTAAAAATAGTGCGCTTCATGATACCAATTCAAAGGCTTAAACCCACACGCCTGCGAGAATACCCACTGTGCATAGAAATGTCGAGCCTCTAAATACCGCTCAGCGCAGGCGCGGCTTATGCTTATTTTTGCGTGTGTGGCGGCGTTCGCGGTAGGCGGCATATACAGCGCTGACCATAATGATTGAGGCGCCGGTGACCGTCCATGCGTCCGGCAGTTCGGCGAAAAACAGGTACCCCAGCAGCGTCACAAACACAAGGCGCAGGAAATCAAAGGGTAAAATCACCGTCATTTCGGTTTTGCTGATGGCGGTGGAAAGCATCAGCTGAAAGGCGTTTGACACAAAGCCCAGCACCAGCAGCCACCACACCTGATGCAGCGTAATCGGCTGCCACACAGCCAGCGCGCCGGGGATGGAAAGCGGCGTCATAATCAGCACCATGTAAAACACCACCACTTGTGGGGACTCGGTGCGCGTTAAAATCTTAATGATCGTGCCCGAGCAGGCCCAGGCAAACGCCACACCCAGCATCAGCACGCCATAGGTTGAAAATGCTTCCGAGCCGGGGCGCAGCACCACCAGCGCGCCAATAAACCCAAGAATGAGCGCGCCGATACGGTGCGCGCCGATGCGCTCTTTGAATAATATCACGGCAAGAATGGTCGAAAATAACGGCGCGGTAAACGAAAGCGCGGTGGCATCGGCCAGCTTCATCACGGAAAGCGAATAAAACCAGCCATGCATGGCTGTAAGCCCGATAAAGCCGCGCAGAAAAAATAATTTCGGGCGCGTGGTTCTCACCACGCTAAAACCATTTTTGACGAGCCACGGCACGAACCACACCAGCGCGAACACGTTACGGAAAAACACCACTTGTGCCACGGGCAATTGTTCCGACATATGGCGCACAAGCGCCATCATCACCGCTGCACCAAAGCAGGCGGCAATCATCCAGAGAATTCCCTGCAATTCTTGGCTTTTCATGTGGTTTTTATATCGGGTTCTTTAAAACGGCCTGACTATGCGCAATAACGCTTCAGGCGGCAAGGAAAAGTTTTAAAACTTCGGCAAATCACCGGTGCCGGGGGTCGGGCCTTCGCGGCCCTGCGCGATATAGGTATCTGCACGTTTGGTTTTCACCATATCGCGCATCTGTTCCGCTACTTTCAGCAGGCCCTTTACTTCTACACCCCCTTCGTTGCGCCAACCTTCTTCCACCAGCTGGCTCAGACGCGGAGCAAATTCGCCTTTTCCTTCCTCTGCCAACGCTTCGCCAAACTTTGTAGCTGCCTCCCTCGTCTCGCGGATGGCTTCATTGAGTGCCTCTACTATCGCCGCTCGCGGCTCATCGCCAAGGGAATGTCCCTTTTGCTGGTGCTGTGCAATCATTACCCATGCTTTGGTCAGTTGCTCCACCAATTCAAACATGCGGTCACTCACCTCAGGCACCAGCCGCATCATAGGTGTTTGTTCACCCACTTCATAACCACCGCCCGAATTTTCGCGCTGTGCTTCTTGTTCCCAGCTATTCACTTCCGGAAGATCATATTCATTACCCCTGTCTTCATCATACTCCTCTTCGCCGCCGGAGAAAAAATCATCCCCCACTTCAATATCATCGTCTTCCAGCGGCACCACGCGAGACACGTCTGGCTCGCCGGGGTCTTTGTATTCCTCAAACATGTCTCTTTTTTCGCCGCCCTGTAGTTCATAATCATAGGACGAACCTTCATGTGTGGTGCCGGGCGCATGAATCGACTCGCCCCAAATATCGGCGTTCATAAACTCCATGATATTCTCTGCCGCGCCATCAATGCGCAGCATGGCGTTTTCATACCGGTCGGTGATGGGTAATTGCGCCGCGCCATCACCATCTCCATTATCGTTGCGGTATATATTTGTAGAGTGGCGGAAGCTACGGAACTGCACGCCCAGTGCATAGCGGTCGTTGCTGTCATATTCGGGGTTTTCCACCGCCATCATATCAGGCATGGTGTAATAACTAATCAGTGTGCCTTTTAGCAGCGTTGCCATATAATCGGCGCTGGGTTCAATCTGTTTCACACGGCCATATAGCACTGCATTTTTGCACATGAATTGCAGCTCGCCACGCTCAACTTCGTCCCAGCGCTGTTGAATGTCGGTCATGGCTTCGTCCATGCTTTTGCCCGCCTCAAACACCGAGAACAGCACTTGGTTATTCCACGCCTCAACGCCATTCACGCGGGTGATGCGCTGCGCATGCAACTTGCCGTCGTCGCGCTCGTTCAGCAGCAGCGTCTGCTCAATCGCAACAGTGTCGTCTTTATATAAGGTCGCCTGTGCTGAAAATTCCTTCAGTGACATAGAATTCCGCTGGTTACAATGCTCCAGCGTATAGACTGCCACGAAAAGGTTAAAGAAGGCTTAATAGACTAGCGTTTTATGACGTCTTCAAAGGCCTGCACGGTGTTTTTCAGCAAACACGCAATCGTCATGGGGCCCACGCCGCCCGGCACCGGCGTAATGGCGCTGGCGATGTTTTCCACCGCCGCAAAATCCACATCACCCACCAGTTTGTTTTTGCCGTCTTCGCTGATGCGGTTGATGCCCACATCAATCACCACCGCACCGGCTTTAATCCACGCCGCATTAATCATGCGCGGCTTGCCGATGGCCGCCACCACAATATCCGCCTGCTTGCACAGGGCTTCGGGGTTTTTCGTGCGCGAGTGAATCACGCTCACCGTTGCGTTCATACTCAGCAGCAATTGCGCCATGGGTTTGCCCACAATGTTCGAGCGGCCAATCACCACCGCGTGCTTGCCCGATAAATCTTTGCCGAGCACATCGGCAATCAGCAAACTACAGCCGAGCGGCGTGCAGGAAACCAAACTGCGCTGCCCCGTGGAAAGTCGGCCCACGTTAATCGGGTGGAAACCATCCACATCTTTTTCCGGCACAATCGCTTCGATAATTCTACGTTCATCGATGTGTTTTGGCAGTGGTAATTGCACCAAAATACCATGCACATTTGTGTCGCGGTTCAGCTCATCCACTTTTTTCAAAAGCTCCGCTTCGGTCACCGTGGCGGGCAGTTTAAATTCAAACGATTTCATACCGGCTTCCACCGTGGCTTTGCCTTTATTCGCCACATATACTTCACTCGCAGGGTCATTGCCCACCAGCACCACGGCAAGGCCGGGCACACTGCCGGTTTTTTCTTTCAATTTTGCCACTTGCGCTTTCAAGTCCGCGCGGAGTTTTTCTGCAAATGCTTTGCCGTCGATGCGTGTTGCAACCATGCTTATGCTCCCTGCACGCCTTTCGACGTAGAATATTCAAAATGCAGCGCGGTACCGGGGTGCACCACTTTATAAATCGCATGCGCGGCCATCGCCGCTTCCGAAAATCCGCACACGATTAGTTTTAATTTTCCTTCGTAACTGTTGATGTCGCCGATGGCAAAAATACCTGGCACGTTCGTAGAGCACGTGGCGGGGTTCACGGCGATATGATTCACATCAATGTTAAGGCCCCAATTCGCAATCGGCCCCAGTTCCATCGCCAAACCAAAGAAGGGCAGCAGTACATCGGCGGGGAGTTTTTTCTTAGCCCCATCAAGGTCTGCCACTTCCACAGCTTTGAGTGTTTTGCCATCGCCCTCAAGGCCGGAAAGCTGATACGGAATCACCATTTCAATTTTGCCTTCGGCTGCCAGCTGGTCGAGCTTGCTGCAGCTTTCAGGCGCCGCGCGGAATTTCGGGCGGCGGTGCACCACATAGAGTTTTTCGGCCACTTCGCTAAGTGAAATCGCCCAGTCCACGGCGCTATCGCCGCCACCGGCAATCACCACTTTCTTGCCGCGAAAATCTTCACGCCTGCGCACAAGATATTGCACCGCGCCGCCTTCATAGGCTTCAATGCCATCCAGCGGCGGGCGGTTCGGGCCGAACGCGCCGCAGCCTGCTGCAATCAACACCGCCTTACAGGCAATTTTTGTGTTCTTGGATGTTGTCACCTCAAACGTGCCGTCTGCTTTTTTATCCACACCCGTCACCTGCTGACCCAAATGATAGGTCGGCTTAAACGGCGCCGCCTGCGCTTCTAAACTTTGAATCAGCTGCGAGGCTTCAATCGCGGGAAAGCCCGCCACATCGTAAATCGGTTTTTCGGGGTAGAGCGCGGCGCATTGTCCGCCCACGAAATCCAGCGTGTCCACCACATGCGCGCGGCACTTCACCATGCCGAGTTCAAAAATCGCGAACAGCCCCACGGGGCCAGCACCAATAATCACCACATCTGTTTCGTGCATTTTCGTCATAGTTTTGCGTTACCAACTTATGCTACACTTCTCATTGCCCTCTAAACGGAGAGAGAGGACGATGAAGAAACCGAATAAAAAAAACCCTTGGCTGGCATCGTACCCCAAGGGCGTAGAGTGGGATCATCCGATCGCCAGCAAGCCGCTCTATGCCATTTTAGACCAAGCGGCGGCAAAGTTTCCCGAACATACCGCAATCGATTTTTTAGGCAAGACCTATTCCTATCAGGAACTGCATGACGCGGTGAATTGCACGGCGCGGGGTTTGAAGCGCCTGGGCGTAAAAAAAGGCACCAAAGTGGGCATCATGCTGCCCAACTGCCCGCACAGCGTTGTCAGCTATTTCGCTATTTTAAAGGCGGGCGGCACGGTGGTGAATTTAAGCCCGCTCGCCGCGCCAATGGAACTCCAGCACCAGATTAAAGACTCCGGCACAAAAATTGTCATCTCGCTCGACGTCAAAGTGCTCTACGAAAAAATCCGCGCCATTGCCGATGAAGGGCTGATTAGCACGCTCGTCACTGTGCGCTTTGCTGAAGCACTTCCTGCCCTGAAGGGCTGTTTATTCCGTGTGTTTAAGGGGCGCAATCTCTCCCGTATTAAAAAGGATGCGGTGCATGTGGAGTGGTCGGCACTTGCGTGCGCGCATGACGAAGAATTCGAACCGGCAAAAATCAATCCGTCGAAAGACATTGCCGTGCTGCAATATACCGGTGGCACCACGGGCACGCCCAAAGCGGCCGAACTCACGCATGAAAATCTCTACGCCAACGCGCAGCAATGTGTGCTCTGGTGCAGCAGCTTAAAAGAAGGACATGAGCGCCTGCTCGGCGTACTGCCGCTATTCCATTGTTTCGCCATGACGACCATCATGAACATGGGTCTTTTCTTGGGTGCCACACTCATTTTGCATCCGCGCTTTGAAATCAAGGCCGTGCTGAAAGACATCGCGAAGAAAAAACCCACCCTTATGCCGGGTGTGCCGTCGCTCTTCGCCGCCCTCGCCAATGAGCCTTCGATAAAAAATTACAACCTCACGTCACTCAAAATCTGCATCTCGGGCGGCGCGCCACTGCCGATGGAAATCAAACAGCGTTTTGAACATGCGGCGGGCTGCATGTTGCTTGAGGGCTACGGGCTGACCGAAGCCTCGCCCGTGGTCGCCGCCAACCCGCTGGTGGGCAAACAAAAGGCGTGCATCGGTCTGCCGCTGCCGCAAACGGAAATTTTAATTGAGAATATGGAAAAGCGCGGGCAGTTCCTCGGTGTGGATGAAATCGGCGAGCTCTGCGTGCGTGGCCCACAGGTGATGCAAGGTTACTGGAAAAACAAAAAAGAAACCGATGCCGTGCTAAAGGGCGGTGTGCTGCGTACAGGCGATATCGGTTACTACGATACAGACGGATATTTCTTCATCGTCGACCGCCGGAAGGATATGATTCTCACTCACGGTTTCAATGTGTATCCGCGCAATATCGAAGAGGCGATTTACAAACATTCTGCCGTGCTGGAAGTAGCCGTGATTGGCGTAGATGATAAAAAATACGGGCAGGCGGTGAAGGCTTTCGTGGTCGTGCGGCCCGGCCAAATCTTAACCGAAGATGTCTTACGCGGCTTTTTGCTGAATCACCTGGCCAAGTATGAAATGCCGCGTGAATTTGAATTCCGCGACGCTTTGCCCAAAACCCTGATTGGCAAAATCGATAAAAAAACGCTCCGTTAGTGTTAACGCCCTCTTTCTTAACGTTTTTTTAACTATCTTGCCCATATGCTGGATGATGGAGGGGTGTGTGTATGGCGCTAAAGCGTTCGTCCATGTCTGCATTAACAGAAGAACAGATTCAGGGGCACCAGCAGGTGATTTTCCACGGGCTAACGCGCGCCACGTGGGAAGAACTGCAAGAGTTCGGCAACATGAATGTTCGCACACAGCGCATGTTACGCGCGACAAACCCCGATATAGAATGCGCCGTCTCTTACGAAACCGCCGAACAAAAAGATGCGGTGCGCGAACTGCTGAAATCCATGTCCGCCCTGCTGCCGGAGGAAAGTTTTTCCTACAGTTTTACTGACCCCCTTCAGCCGGGCAAAGCCGTGCTTTCGCTCCGGCGCTCACATGTCGATTATTTTAACGACATCCGCGCAAATTGCCTCGATGACCAGCTGGACGCGCTTTTCCTTCGCGTGCGCGATGAGCTGAAAAATCCTGCGTTTGAGAATTTCATCCAACTCAGCCACCGGAATGAGCGGGAGCGGCTGGAGATGGTTTCCATGCGACATGATTTACTTGATGCGATTAACCTCTATCATGCCGATACAATCCCCATGCCAAAATCCGACATTGTTTCGCGCGCCGTAAAGCTAAAAGACGCCATCGAGCGGAGGGATGATGGTGATTTATCCGGCCCCATGTGGGTGGTAGAATACAATATTGCCATGGGCAAGTATGACCGCAAAGAGGCCGGCGATGCACTTAAAGCCGCCCAAGCCTTTGAACGCAGCGCACAGATGGTTGAGGCCACAGCAAAAGCCCTAAAAGAGTTGGGCGCTGGTGCATGGCGTGAATAGGCGTGCCCTGAATAGGTTAATAACCCCCTAAATTATCGCACTGCACCATGCTTTACGCTTTACACGCGCCCATGAATCGCGTAGGCTGATAACCGCAAGAAACGAATAAAAAACAGTATTCTAGCTGCATTTTAGCTTTCTTGCTTGAGGGAGGATTTTTCCGATGCGTCAGGCAGTCATTTGTGGCTATGTCCGTTCACCCTTCACCCCCGCGCACAAAGGCGCTTTAGCGCATGTCCGGCCCGATGATTTGGCCGCTGCCGTCATTAAAGAGCTTGTCGCGCGCACCAAAATAAACCCCGCCGATATTGAAGACATTAAACTCGGCTGCGCCTTCCCTGAAGGTGAGCAGGGCCTTAACATTGGCCGCTTGGTGGCCTTCATCGCGGGCCTGCCGGTCACCGTGGCGGGCGTCACCTCCAACCGCTTCTGCGGTTCATCCATGCAAACCATTCACGATGCGGCGGGGGCAATTGCCACCGGCAGCGGTGATGTGTTTTTGTGCGGCGGAGTGGAATCCATGACCAGCGTGCCGATGGTGGGCTTTACCCCCGCGCCGAATCCGGCGCTGTATGAACGTTATCCTGAGGCGTATGAAGCCATGGGCATCACGGCAGAAAATCTCGCCAGTAAGTATAAAATCTCGCGTAAGGCGCAGGAAGAATTCGCGCTGAAAAGCCACCAGAAAGCAGCGGCGGCGATTAAGGCTGGTAAATATAAAGACGAAGTCATGGCCATCGGCGCGGTGGATACAGATGGTTGCGTGCGCGGCGACACCACACTTGAAAAACTTGCCGAATTAAAGCCGCCGTTCCTTGCCAAGGGCTCGGTCACGGCAGGCACATCCAGTCCCTTAACGGACGGCGCATCCTGTGTGCTGCTCACCTCAGAAGAATATGCTGACAAGCACAAATTACCGAAGCTTGCCCGCATTAAAAGCATGGCCGTTTCGGGCTGCGCGCCGGAAATCATGGGTATTGGCCCCGTAGGCGCTTCACAAAAAGCGCTTGCCCGCGCTGGCCTTACGATCAAAGACATCGATATTATCGAACTGAACGAAGCGTTTGCCGCACAATCCATGGCGGTGATACGAGACCTCGGCATTGATGAAAGCAAATTGAATATCGATGGCGGCGCGATTGCGATTGGCCATCCGCTCGGCGCATCCGGCGGGCGTGTCACTGGTAAAGCTGCGCTGCTGTTAAAGCGTGAAAAGAAAAAATATGCCCTCGCCACCATGTGTATCGGCGGCGGACAGGGTATCGCCACGGTGCTGGAGGCCATTTGACCATGCGCATCTCGCCCGCCGACATGTTAAGCCTGCAAGAACGCCTTGCGCAGCTAAATGGTGATGTCAACGAGGTGATCAGCGCAGGCGCGTCTGGCAAATTGCGCGTGCTGGATCAGCGCAGGTCAGAAGTCTCGGGCGCATTTGCACATTTGAATGAAATGCATCTCGGCGTATCGCCAAAATGGGATTTAATGGCACCAACAAAGCGTCATGAAAATCAGCCCGAAGAACATGAAATGGAATACATGCTTTCGCAAAGCCTGGCGGCGCTTTTAAAAGTGGTGGTAAACCCGCAAACGCCCCTCACAAAAGAGGAGCGGAAAACCATCATTCAAGACATCAAAGAATTGGTCGAAAAATGCGATGATGTCGGCATTTTCGTCTCACAGGGTGCCAACAAGGAAGGCCTTACCACTAACCCCATCGATATCGGTGCATACAGCCACAAGCACCGCACAGAAAGTCTGATGAAGGGCAAAACGCCTGACGAAAATGGCGAGGTCGAGATAAAGCCGGAAGAGATGGCGGAATTCCGCCGCCTGTCGGAAGGGTTCGAGCCCTCCAACCGCGGGCTTTTTTTAAGCCTACAAAAAGAATTAGCAAAACTGGAGCGCGGAACAAGTCGGGACTAAACATTTTTTACACATCATGGTGCAGGTATGCGGGACATTAAAAAAGTAGCGGTAATTGGTTCAGGCGTCATGGGTGCGGGTATCGCCGCGCACATCGCCAATAGCGGCACAGACGTGCTGCTGCTCGACATTGTGCCCAAAGACGCAAAAACCCGCAACCAGCTCACCGAGGGCGCGCTCGAAAAACTCAAAAAATCAAAACCTGCCGCACTCACGCACCCGCGCAAATTAAAACACATCACCATCGGCAACATGGAAGATGACCTCGCTAAGCTCAAAGAGTGCGACTGGATTATCGAAGTCGTCATCGAAAAACTCGAAATCAAAAAAGACGTCTACCGCAAGGTGAATACCTACCGCAAGGAAGGTGCGATTGTGTCGTCAAACACCTCCACCATTCCGCTGCATGCGCTCACCGAAGGTATGCCGGAAAGTTTCAAACGCGACTTTTTGATTACGCACTTCTTTAACCCGCCGCGCTACATGCGCTTGCTCGAACTCGTCACGGGGCCTGAAACGCGTAAAGACACCATCGAACTCATCCGAAATTTCTGCGACGTCACGCTCGGCAAGGGCGTGGTGGATTGCAACGACACGCCAGGTTTCATTGCCAACCGCATCGGCGTGTATTGGATGGAAATTGCCATGCTCGAGGCCATGCGTTTAGGCCTCACGGTGGAAGAGGCCGACAGCGTCATGGGCAAGCCCATCGGCGTGCCGAAAACCGGTGTGTTCGGGTTGATGGATTTGATTGGCATTGATTTGCTGCCGCTTATTGCAAAGGAAATGTTTGACTCCCTGCCAGAAAAAGACGGTTTCCGCACCATCTATAAAGAGCCGGAAATCGTCACCAAAATGATTAAAGACGGCTACACGGGCCGCAAAGGCAAAGGTGGCTTCTTCCGCCTCAACACCGAGGGTGGCAAAAAATCTAAAGAAGTGATCGACTTTAAAACCGGCAATTTCCGGCCGGAAGAAAAAGCCAAGCTTGAAAGCGTGGAAAAAGCTAAAGATGGTCTCCGCACACTCGTGGAGCACCCTGATAAAGGCGGTCAGTATGCGCTGTCCGTGCTCGCGCATTTACTGAGCTACACCGCATCCCTTATTCCTGAAATCGCGTCGAACGTCGTGGCGGTGGATGATGCGATGCGCCTTGGTTACAACTGGAAATACGGCCCGTTTGAGCTGGTTGACCGCCTTGGCACGAAGGATTCTTCGGGCGCCGCATGGCTCGCTGAAAAATTAAAATCCATGAACATCGCCGTGCCGCCAATTCTCTCTGCCGTAGGCACGGGCAATTTCTACAAAGAAGAAGGCACGAAGAAAATGTATTTCGATGGCAAGGGCTACACCGCCATCGCCGTACCGGCAGGCAGCTGGATGCTGGCCGATGTGAAGCGCGGCAAAAAACCCATTAAGAAAAATCCGTCCGCCGCATTGTGGGATGTCGGCGATGGTGTCGTGTGCCTCGAATTCGTTTCCAAAATGAATACGTTCGACCCCATGCTGCTCGACATGATTGTTGAAGCGGTGGAGTTGGTGAAGAAAGATCACCGCGCGCTCATCATCGGCAATGACGCGGATAATTTCTCGGTCGGTGCAAATATCGGCGTGCTGCTCTTCGTAGCGAACTGCGCCGCATGGAAAACCGTCGACGGTATCATCAAACAAGGTCAGGACACGTTCAAAGCCATGCGTTATGCGCCCTTCCCTGTGGTGGGTGCGCCTTCAGGCATGGCGTTGGGTGGCGGGTGCGAAGTGCTGCTGCATTGCGACGCGGTGCAAGCGCACGTAGAGTTTTATTCCGGCCTTGTGGAAGTGGGCGTCGGCCTCATTCCGGGTTGGGGTGGTTGCAAAGAAATGCTCGTGCGCCATGTGCGTCAACGCCAGAAGGAAGAATCGCTGGTGGCAAAAGTCGGTGGCATGTTCTCTTTCATTCCGCCCGTGAAGGCCTTGAACACCATGCCCGCAGTCACTAAGTCGTTTGAATATATCGCGACTGCCAAGGTAGGTGAATCTGCCGAACACGCAAAAGACATGCTCATCCTGCCGGAAATTCACGGCATCACCATGAATCGCCGCCGCGTGCTGGCCGATGCTAAAGCGCTCGCACTGAAGCTCGCACCGAATTACAAACCGCCAGAGCCCGCTGTGATTCACCTGCCGGGTGCCACGGCGCGCACGGCGCTGCACATGGCGATTGCAGGCTTCGTGAAAAGCGGCAAGGCCACGGCGCATGATGCAGTGGTTTCCACCGCGCTCGCCAAAGTGCTTTCCGGCGGCAACGCCGGTATCAGCAAGCCGCTCACCGAACAAGATTTGCTCGACTTAGAGCGTGATGTGTTTGTGGAGTTGGTGAAGCATCCTGATTCACTTGCCCGCATTGAACACATGCTGGAAACCGGTAAACCGTTGAGGAACTAATGTATGCCAAGTTATAAAGCACCCATACGCGATTACCAGTTTGTGCTCAACGAGCTGCTGGAAGTTGCACAATATAAAGACGTCATCAAGGGCTTTGCTGACCTTTCACTCGTCGACCCGATTTTAGAAGGCGCCGCGCAGTTCTGCGAAGAAGTGCTGCAGCCCATCAACCAGTCCGGTGACAAAGAGGGGCTCAAGTTTGAAAACGGCAACGTGATTCTGCCGAAGGGCTTTAAAGAAGCGTATAAAGCCTATGTGGAGGCAGGCTGGGCCTCCTTCACGTTTGACCCCAAATATGGCGGCCAAGGTTTGCCTGAGGCGCTCGCCATGCCACTCACCGAAATGATTTGCTCGGCGAATCTTTCGTTCGGGCTTCTGCCCGGCCTTACGCATGGCGCGGTGAATGCGCTCTACCTACATGCCGCCGATGAACTCAAAGACCGCTACTTGCCGAAAATGATTTCCGGCGAGTGGAGCGGGGTGATGTGCCTCACCGAGCCACAAGCGGGTACGGATCTGGGCCTTGTAAAAACCAAAGCCGAGCCAAATGGGGATGGTAGTTATTCCATCACCGGCAGTAAAATCTTCATCTCAGAAGGCGATCAGGATGCCACGGAAAATATCGTGCACCTTATTCTGGCGCGCCTGCCCGATGCGCCTGCGGGCGTGAAAGGCATCAGCCTTTTCGTGGCCTCAAAATTTAATCTGAAGCCGGATGGCACACCGGGTGAACGCAATAAAATCGTGTGCAGCGGCATTGAGCATAAAATGGGTCTGCATGGCTCGCCCACCTGCGTGATGAATTACGACGGCGCCAAAGCATGGCTCGTCGGCGTGCCGCATAAGGGCCTGAAAGCCATGTTCACCATGATGAATGAGGCGCGCATTTATGTCGGCGTGCAGGGTCTTGGTATCGCCGAAGTGTCCTACCAAAACGCGCTGGCTTACGCGAAGGAGCGTCCGCAGGGGCGCGGCCTTAAGGGCGCGAAGTTCCCTGAAAAATCGGCGGACCCCATTACCGTGCACCCAGACGTGCGCCGCATGCTGCTCACCATGCGTTCGGTCACCGAAGGCATGCGCATGCTCGTCATGTGGGTGGCACTGCAGATGGATTTGCACAAACACCATCCGGATGAAAAATTCCGCAAAGAGCGCGATGATTTCATTCAGCTGATGACGCCGATTGTGAAGTCTTACCTCACCGACATGGGTTCGGATGTCGCCAATATCGGCATGCAGGTGTTCGGTGGTTACGGTTATATCAAAGAATATGGCATGGAGCAGTTCGCGCGCGACGTACGCATCACGCAAATTTACGAAGGCACGAACGGTGTGCAGGCGCTCGATTTAGTCGGTCGCAAATTGCCGATGGGCATGGGGCGTTATTTGCGCACCTTCTTCCATCCGGCCACCGAATTTATCGCCGCCAACCGCGATGTGCCCGAAATGGCAGAATTCACCAAACCGCTGCATCAGGCAATTGGTTCTTTGCAAAGCGCCAGTATGTGGATTGCGCAAAAAGGCATGGCCAACCCTGAGGAGGCCGCAGGTGCTTCGGTGGAATATCAGCGCATGTTCTCGCTGGTGGTGCTGGGTTACTTGTGGGCAAAGGCCGCGAAGATTGCACTGGCGAAGAAAGACGGCGAAGAAAAGTTGTTTTATGAAACCAAGCTTGCCTCGGCGCGCTTTTTCATGAATAAATTACTTCCGCAGCATTATGGTTTGCTTGCCACCCTCACTGCGGGTGCTAAATTCTTGCATATGCCTGATGTGGAGTAACCCATGCGCTTTCTTCTCCCCCTCCTGCTCGTTTTATTCGCCAGCCCTGCTTTGGCCTGCGCACCCTGCGCCAAACAGCTCACGCTGGATCAAACCTTAAAAGGGGTGGATACCGTCATCATCGGCAAGCGCACCGATAGCAGCAAAAAAGAACGCCCCGAAACCATCGAGATTGAAATCGAAGCCGTGCTGAAGGGCAAAGTCACCGCTGGCACTACCGTCACCGTTAAAAGCTGGACGGGCATCTGCCCCTTCGGCATCGTCACCGCCGCCAATACACCGGCAGTGTTCTTGCTAAAGGAGAAAAACGGCGTGCTCGATGCCTTAGATGGCGGCTGCGCGGTAAAATCCCTGCCCTATGAAAACGGCTTCATCACGGTGGATAATGCGCAGGTCGGTGTTAGCACGCCGGGTTCTGAAGTGCTGTCGCTCAAAGCCTTTGTGAAACGCTTTTTGCCTGAAATCGCCGAATAGCCCATGCCGCAGAACCGGTTCGCGGATAAAGACCCAGCCCTCTGTCAGCGTATCTTCGCCGTAACGGTCACCTATAACGTCAGCGAATCTTTTGCCCATCACATCAAAACCTACCTGCATCAGGTTGAAAAGGTCATCCTCGTCGATAACAGCACCGAGGCGATAAGCCGTGCCATCGTGCGCACGATTGCAGACAGTCTCTCGCCCAAAGTCAGCCTTATTGCCAACGAAACCAATTTCGGTTTGGCGCGCGCGCAGAATATCGGCATCCGCCAAGCGCTTATGGAAGGCGCCGAATGGGTGCTGCTGATGGATGACGACAGCGCCGCCGTCTCCGGCATGATCAATGGCCTGAAAGAAGGTTTAGCTGCCACCGCGCATCCCGAAAAAATCGGCATCCTCGCCCCTGTGATTCTAGACCGCAACACGAACAAGCCGCAGCCTTTCATGTCGCGCTGGGGTGGGCTGCTGTTCCGCCGCCGTGGCGTGGGGGAAGACCACACGCTAGAAGACGTGATGGCGGTGATTGCCGCAGGCAGCCTTATTCGGCGTGAGGTGCTGGAGGAAGTCGGCCTCATGCGGGAAGATTTTTACATCGACTATATCGACACCGAGTTTTGCCTACGTGCCCGCAGCCGCCACTGGCACATTCTGGCCGCAGGCAGCGCGCGCCTTTCGCACACGATTGGCGCTAAAACTGCGCACCAGCTTTTAAAGCGCACGTTCCACACCAGCAATCACACGGCGCCGCGCCGCTTCACCATTTACCGGAACCGCAGCTGCATGTGGAAAGGCTACTGGTACAAAGTGCCGGGTTATGTGCTCTATGACCTGCTGGCGGTGCCGTATGACATGTTCCGCATCGGCTGTTTTGAAAAAGGGCGCAAAGCCAAATTCAAATCCATCGGTCGCGGTTTAAAACACGGGCTTTTTAAAATGCCTGCCTGTCCGAAGGACGGATTCCCTTCCGTCCGTTGACAAGAACCGCGCAAAACATTAGTTTTCTCGCCATTACCGGCGTATCCGGCATATTTTTTAAGCGTAGAACATCATGCCCATCTCGATTGAACATTTCACCAACGCCAAAGCCTGGCCGTTTGAAGAAGCCAAAAAACTTGTCACGCGGTTTGAAAAAGCGCCGCCAAAAAAAGGCTACGTGCTGTTTGAAACCGGCTATGGTCCCTCGGGTCTGCCGCACATCGGCACGTTTGGCGAAGTGGCGCGCACCACCATGGTGCGTCAGGCCTTCGCGCGCCTGTCAGACATCCCCACGCGCCTGTTCGCGTTTTCAGACGACATGGATGGGCTCCGTAAAGTGCCCGATAATCTTCCGAACAAAGAAATGGTCGCGCAGCATTTGGGCAAAGCTCTCACCTCCATCCCCGATCCGTTCGGCACGCATGAGAGTTTCGGCCATCACATGAATGCGCGCCTGCGTGCATTTTTAGATACGTTCGGCTTTGAGTATGAATTTAAGAGTGCGACAGATTGTTACACATCCGGAATGTTTGATGCTACATTGCTGAAATGCCTAGAAAAAGTTGATGCTATCTTAAAGGTGATGCTGCCCACGCTGGGCGATGAACGCCAGCAGACCTACAGCCCCTTCATGCCGGTATGCCCGCGCACAGGCAAGGTGCTGCAAGTGCCGATTAAGGCCACGAATGTCGCCAAAGGCACGCTGACCTATGTTGACCCTGAAACCGGTGAAGACGTGGAAACGCCCGTCACCGGCGGGCGTTGCAAAATGCAGTGGAAGGCCGACTGGGCCATGCGCTGGACGGCACTCGAAGTCGACTATGAAATGTATGGAAAAGACCTCATTCCGTCTGCGGAACTATCCGCAAAAATCTGCCGTATTTTAGGTGGCACCCCGCCGGAAGGCTTTTTCTATGAGCTGTTCCTCGATGAACAGGGTCAGAAGATTAGCAAATCCAAGGGCAACGGCCTCACGATTGATGAATGGCTGCGTTACGCCACGCCGGAAAGCCTTGCGCTCTATATGTATGGTTCGCCACGCAAAGCAAAGCGCCTGCATTTTGATGTGATACCCAAACATGTGGATGAGTATGTTAGCCATCTGGTTAAATTCGAGGAACAGGAAGAGGTTCTGCAGGTAGAAAACCCTGTGTGGCACATCCATAACGGCGTGCCGCCGAAGAGCAACATGCCTGTTACTTTCGGGCTGCTGCTGAACCTTGCTAGCGTGTCGAGCACCGACGATAAATCGGTACTCTGGGGCTTCATCAGCCGCTATGCACCCGACGCAACACCGCAGAATTCGCCGTTATTAGACAAACTGGTTGAATATGCCGTGTCTTACTACCACGACTTCATCAAGCCGGAGAAAAAATTCCGCAACGCCACGGAAAAAGAGCGTGCCGCGATTGAGGCCCTCATCGGCAAGCTGCGCGATGCGCCCAAAGGTGCCTCGGCGGAAGAACTTCAGAACATGGTGTATGAAGTGGGCAAGCTGCATGGGTTTGAAAATTTACGTGACTGGTTCGGGGCGCTGTATGAAGTGATGCTGGGTCAGGCACAGGGTCCTCGCATGGGTAGTTTCATCGCACTCTATGGCGTGGAAGAAACCATCGCGCTCGCCACACAATCCCTCGCGCGTAAGGACGCCGCATGATGCGCCGCAGCCTTCGCATTGTCTGTGCAGTGTTGCTGGCGGCGGTGATGATGATTCCTGTTCTTACCGTTGCGGCCGATAAAACACCGGAACAATCCTGGGTGCTCGGGCGCTTTACTAAAAACATCAAAACGCCGATTCCCCTGCTGAATGATTATACGGATGGCTGCCCCGACGCCGCGCGGGAAGAGTGCGCCACCCTCGCGCTCGACAAAACCTACCTCACCCACCAACTGCTGCTCGGTGAAAAGAAGGGTGACTACCGTTTCGTGCATCTGTTCTCTGAGCGCGGCAGCGCCTATGGCTGGCTGGCGGAAAAAAACGTGCGCGTGGTCAAAACCAAAAAGCCAAAACCTTCGCATTGGCTCGGCACATGGGTGACTGGTAAACCGCAAACCGCAAAAAATACAGAAGTCACGGGCGAATCCGAAACTTTCCTGCCGGACAGCATCCGCATCACGAAGCTGGATGCTGAAACACTCCGCGCCGATGGCAGCGCCTTCTGGTATGGCCCCGTGACCACCTATGAAGGCAGCGACGAACGCGTGGTACATTTCGGCGCGTTCAAGGCCGATGCGAAACCCACCGGCACACGGGTTGTTTTTTCTGAAAAAGAAAGTGGCTGCGAAGTGACCTTGCAGCAAATCTCGCCTGACCTGCTCTTCGCTGCCGATAACGGCAGTTGCGGCGGATTGAATGTGCGTTTTTCCGGCGTGTTCCTACGCGACGATAATTATAAGCATGCGGCGACTCGCAGCGAGATGAGGGAATAATCCATGATTCCACTCGGCGACGATAATCCCCTTCATCCCGGCCAGCGCCAATACATCACCTGGTTGTTCATTGCGGTCTGCATCGGCGCCTTTGTGTATCAACTCAGCCTGCCGCCGGAAACAGGGCAGATGTTTGCTTTCATGTATGGCGTTATCCCTGCGTATTTCATGGGTGTAGAGCCGCAGCTTCCGCAGGAAGTTCTCCAGCAGATTCAATACACCATTCCGGCACCTGCTGTGTCGCCTTACGTCAGCCTTATTACCTCTATGTTCCTGCATGGCGGGCTGATGCATCTTGCCGGCAACATGATGTATCTCTGGATTTTCGGCGACAATGTCGAACTCGCCATGGGGCATAAGCGCTTCATCGTGTTTTACCTTCTCTGCGGCATCGTTGCCGCCGTCGCGCAAATCGCTACCGACCCCAGCTCCGGCATTCCCATGGTAGGCGCCAGCGGCGCCATTTCCGGCGTTTTAGGTGCTTACATCATGCTGTTCCCGCGCGCCAACGTGCGTGTATATTTCACACTCGGGCCCTTCTTTATGTGGCGCATGATGTATGTGCCTGCGTTCATAGTGCTTGGTTTGTGGTTTGGCGGGCAGATTCTAAGCGGCATGGCCTCTGTAGGTAAAACCGGCGGTGGTGTCGCCTTCTGGGCGCATATCGGCGGCTTTGTGGCGGGCCTCGTGCTGGTGAAATTTTTTATCCGGCGTGACGAAAAATTATTCCACGCACCCGAGCACTCGCCGTGGGAAATGGCAAAACGCGGGCAATTGCCGCCTCGGCGCGTGGCCCCTCCGCCCACCATTCCCACCAAGCGTGGGCCATGGAACAGAGGCTAGCGATGAAACCTGAACTGATGACCCATATCGCGCCCTTGGCGGACCGGTTTGATTACTTCATCATCGACCTGTGGGGCGTGATACATGACGGCTTGCACACTTACCCTGGAGCCATTGCATCTCTTGAATCATTACGGAGTCGGAATAAAAAAATTATCTTCCTTTCCAATGCCCCTCGCCGTGCTTCTAAAGCCGTTATGGTGCTCGATAGGCTCGGCGTCGGCAAACATCTCTACGACCATATCCTCACCTCGGGTGAAGTCACACATCATCACCTCGCCGCCACGCGCCAAACACTCGGCAAACACTATGTGTATATCGGCCCGGGCAAAGACATGGATCTTGCCAAGGGGCTCGATTACGCAATGGTCGAAAAAGCAGCGGATGCCGATTTTGCCCTCATCACCGGGTTTGACAGCGAAGCCTCTACTTTCGAAGAAAAGCGCGAGCAGTTTGAAGATTGCCTCAGCGCAAAACTTCCCCTCATCTGCGCGAACCCTGACATGGAGGTGGTGCGGCAAAACGGCGCACGGCAAATTTGCGCGGGGCTGTTTGCAAAAGAATATCTCGCCCGCGGCGGCACCGTCACGTATTTCGGCAAGCCTTACCCTGATGTGTACCGCGAATGCATGGCGTTTTTTGGTGCGCCGGATGTATCAAAAATCTGCGCCATCGGCGATGCGCTCGAAACCGATATCAAGGGCGCGAACACGCAGGGTATTTTTTCGGTGCTGTGCACGGGTGGCATTTTAGCGGCGCACTTAGGCTGCACCAGCGGCACGCTGCCTGACGCGGCCGCGCTCGAAACATTCTGCGCCACAGAAAATATTTTCCCGAAGGTAGCTATTCCCGCTTTTGTTTGGTAGCATGAGCACCATTCTTTACCCCCATGCCACGAGGTTCTATGGCTGTTCTGCTTTTCTCCCTTACCACCGGTGTGAGCGCGCTCCTGCTTTTTACCGTTCAGCCCATGTTAGCAAAACTGCTTCTTCCCTCATTTGGTGGCACGCCTGCCGTGTGGTACGCCACATTGTTTTTCTTCCAGTGCATTTTGCTATTGGGCTATTGCTACGTCCATTTTTTCTACAAGGTGGCCCAGCGCTGGGGTATGCGCATTCCAAGCATCGTGCATGTGTTAGCCTTGGGTGCCGCCCTTATTATCACCCTGCCGCTAACAGTGTTTACACCCACCACCCTTTCGGTTTTTGCGACCAACCAAGCGCTTTCTGCCGCGTGGATGCTGGCGCAGTGGGTGGCGCTTCCTGTGTTTTTTCTGTGCTGCACAGCGCCGCTGATCCAGCATTGGTTTCATGCCCTGCCCCAGCAACGCGCGGGAGATCCTTACTTTCTCTACAGCGCCAGTAATGCGGGCAGCTTCCTCGGGCTTTTTTTATTCCCGCTGGCGCTTGAGCCCATGCTGCACGCACAGCAGCAGCTTAACGTCTGGTCCTATTCTTACGGCGTGTATGCCCTTCTCCTTGCTGCATGCTGTGCCTTTTTTCTTCACACGCGCAGGTCAGCCAAACAAGAAAAAAAGCGCCCCAAAGCGAGCGGAAAAGTTGCGGCACTTTCAGGCCGCCAGCGCCTGTGGTGGGTGGTCTTGGCATTTGTTCCCTCAAGCCTTCTGATTGGCTCCACGAACCATATCTCACAGGACATCGCTTCCTTTCCGCTGCTATGGGTGCTGCCTCTGGCTGTTTACCTTGCAACCTTTGTTATTGCTTTCACCAAGCATAATGATGCGCTCTTAAAGCGAAGCCTCGTAGCACAGGTAACCTTAAATGCGGCGATGGCGCTGTTTTATTTTTTCAGCCACACCGGCTTGGTGATGCTGCATCTTTTTACTTTTTTTGCCAACGCAATGGTCTGCCACGGCCTGCTCGCGCGGCAGCGCCCTCACGCAAAATTCCTCTCGGAATATTATATTTGGATCGGGTTGGGTGGCGCACTGGGCAGCGTGTTTAACCTGTTTATTGCACCGCTCTTTTTCAGCAATTACATCGAATACGGCCTGATGCTGATGGTGGCGCTCCTCTTGCCGCAGCTTATGAATGGCATCAAGCCCCACCAATTAAAGAGAGATTTACTGATTGGTGGCGGCTTTGCCGCGGCCGTGCTTCTTCTGCACCAGTTTTTCTTATTTTTAGGAAAAACTTTCGGGCCAGGTTTTGCTGTGTTTATCGAGAAATATCTTTCGTATGAACACCTCATCACCTTCTTCGCGTTACCGAATATTCTTGCGTCCGTCCTTATCTTCATCACCTATCTTCTGGCATTGCGCATGTATCCTTATGTCGTGCGCTGCGCGCTCATTATCGGCTGCCTGTTTGTTATCAGCATGCCAACGAAGCTCGATGGCGGCACGACCATTTTCAGGGCGCGGAATTTCTTTGGATTACTGCGGGTGGTAGACGGGGCCGATGGCAACCGCCACCTGATGCACGGTACCACGCTGCATGGCACCCAAAGCCTTGACCCCAATCACCGGCTGGACGTGATTAGCTACTACGCATTACTAAAAGAAGTTATCCGCGCAGAGGCGTATAATGATCGCCCACGCAAAGTGGGCCTCATGGGCTTGGGGGCGGGCACGATTGCCTGCCTGCTAAGGCCTTCGGACGATCTGGACATTGTGGAAATCAACCCTGCGGTTATTGCCGTGGCTGAAAATCCGGAATATTTCACGTTCATGCGCGACTGCGCCCCGCATATGCGTATTTTTCTGGGTGACGGTCGCCTAGAAATTTCCAAGCAGCCGGATGCCTCATATGACTTGATCATCATGGATGCATTTAGTTCTGACTCCATCCCGATCCACCTCGTCACAAAAGAGGCTATTGCAATGTATCAGAAAAAGCTGCGCCGCGGCGGCAGCATCGCGATTCATATTTCAAACCGCTATCTTGATTTAATACCACTCGTGCGCGGCCTGGCGGAAAGCGCTAACACGACGGCGCTTTTCAAAATGACCGACGCAAAAGAAAATCAGCTCGCGGCGTTATGGTCTGTGATTACGCTCAACACGTCTGTGGCCAATGAGCTCAAGGCAAATGGGTGGGAGACCTTCTCTGATACAAAACCCGTCCTCTGGACCGACCGCTCCTCTAGCATCATAAAGCTATTGCGGTAGTGGTCTGCTTAAAGCTCGCCGTTGCGGCGCTTCAGCAGGTCTTCAATCACATACAGGGCGCTGGGTGACTCCCAGTTAAGCAAGCCGGTAAACCGCACGGCCTCTTTGCCATTATGGTCAATCACCACGCTGGAAGGAAGGCCGCTAAAACCAAAGCTGCCAAAGGTTTCGGCATTTTCATCCATAAACAATTGCAGGTTTTTGATCTGCTTTTTTGCAAAGAAATTATGCACCAATTGCATCGATTCATCCTGCGAAATCGCCACCACCCTGAAGCCTTTATCCGCATACTTCGCCTGTAAGCGGCTCAGGGCAGGCATTTCCTCCACACACGGGCCGCACCATGTGGCCCAAAAATTCACCAACACCACCTGCCCTTTAAAATTGCCAAGGCCATAGCTGCGGCCATGCTCGTCTTTAAATGCGCTGAAAGGCAGATTGCGTGGAGTATAGGGCAATTCGCCCGCTGGCACGGTACGTTTTTGGGCGCCAGACTGGGCATCGGCCCCCGGCAGCACTGCAAAGAAACTTGCCACTAGCAGGCAAAACATTGTAAGTATGCGTATATTCATGGCCCTACTTCGTTGATGGATGGATGTATCATTATGGCTGGAACAAATCCTAGCAGCCGCAAGGCAAAAAGCAACGCCAAAACGGCTTCAAACCGTATGTGGGGCGGGCAATTCGCCACCGCGCCCGATGAGTTGATGCAGCTCATCAATTGCTCTGTCCATTTCGATAAAAAACTCTACCGGCAAGATATTGCCGGCTCCCTCGCGCACTGTGAAATGCTGCTAAAACAAGGGATTATTCCTCCCCGCGCGGGCAAACGCATCGCCGATGGCCTAAAGCGTATCTTAGAAGAAATGGAAGAAGGTGGTTTTCTGCTACTAGAAGAACTCGAAGACATTCACATGAATGTCGAATCTGCCCTCACCGAAAAAATCGGGCCCGACGGCGGCTGGCTACACACCGCCCGCAGCCGTAATGACCAAGTGGCGACCGATTTCCGCCTGTGGGTACGCGATGCCACCGACGTGCTCGAAAAAGAACTGCAGCACTTGCAGGCCGCGCTCTTAAAACGCGCGGAAGAACACGCCGCCACCATCATGCCAGGGTTCACGCATTTGCAGGTGGCGCAGCCCGTCACGCTCGGCCACCATTTGCTGGCCTATGTGGAAATGTTCGGGCGTGACCGCAGCCGCTTGAAAGATGCACGCGCACGCATGAATGAATGCCCGCTCGGTGCCGCCGCACTTGCCGGCACATCCTTCCCGATCGACCGTCAGGCCACGGCAAAGTCGCTTGGTTTTGCTGGTCCCACGCGCAACTCGATTGATTCAGTGTCGGACCGCGATTTCGCGATTGAATTCTTATTCTGCGTCAGCCTTATCGCCACGCACCTCTCGCGCTTCGCCGAAGAGCTGGTGATGTGGACGAGCAGCCAGTTTAACTTCGTGAAACTGTCCGATAAATTCACCACCGGCAGCTCCATCATGCCGCAAAAGCGTAACCCCGATGCCGCCGAGCTCGTGCGCGGAAAAACGGGCCGTATTTTTGGTGACTTGATTGGCTTGCTCACCGTCATGAAAGGTCTACCGCTCACTTACAGCAAAGACATGCAGGAAGATAAAGAGCCTGTGTTCGACGCCGCCGAAAGCATTCTGCTCTGCCTGCGCGCCACCACCGGCATGGTGAAAGACTTCACCGCGAATAAAGACGTGCTGAAAGAAGCCGCCGCTTCGGGCTATGCCACAGCGACCGACCTTGCCGACTGGCTGGTGCAGAGTTTAAAAATTCCATTCCGCGAGTGCCACCACATCACCGGTAAACTGGTCGCGCTGGCTTCTAAAAAGAATCTGCACTTGAACGAACTCTCGCTCAAAGAATTGCAAAGCGTTGAACCGCGCATCACGAATGATATTTTCCGTGTGCTGTCGGTAGAAAATTCTGTCGCCAGTCGCGTCAGCTTCGGCGGCACTGCTCCGGCGAACGTGAAAAAATCCGTGCAGGATGCCAAACGGAGATATGTGTAATGCTGCGTCTGTTTATCATTCTGCTTGTGCTGGCGCTCCCCACCGCGTGTGGCGTGAAAGGTGATTTAAAGCACCCGCACGAAGTGCAGCAGAAAAAGGCGGATTAACGTGGATCATTTTGCCTATGCCAATGGCGTGCTTTGCGCCGAAAATGTTTCGCTCAGCGCACTGGCGGAAAAAGTCGGCACGCCGTTTTATGTCTATTCTGCGGCCACGCTGGAGCGCCATTTCAACGTGTTCTCCGAAGGCTTTGCCGAAGTGCCACATGTGGTGTGCTTTGCGGTAAAATCCAACTCCAACATCGCGGTATTAAAAACACTCGCGCGCCTCGGCGCAGGGGCTGATTGCGTGTCAGAAGGCGAGATTCGCCGCGCGCGCGCCGCTGGTGTCAGCCCGCATCGCATCGTGTTTTCAGGCGTAGGGAAAACCCGCAGCGAAATGCGGTATGCGCTGGCGGAAAATATTGGCCAGTTTAATGTTGAGTCGCTCGAAGAGCTGCACATGCTGAGCGAGGAAGCCATACGCCTTAAAAAAACCGCGCAGATTGCCGTGCGCGTGAATCCGGATGTCGATGCCGGCACGCACGATAAAATTTCCACCGGCCGCAAAACCGACAAATTCGGCGTAGCGTTTGAGCAGGCGCGCGAGGTCTATGCCGAAGCCGCGCGCCTTAAGGGCATTAAGGTCGTGGGCATTTCCACCCATATCGGCTCGCAGCTCACCAGCCTTGCTCCCTTCCGCGCCGCGTTTGAAAAAATTGAAACACTGGTGCGCGAGCTTCGCGCCAACGGCCACAACATCAAACGCCTCGATTTGGGCGGCGGCCTCGGCGTGCCGTATGACAGCACCACTTTGCCGCCGCACCCGACCGACTATGCTAAAATGATTATGGAAACGGTGAAGCACCTCGACTGCGAATTGGTGCTGGAGCCAGGGCGCCTTATCTGCGGCAATGCGGGGCTGCTCGTCTCGCGCGTGGTGCTGGTGAAGAAAACACCGGAGCGCGAGTTCTTGGTCATTGATGCCGCGATGAATGATTTGATTCGCCCGAGCCTGTACCACGCGCATCACGACATTGTGCCGGTGGATGAAAGCAAGTGGCGCGGTAAACACCAGCTGGTAGATGTGGTGGGGCCGGTGTGTGAAACAGGCGACGTGTTCGCGCGCCAGCGTGATTTACCGGCGCTCAAAGAAGGCGACCTTGTGGCCTTCCGCACGGCAGGGGCGTATGGCGCCGTGATGGCCTCCACCTACAACACGCGTCCGCTCGTGCCGGAAGTGATGGTGAATGGTGATGATTTTGCCGTCATCCGTAAACGTGAAACGTATGATGAAATGCTCGCGCGCGACTTGCTGCCACCGTGGCTCGCGTAAGGCCACCTACACCTCGTTATTCCGCCTGCATCCCGCCCCAAATAGTGGTGGATTTTTGCGCCGCTTCCATGCTACACCAAAAGGGTAGATTTTAACCTGCAAGCCAAGGGAGCGCGCGCGTGTTTGAACTGTTTGATAAAGGCGGGCCGATTATGCTCCCGATTTTCGGGCTTTCGGTGTATGTGATGGGTGTGGTGCTATTTAAAATCTACCAGTTCTGGAAACTGCGCATCCTTGACACCAAAGTGGCCGAACACACCTTCGCTTACCTCTCACAGCGCGGCGTGAAAGATGCCATCGCCTATGCGCGTTCCAAAAATTCTCCGCTGGCACGCTTGCTGGCTTTCTCGCTCGTATGCGTGTCTGACCCATCTTTCTCAAAGCAGAAAGCGGAAGAAGAAGTCACCCGCATCGCCCAGAGCGAGCTGCGCGCGCTGGAATCGCACATGAAAGGGCTTGAAATGAGCGCCAGCATTTCCCCACTGCTCGGGCTTCTCGGCACCGTGGCAGGCATGGTCACCGCTTTCTCTACGCTTGAATCTGCTGGCGCACGCGTGGATCCTTCCATTCTCGCCGGCGGTATCTGGACCGCGCTGCTCACCACCGTAGCAGGGCTTTCTGTTGCCATTCCGGCGCTGGCCGCGCACTATATTTTCGACGGCATCATTGAGCGCGCCCGCGGCGCTATGCAAGATGCCGGCGCGCGCGTGTTGTCGCTGCACGGTAAACTTTCCGCAGGCGGTACGGCAGCGCCCCATGCCGCACACGGCGGCAGTGTTGAGGCGCTTCACGCCACCGCTTAACAAGAAAGGTTACTCGTGCAGATTCAGCGCAGCAAACCATCCCGCGGTATGTTCAGCCTCACGCCGCTGATTGATTTGGTGTTTTTGCTGATTATTTTCTTCATGCTCTCCACCACATTTTCACAAACGGAAATGATGGATCTAAGTTTTGCCGATGCAGAAAAAGCGTCCGCGGGTGGCCTGTCCAAAACACTTGTCATCACCGCTCGGAGCGACCGCCGGCTCGACATCAACGGCACCACCTACGAACATCAGGAGTTTGAAATCACGCTGCGCCGCATTTTGGTCGATCAGCCCGATAAAACCATCCTGCTACGCGCAGAAACCGATGTCACCACACAAAGCATTGTCTCGGCCATGGACTTGATCCACATGGCGGGCGGCAAAAGCATCACGCTGGCGGAGTAACACATGCTGAACCTCATTAAGCCAAAGCGGAAAGTCAAAGAGCCCGATTTGGTCCCGATGATTAACGTCATCTTCTTGTTGCTGTGCTTTTTCCTGATTGCTGGCACCGTGGCGAAGCAGGATCCGGTGGAAGTCAATGCGCCGGAGTCCCGCACCAGTGCACCGTTCATGACTAAGAACTTTACCCTGTTCGTTACCAAGGATGGCACGCTAATGTTTGAAGAACAGCGCGTGACCCTTGCACAGTTGGCGGTGCGCTTACAGCCCCTGCTCAGCAAGAACCGCGAAATGCCCTTGCTGGTAAAGGCTGATGCCGAGCTCTCTGCCGCCAGCTTGAATAATCTGGTAAAGGGGCTTGAGCAGATGGGCGTTATCAATCTTTCGCTGGCCACGGAGGCGAAATGACAACGCTCGCCCAGAGCATGGAGAAATATTTTTACCGCGCGCTGCTGCTAGCTATCACGCTGCACGCGCTCGGCCTGCTGGTTATGTCGATTGATTTTCTGCCAAACAAAATTGAAGTGCCGTATAAAACCATCAACATTCGCCTCGGAAAAGTGCCGAATCCCAGTGGTGGCAGCAAGGCCATCAACCAAGAAGCGCCAAAAGAAATTCCGCAGCCTGTGTTAAAAACACCGTACATTCAACCTAAAGAACCGCTGCGCGCACCTGAGCCCGTGTTAAAGCCCACGGTGGAAACCACGCCGGCCATTCAGTCCGTCGCGCCGGAGAAAATTGATTCGGAAGATTTATCGTCACAAAAAATGAAAGAGTCCGATGCGCCCTCGCGCCTCAAAGCGCGCGCCGTGCGCACCGAGCCTGAAAAAGTGCCGCAGCCTCCGCTGGTGCAAACGTTTAATCAGCCGAAATCCACCGTCACCAAATACGCGAATAATCCTGCCGCCGCATCGCCCGACGTGCCTTTCGTACAGCAGATGAATGCCTCGGCCGACCCCAAAGCGCGCATAGATATCTCCGGCTCCACGCTTGGTAATCGTACGGAATCTGATCGCCTCACCGTGTTGTCATACGAAGAGCAGCTTACGCTCTGGCTACAGCGCTTCAAAGTCTACCCCATGGAGGCGCAGCGCAAAGGCACCGAGGGGCGCGGCATCATCCGCATTCAGGCAGACCGTTTGGGGAATATCCGCTTTTTTGAAATGGCCGAAACCACCGGTCATGAAATTCTAGATGCCGCCACGGCCAACATGGTGCGCCGTGCCGACCCGCTGCCGCCGATGCCGGATGACTATCCTTCGCCAGACTTCATCAACGAGTTCATCATACCCGTTTCCTTCATGCTCGAGAAAAAACCTGTCGCCATCCCCGATATGGGTACTTCACCCGTGGATGCCGCCGCGGCCACTCCGCCACCCGCCGCACCGGAAGCACCCGCCGCGCCGAAAGAGCCAAATATCATCCGCTGAACCCGCGCATTAAACAGCGCTTGGCTTTTGCCATACAGACGTTTATAGCTTGGTGTATGCCCTTTTAGGGTGGTTTTTGCATTAGGGTGCATGCTCAGTCAGATTACGAAGAATTTGCCTCAGTTCCAGCAGTCGCTTTCCGGCGCAGTGCTTGATGTCCCCGCCTTCCTCACCAAACTCGCCCACTGCACCTATGAACCCGCCAGCTGTTATTGCTGCGCGATGGGCGCCTATGTTACTGCGGGCGAAGCAGAGCAGGTGCGCACGCAAATCCACCAGAAGCCCGCGTTTTTTGATTATATCAACCTTACCACAGCGCCACTCACCAAATGGGAAAACCGCACGCACGAACATTTCGTGCAAAAGCCGTGCTCTTATACCTTGCCGGGTCTTAAACCTGAGCACCACACCGCCTGCAGCATGCGTGATGATGCGGGGCGCTGCTCGCTGCAATCCCTCGCCATGTCGGAAGGCAAGCATCCGTGGTGGTATAAGCCCTTAGAATGCTGGTTATTCCCCATTGTTATTCTGCCGGGCACGCCGCCGCGCATTACGCTGGCTTCGCATGCGCCGGGGCTTTATGGGCAGGAGGAAAATCCTGATTTCCTGCACCATGCACGCTGCGCGCAGGCTGATGAGAAAAAGGGCGCTCCCGCCTATCAAAAACTGGCGCAGGAGCTCGAAATGCTCGGAAAACTGCTGGAGCGCGACCTGCTGGCAGAAATACAGCAGGAAACCGCGGAAATCCCGCAGGTTCCGGCCTAAAAACAGCCCCCAAGCGCCTGCACGGCTTTTTGCACAAAATTACTTGGATTTTCTGGCAAATTCCTTTATAAACCCCGCACAGATCAGGGGTTTTTATGCCAACACCACAGACGCTTTTAGTCACCGGCGGCGCCGGTTTTATCGGTAGCTCGTTTGTCGCGCAGTGCGTGAGCCGCGGGCAAAAGGTTATTGTGCTCGACGCACTCACCTATGCCGGTCACCGCGAAAATCTGGATTGGATTGCACCGAAGGACAAATGGGAACTCGTGGTCGGCAGCATCACCGACGGCGCGTTGGTGGAAAAACTTCTCACCGCCCACAAAATCGATGCCGTGGTGAATTTCGCCGCTGAATCGCATGTGGATAATTCCATCACCGGCTCTGCCGTGTTTATCGAAACTAACGTATTCGGCGCGTATACGATGATGGAGTCCGCCCGTCAATATTGGAACACGCTCGAAGGAGATAAAAAGAAAAACTTCCGCTTCGTGCAGGTGTCCACCGACGAAGTCTATGGTGAGTTGGCACTCGAAGACCCCGCGAAATTTACCGAAACCTCACCGCTGCGTCCGAACTCACCTTACTCCGCATCGAAAGCCGCTGGTGATTGCCTCGCCCGCGCGTGGTTCCACACCTATGGTTTCCCCATCATCACCACCAACTGCACGAATAATTATGGCCCGCGCCAGTTTCCGGAAAAATTGATTCCGGTCATGGTAACAAACGCGCTCGCCGGCAAAAACCTGCCCGTGTATGGCGACGGTAAAAACGTGCGCGACTGGATTCATGTGGAAGACCACGCCGCCGGTGTCTATCTCGCCCTCACCAAGGGTGCAGCGGGTGAGGTTTATTGCTTCGGTGGTAATGCCGAAAAAAACAATCTCGAAACCGTGCATGCCATCTGCAATGTGCTGAATGAACTGAAGCCACGCGCGGATAAAAAATCTTACGCCGAACAGATTGCCTTTGTGAAAGACCGCGCGGGGCACGACCGCCGCTACGCGATTGACGACAGCAAGGCCGCACGCGAACTGGGCTACACACGTACATACACCAGCTTTGAGCAGGGGCTGAAGGCCACGGTGCAGTGGTATTTTGAAAACAGCGAGTGGTGCCGCAAGGTAACCGCCAACGCCAAAGCGGCCTAAGCGAAAGGATACACGCACGTCATGAGCAAAATGAAAGCCATCATCCTCGCCGGCGGTTCCGGCACGCGCCTTTATCCCGTTACCAAGGTCATGAGCAAGCAGCTCATGCCAGTGTATGACAAACCGATGATTTATTATCCCCTGTCGCTCGTCATGCGCTCGCGCCTGAAAGACATCCTCATCATCTCCACACCGCAGGACACCCCGAATATCCAGCACTTACTCGGTGACGGCAGCCAGCTGGGTGTAAATATTTCTTACAAAGTGCAGCCAAATCCGGGCGGTATCGCGCAGGCTTTTGTGCTAGGTGCAGAGTTTATTGGGAGCAGCCCCGTATGCCTCGTGCTGGGCGACAATATCTTCCACGGCCGCGGCCTGAATAAGCTGATTGATAGTGCCACGCAAGCGAGTGCGGGCGCAACAGTGCTCGCCTACCACGTGAAGGACCCCGAGCGTTATGGCGTGGTGACGTTTGATGACGACATGAAAGCCCTCAGCATCGAAGAAAAACCGAAAAATCCACAATCGAACTGGGCGATTACCGGCATTTATTTTTATGATAATGACGTGGTGAATATCACGAAAAACCTCAAGCCTTCTGCACGCGGTGAACTTGAAATCACCGATGTAAACAAAGAGTATCTCCGCCGTGGTCAGCTGAAAGTGGAAATCATGGGCCGTGGCGTCGCATGGCTCGACACGGGCACGCCGCAATCGCTGCTCGAAGCCGCGAACTTCATCAAAATCGTGGAAGACCGTCAGGGGCTTCGCATCGGTTGTATCGAGGAAGTGGCGTTCTCACGCAAATTCATCACCGCCGACCAGCTGCGTGCACTGGCTGACAGCTACGGAAATAACGACTACGCGAAATACCTCAAGCACATTGCCGATGCCGGCAAAAGCTGGCTCGCTTAAATGAGCAGTGCGCACCAACCCATTTTGGTCTTCGGCCAGGGCGGGCAGGTGGGCCGCGCGCTCATGGCGCGGCTGGGTAGTTTCGGTATATGCCCCTCAATTGAAGAAGCAGATTTCTTAAAGCCTCACACACTGCCGGACGTGGTGCGTAAATATAACCCGCTCGCCATCATCAATGCTGCTGCCTATACGGCGGTGGATAAAGCCGAGCAGGAAGAAAGCATCGCCCACACCATCAACGCCGAAGCGCCCAAAGTACTGGCCGAATTCGCCGCGAATGAAGATGTGCCGCTGCTGCATTATTCTACGGATTATGTGTATCCCGGCGGTGGCGAATCACAGTGGCTGGAAGACAGCCCCACCGGCCCGTTGAATTTATACGGCAAAACCAAACTCGCAGGCGATGAAGCCATTATCGCGGCAGGCGGTGAGCATCTCATTTTCCGCACCAGCTGGGTGTTCGACGAAGAGGGCAAAAATTTTATCAACACCATGCTGCGTTTAGGTGCGGAGCGTGAAACTTTAAGCGTGGTGGCAGACCAAATCGGCGCCCCCACCTACGCGATGGATATTGCGCGCTACAGCCTGCTCGCCCTTTCGCACGCGATTGAATATGACGAATTCCCCTCCGGCATTTATCATCTCTGCAACAAAGGTGAAACCAGCTGGCATGGGTTTGCTGAAGCGATTTTTGCCAAAGCGCGCGCGCTGGGTGTGCCGCTAACGGTCAAAGAAGTCGCGCCCATTCTCACCAGCGCATACCCCACACCGGCACAGCGCCCGCTGAATTCTCGCCTGTCGCTGGCCAAAATCGAAGAGTCCTTTGGCTTTTCCATCGAACGCTGGGACGATGCGCTCGAACGCTGCCTTGAAAACAAGTTTGCAGCGCGCGGTTAAATCCGCTACATCTTTTAAGTATATTCTAGTCACGAGGTTTTTGCATGCAGGTGCTGCCAACCGCCCTTGATGGGGTCAAAATTATCGAACTCAAAGTGCATGGTGATGCGCGTGGCTTTTTCGTGGAGCGTTTCAATCTTGCCCGCTTTAAAGAAGCGGGTCTGCCCACCGAGTTCGCACAAGACAATCACTCACGCAGCGCACCGGGTGTGGTGCGTGGCCTGCACTTCCAGCACACGCCGCCGCAGGGCAAGCTCGTGGGTTGTGTGCGCGGGAGCATTTACGATGTCGCGGTGGATGTACGCCCCTCCTCGCCCACCTATGGCAAACATGTGGGCATAGAACTTTCCGATACGAATGGAAAACTCCTGTGGGTGCCTGCAGGCTTTGCGCATGGTTTCTCCGTGCTGGGCGATGGCCCGGCTGACGTCATGTATAAAGTCACCGCGCTTTATAACGCGCCGGGCGAGCTGGGCATTTTATGGAACGACCCTGCCTTTGGTATTAACTGGCAGGTGAAAGACCCGGTTTTATCCGAGCGCGATACAAAATTAATGACCTTTGCTGACTACAAGAAAAATCCGGTAAAATGGTAACAGGTTCGTATGTCCGTTAGTGTTGTCATGGTTTCTTATAATACCGGCCCGATTTTATTCCGGGCGATGGAAGCCGTACTCACGCAGGACCATCTTTCCGAACTGATTATTGTCGATAACGGCAATCCCGAGCATGTGCGCACACGGCTCGATGCGCTCGCGAAAGAAAACATTAAACTCACCGTGCTGCGCGGCCATGGTAATATCGGTTTTGCTGCCGCCTGTAACTTAGGCGCGCGCCGCGCCAAGGGCACGTATGTGCTGCTGCTGAACCCAGATTGCGTTATTCCCGCAGGCGCGCTGAAAAAGTCTGTCGCGGCACTTGAAAATGAACCCGCCGCATGGCTCGCGGGCATTCACATGGTGGATGCCGATGGTAAACCGCAGGGCGGGTGCAAGCGTAATTTACTCACGCCGCGTATCGCCATGTCGGAAGTGTTTCAGTTGTGGCGCGTGTTGCCCAAAGCCTTCCCGCGCCTCAATCTCGATGATGCGCCCGGTGCCAAGGAACCGGAAATCGTGCCTGCTATTTCGGGCGCCTTTATGCTTATCCGCACCGACCATTACAACCAACTCGGCGGTATCGACGAAGATTATTTCTTCCATGTGGAAGATTTGGATTTTTGTTTGTTGGTAAACAAAGCAGGCGGCAAAGTGCTGTACCTGCCGGGCATCAACTCTATCCACTTCCGCAGCACGAGCAAAGTATCGTCATTGTTTGTGGAGTGGAATAAAGCCAAGGGCTTCGCGCATTATTTTGCCAAGCATTTCAAAGACCGTTACGGCATCGGCTTCAGCCTGCTCGCCATGGCGGGTATTTACATGCGTCTTGGTGTGCGTGCGGGCATCATCACGCTCAAGGAAATCATCGAAAAATTACAGGGCCGACGCTTCGGCCGACGCCAACTCCTCCGCCTTAAATGGCTTGAGGCTGCTCCGCTGCCGGAAGAAAAACCGTCTGAAAAACTCGACTACCAAGCCCCTTACCTTATCATCGGCAGCACGGGTCAGGTTGGTGTTGCCATTCTGCGGCGCCTGCTCGCCGCGGGCCAGCCTGTGGCGGCACTCTATCACAACACCACGGTGGAATATTCCCACCCTAATTTGCAATGGATTCAGGGCAGTCTTGAGGCAGACATACTGCCGCTTGGTGATTTTAATCCGCACACGGTCATTTGCACGGCTTCCATCTGGATGCTGCCCAAGCACCTGGATGCGCTCGCCGCACGCGGCGTGAAACGCCTGATTTGTTTTTCCTCTACTTCGCTCATCAGTAAAGCCGCGTCCACCAACCCTTATGAAAAAAAATTGGTGCAGGATTTTAAAAACGCGGAAGAGTCGTTGCTTAAAGCCTGCCAACATCACGGCATTGGCTGCACTATTTTCCGCCCGACCATGATTTATGGCTTAGGGCTGGACCGTAACGTCACCACCATTTTGGGCCAGATGCAGAAATATGGCTTTCAGCCGCTCATGCCTCCGGCCAGTGGCATGCGTCAGCCCGTGCATTGTTTTGACCTTGCCGCCGCCGTCACCGCTGCTATCCCGAATCATGATACCTACGATAAAAGCTACACACTTTCGGGCAGTGAAAAAATCACTTATCTGCAAATGGTCGAACGCATACGCGATACGGCGGGCGTGAAGGCGCGCATCGTGTTCACCTCGCATCTGCCGCGCCTCCTCAGTATCTATGCTTTTGTACTACGTCATAAAGAATTAAACGCGGAAATGGCCCGCCGCATGAACGAGAATCTGGCGTTTGATTCTGAGATGGCAGCAAAAGATTTTGGTTATACACCACGCGCATTTTTGGCGGGCGGCAAACGCGACCTCGGTTTAGAAGACCCGCCGCTGCCCGTCGCAAACCTTCCGTCTAAAAAGGTAGCCGCATGACGATTCTTCTTACCGGCGCAGCGGGATTTATCGGCTTTCATGTGGCAAAGGCGCTGCTTGAAAAAGGCGAAACCGTTATCGGGGTCGACAGCCTCAACCACTACTACGATGTGTCGCTCAAACACGCGCGCCTTGCGCAGCTGGTGCGTTACCGCAAAACGCGGCAGTTTAGCTTTTACCCCGTCAACATCGCTGACCGCGGCACCATGCAGCATATCGCCGAATCGCACAAAGACATCACACACATCATCCACCTCGCGGCACAGGCGGGTGTGCGTTATTCCCTCACCCACCCAATGGCCTATGCGGAAAGCAACCTTACTGGCCAGCTGGTGATGCTCGAAGTGGCGCGTGGTTTAAAAAAGCTGAAGCATTTTGTGTATGCCAGCTCAAGCTCGGTGTATGGCAACAGTGCTGACCTGCCACTTAAAACCTCGCAGGATGTACGCGCACCTATTTCGCTCTATGCCGCCACGAAAGCCAGCGGCGAACTCATGGCACATTCTTACAGCCACCTGTATGGCATTCCCGCCACCGGCCTACGCTTCTTCACCGTCTATGGCCCGTGGGGCAGACCCGACATGGCGTATTATCTTTTCGCGCGGGGCATCACCGAAGGCAAGCCCATCACCGTGTTTGGTGGCGGCAAGATGCGCCGCGACTTCACCTATATCGACGATATTGTGTCCGGCACACTCGGCGCACTCAAAACGCCGCCGAAAGCAAAAAAGACTGCCGCGCCGCACCGCGTGTTAAATCTTGGTAATAACCGCAGTGAAAAATTGCCCGACCTTATAAAATTACTGGAAAAAAGCTTGGGAAAAAAAGCGATTATCAAACAGGCGCCCATGCAAGATGGCGATGTAAAAGACACCCACGCCGATATCAGCGAGAGCACGCGCCTGTTTGGTTACAAACCCACCACGAAATTAGCGGATGGTATCCCCGAATTCGTGGAATGGTTTAAAAAATATCACAAGGTGTAAGGATGAACGACACCACTCCCACACCACGCACCACGCCACAGATAAATGTGCATCAGATGGCGGTGGCGCCGCGTGCGATAAAAGAAAATCCGCTACGCCCACTGCCCTTGCTGCTGTGGCTAACGGTTGCCGCAGCGCTTTATGCCAGCTGGGCTTTTGTTGTACCCACGCGCCTCTGGTGGAGCGACGTAGATGCTGCGATATTTCTCCGGCTGAATGAATTCGCCGCCTCTTCGCACGGCACACAAATCTTCTGGGCTATTCTCAGCAGTCGTCTCATTGATATTGTGCCGGCCATGATTTTTCTCTGCGTGTTCTGGTCATACCTGAAAGGAGATGGCGGATTATTTTTCCGTCGCCGCAGCGCGGAGATAAGTGTGGTCGTTGGCTACATGTTATTAACGGTCCTTGTCGGAAAACTCCTGTTCAATTTTCCACACCCCAGCCCCTCGCTGGTCTTGGCGCCCAACTACCGACTTTCTGAACTTGTGCCGTGGGCGTTCGTAAAAGATTTCGCGCCCGCCAGCTTCCCGAGCGATCACGCCTTGCTCTATATCATGATGAGTGGGTTACTGTGGCATTTTACCGGCAAGACGCGCGGGCTAATTGTTGCCGCGCTAGGCGCGTTGATGATGCTGCCACGCATGGCAAGCGGCGCGCATTGGTGCACCGACATTTTTGTCGGCGCAGCGGCGCTCAGTATGGTGATGCTAGCCTTTGCCTGTTTCACCCCGCTTGGCTTTTTACTTGTAAAGCTGGCAGAGAAAACCCTGCGCCTACCGCCACTCAATGGCATCATCGCGCGGTTTGAATCAACGGATGTTCGTAATTAGATTTCCGCAATGCGCACAGGCAGACGAACCTGCTGCTTTGCGCCAGGGGGCGACATCACCATGCCTTGGCGCGATTGGTTCTCGCGCAGCCATTGCGCATAACCGCGCATCATATCCTGCGACGACATCACCGCTTGTGGTGAAAATGCTTTGTTCGAGGGGCCGCTACACGCGGAAAGCAAGGCGGAAAAAACCAGCATCGTAACGAGCGGCAATACAAGCTTTGCTTTCTTCATAGACCTCTCCCCCTTAAGTCTTCTGAACTGATGTACATTATTATATTGGATTTTATTAAACTTGCCACGAGTATTTTACATCTTGTGGTGGCAGTTTCCGCCTTGCACAAATATCCCTCGCCGACAACAAGTAGGTGTTTCCCTTATAAATCAATGTTATAGTTGAATTGCCCCCTTTTTATCCACAAACCTATCATCAGGGTTATACAATGCGGGTCCAACCTCTAACATTCTGCTTTTCATAGCAAAAAAATGACGGGCAGGGTATGATACCTTCCATGCTTTTATATCAAAAAATACTCAGGGGTTTTCTGGTCGGCTTTTGCCTTATGGCCATCCTGTCATTGCCTCTTTCTGCCCAAGCCCTTGATTGCATGGAAGATGAACATTGCGCGCTGGTGCAGGACAATTATTGTGGCACCATTAAATCCGTTCCTGAAAAAGGGGTACGGAAATGGCGAAGAGAAAATCTGCGTGAGATGGTCGAGCATTCCAAAAACGGCTATGTGTGCCCACCCACGCTTCCCAGTAAACTGCAAATCGAAAATTACTTTCCGCTCTGCATCGGTGGCACGTGTGTCGCCGGCATGATTCCGGGCCGCGAGTAAAACGCGCGCTACCGCTTCTGCTCCTCGAACAGAATTTTGGTGTTGAGGGTATAGTGCCCAACCAGCTCACCCTCTGCCAGCACGTGGCCTTCAATCGCCTTCATGGCATCGGCGCCGGTAAACGGATCTTTTAAATTCTCGAGTGTGGGCACATCCAGCGCATAGACGCGGAAATGATAATTGTGCATTTTTTCATCGTTCCATGGTGGGCACGGGCCATCGTAATTACTGTATTCCGCAATCGTTTTTTCATCGAGTGTTTTACCAAGGAATTTCGGGTAATCGTTCAGGCCGTGGCGGCCATAGAGTGCAATCTCACCATCGCGGCTGAAATCACCCAGTGAAAGCTCGTGAATATCCGGCGGAATATCCACCAGCACCCAGTGGAAAAAAATCTGGCGGGGCATGCGGTCGGAAACTACAGTGCCTTCTTTATTGGCCATCGAAAAATCGGTGGGCACTTGGCTGTCTGCCATAATAATGGCGTAAGATTCAGTCCCCTTTGGGCCCTTACTCCATTGCAGCGCAGGGCTTTTATTTTCACCGGCAGGCACACTGGGGTGTGTGTCCTTGGGAATGCAGTAGGCATGCTTTTCGTTGATCATGCTTCCGTTCGTCAGCCCCTCGGCCATCACTGTCAGCACGCCCGTAGCAGCCTGTGCAGCAAATCCACTCACTATCAGCACCGCAACGGGTGCAAGTATTCGTAGTGCTTTCATACTTTTCCTCTCTTTACTCTCTGTGTGGCACAACGCGTATGTACACCTCGCCCACACCATCATCATACACTTTCTGCCAGTATCGCGGGTTGTGTAGCTGCGGAATCTTATAGGCATTGCGCCAGCTTGGCAAAATAACTCCGGCAATATCGTGTTTGCGGAGAATATCATCCACCTTCTCACCCTTCATCAGCAAAATAATATCAGCAAGGTCTTTTTCGCTGTAAGCTGTACCTGCACGGCCATCGGTGAAAACTTGATGCACATCACGATTATAGTAAATCATGTGGCCGCCAATAAAAAATTCGTTCAGAAAGCGCGTGCGTGGGTAATGTTCCCGAATAAAATTAAGCGCGCCGACCGGTATTTGGTCTTCTGAAAGAATGCGTGACTTATGGGTGATGGCCTCCCGCACTGGCATGGCGGTCAGCACCACCACCCCAAGAACGAGCGCCACGCATGCCACACCATGATATGAACGGCGCGGCACGTGATACTCACGAATATGCGGCAGTGTTTTTGACAGCGCACGCACCAGATATGGCGCCGCCATCACCACCGCTAGAAAAAGATGACGCACCGTAAACAGCGCCGCCAGCATCCATGTGAATGCTAAAATCTTTTCCGCTACGGGAATGGTTTTATCTCTAAAGCCCGACGCCACAATCATTGCAATCAGCGCCATATCAAAACCCGTAGATGCCGTGAACACCATGGGACCCCATTCGGAAAGATACGGCGTGATGTCGCTAATCAGTGTGCGCAGCGTTCCCTGAAACACATGCACGCCCAGCGGGTTTGCACACAGCGCCAGCGTACTGATGGCGCCGGTTATCACGGCCTGCCTTACATACTGGCCTTGTTTGTTCTGCCATGCCTGAAAAACATAGGCGCCTAAAATGGCATAAGCCGCCAAAAAGCCGCCGTGGAAATTAACCCACACCACCATGCTGAGCGGAAGAACATACTGCCATTTTTTTTGCTTCAATAATTGCGGCGTACCCCACAACCACAACACCGCCATCGCTTCGGTTACCAGTTGCGGGCGGGCGCCATACTGCGCCATGTATGTCACGCCCACAATAGCCAGCACCATAAAAATGGCGTCATTAAACTGGCCGATGCGCGCACGCAAAACAAAGGCTAAAAATGTAATCACCCCCGCGCCACACAGGCAGCTAAAAATGAAAAGGCCACCAAGCCCTGCTCCATCCGCCACCACGCTGATAAGCACGTCCCATGCCCATGAAAGATTATACCAGCGCGCCTGTGTGGTGGCATACGACCATGGGTCCGCCATCGGCACGCTACCTATTTCTCGGATATATTCACCTGCCGCCACGTGCCACGGCGTATCTGGGTCATTCATTAAGGGCTGGGTGCCAAAATACAGCACGGTGAAGGCAAGCAGCATGACCATCGCGTAGATCGCTACCGACCCCGTATTGTGTACGGAACGAACCTTGCGCCGGACAGCAGGCGTTTTGCGAATTTTTTTGGCCATACCAGCTCTCTTCAGGACAAAACTCCCTACCGCAAACATGTGGCACAGAGTTTCGTTTGTAAAGTGCAAATCAATTAATTGTAGTTTGTCTCATACTAATACACCATATTTATGCGCATTATCTGTAGGAAGATAATTTTACAATTTCATTCTGGCATTATTGACTACACGGCGAATTTGTTTCATGCTGCGTCCGCATTCATTTTCCATCACCTGAAGGGTCTTTTCTTATGCGGCGCTCCACGTTGCTCACTCTGGCTGGTTTTGTGCTGCTCATTCTGGCGGCCATTAATTATGTGCCGGGTTGGTTCGGCTCCGCCCCGCAGGGCATGGATCAAATGGGTGCCGCGCCGGTGAGTGTGGCGCAGGTGATTTCGCGCCGCGTGCAGTCGTGGAAAAGTTTTTCCGGCAGGTTGGTCGCGGTCGACCGCGCCGAGGTACGCCCGCAAGTTTCGGGCATCATCGAGGCCGTGCATTTCACCAATGGTGCGCAGGTGAAAAAAGGTGACTTGCTCTTCACCATTGACTCGCGCCCGTTCACGGCCGAAGTAAACCGCGCGGCGGGTGCGCTGGCTTCTGCTGAGGCCGAACACACACTCGCTGCCAAAGAAATGGAACGCGCCGAAGGACTGATTCAAAATAAAGTGATTCCGCAGCGCGAATATGAGCGCCGCCAGAATGCGCTGCGCGTCGCAAAAGCGTCGCTGCAAAGTGCGAAGGCCGCCATGCAGGTGGCAAAACTGAATCTCGCTTACACCAAAGTCACCGCGCCCATTTCCGGCATGGTCAGCCGTGCGGAAATCACCGCAGGCAACCTTGTTGAAATCAACACGGGCGCGCCGCTGCTCACCACCGTGGTGGCGAATTCGCCTATCTATGCGGATTTTGAAATGGATGAAACCACTTTCCTCACCTACACCCGCAGAGCGGTGGTGGATGACGATGCGATTCCGGTACGTTTAGAGCTCGGCAGTGGAAGCGCTGCTGTGCACACGGGCGTGATTGAATCCTTCGACAATCACCTCGACAGCGCCACAGGCACCATCCGCGCCCGCGCGATGTTTGAAAATACCGATGGTACGCTTGTGCCGGGTCTGTTTGCGCGCATCACAGTGGGCAGCGCGAATGACGTCGATGCCATATTGATTACTGACCGTGCCGTGGGCACTGACCAGAATAAAAAATTCGTCCTCGCCGTGGGAGATGACAACATCGTGGCCTACCGTGAAGTAAAGCTTGGCGGCATGGCAGATGGTTTGCGCATCGTCACCGAAGGGCTGAAAGCCGGTGATAAAATTGTGGTGAATGGTTTGCAGCGCGCACGCCCGGGCACACCGGTCATACCGGAAATGGTGCCAATGGATGCACCTGCTGCAACGCCTGCCGCTGCACCGGCAGCAGAAGCCGCACCTGAAGCCGCAGCACCCGCCGAGGCTGAATGAACATTTCGCGCTTTTTCATCGACCGCCCGATTTTCGCTGCCGTACTTTCGCTGCTGATTTTCATCGCAGGTTTGATTGCCATTAACCGCATGCCCATTTCGGAATATCCCGAAGTGGTGCCGCCGTCGGTGGTGGTAACCGCGCAGTTCCCTGGTGCCAACCCGAAAGTGATTGCTGAAACCGTTGCCGCGCCGCTCGAAGAGCAAATCAACGGCGTGGAAAACATGCTGTATATGTTCTCGCAAGGCACGTCCGACGGGCAGATGACGCTCACCATCACCTTTGCCATCGGCACCGACCCCGACAAAGCCCAGCAGCTCGTGCAGAACCGTGTGAACCAAGCCCTGCCGCGTTTGCCGGAAACCGTGCGTCAGTTCGGCGTTACCACCATCAAAAGCTCGTCTGACCTCACTATGGTGGTGCACCTCATGTCGCCCAATCAGCGTTATGACATGCTGTATCTTGCCAACTACGCCACGCTTAACATTAAAGACCGCCTCACGCGCATCACTGGCGTGGGTCAGGTGCAGATGTTCGGTGGCAGCGACTACGCCATGCGCGTGTGGCTTGACCCCGACAAAATTGCCGAGCGCGGGCTTTCTGCAGGCGACATCGTAAACGCCATCCGTGAGCAGAACGTGCAGGTGGCTGCGGGCATGCTGGGTGCGTCGCCTGCGCATAAAGATGTCGACTTACAGCTCAACATCAACACCAAAGGCCGCCTGCAAACCGAAGAGGAATTCGGCAGCATCATTATCAAAACATCACCCGATGGTGCTGTCACACGCCTGAAGGAAGTGGCGCGGCTTGAAATGGGCGCGGCGCAATATTCCCTGCGTTCGCTGCTCGATAACAAGCCTGCCGTGGCGCTCGGGATTTTTCAGGCCCCTGGTTCCAACAGCATCGAAATTTCCAACAATGTGCGCGCCGCGATGGAGCAGTTAAAACGCGACTTCCCGGAAGATGTCGATTACCGCATCGTGTATGACCCCACCAGCTTCGTGCGCGAGTCTATCGAGGCGGTGATTCACACACTGCTGGAAGCTGTCGCGCTCGTAGTGCTGGTGGTGATTTTGTTTTTGCAGACATGGCGCGCGTCCATCATTCCGCTGCTGGCCGTGCCCGTTTCCATCGTCGGCACGTTTGGGCTCATGCTTCTGTTCGGTTTTTCCATCAATGCGCTGTCGCTGTTCGGGCTTGTGCTCGCCATCGGCATCGTGGTGGATGACGCCATCGTGGTGGTGGAAAACGTTGAGCGTAACATTGAAGCGGGGCTTTCCCCGAAAGACGCCACCTATCAGGCCATGCGGGAAGTCTCCGGCCCCATCATCGCCATCAGCCTCACGCTGATTGCCGTGTTCGTGCCCATCGCGTTCATCAGCGGCCTCACGGGGCAGTTTTACCGCCAGTTCGCGCTCACCATCGCCATCTCCACCATCATCTCGGCATTCAACTCGCTCACACTTTCGCCTGCTATGGCGGCGTTACTGCTTAAAAGCCATGATGCTCCCAAAGACTGGCTCACGCGTTTCATGGATGCGCGGTTTGGCTGGCTGTTCCGCGGCTTCAACACATTCTTCAAGCGCCGCTCGGAAGGATATTCCAAAAAACTCGGCGGCGTGATGCAGCGTAAAACCGCCGCGATGCTCGTATATGGCCTTCTCATTGGCCTTACTATTTTCGGGTTTAACAGCGTGCCGATGGGTTACATTCCGCCGCAGGATAAACAATATCTTATTGGCTTTGCGCAATTGCCGGATGCCTCCTCGCTTGACCGCACGGAAGATGTCATCCGCCGTATGTCTGACATCGTCATGAAGCAACCGGGTGTACTGAATGCCGTCGCGTTCCCCGGCCTTTCCATCAACGGTTTCACCAACAGCTCCAGCGCAGGGATTGTATTCGTCACGCTGAAGCCTTTTTCCGAGCGCGGCTCGCCGGAACTTTCCGCCGCCGCCATCGCGGGCGCACTGAACGGGCAATTCGGCGCCATTAAAGATGCCTTCGTCATGGTGTTACCGCCGCCGCCCATTCTTGGTCTGGGCACCGCGGGTGGTTTCAAACTACAGGTGGAGGACGTAGCCGATTTGGGGGATGAAGCCCTGTATGAAACGATTCAGGCGATTACCGGCAAGGCGTATCAGACACCGTCGCTCGCGGGTATTTTCTCCGGCTACCAAATCAACGTGCCGCAATTATTTGTCGACATCGACCGCACCAAGGCCAAGCAGCTCGGTATTCCGCTCACCAGTATTTTTGAAACCATGCAGGTGTATCTTGGCTCGCTCTACATCAACGACTTCAACAAATTCGGCCGCACCTATCAGGTAATTGCACAGGCTGATGCACCTTTCCGCGCACATGCGGATGACATCACCACACTCAAAGTGCGCAACAACGCGGGTGAAATGGTGCCCTTGGGCAGTGTGCTTAAGGTCGTGCCAAGTTATGGGCCTGAGCGCTCCATGCGCTACAATGCGTACCGCACGGCGGATATTAACGGCGGGCCTGCGCCCGGATTTTCATCCGGTGAAGCCGAAGCCGCAATTGAAAAAATTCTTGCTGAGACCCTGCCCAAAGGCATGCGCTATGAGTGGACCGACCTAACCTACCAACAGATTCTGGCGGGTAATACGGCGCTCTTCGTGTTCCCATTGTGCGTGCTGTTCGTCTTCCTCGTGCTTGCCGCACAATATGAAAGCCTCACGCTACCGCTGGCCGTGATTCTCATCGTGCCGATGTGCCTGCTCTGCGCCATTGCAGGCGTGTGGCTTTCGGGTGGCGACAACAACATTTTCACGCAAATTGGCTTCATCGTGCTTGTGGGGCTAGCATGCAAGAACGCAATTCTGATTGTCGAGTTCGCGCGCGAGCTTGAGCTTGAGGGCGTGCCCACCGTGCAAGCCGCACTCGATGCCGCACGCCTCAGGCTCCGCCCGATTCTCATGACATCTTTTGCGTTCGTCATGGGTGTGGTGCCGCTGGTGTTCTCGTCCGGCGCGGGTGCTGAAATGCGCCATGCTATGGGCATCGCGGTATTCTCGGGCATGTTGGGTGTGACGTTCTTCGGACTGTTTTTAACGCCGGTGTTTTATGTGCTGCTGCGAAAAATGTCAGGAACAAAACTCACCTGTGCGGCTCCACCGGCGCTGGGTCAACACGACCATCATTAATTCACTTTAGCGTTTCCACTGGCCGGGTTCATAGGGCACGGCACCCTGCTGCGCAATATATTCGCGGAAGCTTTTCGGGCCCTCCGGCGGCAGCGTGGGTTCTTGCGTTCTTTCCTGCGGGTTCATAATCATCCCCGCAATGATTTTGCAGGCGTTCTTAAAACTATCCTCGCGGCGCGCCTCACGTGGGTTGTGGCTAATCGGGTCATCCTGTTTGATGAACAGCATCACGCTCGGCGTGCCGGTGTTGGCAAACTGCACCGTGTCGTGCCCCGCACCGCTCGTCACGATGCCGGAGCGAACGCCAAGTTCATTCGCAATCGCCTGCGCATGGGCAATCACTTCTTTGTCCATCTCTGCTGGCTTGGCAATGTTGGCCTTCGGCAATTCAATTTTCAGTTTATTATTCGGGTGACTCGACACGATTTCTTCGGCCTTCGTTTTCATGAACGTGGCAAAGTCTTGTAAGACTTTTTCATCGGCCGAGCGTATCTCAAATGAGAAGGTTATATTGTCTGACACGGTCGTCGCCGACTCATTATTCGATTTTACTTTACCGGGCGTAAACACCACATCGCGGCCATGTCTGCGCTGCACATCAAACCATTCTTCTGCTGCATGCATCAGCTTCACATAAGCGCGGTTGGCGTCAGCGCGGTCTTCTTCAAACGTCGCGCCCGAGTGCGCGGCCTCGCCGGTAATCTTTGCATCCAGAAAGCGCGTGTTCCCACGAATGGCATTCACGATGCCGATATTAATATCCTGCTTGGCGCAATAACTGCCTTGTTCAATATGCGCTTCCACCAAAAAGCCAATCAGGGCTTTGGCCGCATCCCCCGTGGGGAATAATGTCGGGCTGGCATCAAGCCTTCCGGCAAGGGTGCTGATCGGTATGCCAAGCTCATTCATTTCAAGCCACAAACTGCGGCCTGTTTTACGGTTATTAAGGCCCGACAACGCTTGCTGCGACAGGCTGCCCGTCGCCGCTTTTGCGCCGATAGAAACCTGCCCGTTAATATCGCTTTCTTCCGAGCGCGCAATCATCACGCAGATATCATGCTCATGTGGAATGCCGTTTTGCTTAAATCCGGCAACCACCGCTATGCCGGCCACCACGCCGTCACGCCCATCATGCACGCCACCTTTTTCCACGGTGTCGAGGTGCGACACAATCACGTCGGTTTTCGCACCGTCACCTGTGCCGCGCGAAAGCAGATACATATTCCCTGCTAAATCCGAAAACGCTTCCATGCCCAGCTTCACGCCCTCAGCCACCACAATATCAATCGCCTCCTGCTCGGCTTTGGTATAGCCATAGGCATGCATGCCTTTACGCTCAGGCTCATTATCCCAGTGGGCTTTTTTAAGCGCACCGATGAGTTTGCCCGCGAGGGCAAAATCCGGCTTCGGCGCTAGTTTAAAATCTTCTGGCAAATTCAACTCCTTGCACACCTATCCATGCTCTTACAGTATGTCGCCAATTCGTTAAAAAGGCGTTAAGGCATAAAACTGCGGCGCAGAAATACACACTAACCGACTGTTTTTAAAACACTATATTATTTAACCTTTTGTTAAAACCTGTCCTCTATGCTGTAAGGGTGGGCACGTGTGTCTCGTGCGCACTAAAAAGGGGTGTTCTGTGGCAAAGCGTATTTCAAACCTAGTGGATTATGCCGAGGATAGTTCGGGAAAAAGTCTCCCTACGCTCAGTTTCCATTTCGGTGGCGATCTGCGTGATTATCAGGCGGAGCATTTTAATGAAGCGCTGGCGGCGTGGATGCTGGCGCTCGATATTGTCAGCCCCGCCGACATGCTGCACCGCATCGACCTTGATGTCGCGGGCGGCATCAGTGAGCAGGACTTCACCGACCTCATGAGCGACACAGCCGTGCCCAGCCCGCGCCTCACACGTTACCTCACCGAGGCCTACCGCCGCACCATGGCGGGTTCTGATTTAATCCGCGAGATGAGCCCTTCTGAATTCAGCACGCTCGGGCACCTGAAGCACCGCGAATATGAAACCAAAGGCCGCAATGAGTTCGGGCATCCGTATCGCGTCATCAGCGTCGAGCCGGAGCTGCTGGAGACCCATTTTGGCGAGCGCGTGCTCGCGCACCCTCCGACGCCACACCCCGCACCTGCGGTAACTTCTGCCAACACCCGCCGGTTGCTCACCCGCCCCGTGTCTGAAACAATCGAACACCCATTTTACCTCGCCTATGAGGAGTTGCTTAAGGCGCGCGCGCAGTCGCTCAATCTGCTTGCCGCCACAGCACCCGTTACGCCGGCTGACGTGGAAAGAGCCTTTTTGACCGATGTCGGTATCGAGCGCAAAGTCCTGCAGGGTTTTATGCCTGCGCCCGCCACCCATTCGCCCTCATTGCTGGCCAGCAAGCTGGGGGAATGGTTGTTTGGCGACGCCGGCCTGCTTCCGAAAGAAGGTCCTGTCTATGAAAAGCGCACCGCATTTGAAAAAGCGGCCGAAGATTTTTATGGCAATGTGAAAGGCTATGACTACGTCAACGCCCGCCGCAATAACGGGCTTGAAACCTATGGTCAGGTGCTTTCCACCCTCATGCACTGGACGAACACCACAAACGCAATGATGTCCGAAGGGTTAAAGCAGCGCGGTTATAATGTGTCGGAACAAATGATTGATAGTTTCCGTCACGACCGCACGCTCCCCACACCGCGTAAAGCGCGCGTCATCGGCGACATTCTGGGGCTCGACACGTTGCAGCGCGCCGAGCTGCGCCATGCGCATGACTTTTCGGCCATCCAGCGGAAAATACATTTCGTGATTGAGCGCGATGTACCCCACTTAGCGGGCACACCCGAATTCACTTGCCAGTCTTTCTGCAAGCGCATGTTTGAAACCGTCCCACTCAATCTCGATGCACTCGGTTTTTATGTGGGGATTTATGGCAAAACACTCGAAGCCTACGCGAAGGGCGAGCTTATTCCCTCCGCTGAAAATATGCGCACCTTATGCGAGTTCTTCCACATCAGCGCGCATTATACCGATGTTTTGAGTGGCCTGCCTGCTAAAGAGTTGGCAAAAATCACCGAGCCAGAAAAATTATCTGTTCAGCGCGCGTTCGGTGGTGCCACCATGGCCACCACCTCGCAGGATATTGTCGATGGTCTGGTGAACAAAGCCAAAGGTGGTGCTTTTACAGCGGCTGGTATTTCTGAGCGCAGTGGTGTCCCCATCGGTACGGTGCATAACTGCCATACGCGCCATTATCCGCAGGACGATAAGACCATCGACGGCCTTATGCAGGGCCTTGGCATAAGCCCCGATTCTGCGGTGCGCGGCGCTTATACACAAGCCAACCGCGCACAAAAAAAGCCGTTTGGTATCTTGCTGGAAGATTACATCGCCGGTGGCGGGCACAGCCTTGAAGAATTCATCTCTCGTTTCACAAGCGCTGAAAAAGGGTGGAATATTTCGGATCGCGCCTTCCGGCGCATGGTGGGCTTTAACGAAGGCAGCGTCCATTTGTTTGAAGGAGAGAAAGTAAAAAGCGGGCGCGAAGTGGAAATGCTGGTAAAAGCCTTCCGCCTCACACCGCATCAGGAATTGCTGCTCTGGCAATTAGGCCGCGGCGACCCGAACCTTCCCGAGCCGCGCATCATCATCAGCGTGGCGCAGGAGCGTTTGCTAAAAGGAGAAGACGCCGGAACCGTTGCCAAAGAAACCTTCGATGATTTGCTCGCGCAAAGCGGCCTTACCGAAAAACGCCTGAGCGAACTCACTCGCAAGAAAGGGCGCAAAGGCGAAACCATTCTGGTAAGCACTGATACTATCGGCGCCGTCCACACCGGCGGGAGAAAACTAGAAAATCTTAGCTACGAAAGCCTTGACCAGCTTGGTACCGCCTTCTCCCCTTTCAACGACGCTTTTGCGCGCGGCATCAGCAATGTGTTTTTAGGCGTGCCGTTCGATAAAACCCTCAACGAGTTAATCACCGATGCACGCAAGGATGCAGACTTCGGCAAATTGATTCACACCGCACGCACGCAGATGCGCCTCACGCAAGCGGAGTTCGGTAAATATCTCGGGGTGGTACATGGTGGGCATCAGGGCATTACCGGCAGCAATATCGGCAAGTGGGAACGGGGCCAAACCTTCGCACAGAACGATGCCATCGCAGAAGCCTGCGCCAAATTCATCGGCTACGAAGCGCCGGATGACGTACGCGATTTTGTGGCGCTGGCGCGCGGGAAATATATCAACCCTGAAACCATTATTTCTCCTGCCGCACTGCTTGAAAAATCACGCACTGACGAAAGCTTTACCTTCCAGAAATTCGTGGAGACCGTCATGAATCAGGAAAACTTAAGCAATAACGGTCTTGCGAAAGACATCCAAAACAAAAGTGGTGTAAAAATGCACGATGTTCAGGTCAAAAAATGGCTCGAGGGCCACCCCGCCACTCTCGCACAAGCCGAGGCGTTTGCCACACGCATGGGGTATACAGGGGATGACCGTGCCGCCTTCCTTACCTACGCCACCACACCTAGCGCCGAGCGCGCAGGCAATTGGCAAGGAGCGATGGAAGCGCGCACCAAAAACGATACCGGGACTGGCACACCGGGCTGTTGACTCACCGCGCCGCTTTAATGCTCATAATAATCCACCTGATAATAACACACCGTATATCCGGGAAATTTCTGCTGTAGCGCGTCAAGCATGTGTTTATCTTTTGCTGCATCATAATAGCTACTCACAATCACCCTGCTGTTATCTGTCAGCGTGTTTTGTTTGAGCAAAATATCTTCCACGAATTGGCCTTTATAGGGGATGGGCTGAGGCGCGCTATATATCAGCACCACAATTGTCTGAGTCGGGCACTGTTTTTCCATATTCACGCGTGCAATGCTGTTCAGGCGGAAGCGCGCGGCATATTCTTCCAGCGTAGCACGGCCCGAAGTCTGCATGACGTAAACAACACTCACCACCATCATCAGTGCTAGTGCGGCAGTCAGATAGGGTTTTTTCTGCGTAGCACGTTCTATCGCACACCAGCCAAATCCTGCCATCACGATAAATGCGCCCCATGCTGCAAACCAATAGCGGGCGCCATAGGTGTTCCATGCATCCAGCGGATAAAAATTATAAAGAAATACCAAAAGAAAAATATACAGCGGCACCACCCACAGCGCGCGGTGGCGGCGCACATATGCCATACCGCACACAGAAAGCAGCACTGCGGTCATGCCCACGAGAGGTAAAAAGTGCTTATTGAAAACCGGAATGCCCAGTTGTCTCAAATTATTTACCTGTCGCAAAATATCCTTATACACCCTTACTTCCATGCGTGTACCATAATCGCCCAGCACATGAAATGTTGCTCCAAAATACCCCTCGTATCCTAAAAATGTGGGCTTGCCCGTCAGGTAACTATTATACAGAGCAAGCATCCAAAGCCCCACGAGCGCCATCAGGCCGCAACTCACACTACACACCAGCGCACGGCGCCAGGGCTGGCAGAAAAAAAATGCGATGCAGATGGCGCCGGTCACGGCCACAAAATCAATCGGCCGCGTCAGAAATCCATAGGCGCACACAAGGCCGATGATATACAGATACCGCTCTTCGGTGTGCTGTTGATATTGAATAAAAGCCCATAGCGCAATGGTCGCAAGGCACATGGCAAGCGGCTGGGAAAAAAGCGAGGCGGCATAGCCCATGCTATAGGGGCTGAACGCGGCAAGCAGCGTAATCACCAGCGCCGCACGGATGCTGGCATAACGCTCCAGTATGCGCGCGCAAAAAAACAGGCCGACCGTCATAATTACCGGATTGGCGAGCTTATAAACGCCCAGCATCCAGAACGCACTCAGTACGGCAATAAAACCCGGAGGGTATTTAGAAAACACCCTGCCCCCTGCAGAGCGCATGTGTGATTCAATCATGTTCGGATCAAACGGATGCGGCGTTACAAAGAACTTTCCTTGGGCAAAAATTTTTGCCTGCGTGTAATAGCCATATTCATCAAAATTGGTCGGAAAATCAGGAAATACAGCAATAGAAAGCCATGCAAAATAAGCAAAAATGGTCAGAAAAACCAAGGCTTTTATATAGACAATATGGTGTGTTTTTTCGTTTTGTTTTTGCATCTAGGCTTGTGCTTTTATCACCTGTTGTTATAGCATCCGCTCCATGGCGCACTTTAGCACACTCCTTTTCTTTGCCTCAACCCTTTGTACCATCGGTTTCCTACCGCTACTGTGGAAAACCTGGCGTGGGCAAAGCCCTTGGCTGCCGACTTGGTTTCTGCTGGCCTATGCCGCAGGGGTGGTATTCTGGCTGGTGTATGGTATAACCGCCCAAAGTGCTTATCTAATGACGCTCGGCGTACTTCAGCTTGTACAGCTTTTAACTGTCGTTGCGCTGGGATTATTAAGCCGCACACCGAACAACGAGTAACGTCATGGAACATCAAAATTATCTCACCGATGTCAGGGATCAATACGAAGACCTCCCCTACCCCCCCGCTAATCCAGAGGATGAAAAAAAACAGCTGCAATTCACCACCCTCGGTGGGCTGGATGTCATCAATGCGTTCTGCTTTGGGGGTAAAGAAAATTTCGACAAAGGTTTCCGTGTTCTCGTGGCAGGCGGCGGCACGGGCGACAGCGCTATTTACCTTGCCGAGCAGTTGCGCGAAAAGCCGAATGCTGAAGTGGTGTATCTCGATTTAAGCAGCGCCTCAATGGCCATTGCAAAACAGCGCGCCGCCATCCGCCAGCTCACCAACATCACATGGGTGCATGATTCGCTGCTGGAACTGCCGCGCCTCAATCTCGGCACGTTTGATTATATCAATTGCACGGGCGTACTGCATCATCTGGCGAATCCCGAAGAAGGGCTTAAAGCGCTGGCGGGTGTGCTGAAGCCCACTGGTGCGATGGGCATCATGCTGTACGCGCGCTATGGCCGCACCGGCGTGTACCAGATGCAAGAACTGATGAAACTTGTTAATACCGGAGAAGCCTCACGGCAAACATGGGTGGGTAATTGCCGTGCCATGCTTGCCTCTCTGCCCGCCACCAACTGGTTCAAGCGCGGCGAAGCGCTCATCAGCGACCATACGAAAATGGGCGATGCCGGCGTATTCGATTTATTGCTCCACACGCAAGATCGCCCCTACAGTGTATCTGAAACGTATGATTTTGTTGCTTCTGCGGGCTTAACGTTTCTTGATTTCCACTCCGATCTCGGCATGGCAAAATTTCACTACTCGCCGGCCTCATCCATTAAAGACCCTGCGCTGCTGCAAAAAATTATGCGGCTCCCCGCGTCCAAACAGCACGCCATTGCTGAGCTTGCCTCAGGCACCATCACCAAACATAGTTTTTTTGTAGCGCCCACTCCGCGCGAAAAACTCAATCCGGCCGCGCCGGAAAATATTCCCTTCTTTGCATCGCATTTTTCTAGCCTCGGCAACACCTATGCGGATTTTTACGCCATGGTCAGCAAATCCACCGCCGCAAAATTCTTGGTCGAAAATCAGGGCTGCCGTTTGGCCATCACCCGCACACCGCATATCAATGACATATTAAAATTCTTAGATGGCCAGCGCAGCACCGGCGCTATCCTCGATGCCGTTATCGCAGAAAAACTGCAGCGCGGCGAGATCGCACCAGATAAGCAAACGCTGCTGGCTGAGTTTGTTGCCTTATTCCGTTCGCTGAATTATTTCGAATGGCTGATTTTGCGCGCACCACATGTGGATGCTTTCAAAACCACGTTTGAATTACAAAAACGCGTCAGCGCGCTGTATAGCGCTACTTAATTTTCACGCACTTTCCGGCGCAACTGCTCCAGCGGCACCACCACCACATAGTGCAACACGGCACCCACTGCTATAGCCACTGGGAAATACCACATAAAAAACTCCCAGCTGTTTTGTGGCATATCTTTAAGCACGTGGTTGTGCAAAACGATGCCCACCAGCCAATGCGATATAAAAAACGGATAGGAAATATCTCCGCACCAACGGTCCAGCTCTGGCAACCAGCCTTTTTCTAATTTCACGCCAGCCAGATAGAGTATAACGAAAGCATTGAGCAGCATCACGCCATACCACCCGTCTAAAATGACATTGTTAAACACCTGCGCGCCTGCAAACATCGCCAGCACCAGCACAACTATTGCGGGCATTCCACTCCGCGCCGAGAGATGCACACCTTTTTCTCTTAACAGATATACGACCGTACCCATCGCAAAGGGCAGCGCCGCCGCCAGTGGGTTTACATATCGTACAACAAAATGATAGATACCGTGCGCCGCCATCAAATATGCAGTATAGAAAACCGCGATTGCGCAAAAGGCGTATATCCGGGCACGCGACGGCCATAACACCGCCAGCACACACCAAAAAATAATCTCGCTGGAGAGCGACCACGCAACACTGTTCAGGTTCGGGATATGGTATTGCCCATCCACACTGGACATACCGAGTGTTGTGATATTGCTCAGCCAGTGCTGCCAGTCATGGGGCATGTAAATGTTGCCGGTGCTCGGGTATAGCAGAAGGTACGCTGCCGCTACTATTACTGTAAGCCAATAAAGCGGATAGATGCGTAGCGCGCGGTTGAGCAAGAAGCGGAATCGGCCGTTTGGCGCGGGCAGGTATTGCTTGTTCAGAGTAAGGCTCATCAGGTAGCCGCTCAGCACAAAAAACCCGAACACAGCATAGCAGCCAACAAAATCCGCGCCGCCAAAATGCATGCTGGCCACACAGAGCGCTAAAAATAAACGATACGTCCCGAACATCTGCGGTCTTTTACTTAAACAAGGCGCGGTATTCGCCGTAACCTTGCGCTTCTAGCTCTTCCTTGGGAATAAATTTGAGTGAGGCCGAGTTAATGCAATAACGCATCCCGCCTTTGTCTGCAGGGCCATCGGGGAACACATGCCCCAAATGCGAATCCGCTGCCTTAGAGCGCACCTCGACCCGCGTCATGCCGTACGCAGTATCGGAATGTTCCTCTACGGAAGCTTTTTCAATCGGCTTGGTGAAGCTCGGCCAGCCGGTGCCCGAGTCAAATTTATCGGTGGATGAAAACAGCGGCTCACCGCTCACCACATCCACATAAATGCCTTCTTTTTTGTTGTTCCAATACGCATTGCCGAATGGTTTTTCGGTGCCACTTTCCTGCGTCACATGAAATTGATCTGCGGTCAGTGCCTTTATCGCCGCATCGGTTTTAGTATAGTTTTTTTTAGGCACGGGGTGTTCTCCTTGAGTTGATTCAGCCATCGCAGCGCTGCTAAAGAACAGCACCATCGCCAATAGAATTATGCCGGATCGGTGGGTTTGTTTTTTTGCCATGCCTTGTTTAGTTTCTTTAGTTTTTCTTGTGTTGTTTCAATAATTTTACGCTGCTCGGTTTTGAATTCTTTCTGGTTTTCATCTGCCGCGGAAATAATCTCTGTCAGGTGATGTTCCTGACTGCCGAGAATTTTTTTCTGCTCTTCGTGAATCGCTTGGTTGCGTTCTTCTATTTCTTTTTCAAGGCGTGTTTGTGAATCTTTATGCCAGTTTAAAAATGACTTCTGCTCCTGCCGCAATTGCAGTTCACTTTCCTGAATCCTGCGGTCCATCACTTGCTTAGCTTCTTTCAGCACGTTCTGCTGCTCCTGCTGGATCTCTTCCTGTTTTTCAATCGCGCGGTTCACCAGCGCCATCAGTTCTTTCTGCTCGCGCATTGCATCTTCACCAAAATTCCCGCGGCGCATCTTCTCTTCGTTCTTGCGGGCCTCATCGATGATTTTATCAAGCTCATCTTTTTCTTGTTTTATCTCCTGTTCGCGTGCTTCCGTCAGCTTGCGGGTTTTTTCATATTTTTCCCGCTCCAGCGTCACCCGTGCCGTATGTTCCTTGTCGGCAGATTCCTGTTTTTCTTTAAGCTGCTCGTTCAGCTCTATGGTGCGTTCTTGCTCAAACTTTAATAACCCTTGGCGCTCTTTTTGCAATTGGTTATAGCGCTCCTGCATTTCCTTGCCGGCGGAAAGCAGCGCCAGCTTCACGCGTTCGCTGGCTTCGCGCTGTTCTTTTTGGGTGCGCTTTTGTTCCTGCGCCACGTTGTGCCCCAGTTGAATCATTTCTTCGGTGATGCGCTTGCGTTCTTCTTTGGCCTTTTCCTCTTGCACGGATTTGACTTGATGGATCAGCATCGAGGTTTCGCGATGTTCTTCATCCACCAGTTTTTGCTGCTCCCAGCGCATTTCTTTTTCGTGCAGGCGGTTTTCCATGTCGAGTGCATCCAGGCGTGTTTTCGCGCCTTCTACCATTTTTTGCTGGTCGACCTGCATTTTCCCCTGCCGGAATTTCGCACGTTTTTCCAGCTCGTTGATTTGCTCTTTGGTTTGCGAAATCATCACTTCCTGTTCCTGACGCTGGCGCTTCATGATGTCTTCGGCCTGTTTTTCCATGCGGTTCTTCACCGACTGAATCATGGCCTGCTGGGCGCGCTGCATATCCTGATGCAGCATGTACATGCGTTTTTCAAAATCACGCAGATTATCCTGCGTATGGCCCACCAGTTCTTTGCGCACCTGCGCCAGATGCATCTGTCCGCGGTTTTCCATTTCCTGCCGTGCAGATGCCGTCATGTCTTCGTGTTTCTTTGCCAGTTCCTGTGCGTTATCTTTTGCCAGACGCTCCAGCTCGGCCAGTTCACGCTTCAGCGCTTCGGTCAGGCTGCGCTGCTCCTGCTGCATGTCATACTGGCTTTGCTGAATATAATCGCGGATTTCCTGTTGCACCTGCTGCGCTTCTTTTGTTTTGCCCGCGCGCAGCAACTCCTTGCAGCGCTGTTTCTGCGTGTCGATATACTGCGCGTTCTCTTCCATTTTCTGCGCATGTTGTTTTAAAATATCCTGCTGCGATGCGGCGGCGTTCTTGAGCAAGGCACTAAGATCGGTTTCCTCTTTGGCAATCAGTTCATCAAAGTTGCTTTTAATGATTTGCTGTTTTTCATACACCAGATCGATAATGCCGTTTAGATATTCCTTCAGCTCATCACGCTGCTTTTTCAAGAGTGCCTGCCGCGATTCCTCCACCTCCTTACTGAGCTTCGCAAGGTCCTCTTCCATTTTCTTGGTGTTTTCGCGGTGCTCGGCCTCAAGTTTTTTCTGCTTCTCCATCGCCAGATGCATCAGCGTGCCGAGTTCTTTTTCAACCTCTTTGCGTTTTTGGTAGGGCAGATGTTCCAGCGTGGCTTCGGCTTTGGTGCGTAGTAGCTCAATCTGCTTACGACGCTCCGCCAGCTCTTCCTGCTGTGTAAGCTGCAGGGTTTTATGGTCTTCCTCAGCCTTTTTTAAAATGGCGTCGAGGTCTTTTTTCTTTTCGGTGGCAAAGCGTTGCTGTTCTTCCTGAATCAGCTTGGCTTTTTCACGCGCGGCGTGAATCAGCTGGTTCAGGTCTTCGTGTTTTTGCTTCAGCTGCTGGTTATATTCCTGCGTACGCTGCTGTTGTTTGCCGCGCGCTTCCTGCTCTAGTCCGGAAATATTATCTGCCTTATACGGAGGGGCGTGATAGCTTTCGCCCTCACCCGGCTGCGCCGTGTTCTTAGAGTCTTTCTCACCGCCTGTGGGTGGTGGTTGAACCATAGCCGCATTACCTGCCTAAAACCCCTTAAAGCCAGTAGCATCATACCATAGTTTGCAGAAAAAATCTGCATTTCTTACGGGGAAGGGTTTTCTATCCCACTGATAAACAAGCCCTAGTTTACCAACGCTTAGGCAGCCTTCTGGTTCAGGCGCGGATAGTCGGTATAGCCCTTTTCAGCCCCGCCATAGAAGGTGGCGCGGTTATATTTATTGAGCGTGGCACCTGCTTTCAGCCGTTCCGGAAGGTCTGGGTTGGCAATAAACAGGCGGCCAAACGCCACCGCATCGGCAGCCCCTTTTTCCACCGCTTCTTTCGCGTTTTCCGCCGTATAGCCACCGGCGGAAATGAACGCACCCTTGAAGTGTGCGCGGAACAACGCCGAGGTGCTGGGTGCATCTGCCGCCACCGCATCATTCCCACCGGCGCTGGTGGCGCGCGGTTCAATCACATGCGCATAGGCAATGCCGCGCTGGCTGAGTTGTTGCAGTACATAGGTGAAAAGCGCCACGGGGTCACTGTCTTGCATATCGTTAAACGTACCATAGGGTGAAAGGCGAACGCCCACACGCCCCTTGCCCCACACCGCCACCACCGCATCCACCACTTCCAGTAAAAAGCGGGCGCGGTTTTGGATGCTGCCACCATATTCATCACTGCGGGTGTTGCTGCCGGTTTGTAAAAACTGGTCGAGCAGATACCCGTTTGCACCGTGTACCTCCACTCCATCAAACCCTGCTTTTTTTGCGTTTTCTGCGCCGGTGCGGAAATCCGCCACGATGCTTTTTATTTCCGCCACACTGAGAGCGCGGGGCGTTTCAAACGGTTCTTGTTTCCAGTCTTTCGTGAAGGTCATGCCGGAAGGCTGAATGGCCGAAGGTGCAACGGGCGCGCCGCCATCCGGCTGGTACGAAGAATGTGAAATCCGCCCCACATGCCATAGCTGCAGCACCATGCGACCACCGGCTTGATGCACGGCGTCCGTCACGTGTTTCCACCCCACCACTTGTTCTGCGGAATGAATACCGGGCGTAGCGGGGTAACCCTGCCCTTGCGGACTCACTTGCGTCGCTTCGGAAATAATAAGGCCCGCGCTCGCGCGCTGCGCATAATATTCCGCATTCAGCGCATGCGGCACATTGCCCGGTTGTTTAGCGCGCATGCGCGTCAGCGGCGCCATCACCACGCGGTTTGGTAAGGTAAGGTCACCTAATTTCAACGTGTCGAATAATGTGGTCATGGCAAATGCTCCTTCGTGTGTCTTTCGCTTTCATAACACATCAATCCCGCTGGCCAATCAAGGCTTACGCAGTAAACAGTGTTTTTACGAAGATATTATTTGCCCGGCGTACGATTACTTTCCAGCGCGCGGGTAATCAGGCTGATGCTTTCCAGCGTTTGTGCTTTATCGATATCCTGCGGCAGGCGGTAAAATGAACCGGCGCCTAAATCCGGATAAACCGGCTCGCTGTAAATGCCTGCTCGCACCAGCCAGCGCTCACCCATCGTTTGGTTCGGCGGCGTTTCGACTTCTTCACCGTTCAGGCGGGCTACTGAGTGCATCAAATAGCGCGAATCCACCACCACCACCTGCCCTGGTTCCAGCGAAACAGAGCGAATGTTTCTAAGTTTCAGCCCCTCCTCCATCCAGTTTTTAAAGGCTTCGCCCGCTTCTGCCGCTTTTTCGTCTGACGGTAGCGGCTTGGTGAGATAATTCACGTTGCGGGTGACTGACATAGAAAAACCGCCATCGGTACTGGTTTTTACCGGCGCAAATAGCTTCTGTGCTTCTTTGTCTACAAATCGTTTTTCCTGTAGTATCTCTTGGTCTTTCGGCTTTAGCCTACGAAAAGCCGTCTCCATATCATGCAGCAGCGTTACCACTTTTTTTCCATCTGCCTCGCCACGCTGGCATTGCAGCACAAAAAACTGCTCTGGTGGATCGGTGTGTGGCAAACGTCCACCGCTTCTTGACTTGTCCACCACATCAAAAAAGCTCATCTGACGCGGCATACCCACAACGCCGCCCGCAATCAGAGATATGCCTGCCGTAAAATAATCCGCCATCACGCCTTTGCGCTGGTTCTGGTTCAGATAGATGCTGGTAGGCGTTGGTATGCCTGCAATGTCACCGGTCGGCATCTTGTCAAATCGCACCGCATGTCCGGCGATTTTACCATCGCCCAGATCTCGCAGCGCTTCATATAATTTGGGTGCGCGGCGCTGCATTTCTTTTACAATCAGCACCTGTGTGTCCGACAAAAGCTCATTCACATCGATATGGCCGTATTTATGTTTTCCGCGCAGGTCAAAATACGGGTCCTTTTTACTATTGGGATACATAGCGGGCACCAGCGAACCCGCATCCACAAATTCCTGCAAGAACGCCTCTAGCCCAGCGCGCTGGGCTTCGCCCTCTGCACCTTGTGCCCAGACGGGGGTCACCTCCAGTGGGGCTATTTGCGCAACAAGTTTTGCGTCAAAAAGTTCTTTTTTCATACCCCCTCACGCTAACAAAAATCCTTTAAGAAACCGTAAAGATACAAAAAATCCTTTATTTTGAGGCGAATACCGCGTAAGGATGCCGCATGGATACGCCCGATACGATTTTGGGGAAAACCCTTCAGACCTTGCGTGAAAGCAAGGGTGTCACGCGCCTGACCCTCGCGGGTATCATTAATGAAACCGAACAGCAGATTGCCAAGTTCGAAAAGGGGGCGATGGTGCCGCTCACCACGCTTGAGGCGATAGCCGAGACCCTCGGCGAAGCGCTGCCCAAGCGCATCATCCGCCGCATTTCATTTTTGCGTAAATTGGGGCAGGAAAAAGGTGTGATTCAGCCTGAGCTGGTGCAGATTTACGAAACCTTATTTCAAGAAGAATAGAATTACTTCTTTTCCACTACGGCTTTCAGGTTGGTCAGGCCTTCTTCAAATTTTCCACCCACCATTTTCTCGCAGTTGAAAATCAGACCCATTGCTTTGCCGACAAAATTATTGGTGCCGGACATGTTCCACGTCACCACGGTGTTAAGGCCATCGGGTTTGAAGGTAAATTCACTCGTGCTGGTCGCAGCGAAAGGCTTTAAAAATTCCAATTTCATCACGATGCGCTCGCCGGATTTGCTCTCGGTAATTTCCATGCTGCCCACACCCACTTCCATGTTGCCGTCCCAGCGCATAATTGCGCCCACGCCGCTGGCGGGGCCTTCAAATGTGGTTTTGGCATTCGGATCGAGCTTTGCCCATGGCGACCATGCTTCCCATTTGTGAAAATCATTCACCTGCGCAAACACCGCGTCCGCCGGTGCGGCAAGGGTTGCGCTACGCTCCACGCGGAAATCGGCAGGCTGTAGCGCCGCAACGGCGCAAAACACACCAAGAGCAAGAATGGCAGCAATCAGAATTTTTTTCAGCATCGTTCTCTCCAGATAAACATGATGTAAAAAAGTTTGTATCACGTAGGCCGCGCGATACAAATAAAAAGGCGAGGGCACCTTGCAGCGCTATCTTAAGCGCCACGCGCAGCAGTAGATGACCCCTAAAATAAGAAATGGCGGTGGAGGGAGTCTTGAGAGAACGATTCTTGCCTGACATCAGGGATTTATACAGGGTATTTTCCTTTATTAACCGCTAATTTTGAGCAACACACCCCATTGTCAGCCTTCTTTTCGACGTGATTTCAGTATATTACCTAAAGTCGGCCTAGTGTTCATAAGCCCAATAACAGGGAACTATCAGGGAGCGGGAGGATCATTTCAGCGGCTTAATCCTGTGCCAAACTGCTACACGCGAAAACTTCTCGGAAGGTTCTTTGGGAGGGTGTGTCTTTCAGAGTTTAGGGTATCTTTGACTATTCCTCCAATATTAATCCTCGCACCTCTTACCTTCGTGCGCGGAGGCCTTTGTAGTCCACACGATACCATTCTCATACCTAAAAGGTTTTTTTCAGCGTTTTTTAGAAAATAACAGCGAATTGCAGAGCAGTTGATAGATTTACTCGTTTCTTAACCCCAGATTACCGCCATTTCCAGATCAAGTTCCCTAAAGACAATATCAGGGAAATTGATTCCCCTGAAAAGTACGGCATAGGAGATAAATTTTTAAGGGATATGGATAAATCGTTCGTACTAGAGTATAGATAAAAGTGAGGTATTTATGACCGAAAGAATCGATAATATATTGGCTTATCTGAGAAAATCAGAGCCTGCTGGTGATCGCCTAAAACATCTGGAAAGCGATGTGTGGGTGCGGATTGTGGCGGAAAATGCGGAGCGGCCGGTAGGCTTCCTTGAAGGGATACTTGCCAGCATTTTCCCTGCACAATACCGTTTTGCACCCGTTATGGCAGCTACCGTGCTTGGTGTCATCGTGGGTTTTGGCACGATGCAGCCTCCCACACCAGATGCTGTAGAAATGCTGAACTTCAAGGTTTTCAAGCCGAATGTGATTGCTTTGGCTTCCGTCACCCCGAATGATGAGCGCTTATGAAACGATTTTACCGTGATTTCCGGCTTGCATTGATCGTCGCTATTTTGGCCTTCGGCGCATGCTGGATGGTCGGTCATTCCTTTATGGGGCATCGTGAAACAACCCACGACCCGCATCAATGGCTCCATGAACAACTAAATATCACCGAAGAACAGGATATAAAACTGGAGCCTATAGAGGCCAAATTTGCAGAGCGCAGGAAGACGCTGGAAGCAGAGATTCACCAAGCCAATCGTGAACTGGCTACAGCGATTAACGAGGATGGGAATTACTCTCCTCGCGTCAAGCAATCCGTTGATAAAATCCATTCTGCAATGGGTGAACTGCAAAAAGCAACGCTTGAGCATTTGTTTGAAATGCACAGCGTACTGACTCCAGAACAGCGAAAGAAGTTGAATAGACTTACGACTGACGCGCTCACCCATCACCCATAAAGCACGGTGGCATGAAGCAATGCACAGATCAGGAACTAGTTGAGAGATTAAAGAGCGGAGAAAATCCCGCCCTGGGTGAGCTGATGGCGCGGTACAAGCACCGCCTCTTTGCGTTTATACGCCGTTATGTTGGCAACGAGGACGTGGCCTATGATCTAGTACAGGAAACCTTCACCAAGCTCTATTTTTCTGCCAGCACCTACAAACCGGAATACAAATTCTCAACGTGGCTTTTCCAGATTGCACTCAATCTTTGTCGCGATCATGGGCGTAAGAGGAAGTTGGCACAGTTCTTTTCAATGGATGATGAGGAATCAGGCTTTGATTTTGCCGATGCCGCGCCGGACCCCGAAGCTATTGCACAATCCGCTCAGGCGGTGCGGCATATTAACCAGTCCGTTGAATCACTGCCGCATAAACTTAAGGCTGCGTTAATACTCTTTGCACTGGAAGATCGCACGCAAGAAGAATGCGCGGAACTGTTGGGAGTAACAGCGAAAACCGTGGAAACCCGGGTTTACCGCGCCCGTAAGCTACTGGAAGAAAAAATCTTCAAAAAATGATGAGATTTTTTGAGGGATAGCCGATACCGCTTCGTATTATTTGCTGAACACGAGTGGAGGCTATGGCATGAAATATTTATTAATTATCCTAGCATTGCTGAGCGTTCCGGCTCAGGCGCTTGCCGAAACCCTTACGCTGGATCAGGTGATTAAGGAAAGCCTGCAAAAAAACACCAGCCTGTTCCGCGTACAGCGGGAATATGAAGATAAGCTGGCGGATGCTACGGAAACCAAGCTGCTGGATAATCCTGAAGTCAATATCGATGCCACCCGTGCCAACGGTAAAAACGGCGCAGGCGCAGATTTGGAATTAACCCAGCCTTTGAAATTCTCTCAGCTTTCCGGCGCACGTTACGGTTATGCTAGAGCCTTATCTAATGTCGCCAGTGCCGAGCAGAAATATGAAATTCTAAAAGTCATCAATGAAACCACCGTGCTGTACACGCAAGTATGGCTGCTTTCCGAGCGCAAAAAGCTCTATGACAATTATGCCGACGATGCGGAGAAAATGAAGAAGCTGGTAGGTGCATCCACAAGGCAGGGCCAAACCAGCCCAGCCGCCTCGCTCCTCTTTTCCTCCGATGCCGCGAAACTTCGCGCCGATGCTAACGCCGTTCAAGCAGAACTGCGCCAAGTGCGTACCGAACTGGCACGCCTGACGGGGCGTAGCTACCAGCTGGCCGAATTACAACGTCCAGCTTTTGTTGCCGTGCCAAAAGATACCGAGAAACTCCTGACCTTCGCTAAAGAGCAGTCCAACCTGCGTAATGTGGTAAAAAGCAGGGTTGCTGCTGCCGAGCGCCGCTTAAGCGTTGCCGATCAGGATGCAGTACTCCCGGGAATTGGGCCGCGTTTACTTTATTCACGATCACCGGATGGAGATGAAAAATCCTACGGTATCGGCGTCGCGCTCAGTATCCCGCTGTGGAATCAGAATGATGCCGAGCGCGAACGCGCCAATGCAGAATTGCGCCAAGCCAAATCCGAGGCTGATTTATTCGTAAACCTACCACAGAAAGACTTGATTGGTGAATTGCAGCAGAGTGCCACCGCCCTGCAAGGCCGTGCTGATAGCTATTTTGATAGCATCCTGCCCGGATACCGCAAATCCTATGAACTCACCCGCAGCATGTTCCGTCAAGGCCAAGCAGATGCGCTGGAAGTATGGCAGGTGCGCGAAAAATTACTCACCAGCGAAAATGAAGCCCTCGATGCGCTGGCACAGGCGGTAAACGCACGCGGCGCACTGGAACTGGAACTCGGCGGAAAACTAGAGGAAATCAAATGAAAAAAATAATAGCCACAGCATTTCTTATTATGGGGCTTGGCCTGTTTAGTCAGGCATTTGCTCATGAAGGAGAAGATCACGCCGAAGCTCCCGGCACAGAGAGCGGTTCCGGCGTTGTTAGTACGGTAACGCTTTCCGAAACTGCTATCAATAACCTTGGCATCCAGACAGTAAAAGCGGCGATTGCTCCACGCGCTGCATCGGTGGACGTGAACGGTATCATCGAATTTCTGCCGGAACGCCAAGCCATTGTGACTTCTCGCGCCGCTGGTCGCGTATCAGAAATCCACATCAAAGTGGGCGAAATGGTTAAAAAAGGCCAGGGCTTGCTCACCATTCAGCCCATTTTTGTGGGAAGCTCGCCGGTTTCGATTCCGTCCCCGATTACAGGTTATGTTACTAAGCAAAGCGTGGTGCTGGGTCAATCCGTCACGCCGGAAGCGGCCTTGATGGAAGTGGGCGATTCCAGCGAAGTGCTGGTGCGCGGCGTGATGTATGAAACGCCGGATGTCACCAAGATTCAGGTGGGACAAAATGTGCGCGTCACCAGCAGCTTGCTCGGAAGCGATGCCTTGCTTGGTAAGGTGCAGCGCATGGATGGTGCCTATGATCGTGGAAGCCGTACCTTCAACGTCTATGCGCTGGTGAGTAATCCTGATCGTAAGCTACTAGCGAATATGCAGGTGGTGCTGTCGATTGAGATCACCACCCCTTCCGACATTCTGACCGTGCCGGTGAAAGCGATTTTGGGTGATAGCGGTGAACAATTCGTATTCGTGCGAAGTGGCAATGATTTTGAACGCCGCAGCGTGAAGCTCGGTGCAAAATTCAGCAATGATCGCGAGGTGATGGAAGGTGTGTTCCCGGATGAAGAAGTCGTGACCGTGGGGAATTACCAGCTGCAATTCGCCAAGTCATCTGAGCCTAAAAAGAACGGCGAAAAGCTCGATGATGGGCACGGTCATAAACATTAAGGTATAAGCCATGCTCAACGCAATCATTCAATTCTCACTGAAAAACAGGCTGCTGGTAGTAGCAGCTTCGGCCATGTTGCTGGTGTATGGCGTATTCGTCATCAGCAAACTGCCCGTGGATGTATTCCCTGACTTAAACCGTCCCACCGTGACCATCTTCACCGAAGCCGAAGGGCTTGCGCCGGAGGAAGTGGAAGCACTGGTGACATGGCCGATTGAAACGGTAGTGAACGGCTCTACAGGTGTGGAGCGCGTGCGCTCTGCTTCTGCTATCGGGCTTTCGATTGTGTGGGTAGAATTCGGCTGGGATACGGATATTTACACCGCCCGCCAGATTGTCGCAGAAAAGCTGCAACAGGCGCAGGAAACTCTGCCGCAGGATGCACGCCCTGTGATGGGGCCGATTTCTTCCATCATGGGGGAAATCATGCTGGTGGGATTGACCTCTAAAAACCCTGAAATCAACACTATGGATTTACGCACCATTGCGGAGTGGGATATCAGGAACCGCTTGCTTTCTATTTCCGGCATTTCGCAAGTGTCGGTAATCGGCGGGGATTTGAAGCAATATCAGGTGTTGGTTGATCCGCTGAAACTCAAGAATTACGGCGTGACACTGCATGA
>CAYXPR010000008.1:0-105796 GCA_964467255.1 uncultured Rickettsiales bacterium | reverse complement strand
CCACTGCACGGCGTGCAGCTTCTTCAATGCCCGTGTGCCCCACCATGTCGGTATTGGCGTAATTCACCACGATTAAATCAAATGTGCCGGAGCGAATTGCCGCCACTAGTTTTTCGGTGACTTCCGGCGCTGACATTTCGGGCTTCAAATCATAGGTCGCCACTTTCGGTGATGGCACAAGGATGCGCTCCTCGCCGGGGAATGTGTCTTCGCGTCCGCCGTTGAAAAAAAACGTCACGTGCGCATATTTTTCCGTTTCGGCCATACGCAATTGCTTAAGCCCTGCGGCAGAAATCACCTCGCCTAAAATGGCGTTGAGTTTTTCAGGCGGATACATTGCAGGCAGTAGCTTGTTCAACGCTTCGGAATATTCCACCATGCCGAGTGCGGCCGCAAATTTCACATGGCGCGCGCGGGCAAAGCCAGTAAATTTTTCATCGAGCAGTGTGGTAAGCAATTGGCGCGCACGGTCAGCACGGAAGTTTGCCATCAGCACGCCATCGCCGTCTTTCATGCCTTTGTAATCACCAATCACCACCGGCTTGATAAATTCATCGGCGGCGTTGGCAGCGTGGCTGTCTTTCACGGCTTGTGTGGCAGATGTTTTCTTCGGCGCCGCGGCAGACACCATCGCATCATAGGCGAGCTGCACACGCTCCCAGCGATTGTCGCGGTCCATGGCATAATAGCGGCCAGAGACCACCGCAATCGCCGCATTTTTCATGCCGCTAAGGGCTTTTTCTAATTCCGGAATAAATTTTTTGGCGCTTTCAGGCGCAGTGTCGCGACCATCGGTAAACGCATGCACCCACACACGAACGCCTTGCTTGGTCACCGCATCCGCCAGTGCAATAATGTGGCGGATATGCGCGTGCACACCGCCGTCCGATGCAAGGCCCATCAGATGACAATCGCCACCGCTTTTTTTCAGCGCCTCGATGAATGTGAGTAGGTTCGGATTTTTTGCCAGCGAGCCATCCCTCACCGCTGCGTCTATTTTCGGCAAATCCTGCATCACGATGCGGCCGCTGCCGATGCTCATGTGACCCACTTCAGAATTTCCCATCTGCCCATCTGGCAACCCCACATCCAGCCCCGATGTCGCAATCAGGCTATTCGGGCACTCGCGCAGCAGCGCATCCCACGCCGGAGTGCGCGCACTCCGGATGGCGTTGTGCGACACATCCTCGCTATGGCCCCAGCCATCAAGGATGCAAAGTACAACGGGTTTAGGGTGTTGCTGGGTCATGGGGGATGCTAAAGCGCCATCAATCAAAAATTACGAAGCTTCGCCGACAATTTCTTGCACCTGCGTGGCAATGCTCACAGCATGGTCACCCACGCGTTCAAAGTTCCGCGTCACCGCCAACGCCTGCATGCAGGCCGGAATAATGGACGGATCTTTCATCATGTCTTTTTCCAAGCTTTTGAAAAGCGCGGCGCGAATTGCGTCCACTTTCTCTTCTTTTTTCATCACTTTATCAATTTTTTGCGGCTCACCTTTTGCCAGCGCGCTCACAGCATCGCTAATCATGTCTGCCACCAGACCCGCCATTTCATCGAGCTGTTTTTTCACTTTTTTCGGCAGCGGTTTTTCAAGGCGCGACAGTTTGCGGCTCACTTTTTTGGTAAGCTCCGCCATGCGCTCCAGCGTGCCCGCCACTTTAATAGCAGAGGTCACAAACATCAGGTCGTTCGCCACCGGATGGCGCAGCGCGAGCATGCGCACTGCCTGCTGCTGTACGTGCTTTTCCTGCACGGCAACGGCGATATATTTCTTTTCATTTTTTGCAGCGGAAGCCGCATCCTTTTTGCCGAGGCTTTTTTGTGCCAGCACAATCATGCTCGCCACTTCCTCACCCATCTGCTTGAGCAGTTTGTTTATGCCTTCCAGTTCTTTATCGTAAGAAGAAACGGTGTGTAAATCATGTGCTGTTTTCAATGGCCGCTCCCTGTAAAAAGGATAGTTGTTTTTGCCGCACTAAAACGATGCGAAAAGGGAATCCCCGAGTCCGCGCCCCAATTATCACGAAAAAAAGCCTTCACGCAAGGGTTTAAGCTGCAATAAAGCGCAAGAATCAACTACGGTGATAGGGGTGGCCGGAAAGGATGCTATGGGCACGATAGACCTGTTCGGCCAGCATGGCGCGCACCATCATGTGTGGCCATGTCATGCTGCCAAAAGCGAGCAGCACATCGGCAGATTTTTTTAAAGCCTCGCCGTGGCCATCGGGCCCGCCGATAAAAAAGGCAAACGTCGTGCGCCCCTGCTGCTGAAAATCGGCTATTTTTGACGCAAATTGCTCGCTGGTGAAGGCTTTGCCTTTTTCATCAAGCACGAATTTGACCGCCGCGGGCGGGCACGCCGCCAGCAACAATTCTGCCTCCCGCGCTTTGCGCTTTTCTGGCGGCAGTGGGCGTTTTTCTTCCACTTCTTTTACGGTGATTTTCCACGGCAGGCGCTTGGTGTATTCCTGAAATAATGCCGACTCCGGGCCTTTGCCCGCCTTGCCAACCGCCAGCAGATAGACGTGCATGGGAATACCGAGTGCTTAATACACGTGCGCGGGTTGCGCTTCGGTCAGGTCAGCACGCCACATTTTTTCCAGCTGGTAGCGCTCACGCACTTCCGCGCGGAATACATGAAGCACCACATAGGGCGTATCCAATATCACCCAATCGCAGGTTTCCATGCCTTCTGTGATGACGTCGTCCATACCGCTTTGGCGAATTGCTTCGGCTGCATGTTCCGCCAGTGCGCCAACATGCCGGTTGGAGGTGCCTGTGGCAACCACCATAAAATCCGCCACATCGCTTTTGCCCGCCAAAGAAATAACTTCAACGTCTAGCGCTTTGTGACTATCCAGCGATGTAAGGATAATATCCTTGATTAAGAGGGCACGACGGAGGTTGATATCGCGAGTCTGCTTTACCACGCTCCCCCTTCTTCCTTATGGTTATAAGACGAATGCTTTACCATCACCCCCATTATAGGACGATAACAGCCTTTGGTCAATTGCATAAAAATCGCCTATTTTTCAGCCTTTTGAGCGGGGTTTCAGCCCTCTCCACCCCCTATTATGGGTTTTCCCTTCCATTCCGGCCACGAACAGGCTAAAAATTGCGCTCGTTTTTTAAGGTCAAAATACATGTTTGATTCACTATCCGATAAACTGGGTAAAGCCCTAGATAAGCTGCGTGGCAAAGGCTTCCTCACCGAGGAAGACGTGAGTAATGCCATGCGCGAAGTGCGCATTGCGCTCTTAGAGGCCGACGTTGCCCTGCCGGTGGTGAAAGATTTTATCACCAAGGTAAAAGCCAAAGCCGTCGGCGAAGAAGTGGTGCGCAGTATTTCGCCCGCGCAGATGGTGATTAAAATTGTAAATGACGAACTCACCGCCCTGCTCGGTGCAGAAAGTGCCGAACTGAATTTTGCCACTACACCGCCCGCGACCATCATGATGGTCGGCTTACAAGGTTCGGGTAAAACCACCAGCACGGCGAAAATCGCGCTGCGCATCCGCAGCAAGCAAAAGAAAAAAATCCTGATGGCGTCGCTCGATATTTATCGCCCCGCCGCGCAGGAACAGCTGGAAAGCCTCGGCAAACAAGTCTCGATTGAAACACTGCCGATTGTAAAAGGCGAAAAGCCGCTCGACATCACTAAGCGTGCTGTCAAAGAAGCCAAGCTTGGCGCGTATGATATTTTGTTCCTCGACACGGCAGGCCGACTGCATATCGACGACGAATTGATGCAGGAGCTAAAGGACGTAAAAGCTCTCGCGAACCCCATTGAAACGCTGCTGGTGGCAGACTCCCTCACCGGTCAGGACGCCGTAAATGTGGCGCAGCAATTCCATGAAAAAGTCGGCGTAACGGGCATCGTGCTCACGCGCATGGATGGCGATGGCCGCGGCGGTGCGGCGCTTTCCATGAAATCTATCACCGGCTGCCCGATTAAATTTGTCGGCGTGGGTGAAAAACTGCCCGAGCTAGAAGAATTCCACCCTGGCCGCGTGGCCAGCCGCATTCTCGGCATGGGTGACATCGTCAGCCTCGTTGAAAAAGCTGCTGAAACGGTGGACATGGAAGAAGCGCAGAAGCTAGCGCTGAAAGTGAAAAAGGGTGAGTTCGATTTTAACGACCTCGCCAGCCAGATTAAGCAAATCAAAAAAATGGGCGGCATCGGCGGCATGATGAAGATGCTGCCCGGCGTGGCCAAGATCAAAGAAAAAATGGCCGATGCGAATATCGATGAAAAACTGCTCGAGCGGCAACTTGCCATCATCAGCTCAATGACGAAAAAAGAACGCGCCAAGCCCGACCTTATCAACCCATCACGCAAAAAGCGCATTGCTGACGGCGCGGGTGTAGATATTCAGGAAGTGAATAAGCTGGTGAAGCAGCAATGGCAGATGGGCAAGATGATGAAGAAGCTCGGGAAAATGGATAAAAAAGCGCTCATGCGTGGCGGCCTCGGCAACTTACTGAACGGCCCGAAAGGCCCGCAGGGCTAGGTGCCCACCACGAACCACATCAGCAGCGCAAAAATAGTCGCCGCCACGTCATAGAATGGCTTTTTCCACGCGCGACTCACGAGGTTATCTTTCTTCACCAAGAAGGTTCCCACACCACAGCAGGAGAAAAAAATCAGCAGCGCCTCATACCACTCCATGCCATGCAGCGCCCACACTGTGCCCGCAATAAATGCTATCAGCGCAAAGAGCGAAAGTGGCCAGCGCACGAACGCCATGGCATAGCCCTGCACAAAATTCACATCCACACCATTTTCAATGAGCAGCAACTGTGTGCGCTGCGAAAGCACCGCAAAAAACGCCAGCGACGCATACAGCACATAAAAAAGACGGCCACTGTAAACAGCGTAAGCAATCAGCAAAATATAGAGCAGCAACATCCATGTGGTTTTGCGGCCTAAGAATCTGTAAAACCACCATGCCATATCGTGCAAACCTTTACGCTGGTACGAGAACGCCTTGCTGCAATTGCAACACGCGCATGGTGCGGCGTGCCAAATCATGATTGTGGGTTACCACAAGCATAGCCAGATTCCCTTGCTGCGCCTGCTGCATGAGCGCGGCAAACACGCCCGCCGCCGTTTCAGGATCAAGGTTTCCGGTGGGTTCATCCGCCAGCAATAATGCAGGCTTATTCGCTAATGCACGGGCAATTGCCACGCGCTGTTGTTCACCACCGGAAAGTTCAGAAGGTAAATGCTTCACGCGGTCTTTCAGGCCGAATTGCTCCAGCAATTCCAGCGCACGCGCTTTGGCTTTTTTCTTTGAAACTTTTGCAATCAGCTGCGGCAGCATCACGTTTTCAAGCGCCGTGAATTCCGGCAGCAAATGATGGAACTGATACACAAACCCAATGTCATGTTCGCGGATTTTCGTGCGCTTGCGGTCAGAAATTTTCAATGTCGGCGTACCTGCAATTTCAATCTCGCCTTCATCGACTGTATCCAATAAACCCGCCACTTGCAGCAGCGTGCTTTTGCCGCAGCCCGATGGCCCAAGCAGTGACACCACCTCGCCGCGGCGCACCTCAAGTGACGCACCACGCAACACCTCGAGCTTGTTTTTGCCTTGGCGATAACTTTTCTTCACACCCGAAAGGCGCAGCGCGATATCACTCATAGCGCACCCCTTCCGCCGGGCTCACGCGCGCGGCCTTCCATGCCGGATAAATCGTGGCGAGGAACGAAAGCGCCAAAGCCATGCCGACCACGCCGACCACGTCCATCACCTGCACGTCAGACGGCAAGTGCGCGAGGTAATAAATCTCCGCCGAAAATAATTCCTGCCCTGAAGCGCGCTGCAAAAACTGGCGGATGTTTTCGATGTTCAGTGCAAAGCTGGTGCCCAACGCAAAGCCCAGCGTGGTGCCCACCACGCCAATGGTGGAACCGCACATGAAAAAGATGCGAAGCACCGCGCCGCGCGAAGCACCCATGGTGCGCAAAATAGCAATGGCACGGCGCTTATCGCTCACCAACATAATCATGCTCGAGATGATATTGAATGCCGCGACAAGGATAATGAGCGTCAGGATAAGGAACATCACGTTGCGTTCCACTTTGAGCGAATTGAAAAACTGCGCATTGATTTTCTGCCAGTCGGTCACCACCAGTTTGCGGTTGCTGGCCGCTTCAATATCTGCCGTCACCCCATCCACTTTTTCAGGGTTATGCACCATCACCTCAATGCTGTTTGCGGCATGCGGCAGGCGGAAAAAAAGCTGCGCGCCCTCTAGCGGCATGAAGATGTACGTGCTGTCATATTCATACATGCCGACATCGAAAATACCCACCACCGTATATTCCTTTAGGCGCGGGATGGCACCAATCACCGTGGCGGTTATTTTCGGTGCGATCAGCGTAATCGGGTCACCCACAGAAATGCGCATCTGCTCGGCCATGCGCGCGCCAATCATTACCACATCGGTGCCATAAAAGTCGCGGATGTCGCCCGCTTTAATGCCGTCCATCACCTGCTTTTTCTTGTTGATATCCTCGCCGCGCATGCCTTTGACCAGCGCGCCGGTGGAAACACCATCCGCCGTGGCCATCACCTGCCCTTCCACGAGCGGCACGGCAAACGCCACGCCGTCAATCGCTTCAATCAGCTCTTTCATTTCGATATAGTCCGGCATCGGCAGGCCATAGCGGCTGGCGACCAGATGCGCGTTGATGCCGAGAATGCGGTTCATCAATTCCGCGCGAAAACCATTCATCACGCTCATCACGATAATCAGCGTGGCAACGCCCAGCATGATACCGATGAGCGAAAACCCCGCAATGACCGAAATGAAGCCTTCCTTCCTGCGGCTCAGCAGGTAGCGGAACGCAACCATTCTTTCAAAGCGGTTAAACATCAGGTGAGCTTCTTTAATACTTGCGCGAGTGGCACTTCAAACTTCTCGCCGGTTTTGCGGTTTTTCACTTCGGCATTGCCCGCCTCTAGCCCTTTGGGGCCAATCGCCACCTGCCATGGCAGGCCGATTAAATCCATCGTGGCGAACTTGCTGCCGGGGCTTTCTTTGCGGTCGTCATACAGCACGGAAATGCCTGCGGCCTGCAGCTCGGCATAAAGTTTTTCACACGCGGCGTCGCATTTTTCATCACCCGCGCGGATGTTGATGAGCGCGACTTTAAACGGCGCGACGGAATCAGGCCAGATGATGCCTTTTTCGTCGTGGCTGGCCTCAATGATGGCCGCCACAAGGCGTGACACACCAATACCGAAGGTCGCCATTTCCACGCGCGTTTCTTTGCCATCCGCGCCTGTTACGTTCACATTCATCGCGTCGGTATATTTGCGCCCCAAAAGGAAGATATGCCCCACCTCGATGCCGCGCGCCTCGCGCAGTTGGTCTTTTGGCAGGGGGCATTTTTCCGGCACGTGGAGTTCATCCGCCGCGGCATACCATGAGCGCATTTCCTCGCCACTGGCTTTTTTCTTGCCTGAGCGCACATCGTCAAAACGCGGGTCGTAATAAATCTGGCTTTCGCCCGTTTCCGCCAACACCTGAAACTCGTGGGAGAGCGAGCCGCCGATAGCGCCGGAATCCGCGCTGACCGCGATAGAGGTAAGGCCAAGGCGGCTGAAGATGGTGTGATACACGTCATACATTTTGTAATATTCGCGTTTGGCGTCTTCAATATCCGTGTGGAACGAATAGCCGTCTTTCATCAGGAATTCGCGGCCACGCATCACGCCGAAACGCGGGCGCACTTCGTCGCGGAATTTCCAGTTAATCTGATACAGGTTCAGCGGCAGCGCCTTGTAGCTTTTCACGAAGGCGCGGAAGTTATCGATAATCATTTCTTCGTTCGTGGGGCTGTAGAGCAGCTCGCGGTCGGCGCGGTCTTTAAAGCGCAGCATTTCCTTGCCCAGCGCGTCATAGCGGCCAGATTCTTTCCACAGCTCGGTCGGCTGCAAGGTCGGCATCAGCACGCGCACGCAGCCCGCCGCATCCAGCTCACGCGCCACGATGCTTTCCACTTTGTCGAGCACGGCAAGGCCAAGCGGCAGCCATGTGTAAATCCCCGCCGCCTGCTGGCGAATCAGCCCTGCGCGCAGCATGAGTTTATGCGACGCAATCTGCGCCTCAGACGGGTCTTCTTTCAAAACAGGCAGGAAATAGCGGGAGAGTTTCATAAGATACAAAGTAATGTCGTTAGATTAAAACGCCGTACCAATACCAGATTTTTACCGATAGCAAAAATCTATTTATTTCACCTTCACGTAAGAACCCGGTGCATCTTCAATGGCTTTCAGCGCGCCGCTGCCCGGCGTGCGGGCTTTCACTTTTGCTCCGGCAAAGCCGTGGCTTGTCACCCATTCCTGCCAGTCCAGCCACCAGCTGCCATCATGCGGCTTGGTGGATTTTTGCCATTCTTCCGGTGATTTCGGAAAGTGTTTGGATTCGGTAGCCCAATAACCATATTTATTTTTCACCGGGGGGTTCACGATGCCCGCCACGTGCCCGCTGCCGGAAAGCACAAAGCGAATCGGCCCTTTGAAAATATGCGTGGCAGCGTAGGTGGATTTCCACGGCGCGATGTGGTCGAGCTCGGTAGAAAGCATATAGGCTGGCGTATCGATGGTGCGGAGGTCAATTTTTACACCCGCCAGCGTGATGCCGTTCGGCTTCACGAGCTTATTATGCAGATACATATTACGCAGGTAAAAACTATGCATCGCTTTGGCCATGCGCGTAGAGTCCATGTTCCAGTAGAGCAAATCGAATGGGAATGGTGTTTGCCCCAGCAGGTAATTATTCACCACGAAGCTCCAGATAAGCTCGTTGCTGCGCAGCATGCGGAAGGTGAAGGCCATTTCATCGCCATCAAGATAGCCTTTTTCCGCCATGCTTTGTTCCATGGAAGAAATTTGTGCTTCATCGATAAATACGCCCAGTTCGCCGGGTTCTGAAAAATCTGTCAGCGTGGTGAGGAAGGTGATGGATTTCACCTTCTGTTCCTGCTTTTTGGTTTTAAGATACGCCAGTAAGCACGCCGTCAGCGTGCCGCCGATGCAATAACCAAACACGTTGGCCTGCTCCTCGCCCGTGGCTTTTAGCGCCGCGTCAATCGCCGCATTCGCGCCGTCCAGCATGTAGTCGTCAAAGCCTTTATTCGCATGTTTTTTGGTGGGGTTCACCCACGATGTAATGAACACAGTGTGGCCTTGGTCCACCAGCCATTTGATGAGTGAGTTTTCCGGTTTTAAGTCGAGGATGTAATATTTATTAATCCACGGCGACACAATCACCACCGGTGTTTTGTACACTTCTTTTGTCGATGGGCTGTATTGAATCAGCTGTAGCAAATCGTTCTGGAATACTACCTTGCCCGGCGTGATGGCAATATCGCGCCCCACGGAAAATGCATTCGGCGCCGTCATGTCGATATTCGGCACGAGGCTACTTTTTTCCATGTCCTTCAGCAAATTTTCAAAACCGCGCACAAGGCTTTCACCTTTGGTTTCCACCACTTTTCGCAGCACCTCGGGGTTTGAGAACCAGAAATTGCTCGGCGACAGCGCATCCATAAACTGGCGTGCGTAAAAATCGGCACGGCCACGGGTTTTTTCATCCACACCTTCGGCTTCTTTTAGCGTGTTGCGTACCCATTCACCCGTGTAAAGATAGGATTGTTTTAAAAAATCGAACATCGCATTTTCGGTCCACGCGCTGTCTTTAAAGCGTCGGTCTTTTTCACCGGCGCTGTAAAGGTCGGTGGTGGTTTCACCCAACAGCCGCATCCAGCTATTGCCTGCAATGCGCGCCATTTCGTAATAATACTGCATCTGCATTTGCATCAGCTTGTGCGGGTTGGCGGCAAGGCGCGAAAGCACATCCACCATCACGCGGGTGGCAGCCAGCGGCAGTGCGGGCATGGATGTTGCATCACCGCCTTCCAGCGCGCGGAGATTTTTATCACCCTGCTTTTCGACAAAATCACGCAGCAATTGTTGGCAGCGTGCCGTGGCATCGGCAATATACTGTGTGTATTCTTCGGCTTTGCGCTCTGCTGACATTTTTCCCACTATTTTTTTTGATTTGGCGTGGTATCCTGTGCGCCACGCTGCTGCATAAGTAGCACAAAACCCTTACCCTTCACAAGTTAAAGGCACCCTATGGCCCGTCTTTTTTCCCTGCGCCCCCTTGTTTTCACCGGCCTTTGCGCCTGCACACTCACCTCGTGTAGCTGGATTAACGGCATCAGCGATTGGGCAAACGAAACCATGCCTACGTATGACGGCGCAAGGAGCAGTAGCAACTCCTCTTACCAGCCAGCACCCCAGCAACCACGCCGTGGTGCAAACGATGCGTATGGCACGCCTCCCGCTGCCGGAACCTATGGTATGCCGCCCACCCAGCCTGCTGCGCCTTACGACCCCAATCAGGCCTATGGTCAACCGCCGCAAGCAGGTGCGCCACCGGGCTATCCGAGCAACATCCCTTCCGCACCGCCAGGCTATGGCGAGGCAGAGGCTGTCCCCGGCGCTCCGGGCCAGGCACCGCAATATGGCGGCACGCCACCACCGATGCCAGCACCACCACCTTGGCCAGGTCAATAACCACATCAAAAACAAAATACGCGCAAGCGTGTGCTTGACGTAACGCCCCTGCTTAAGGCATACTTCTTTTGTGTGTTCAGCCACTTAGGGGCTTTTAGGGTCATGGCAGCAGGCGTATATAAAAAATTCTTACTCTCGGCGAGCGTGCTCGGTGGCACAAGCCTACTACTTGTTGGCTGCTACCGCATCGATATTACACAGGCACCGCTGTACGACGACATCATGGTCGAGCAGGAATACAAGGTGGTTGACCCGCGTCAAGCGCCGCCGCAGAACCCCAAAAACATGCCAAAAAGCTATAAAAAGCCTGTCTTTAATAACGAATTAATGAAGCCTGCTTACCAGCAGCGCGCGCCGCTGCCCGCCGATGTACGCGATGCACAGGGGCTGATGCTGCCGGAAGAGCCAGCGCCTTCAAACCCTACGCTGTATAACGTGCCTACCAGCCCAGACGTACAGGCCATCAAGCAGGATGCCACGGAAAACCGCCAGAAGATGGAACAAGACCTAAACAACGCCAACACGCAGCAGCAGCAAATGTTTGGCACGCCGCCTTCCGCTGCACCGGTCGCGCCATCTGCCGCACCGCCGCTGCCAACCGGCGCTCCGCCGCCCACACCACCCGCATTTAAACCTTCCGGCGCACTGAAATTCCCACTCTTTGCGTCCCTGACGGAAAAAAAAACTCTTAAATCTGGCGCCGCTTCAGGGCTAGTGTACCACCTTGAATTGCTGGAAGAAGAACAGGAATGGCCTGTTGCGCTACCTGTCCCCATGCCCGCTACGGAAGAGCCGGAATGGGAACCGCCTGTTGGTATGGGCGGTGGCGAAGAAGGCGGCAGCATACCTAGAGCGCGCACAAACTCCACACCAGAAGGCACGGGTCTGGCCGCACCGTTGCCACCGTTACCAAAGCCAGATGCCCCGAATATCGTAAAACAAGAAGAAACCCTGCCGTGGCAGGCTGTGCCGCCACCCGTTGCCAGCAGCGCGCCACCTTTTGTACCATCAACCGATATGCCAAAGCCGTTGGCAAACCGCATTCCGCAGCCGAGTGCCGACCCTTTTGCGCCTGCTTTAAGCGCCCGCCCGCCCGATATGATGCCTGACATGCCGCCACAAGCCATGCCGCAAACACAGGAAGCTGCGGCCTTACCCATCATCAAACCACCGGGTGTGGAATCACAAATTGAAGGCGCCATCAAAATGAAGCCGGAAGGCTATGTCGCAAAAGACAATAACTCCGAGCCGCGCGACCATTTGTATGAATATATCGGCCTAACGGGCGTGCCGCTGCAGGATACGCCGGACCCGCGCGGCTTTATCGATGGGCCGGATGAAGAAGTATTCGGCTATATTCCGCCGCCGAAAGATACCACGTTCCAGCCCGAACCCACCCATGAGTTCGGCACGCCCGAAATCCCCGATGGTGTGGGCCACAGTAACGTGACCGCCATGAATGAAGTGGGTTACGCCACCGACCCCGACCTGTTCAATGAAGAGCCCTTTTTGCTCAACCCGTTTAAATACGACAATCGCCCGAAGGTAAACCACCCCGATTTCACCCCGAAAGAAACCGCCAAAGCCCGCCCGAAGCGCCGCGAAGTTGGCTCACGCTTTACCCCGGCCTACCGGCACGAGCAGCCCACCATCGGTGGCCCCGAAGATAGCAGCTACCACGGCTACAGCTATTTTCAGAACGTGTATAACGCTGAATAAATCCTGCATTTTTTCCATTTAGACCCTTCACCTTAGGCAAAGAACGCGCTATACACAAAGGCGCTCCCACAGATGGATACGCCATGAAGAACGATTTTTACCGCATTACCCGCCTGCCGCCTTATGTTTTCGCTGAAGTGAACAAGGTGAAAGCGGCCGCACGCAAAAACGATATCGACATCATCGATTTCGGCATGGGCAACCCCGATTCGCCGACTCCTCCGCACATCGTGGAAAAGCTGCGTGAAACGATTTTGGACCCCAAAAGCCACCGCTATTCTATTTCGATGGGTATTCCGGGCCTCAGAAAAGCGCAAGCTGCGTATTACGAACGCCGCTTTAATGTGGGCCTCGACCCTGAAACCGAAATCTGCGTCACCATCGGCTCGAAAGAAGGCCTCGCGAACCTCGCCAACGCCATCACCCGCCCCGGCGATGTGATTTTAGTGCCAAACCCCAGCTATCCGATTCACGCCTTCGGCTTCATCATTGCCGAGGCCTCGGTGCAATACATGGTGCGCGACTTTGAAAGCAGTACACCGGAAAACGACTTCATGACGCAGCTGAAAAACGCGGTGGAAAATTCCACGCCGAAGCCGCTGGCCGTCGTTGTCAACTTCCCGTGCAATCCCACGGCGGAAGTCACCACCCTCGCTTTTTATGAAGAGCTGGTGGATTTCTGCCATCACCACGGCGTGATTATTATTTCCGACCTCGCCTATTGCGAGCTGTATTTTGACAGCAATCCGCCGCCTTCCATCCTGCAGGTGAAAAAGGCGAAAGACATCGCGATTGAATTCACCACCATCTCGAAAACCTATTCCATGGCAGGCTGGCGCATTGGTTTTGCCTGCGGCAATAAAGACCTCATCACGTCGCTCAAAAAAATCAAATCGTATCTGGATTACGGTGCATTCACACCGATTCAGGTGGCCGCCACAGCCGCGCTCAATGGCCCGCAGGAATGCGTCGCCGAGCTACGCAACCTCTACAAAGAACGCCGCGACGTACTGGTAAAAGGCCTCAACGAAGCGGGCTGGAAAGTGGAATCCCCAAAAGCTTCGATGTTCATCTGGGCACCCATTCCGCCGGAATTCCGCCACATGGGGTCGGTGGAGTTTTCCAAAATGCTCATCACCAAAGCTGAAGTGGCCGTGGCCCCCGGCCTTGGTTTCGGCAAACATGGTGATGGCCATGTGCGCATCGCGCTGATTGAAAACGTGCACCGCACGCGTCAGGCTATCCGCAACATCAAGCACGTGCTCCAGCAGAAGGCCGCGTAAATATCATGGCAGTAAAATCTTTGCGTATTGGCATTGCAGGCCTTGGCACCGTTGGTGGTGGCGTGGCTGAAATTTTAACGAAAAAAGCAGCACTGGTGAATGCACGCGCGGGCCAGCCGATTGTCATCACCGCCGTTTCCGCCCGCAGCAAAAATAAAAAACGCGGCGTCAGCTTAAAGAGCATCCACTGGTACACTGACGCAACCAAACTCGCCGCCGATAAAAATGTGGACGTAGTGGTAGAGCTCATTGGCGGCGCTGATGGCGTGGCTTACAGCTTGTGCAAACAGGCGCTGAATAATAAAAAGCATGTCGTCACCGCCAACAAGGCATTGATTGCTAAACACGGCGTAGAGCTGGCAAAGCTCGCTGAAAAAAATGGCGTGCGCTTGCAGTGCGAGGCCGCTGTTGCGGGCGGCATCCCGATTTTAAAAACACTAAAAGAAGGCTTGGCGGGCAATCGCATTTCCCGCGTGGCAGGTATTCTAAACGGCACCTGCAATTACATCCTTACCAACATGGAACGCGGTCGCCGCGCGTTCGACGACGTGCTGAAAGAAGCACAAGCGCTGGGTTATGCCGAAGCTGACCCTGGTTTTGATATTGATGGCGTGGATGCTTCGCACAAACTTTCCATCCTCACCTCCATCGCATTTGGTGTGCCAGTGGATGTAAAGCATATGTATGTTGAAGGCATTCGCCGCATTACGCTGGCCGATATCGACCACGCACGTGATTTAGGGTACCGCATTCGCTTAGTGGGCATTGCGCGCCTCACGGCCAAAGGCATTGAGCAGCGCGTGCATCCGGCGCTGGTGCCGCTTTCATCCCCCATTGCACGGGTGGAAGGCGTGCTGAACGCCGTGGCGGTAGAAAGCGATTCGCTCGGCGGCTTATTTTTAGAAGGCGCGGGCGCAGGCAAAGGCCCCACCGCTTCTGCCGTGGTGGCAGACCTTGTGGATATCGCCGCTGGTCGTGGCACACACACCTTTGGCCTGAAGGCTGCTTCGCTCAAAGCCCAGCCTTTCACGGATATTCTGGCGCGTGAAGGCGCCTATTACATCAATCTCAGCGTGATGGATAAACCGGGCGTGCTTGCAGGCATTACCAAAGCCTTAGGCAGCGAAAAAATCGGCGTGGAAAGCGTGGTGCAACCCTCTTCCAAAGAAGGCAAGGCCGCGCAGGTGATTCTTGTCACCCACAGCACCACAGAAGCCGCCATGCGAAAAGCACTTAAAAAAATCAGTAAATTGGGTTATGTACTGGGTGAGCCCAACGTGATTCGGATTGAAAAACTATGAGCCAAAAGCGAAAGGGTACTGCCATGAAAACCAGCGCCAGCAAAATTACGACTCCGCCAAAAAACGAAACCTACACGCTTGACCGAAATTATGCGATGGAAGCCGCGCGCGTGACCGAAGCGGCAGCACTCGCCTGCTCGAAATTCATGGGCTTAGGGGATGAAAAAGCAGCCGACCAAGCCGCCGTAAACGCCATGCGCCAGATGCTGAACACACTTTCGATTGATGGCACCGTTGTTATCGGTGAAGGCGAGCGCGACAAAGCCCCCATGCTCTATATCGGTGAAAAAGTCGGCAGCGGCAACGGCCCTGAGGTAGACGTAGCGCTCGACCCCTTAGAAGGCACCACCATCTGCGCCACGGGTGGCCCGAACGCACTGGCGGTGGTAGCCCTCGCTGAAAAAGGCGGCTTCCTGCATGCGCCAGACGTCTACATGGAAAAAATCGCCGTAGGCCCAAACCTGCCACACGGCGTGATTAATATCGATGACTCACCGGAAAAAAATCTTAAGAGCCTCGCGAAGGCCAAAAAATGCGATGTGTCTGACCTCGTTGCGATTATTTTGCAGCGCTCACGCCATGAAGAATTGATTGCCAAAGTGCGCGAAAGCGGCGCACGCATCCAGCTGATTCAGGATGGTGACGTGGCAGGTATTATCGCCACCACCCGCCCCGACACGGGCGTGCATATTTACCTCGGCACGGGCGGCGCGCCAGAAGGCGTGCTGGCAGCGGCGGCACTCCGCAGCACAGGCGGGCAAATGCAAGGCCGCCTTGTGTTTAATAATGATAAGGCGCAGATGGAACGCGCCAAGCGCATGGGCATCAGCGACCTCAAAAAAATCTACACCACCGAAGAAATGGCCAAGGGCGATGTGATGTTCGCCGCCACGGGCGTAACCTCAGGCTGGATGCTGCAAGGCGTAGAACGCTTCCCCGGCGGTGCACGCACGCACTCAATGGTGATGCGTTCCAAAACCGGCACCACGCGCATCATTCATGCCGAGCACAATTTCACGCGCAAGCTTGAAATTGATTAGCACTAAAGGAGCGCGTGCATGATAAAAATCCTTGCACTGGGTGACTCCTACACGGCGGGGCAGAGCATTACCCCCGAAGAGCGCTACATTCATCAGCTGGCAGATTTGTTGCGCGAAAACGGCGCACCGCAATCTCATATTAAAATTGTTGCCAAAGGCGGCTGGAAAGCAGAAACCCTAAAAGGCGGGCTCGATGAAGCCATCCCTGGCTTGAACGTGACAGACCCCGAGCATGGCAAAACTTTGTATGACTACGACCTCGTCACGCTGCTCGTGGGCGTGAACGATGTGATGATTGGCAATTACATTCCGGTTTTCAAAGAACAATACAGCATGCTGCTGGAGCGCACCCGCCGCCTCGCCGGTGGTGATGCCAGCCGCGTGCTGGTGATGAACCTGCCTGCCTTCGGCCACACGCCGGATGCACACAACCCGAAGAGCCTCGCTAACCGCGGCACATGCGGCTTTGTGAAACTGCATGAACAATCCAAACCAGAATTCAACACGCCGCAAGGCATCCAGCATTTTGTGGAGCGTTACAATCTTGCTATCGCCAACATGGTGAAAACATTTAACGCCAAACTGCCTGAGAAAAAACGCGCCACATTGGTGGATATTCATAGCATCACCACCCAACTGCCGGTGATTGTGCAGGGCAATGGCAGCCCCATGCATGCGCCGGAATATTTTGATGCGCGCGGCGTGCATTATAAACCTGAAATGTATCGTCAATGGGCCGAAGCCCTGCTGCCCCACGCGCTTGGTATTTTAAAAACCAAACCTGCGCCGCACGGCATCACCGTCCACTAACACTTGGCATTATTGCGCCGTGGGGTTTAGAATAGCCCCATGCCCCTTGCACCGCTTATACACCACACATCTGATTTCACTGAAAGCCTGACGCTTTCGGTGAAAGGCAATCGCTGGCAACTTGCCGATGCAGATGAACGCATGGCCCTCGCGCTGCGCCAAAAATATGATTTACCGGATATTGTCTGCCGCATTTTAGCCAGCCGCGGGCACACGGTAGAAACCGCGCCAGAATTTTTAAGCCCCAGCATTAAATCGCAACTGCCGGACCCGCTGCATTTAAAAGACATGGCCAAAGCTGCCACGGCGCTGGCCGATGCCATACGCGGACAAAAATCCATCGCCATTTTTGGGGATTACGATGTGGATGGCGCCAGCAGCAGCGCCCTACTCTATCGCTTTATTACCGAAGCGGGTGGTGCCGAGCCGCGCATTTATATCCCCGACCGCATCATCGAAGGCTATGGCCCCAGTGAAGCGGCACTGAAAACGCTGAAAGGCGAAGGCGCTGAGCTTGTAGTCATGGTGGATTGCGGCACCATGGCCTATGGGCCCTTGGAGGCAGCAAAAAAAATGGGCCTTGATGTGATTGTTATCGACCACCATCTGTCGGATGGCGGGGTGCCCGAAGCTATTGCCGTGGTAAACCCAAACCGCGTGGATGAAGATACACCGCTGCGTAATTTATGTGCCGCAGGCGTCAGCTTTCTGCTCGCCGTTGCCACCAACCGTATGCTGCGCGAAAGCGGGCATTACCGTTTGCGCCATGAACCGCAATTGCTGAACCTACTCGATTTAGTTGCACTCGGCACGGTGTGCGACGTGATGACGCTCACAGGCCTCAACCGCGCCTTTGTCTCGCAAGGGCTTAAAGTCATGGCGCAGCGCCGCAACATTGGCCTTGCCGCACTGGCTGATATTGCCAAGCTGGAAGAAGCACCCAGCGTATACCATGCCGGTTTTGTATTTGGCCCACGCATCAACGCGGGCGGGCGTGTTGGCAGTTCGCACATCGGCGCACGCCTCCTTTCCACCGACGATGCCGAAGAAGCCGCTACGTTGGCGCGTCAACTGGATGTCCATAACCGTGAGCGGCAGGCGGTAGAAAAACAAGTGCTGGAAGAGGCCCTCAGCATCGCTGAAAAAATGAAAAATCAGCAGGTGTTGATTATTGCCAAGCAGGGCTGGCACCCGGGTGTGATTGGCATCGTCGCGGGCAGAATCAAAGAAGCCTACGGCAAACCCACCGCGATCGTGGCAATGGATAACGGCGTGGGCAAAGCTTCCGCACGTTCCATCGCAGGGGTGGATATGGGTTCTGCCATCACCGCTGCACGCATGGCAGGCTTGCTGGTGGCAGGCGGCGGGCACGCTATGGCCGCAGGCTTCACGGTGGAGGAAGGCCAACTTTCTGCCTTCACGGAATTCATGACTTCGCGTTTAAAATCGCATGTTGAAAATGCGCTTTCAGCCCGCGCTCTCAAAGCCGATGCGATTTTACCGCCGCAGGCACTCACACCTGCGCTAATGGAACAGCTTGAAGCCTTGGCACCCTATGGCACGGGCAACCCGCAGCCGCTTTTCTTCGTGCCTTACCTGCGCATCATCAAGTGCGATATCGTAGGCGAAAACCATGTCCGCGCCGTGCTGACTGATGGCGGGCCGGAAGGCAGTCACAAAGCACGCATCAAAGCTGTAGCCTTCCGTGAAGCGGCAAGTCCGCTCGGCAGTTTATTATTGCAAGGTGCAGGCAAAGATGTGCATCTGGCGGCGCGCCCGCGCATCAATCGCTGGATGGGAAACATTTCAGTAGAGCTTCATATTGAAGATGCCTGCGCAGCATCTTAGGCAGCGCCGCGACTGCCACCAGCAGCACGGGCCTGTTCTTTCGCTCGCATAATGGCCTCAACCGCGCCAAGATTATTCGCATGTTGCGCGAGCTTAGATACCGCCTCTACCACTTCGTTTGGCACAGGCGTTCCCTTTGCTGCCGCATCGGTAATGTGTTTAGCCACATCATCCACGTCCTGAAGCTGCGTTCTGCCGGTAGCAAAACTTTTAATAGCAGAGCCCAGTGCTGCATTTTCTGAAGACACACTCTGCGCATATTCTTCCACGACCCGCTGATTTGCTACCAGCGGAGAGACAACTGTTGGTGATTCCACTGCGGGAGAAGCACTGGCCGCATTACGGCGCTCCGGAATTTGATTATCCAGCGCCTGTTCTATTTTCTTCATGCTGGAATCTGGGAAGATATGCGCAAGCCCATCTAGCACCTGCTGGCGTTTATCGGGACTGATTCCAGCTAAAGATTCTGCATGCCCTTTTGCAAGCTTGCCTTCCGCACCACGTTCTGTTGCCATTGTGCCCACAAAAGCACCCGCTGAATTTCCCAGTGTGGCACCTGTAAGCATTCCCACTACCGGCGCAGCAACCAACCCCATCACACTCGTTAGCTCACCCAGCACCAACAGAGGCGCTACCACAGGGGCTGCAATTGCCGTTGCCACAACCGCCACAGTACCATACGAGCCATATGTTATCCATTTTGCATGCTCAGAATCCACGGGCGCGGCGCGGCGCGAGTGGTCAATGCGAGCCATCACTTGTTTATCAATTTCATTCAGCACATCTTTGTCTTTTGGCAACTTATCTGCAATTTCAAGCATTTCACCAATGCGGGCACGCAAATGACTCACACATTTCCGATTGCCGAAACGCGAAAGTTCATCATCAATCATTTGTTCTCGCTTTTCAGGCGAGAGCTTTGCAAGATCAACGGTCATAGCACTAATGACATTTTCAAGCGCTTGATTTTCTGCAGAGCGCGCTCCCCACGATTCACCGATCGCGCGTCCAATGAGCGTTGTACCAAATGCCGCAAGCCCAATACCAAGTGCTGGCATGCCTAGCACGGCCAGCACTGCAACGGTCGTAATCCCCACACCTAAGCCGACAGCGTGCATGCCGCGCTTTTTGCCAAGCTTCAGCGTATCGTCGTAAATATCGGTGTAGTCATGAAGCTTCACGGTCTCACCATTTACCGGAGCCTGTTGCTGCAATTTTTTCTTTTCTGCTTCTTCTTTTTCGCGGGCATCGGCTGCATCGGTGGCTGCATCAGCGGCGGCGGCCACATCTTTTTCACCAGCCTGCTTCTGCTGACCAACCCCGCCTAATTGCTGCACCACTGGCGCCACCACCGCATCCGGCTGCTTCTGAACATAGGCTTCAAACGGCTCTTCGCGCTGTGCGGTAATCTCCGCGCCTTCAAGATTCAGCTTTGCCCCGTGGCGCTGGAAAATATCTTTAAGTGCCTTTTTTTCTTCTGGCGTGCCCTGCTCTGCCAGCATTTTGATTTTACCTGGCAAGGCATCTGGTACATTCTCTTTGCCCGCAACTAGCGCATCCACCTCTGCACCCAGTGCCGTAACTGTTTCAGGCCTCATGCCACCCAACACGGCTTCCACTGCCTGTGGAGGATACTGCACGATCAGTTGGCCACGCGTCACGCTACCATCGGGCTGTTTATAGCCACGGTAAATAGGCGTGGCGCGTTCATCATTATTGCCCGTTTTAAACGGGTCTTTAAACATTTGCTCTACGGCGATGCGGGCATCACCATTTAGTTTTGTGAATACTTCGAGCGAATCAGGCATTTTTTTGGTGTCCGCCATCACCTGCTGCAATTCTTTTTCCGCCTCGCGGAACGTGGCCTGCACCAAATCGCGGCGCAGGTCAGGCACATCCATCGGAATATCTACTTGCTGTTCGCCGGTTGAGGCAGCAACTTCAGGCGCGGGACCACCCGGTACACGAATCGGTATATCCACCCGCTCGCCGCCGAGCTTAATGCCTGATGATTCCATTGCCACAACAAGGCTCTCTAGGGCCGTCAATTCATTCTGTAGCGCAAGCCATTCCGCATAAGGCTGGCGCATATCGGTGGCCGTGTTGTGCACCATGGGAGCGCCATTTTCGAGGTAAATCTCAAACGCGCCAAGCCCCACGCTTTCCGGCACATTAAAGGGCTGCGAAAGCTGGCTCAGCTTTGCCTTTATCTCTGCAAGACGTTGTGTTTCTGCGGCTGCCATAAACTCCAAACACTACCGATTTTTATACCCACCCTTAAAGGATATCACCCCACAGTTAACAAACAGTTAACCGGATAGGTAAAATTGTATCTATTAAAATAGTATAGAGAAAACAGGGGGATAGTAAGGTGTTTTGGTGGAGGCAAGCGGGATCGAACCGCTGACCCCCTGCTTGCAAAGCAGGTGCTCTCCCAGCTGAGCTATGCCCCCACGTAAACGGCCAAAGAATCTGGCCTTAAAAACAGGGCATCTTTATAGGTGCTTCCCTTAGGCTTGTCAAACGCGAAATAGGGCCCGGCCTTTATCACCGTATTCTTTGGCTTGACAGCCCCCCCCAAAGGCAGGTAAAACAGGCCTCTCTTTTGCCATATTTGGCGCAGTTTTCCTTAAGAAAAACTTGTTTTACATAAAAAATGGAGCAACCCATGAACCTGCCACTCATGCCTAAAGCAACCGCTGTATGGCTCATTGAAAACACCACGCTGACCTTTGATCAGGTGGCAGATTTTTGCGGCATGCACCCGCTTGAAGTCAAAGGCATTGCCGATGGCGACGTCGCAACAGGCATCATGGGTGTGGATCCTGTGGCCGCAGGCCAGCTCACCGCAGAAGAAATTCGCCGCGCAGAGGCCGATGGCAGCGCGCGCCTTAAAATGGTGAGCACCACGGCAGATTACCTGAAAGCGCAGCAGAAAAAGAATAAGGGACGCTACACACCAGTGGCTCGCCGTCAGGATAAGCCGGACGCCATCGCATGGATTGTGAAAACCCATCCGGAAGTGAGCGATGCACAAATTTCTAAGCTGATCGGCACCACGAAAACCACCATTCAGGCCATTCGTGAACGCTCACACTGGAACATGACCAACATCCGCCCGCGCGACCCTGTGCTCCTCGGCCTGTGCACGCAGACCGACCTGCACGCCGCTGTTTCTAAAGCGCAGGAAGGCATGAAGCGCGCAGAAGAAAAAGCACAGCGCGACGCGAAAAAAGACGATAGCAAATCATCTTCCAAGAAAAAGTCTGCCTAAGTTACAGATTTTTTCTGCCACATACGGTGCAAACCTATTCCGGGGCAAGTATGACAGTCGCAGACCTTGAGCATCTTTCGCAGGCGGTGGAGTCCTTCAGCAGCAAGGTCGGCGTGCTGTGCGTGGGTGATTTGATTTTAGATTATTTTATCTATGGCAGCGTCGACCGCATCTCGCCGGAAGCACCTGTGCCTGTACTGCAAATCACACGCGAAAGCCACATGCTGGGTGGTGCCGGCAACGTGGTACGCAACGTGGCATCCTTGGGTGGTAGTTGCCATTTTATTGCCGCTGTCGGGCGCGATGATACTGCCAAAAAGCTCGCCACCTTGCTGCGCGAAGAAGCGCAGGTTGAAAGCTATCTGCAAGCGGAAAAAGACCGCACCTCCGCCATCAAAACACGCTATATCGCAGGCAACCAGCAACTCCTGCGCGCCGATAAAGAAAGTGTGGAGGCGGTGGCAAAAGATACCGAACAAAAAATCATCCGCCTCGTGCGTGACCTCGCTACAAAATCTGGCGCCATCGTGCTCTCTGACTACGCCAAGGGTATGCTCACACCTGCCGTGGTGAAAGACGCCATCGCTACAGGTAAAAAACTCGGCATCCCCGTCATTGTGGACCCCAAGCAGAAAGATTTCGGCTATTACAAGGGCGCTTCCATCATCACCCCTAATGCGAAAGAACTCGCTGCTGCCACAGGCCTTGCCACCGGCACAGCCGAAGAAGTCACCCGCGCGGCGCGTCAGCTTATCAAACAACATGGCTTTGGCGCAGTGCTCGTCACGCGCGGCAAACATGGCATGATGCTGGTACGCGCCAAAGGCGCCACGCTCAATGTGCCCACCATCGCGCAGGAAGTGTTCGACGTTTCCGGCGCCGGCGATACCGTCGTTGCCATGCTGGCCTTAAGCCTTGCCAGTGGCCTTGGCATGGAAGATGCTGTACAGCTCGCTAACATGGCAGCTGGCATTGTTGTGGGGCGTCTTGGCACCGCGGCTGTTACGCGCACCGAGCTTAAAACCGCACTCCTCACGCAGAATCTTGCTTCCGGCACGCGTAAAATTCTGCCGCGCGCCGCAGGCCTCAAACTGCTTTCGCACTGGCGCGACCAAGGCCACCGCATTGGCTTCACCAACGGCTGCTTTGATTTGATTCACCCCGGCCATGTCTCACTCATGGAGCAGGCAAAATCGAAATGCGACAAACTGGTGGTCGGCCTGAACAGTGATGATTCCGTACGACGTTTAAAAGGGCCTGAACGCCCCGTGCAAAATGAAATGGCGCGCGCGCTGGTGCTCGCCTCGCTTGAGGCAGTCGATATGGTGGTACTATTCCGCGAAGATACGCCGATGGAATTGATTAAATCCATCCGCCCAGACGCGCTCATCAAAGGCGCAGACTACACCGTGGAAAAAGTTGTCGGTGCAGATTTTGTACAAAGCTATGGCGGCAAAGTGCACCTTGCGAAACTGTCCAAGGGCCAGAGCACTACAGGAATCGTGAAAAAGCTGCGCGCCTAGTTCTGGTGCTGCAGAAAATAAACCAGCAAGAACGCCAGCAGCATCACAGCCAGCATCAGCGTTGAAAAGCCTACGCCCCAATTGCCCGCCAGTACACGCCGCGGTGCAGCCAATGCATAAGCAGCTGACTGCAAATAATGCCACAGTGTCATCACCGCCATCTGCAGCGCCGCCACAATAGTGTTCCACACAGTTTCAACGCCGCGCAGCACCTTCAGCAGCAACACGCGGTAGAGCCAATCCATATCCAGCGAAATGGTGTGCGTGCGCTTCATTAGCGGCAGCAGCAGGAAGAACGCCAGCGCCGAGAAAAGAAGTAACTGCAGCTGCGACACCACATGCGCACCCGTGTAAGGCATATAGCCCACTGCACCTGGCAGCAGCTTGTAGAAAAGCGACGGAGCAATGCCCGGCAGAATGCAGCCCACCACCGCCAGCAACATCCCTATGCGCATCGCCATCGGTGGGTCCGATGGGCGCTGGCCAGAATCTTTCTGGAAGAACACAAACCACGGAAATTTAATCCCCGCATGCAGGAACACGCCCGCACTTGCTGCCGCCAGCAAGAACCACGTCACAGCTAAGTGCTGTTCTGCGGCGGCGGATGAAATCAGCGACTTGCTCACAAAGCCAGAGGTCAGCGGAAATGCCGAGATGGAAATCGCGCCCACAATACCGCACAGCGTGGTGAGCGGCATGCTGCGATACAGTCCGCCAAGCTCGGTGCACTTACTTTTACCTGTCATCACCAGCACAGAGCCCGCACTCATAATCAGCAGCGCTTTGTAAATAATGTGGCAGAAGGCGTGTGCGGCAGCACCATACTGCGCAAGCTCCGTGCCGATGCCAATCGCCACCACCATGAAGCCAACCTGATTCACGATGCTGTAGGCGAGGATGCGGCGCATATCATTTTCGAGCATCGCCATGAAAATGCCATAGAACACCATGATAAGGCCAATCGGCACCAACACGCGGTTGCCCGCAAAAATCGTCAGCAAAATAAAGACTGCCGTTTTCGTGGTGAAGGCAGAAAGAAATACCATGCCGGAGGGCGAACTTTCAGGATAGCTATCCGCCAGCCACGCCGAAAATGGCGGCGCTGCCGCATTCAGCAGCACGCCTGCCAAAACAAGCCACGCCGCAAGCTGGGCAAGGCCCATCGGTTCTGCGCCTGTCAACTGGCCCCACGATACTGCCATCGGCACCATGGCAACACTCGCGCCGGAAACAATATGCGCCGTAATCCCTGCCAGTAGCACCACGCCACCCAGCATATGCATATACGCATAGCGCAGACCCGCCGCACCTGAACGCTCACGACCACCGCACCAGATAATAACTGTGGAGGCCACGGCCATAATCTCGACAAAAATAAACATGGTGATAAGGTCACCCGCGAATGCCACACCCAGTGCGCCGCCACCATATACACTGGCTGCCGTAAGCTCTGTCCGCGAAGCAATGTTCATCGCAAAAATGCCGCCCATTAACGCAACCAACGCAAATGCCGTGGCAAACAGGCGAGAGAACGGATGCACATGGTAGGTCAGCAGGTCAATGCCCGCAACGTGCAGCACCTGTGTGGCACTCACCGGCTGCAGCCACACCAGTAACAGTGCCAACAGGGGCAATGCTACGACCAACGCGCGGCGCGCAACACTCGGGGCGGCATATACCGCAACGGCACCCAGAATGCAGACAATGGCAGGGGAAAGAATCATCGTGATTCATCCTTATAAAAATCTTCCGGCTTTTTGAGCACCACGCCCAGCCATTTGGCAAGCACAACAATGGCCGCACATGCTGCAAAGCCAAACCATGCATGAAAAAACCGCGTGCCTTCAAGACCAAATTCTGCATGCGGCTCTACAAAAAAATCGAGCACAAGCACCAGCATTAACACAGAGGCAAATCCTACCCATAGCAGGCGCTTTTGGTCTGTCGTGAATTGCCGTTTCGCCGTTTTTTTATTTTTCTTTTTTTGTACCATATGCGTATCCTTATTCCACCAGCAACGAAGCGAGCCACAGGAAAATATCCGGCATAAAGAATAGTAATGTGCACGCGCCCGCCGTGATTACCGTTGCCACCACCATCAGCGTTGGCGCCTCGGAAACACCCTGCCCTTTTGCCGCGGGCTTCGCATAGGCGCGCCATACTATCGGCATGAAATAAGCGGCATTCAAAAGCGTGCTAACAATCACCACGCCCAAGGCAAACCAGTGCCGCGCTTCAAACACGCCCATCAGCAGATACACTTTGCTAATAAAGCCTGCAAGGGGCGGAATGCCAATCATAGAAAGGCTGGCGAGGGCAAAGGCCGCCATCGTCCACGGCATGGTATGACCGATACCGTTTAGCTCTGACACTTTTGTTTTATGCGTCACCGTATAAATTGAACCTGCCGCAAAGAAGAGCGTAATTTTTCCCAACGCATGCGCGACAATGTGAAACGCCGCCGCCACGACCGCAAAAGACGAAAGCAGTGATACCGCCATCACCACATAACCAAGCTGGCTCACCGTGGAGTAAGCCAGCCGCAACTTTAAATTATCCTGTCGCAGCGCGGCGATGGATGCGAGGATAATGGTTACGCCCGCCACATACGGCAACCAGCCGCCCGCCCACCAATTTTCGGCAATCATGGCTTTCAAATTCTCGGTGCCGAACACATAAACAATTATTTTTACAATCGTAAATACACCCGCCTTTACCACCGCCACCGCATGCAGCAAGGCAGAAACAGGCGCGGGTGCCACCATCGCCGCCGGAAGCCAGCGGTGCAATGGCATAAGCGCGGCCTTCGCCGAGCCAAATACAAACAGCAGCAACAATATGCCGGCAATGTGCGGTGGGCATTTGTCTTTCAAAATACCGCCCACAGTGAAATCGAGCGTGCCGGCAATGAGCCATGTCCACACAATCGCCACCGCGAAGAACGCGAGCGACGTGCCTAGCAATGTTGCGATATAGACTCGGCCTGCTCGGCGCGCTTCGGCGGTGCCGTGATGCGTGACCAGCGGATAGGTCGCAAGGGTTAATGCCTCATAGCACAGGAACAGTGTGAGCAAGTTTCCTGCCATTGCAATGCCAAGGGTAGCAAAAATGGACAGCGCAAAAAAAGAATAAAAGCGGCCCTGGTTCTGCTCCGCATTCGCGCGCAAATACCCAATGCTATACACTGCGCTCACCAGCCATAAGCCTGAGGCGACAAGTGCAAACATCACGCCCAGAGGATCGACCAAAAACTCAATGGAAAGCCCGTTTTCAAACGTGGCCACACGCACAGGCCCTGCAAGCCCGCGCACCGCTAAAAAAAATAAATTCGCGACATTGACAAAACACACTGCCGACAGCGTGAGCGTGATGCCCTCGCGCAGGTTGGCCTGCTTAATAACCACGCCGCTGATAGCAGCCACCAACGGAATGGCCAGCAGTAATAGGGCAATAAACTCTACCGAAGCAAATTGCATCAGCCGACCCCAGGCAGCAATAATGTGCGGGCAATCGCGCGGATAAAGTCGAGTGAATAGTGTGCATTGAACCCAAAGAAGATATTAGCCGCCACCAACACCCACAATGCCGCATGTTGCGACAGTGGCGCTTCTTCCAGCTCCGGCGCACCGGCAGGGCGTTTTTCAAGAAACGCCGCCTCAATAATTTGCCAGATATACACCACCGCCATCAGCGTGGAGGCAACCACCACCACCAGTAAAGCCCAGTGCCCGCCTTCAATCAGCGCCGCGAGGAAATACCACTTTGCAATAAAACCAGCAGTGCCGGGAATACCAATCAGGCTGAGCCCTGCCAGCGTAAAGCCTGCAAAGGTTGCCGGCATAACTTTGCCAAGGCCGCGAATGTCATCCAACTGGGTGGCTGCTGCGCGATACAGCATCATGCCGACTGCCACGAACAGTGCCGTTTTAGCCAGTGCATGGGTCAGCATTTGCAGTAAGGCAAACGTTAGGCCCGAATAGGTGGCAAGGCCAATACCGACCAGAATATAGCCCATTTGTGCGATAGACGAAAACGCCAGCCTGCGGCGGAGATTTTTCTCATACATCGCCACCAGTGACCCCACCAACACGCCCGCCACACCCAGCAGCAGAAATACTTCTTCCAGCGGCATCGCTGAAAATGAAAATCCCCAACCAAACACGTCATATAAAATTCGTATCAACACATAGATGCTTACTTTTGCCGCCACAGCGGAAAGGAACGACGCCACAAAACTAGGGCTGTTCGCATAAGCATTCACTAGCCATACATGCAGCGGAAATACGGCAATTTTAAGCAGCAGGCCCAGTGTAATAAAAGCAAACGCCGCTTGCACAGGACGTACAAAACCAACCTGCGGCAAACGCGCGGCTATATCGGTAATGTTGAGCGTACCAGTAACCATATAGAGCAGGCCGATGCCAATCAGATAGAATGTTGCGCCCAGCGTGCCGAGAATCAGGTATTCAAACGAAGCCGTCAGCGCCTTGCGGTCACGCGCAGTAGCAATCAGCGCATAGGCGGCAAGCGAGGCAATTTCTAAGAACACGTAAATATTGAAAATGTCATTCGTCACCACCATGCCGATAAGCCCAGACAGGCACAGCAGGAACATTGCATAGAACGAGCGTTCGCGCGCATGGCCCACTTCCACCGGTACCGTGCGCAGAGCATAGGCCATCAGCACCGACGCGCTACCCGTGACAATTACCAGCAGAAATGCCGCCAGTAAGTCCACGCGGTATGCAATGCCAACGGGCGGCAGCCAACCGCCGAGGAAATATTCCATTGGGCCATAATGATTCACATAGAAAGCCATTTTTAGGGCAAAAGCAAAACTCGCCAGAGAGCCCAGCGCAGCCAGCAGCCACGACCATCTGCCACGCGGAAATAGTACGCACAGGGGCGCAAATAACAGCGGAACAATCACAATCAATACGGGTAAATGCTGCATCATTTCCGGCGCGCCCCCGCTTTATTCTTTGTTTTAGTTTTAGCTCTCGTTTTGGGCGGCTTTTTTGCGCTCAATGTTTTTGGCTTTTTGGTTTTTTTTGCGCCGAACACGGGCGCAATTTTTGGCGGCGGGACAAACGATAAAGAAGGCGGGCGGCTATCTGCCGCTAATATTTCATCTTCTTCTATCGTGCCATAGTTTTCTTTGATACGCACCGCCAGTGCAAGCCCAACCGCAAAAGTGGATACGCCCACCACAATCGCCGTAAGCATGAGCACATGCGGCAGGGGATTAATGTAAAAACCGACGCCCTTTTGAATAATGGGAAAGCGCGCGCCCTCCACATACCCAATCGAAATATAAAACAGCAGCACGGATGTTTGGAAAATGGTCAAACCAATGAGTTTTTTTACCAGATTGCCCGCGCTGATAACGGCATACAGCCCCACACCCATGAGCACAATGCACAGCCAGTAATTATAATAGTGCAGGACGTGCTCGTTCAGCCAGTTCATGGATTAACGCTCCTCTTCACGGTTGGCAAAAAGGAAAAACAGCAGCAGCATTACCGAAAAAACCGTAAGGCCCACCCCAAGCTCCACCGCCATAATGCCCCATTGCTGCCCTTGTGCATGGTTGCTGGGGGAAAGCACGTTATAATCCAGATAATTACCGCCCAACAGCAGCGTCACCACACCGGTGCCGCCATAAATCAGCACGCCGATGGCAGCCAGCGCACGCAGCGCACGCGGCGTTACCGTGCGGCTAGCGGCTGAAAACCCAAATACCAAAGAATAGAGCACAACGGCTGCGGCAAAAATCACGCCCGCTTGAAAGCCGCCACCAGGGCTGATTTCGCCATGAAACTGTACGTAGAGTGCGTACAGCAGAATATAAGGAATCAACAGTTTTGCTGCGACGTGGAGCACTGGTTGATTTTTCAAAATTGCCTCTCCCACGCGTGGGTTAAAACAAGCGTCCCTACTGTAGTAACACACCACCGGCATCGTGCAAAGCATTCTTGAACAATTGCATGCATATTTTCTGCTTCCTCTTTACGAACCTGCCTATTCCCGCTAGGGTGGTGAACCTATTTTAGCCGGAGAGGAATTCTTATGAAGCGTCTGCGCCAGTTGTCAATTCTGCTTAGCCTTAGCACCTGTTTGATTTCTTCAGCCCTGCATGCTGAAAACATGAACATCACCATTTACAGCAAGGCTACGCCCGGCGCGATAAGTCCCGATTTTTACCGCCCGCTTCCTGGGCAGTCTGTTGCAGGCTGGTATGGCTCTTCTGTGCCGGGCTACGCCATTGTGCGCGACCGCCGCGACATGGAAATCGCCGATAAAAAATCTGTCCTCACCTTCAGCGACGTTGCCGCGCTCATTGACCCAACAACGGTCACGTTTACATCCATCACGGCACCAAACGACACCACAGTGCTTGAGCAAAATTATCTGTTTGACCTCGTCAGCACACAGAAGCTGACCGAGCGTTTTCTGGATAAAAAAATCACGGTTGAGCAAACGCTGGGGGACAAAGTGGAAACGCTGGATGGCACATTGCTTTCGGCCAGCGACGGCCTGATTTTGAAACAAGATGACGGAAAACTCACCTCGGTGCGCGACTACACCAACCTGCGCTTTCCGGCACTACCCGAGGGTCTTCGCACCAAACCCACGCTGGAATGGCAGGTTGCAACCGGCAAGCCGGGCAAACACACGGTGGATGTGTCGTATGAAACGGGCGGCATCACATGGTGGTCAGACTATAACCTGATTTTCACACCCGATGCGAAAGACGCGAATAAAGGCCTTGTCGATTTAGGCGCATGGGTCAGCATTTTAAACCAGTCCGGCACCACATTTAAAGACGCAAAGCTCAAACTGATTGCGGGCGAAGTGCAGCGCGCCGAACCCCAAAACCGCAACATGGTAATGATGGCAAAATCTCGCGCGCCTATGGCTGAAATGGCGGAAGATGCGAGTGGCTTCTCGGAAAAATCTTTCTTTGAATATCACCTCTACACACTCGGCCGTAATGCGACAATTCCCGATCGCTCTACCAAACAGATCGAGCTTTTCCCCTCTGTGCGCCGCGTACCGGTGGAAAAGAAAATCGTCATTGAAGGCAACACCATGCCTTACTATGGCGGTTATAACATGGATCGCGGCTATGGCGACCAAGGCGAAAAACGCAAAGCAGAGGTGTACCTCGAATTTAAGAATGCCAAAGAGGCCGGTATGGGCATGCCGCTGCCTGCTGGCCGCCTGCGCGTGAGCCAGAAAGACGATGCAGATGGCTCGCTTGAATTCATCGGGGAAGACACGATTGGCCACACGCCAAAGGATGAAAAAATCCTCGTGAAGCTTGGTAATGCATTTGACATAACGGGCGAACGCCGTCAGGTGGATTTCAAGTCCGACAACAACCGCCGCTGGATGCAGGAAACCATCGAACTCAAAATTAAAAACCACAAAGAACAGGATGTAAAAGTGTTGGTGCGTGAGCAGCTTTCGCGTGCGCAGAACTGGCGCATCACCGACAATACGCAGCCGTATGAAAAGAAAGATGCGAACACGATTACGTTCGACACAAGCGTGCCGAAAGATGGCGAAAAAGTCATCCGCTTCACGGTGGAATATACGTGGTAATTTAGGCTAGCTTTAAGCTGTCTTGCGAGGGTTTTGCAGCAGTGCTTCTAAGACTGCGAGGTTCTGATTCTCAGGCAATTCCTTGATTCGCACACGGCGCATGCTGCGTTCAAAGCGCGCCATCGCTTTATCCGTCATCGGCGGGCAGGCCTCAGCAATCGGCTGCATTTCTTCCATTTTGCCATTACAGTGCAGCACCACGTCGCAGCCCGCAGCGAGTGACTTTTTTGTGCGCTCTTCAAACGTGCCCGTCAGTGCCTTCATCGAAAGGTCGTCCGTCAGCAGCAAGCCATCAAACCCGATTTCTTCGCGGATAATACGCACCACTTTGTTTGAAAGCGTGGCAGGGTTTTCCGTATCAATCGCGGTGTAGGTAATGTGCGCGGTCATCGCCCACGGCGCCTCGGAAAGATTTTTAAACGGCACAAAATCCGTGCGCGCTAATTCATCCAGCGGTGCATCCACCACCGGCAGTGATTCATGGCTATCTGCTTTCGCGCGCCCGTGGCCGGGAATGTGTTTAATCACCGGCAGCACGCCACCTTCCATTAATCCGCGGCACACTTCTGCCGCCAGCAGTGACACCATTTCGGGCGTGTCGCCATGCGCGCGGTCACCGATGATATCGTGGCAACCGGGGATTAATAAATCTGCCGTCGGTGCACAATCCACATTAATGCCAAGCTCAATCAAATCCTTTGCCATCAGGCGGGCATTCAAATAGGTCGCCTCGCAGCCTTTGGCTTCATCGCGCTGGGCAAGTTCCACAAAATTCCAGGCGGCTGGTACTTTACGCCATATCGGCGGGCCAAGGCGCGCCACACGGCCACCTTCTTGGTCGATCAATATGGGTGTTTCTTTCCTGCCAGTGATAGCGCGCAGCGAAGCGGTCAGCGCTTTAATCTGTTCCGGCGTTTTGCAATTGCGCGCAAACAGAATGAACCCCAGCGGCTGGTGCAGCTGGAAAAATGCGGTCTCTTCCGGGGTGAGGCTCTCACCTGCGAGGCCAAAAATAACTGCTTTAGGTTTGCGCATGAATCAGCCACCCACCGCCAAGCAGCCCTGTTTTTTGGCCACCAGCTTGTTGCATGCCATGCGCGCATCTTCTTCCGATGAAAATGCACCTGCCTGCAAACGATAGAAAATCCCCTTGCTGCCAAGGTTGGCTTTTTCGATATGCATGCTAAGGCCGCCCAGCTCTTTGCTGAATTTTTTATTCATGGCTTTCCATGCATCCGAGGCGGCAGATTCCGAACGATATGCGCCGAGCTGGATTTTATATTTCCCGCTGCCACCAGAAGCTTTTTTTGTGGTGGTTACGCCCTGCATGCTTTTAGGCACTGCGGTGGCGGCTACTTTCACCTTCTCACTGACTTTTGCTTTTGCAGGTTCTTTTTTCAGTTCGATTTTTTTCACCGGCTCTTCGCGCATTTTTCCAGGCGCAGGCTCTTCCGCTACATCACCTGCCGCTGCCACTGGTGTATCCTGCAAATGCACCGCGCCGCCCGTCACCGCCGTCAGCGCATCCACCGGTTTGGCGGCGGCCGCATCCGGCGCGGCAACCACCGGCTCCGTTTTCGCTTCTAAGTCCTGCATGCGTTTGCGCACAGGAGCAGAAAGCTCTTTATCAATCGCACTTTCATCCAGCGGAGCAATTGGGGCCGCAGCAGGTACTTCTGCTTGCGGGGCCGCAGGTTCTGCTGTTGGCTGTGGAGCATTTTCATTTTTTAGCATCACACCAGCGATGGCTTCTTCCGGCGCTGCGCCAGCCGGCATAATCTCTTCGCGCTGTATCGGCTCTTCCGGCTGACCAATGATTTGCTCAACTTTTTCTGTGCCTGTCGCGGGTGCGTTTTTGTCGTCAATCATGTCGTATACGGCTTTGTCCGTATTCGCGAATTCCATGCCGCCCGGATTCTGTGGCTTCGTTTTATACGGCGTCGGGTCTGCCTTCACGATGGGTACTTCTTCCGGACTCTTCGGCGTTTTGCTTTCGGTATAGGCATACCAACCGAGCACACCAAGGCCGAGCACGGCACCAATCATCACAATCGCAGGGAGAATATCTTTTAAAAACGCGCTGCGCGGCGCTTCCACTTCGGGGAAAAGTTCAGGTTCCGGCAGTGGCAAATCACCCATTGAACCCGGCACGGGGTCTGGGCGCTGCGCCCTTAAATTCGGAAACTCTTCCATACTTACATCTCCCTTACTGGTTCAACACCCAGCACGCTAAGGCCTGTATGTATAGTTATAGATAAGGCACGCACCAATGCAAGCCTTGCTTTAGTGATTTCGATATCTTCTGCAATCACAAATCGTAAGCCCGCATCTTCCTTGCCCTTGTTCCACAGTTGGTGGAACGCACTCGCCGCTTCTTGCAGGAAGTACGCCACACGGTGCGGTTCAAGCGCGCTTGCGGCAGCTTCTACCACACGCGGCCACTGCGCGAGGGTTTTAATCAGGTGCAATTCTTCCGGGCTGTTGAGGCGCGCCAGTTGCGCCGCCGTCAGCGGCAGGTCGTGCTTCACGGCTTCGGGCGCATCTTTAGTAGCAGCACGCAGCACGCTCCAGCTGCGTGCATGGGCATACTGCACATAAAACACCGGATTATCTTTGCTCTGTTCGAGCACTTTTTTAATGTCAAATTCCAGCACTTCGCTCGATTTGCGCGTCAGCATAATAAAACGCACCACATCTTTGCCCACGGCTTCAATCACATCGCGCACGGTCAGGAATGTGCCTTTGCGTTTCGACATTTTCAAAGGCTCGCCGCCTTCCATAAATTTCACCAGCTGATACAGCTCAATGTGGATATCTGCCGTGCCGTCGCTGATGGCTTTCACCAGCGCTTTCATGCGCTTCATGTAACCGCCATGGTCAGCGCCCAGCACCAGTGTCATGTGGCGGAATCCACGATTATATTTATCCATGTGATAGGCCGCATCACCGGCGAAATACGTCCAGCTGCCATCAGACTTTTTCAAAGGGCGATCGACATCGTCACCAAATTCAGTGGCCTTGAAAAGCGTCTGTTCGCGTGGCTCCCAGTCTTCCGGTGTTTTGCCTTTTGGCGGTTCCAGCACGCCTTGGTAAATCAGTCCTTTGCTTTGCAGCAGCTTCAGCACCTCATCGACCTTACCGGCTTCCACCAGACCGCGCTCCGAGGTAAACACATCATGCTCAATGCCAAGTTCCAGCAAATCGTTCCGCACCAGTGCCATCATGGATTCAATCGCAAAGGAACGCACTTCCGGCAGCCATTTCTGTTCGCCCATGCCGAGAAATTTATTCCCCGCTGCTTGCGCGAGTGCTTCGCCTGCACCCTTTAAATAATCGCCGGGGTATAAGCCTTCGGGAATGTCACCAATCGTTTCACCCAGTGCTTCGCGGTAACGCAAATGCGTGGAGCGTGCGAGTGTATCCACCTGTGAGCCGGCGTCGTTGATATAATATTCTTTTGTGACCTCATAGCCCGCTTTGATAAACAGCGAGGCGATCACATCGCCCACCACTGCGCCGCGCGCATGGCCGATATGCATCGGGCCCGTGGGGTTAGCAGACACATATTCCACGTTCACGCGCTGGCCCTTGCCCATGTCGGAATTGCCGTAGGATGTGCCGCTCGCCACAATTTCCATCACCACGCGCTGCCAGGCAGAGGCTTGTAAAGTGAGGTTGATAAAACCAGGGCCTGCCACTTCCACTTTCGTGACATCCGGCAGTGCTTTTAATTTTTCCACCAGTTTTTCAGCCAACGCGCGCGGATTCGTTTTGGCAACTTTCGCCAGCACCATCGCGGCATTAGTCGCAATATCGCCATGCGTAGCTTCGCGCGGCGGTTCGGCCACCACGGCAGAATAATCGAGTTCCGTGGGCAGCACGCCTTCGTCTTCGAGCGCGTTCAGCGCATGGATGATATGGTCACGATAGATTTTAAAAATATTCACGTCAGTTCCTTAAACATTTTATTCGCCGATGATGCGGTACGACACATCAAATGCGCGGCGATATTCTTCCAGGGCAAAACGGTCGGTCATACCGGCGATGTAATCTACAATTAGCTCGGCTGTTTGCGTGGTTTCCGGTTTGCCCGCTTTCACGCGCCACGCGGTGGGCAAACATTCCGGCTCACGCAGGAAGAACCAGAACAACTCGCGCAGCATGCGCTTGGCTTTGCTCGTCATGCGGTTCACCTTATAGTGCCGATACATGTGCTTCATCAAGAATTCTTTGATGGCGCGGTTGGCCGCCAGCATCTCGGGCGAAAATCCGGCGAGAGGCTTGCCGTAGTTGCGGATGTCATCCACCGTTTTCACGCCCGATTTTGCCACCAATTTTTCCGTGGTATTCACCAGATCGCGGCTCATGATGTTAATCATGCGGCGGCGTGTTTCATGAATCAGGCGTGCTTCTTCCAGCTTCGGGTGCCTTTTCAATACATCTTTAAACACCTGCCCCACCACTGGTAGATGCAGCACATCTTCCACTTCAAACAATTTGGCACGCAAGCCGTCTTCAATATCGTGGTTGTTATAGGCAATATCATCACACAATGCAGTTACCTGCGCCTCTAAGCTCGCATAGGTATGCAGTTCCAAATCATGCTGCGCCACATATTCGCGCATGGCACGGGCGGGAGCTTTTTCACCCTTTTTCTTCACCACGGGGCCATTATGTTTGGCTACGCCTTCTAAGGTTTCCCATGTCAGGTTAAGCCCATCAAAGTTCGCGTAAATATCCTCGAGCTTGGTCAAAACGCGCAAAGACTGGGCGTTATGGTCAAACCCGCCGAACTTTTCCATCACTTCCTGTAGGGCGTATTCGCCCGCATGGCCGAAGGGCGGGTGGCCCAAATCATGCGCCAAGGCCAGTGCCTCGCACAAATCTTCGTTTAGTTTCAACTCTCTGGCGGCAGAGCGCGCCAGCTGTGCCACCTCAAGGCTGTGGGTCAGGCGGGTGCGGTAATGGTCGCCCTCATGGTTCACAAACACCTGAGTTTTATACTCTAAACGGCGAAATGCAGCGGCGTGAATGATGCGGTCACGGTCGCGTTGGAAGCTGCTGCGGCCGGGGCTTTCGGCCTCTTTGAACAATCTGCCGCGGCTTTCGCTTGAAAAACTCGCATAAGGGGCTAGAAATCTGCGCTCTGCATCACTATATGTATAGGACGAAGCGGGGATGCTGCCGGGTGCTTTTTTACTCGCGCGTGGGGGCATAACTCGTTAAAATAAGCTTGTTAACCAAAACGAAGGGCAGTGTAAGTGACCACTACGCACCAGTCAACCACGCAAGGGGGCTCACCGCAAGGTTTGCCGCCCGAAGGCGCGGCCTTTTCCATAAGCGACAGCGCAGCCAAACGCATCGTGAAGCTGATGGAAGCGGAAAAACCCGGCACGAAACTGCGCGTTTCTGTGGCGGGCGGCGGCTGCTCGGGCTTTCAATACATGTTCGATTTTGACGCCGAACAACAGGCCGACGACCTGCTGTTTGAAAAAAACGGCGCTAGCGTGGTAATCGACCCCACCAGCCTTGATTTGGTAAAAGGCTCGATGCTCGACTTTGTGGAAACGCTGGGCGAATCCTACTTCTCGGTTAAAAACCCCAATGCCACCGCCAGCTGCGGCTGCGGCAACAGCTTCGCGCTATAAGAAATTATCCCCATGACATGGCAAGGCTTTCAGTTTTCTAAACGGGTGATGCGCTTGGTGGATTCACCGGTGCATGCCTCTAGCGCGCATGCGCGCAAAATGCGCCATCTCGGTACTGAGGTGATGGATTTTGTGGTCGGCAGCCCGGAGTTTTTGCTGCCCAAGGCACTGGAAGAAAAAGCCGATGCCGCCATGAAAGGCGCCAAGATGGAGTTCGGCGCGGTGGAAGGCGAACCAGGGCTGATTAAAGCCATCATCAAAAAATTTGAGCGCGAAAACGGCATCACCTGCACGGCGGATGAAATCATCGTGTGCAATGGCGGTAAAGAAGTGCTCTCCGAGGCTGTGGAAGTGCTGGTGAATGAGGGCGATGAAGTGGTGCTGCTCGCGCCTTTCTGGCCGAGTTACAAACAATTTATTTACCGCGAAGGCGGCGTGCCCGTCATCGTGAAACCTACGCGGGTGGATTTTCACATCAGCCCTGAGCAGCTTGCGGCCGCGCTTACCCCGCGCACCAAATGGGTGGTGCTGAACAATCCGCAAAATCCGTGCGGCATCGTTTACTCCACCGAGGAGCTCGAAGCCTTCGCCAAAGTCATCCGCCAGCATCCGCATGTGGCCGTGATCGCCGATGAATGTTTTGAACTGTTTAATTACAGCGGCATCAAACCGCTTTCCTTTGCCGCTCTGCCGGGCATGCGCGAACGCACGTTTACCGCAAACGGCATCGGTAAATCTTACGGCAAACCGGGCCTGCGCATTGGTTATGCCTGCGGCCCGAAAGAACTCATTGCACGCATGCGCACTCTACAATCTGCTGGACCTACCCATGCCAATACACCAGGGCAAGCAGCGGCAGAAGTGATGCTGGGTCACGTTGGTCAACACCACGTGCCTGAAATGGCGGATAAGCTAAAAGAAGGCCGCGATTTCCTCTACCATAATTTGAATGCCATTCCCGGCTTCCACATGCATCTCCCGCAAAGCTGTTATTTTGCTTTTCCAAATATTGAAGAGCTCTATGGCGAATATGGCGACATCAGCCTCAAGAACACTACTGACGTGGTGCAATATTTCTTCAGCCAAGGCGTGATGCTGCTGAATGGCGATGAATGCGGCCTGCCCGGCCATGTGCGCATGGCTTACACCGCACCCATTCCGGTGCTCAAAGAAGGCGTGGATAAACTGAACAATGCCGTGCTGGCACTGCTGGCGAAAAAAGAAGGCATCACCTTAAAAAGCGGAACCTAGCGCCATGCCGGATTTTCCCCCTCTCACCGGCAAGGGTTTTTCCATCCGCCTCTACACGGGCGATGACAGGGATTCGCTTTTAAAGCACATCAACCACCCTAGTATTTATGAATACACCGCGCGCATTCCGTTCCCTTACACGGAGAAAAATGCCGACATCTACATCACCCACTGCCTACAGCAATATGAAAAAACGCCCTACGAATTCGCGATTGATGTGGATGGCGTTACCGTCGGCGGCATCGGCTTTCAGGAAATTGCCAAGCACCGCGCCGAAATCGGCTACTGGCTTTCACCCGATTATCGCGAGCGCGGCATCGCCACCGGCGCGGTGAATCTGCTCACCGACTATGGTTTCAAGCATCTAAACTTCATTCGGCTGTATGCCATGGTGTTTAAAGATAATGCTGCTTCCATCCGCGTGCTGGAAAAAGCGGGTTATCAGTGCGAGGGCTTGCTGCGCAAGCATGTGCTGAAAGATGAAAAATACCTCGACGTAGTGCTCTATGCCAAGGTGCAGGACGTATGATAAAAATCGCCACCTTTAACGTAAATTCCGTGCGCGCGCGTTTACCGAATTTACTCGCGTGGCTTGACGAAGCCAAGCCCGATGTAGTGCTGCTGCAAGAACTCAAATGCATGGATGAAACTTTCCCCGCGATGGAAATTGAAGAGCGCGGTTATAACATCGCCATGCAGGGCCAGAAAACCTATAACGGCGTGGCGATTCTTTCCAAATTCCCGTTTGACGAGGTGATAAAAAAACTGCCCGGCGATGAGGCAGACCTAGAAGCACGTTACATTGAAGCGGTACTTATGGCGGGCAAGCATGTGCTGCGCGTGGCGAGCATTTATGTGCCTAACGGCGGCGAGCCGGAAGGCCCGCGCTTCCCTTACAAACTCAAATTCCTCGAACGGCTGAAGGCGCATGCCGAAACATTACTGTCATACGATGAAACGCTGATTCTGGGCGGCGATTATAATGTCGCGCCTTTCCCCGCAGATGTGTATGACCCCAAGGGATTATACGGCACCACCTGTTTCCACCCAGAAGAACATTCACGCTTTCGGGCTATTTTAAATGTGGGGCTCACCGATGCCTTCCGCACGCTGCATCCGGATTCGCACAGTTTCAGCTGGTGGGATTATCGCGGCGGCGGGTATGAGCATAATAAAGGCATGCGCATCGACCACTTGCTACTCTCGCCACAAGCGACGCATCTGCTAAAAAATTCTGGTATTGATGAAGGGCCGCGCGGGGCAGAAAAAGCCTCAGACCACGCACCTGTATGGGCGACGTTCGCGCTCTAGAAAATAGAATTGATTAGTTCAGGGCAATTTTCGGAAAGGCTTTATGAAACGCGAGCACATCAAATACGATGATAGCCACCGTGCCCGCACCCACCACAGAAATTTCGGCATCAATACCCTGCTCCAAAATTTCCTCAGCGGCTGCCATTGCGTCACCTGATGTTTTAAAATGGCTTGAAGCGATTTCCGCTTCCTTGGTTTTACCGGCAACAACCCAGCGCGATTGTTCAACCCACATCTTTTATTCTCCCTGTTCCCGCCTGGTAACGCCTTTCCCTAGGCACCAGGCTTCATTCCCCTTGTTACCCTTTAACCATACCAAATAAGCCTTAGGAAAACGTTAAGCTAGGGGGGCTGTTTTCCGTCAGTTTTTACTTAAAATTAGCGCTATTTTCGTTTGTTTTTTACCCTTGCCAAACGGTGGGAAACCTTTTAAAACTGCGGCTTCCTGCTCAAAAACAAAGGGTTTCCCCATGCTGGATGCAAAAACCGTCAAAAAAATCGCCAAACTGGCCCGCATTGAGGTAACAGAGAGCGAAATAGCCTCCTATGCCACTGAGTTATCGAAGATTTTATCATTGGCGGAAGAGCTGCAATCGGTGAATACGGACGGCGTTCCGCAGATGACGGGCACGGCCAGCAACACGCTGCGCTGGCGCGAAGACACAGTCACAGACGGCAACATCCGCGAGGATGTGCTTAAAAACGCCCCGCGCGCAGAATATGGCTGCTTCCTCGTACCGAAGGTGATTGAATAATGACAAACCTCACGCATCTTTCCATCCGCGACGCTTTAAACGGCCTTAGCAAAAAAGAATTCACCTCGGTAGAACTCACCGAGGCGCATCTTGGCGCCATGAAGTCGCATGAAAAACTGAATGCCTTCTCTGCCGCCACACCGGACATTGCTAAAGACATGGCAAAGGCTTCTGACAAACGCCGCGCTGAAGGCAAAGCGGGTTTGCTCGAAGGCATTCCCCTCGCTGTGAAAGATTTATTCTGCACCAAGGGTGTGTCGTCCACCTCGTGTTCTAAAATTTTAAGCGGCTTCACGCCGACTTATGAATCCACCGTCACCACCAACCTGTTTAATGCAGGCGCGGTGATGCTGGGCAAAACCAACATGGATGAATTCGCCATGGGCAGCGCGAACATCACCAGCTGCTATGGCAATGTGATTAACCCATGGAAGCGCAAGAGCGATAACAAAGACCTCGTGCCAGGCGGTTCTTCCGGTGGCTCTGCCGCAGCAGTTGCTGCGCGTATCGCCATGGGCGCGCTAGGTTCTGACACGGGCGGCTCCATTCGCCAGCCTGCCGCCTTCTGTGGCATCACGGGGATAAAGCCCACTTATGGCCGTTGCTCGCGCTGGGGCATGATTGCCTTCGCCAGCTCGCTCGACCAGGCCGGCGTGTTCGCACGCGACGTAACCGATAGCGCGCTGATGCTGGAAAGCATTTGCGGGTTCGATGCAAAAGATTCCACTTCCGTCGAAATGGCTGTGCCTGCATGGAGCAAAAGCTTAAACACCTCCATGAAGGGCAAAAAAATCGGCATCCCGAAAGAATATCAGGTGGATGGCATGCCGGCTGAAATCAAAGCGCTGTGGGAAAAGAATGCTGCTGCGCTCAAAGACCAGGGCGCCGAGATTATAGAAATCTCGCTGCCGCACACGAAATATGCGCTCGCAACCTACTACATCATTGCTCCGGCTGAGGCTTCTTCCAACCTCGCGCGCTATGACGGCGTGCGCTATGGCTTCCGCACCGATAAGCCAGTGAAGTCCTTGGAAGAAATGTATGAAAAAACGCGCGCCGAAGGGTTTGGCCGCGAAGTCAAACGCCGCATCATGATTGGCACTTACGTGCTCTCTGCCGGTTATTACGATGCGTATTACAAAAAGGCGCAACAGGTGCGCACGCTCATCGCGCGTGACTTTGAAAAAGCCTTTAAAACCGTGGATGCGATTTTAGCGCCCACCGCACCTTCTGCCGCATTTGCGATTGGCGAAAACATGGCAGACCCGGTGCAGATGTATTTGAACGACGTGTTCACCATACCTGCTTCCATGGCAGGCTTGCCGGGGCTTTCGCTGCCCACGGGGCTTTCCGCAGATGGCCTACCGCTCGGCATGCAGATTATCGGCAAGCCGTTTGACGAACAGACGGTTTTCAACGTCGCAGGTGCGCTTGAGCAGGCGGTGAATTTCTCTGCCCTGCCCGCACTCATCCAGAACAAGGAGGCCGCATAATGGGCGCCATCATTAAAGGCAATACAGGTGATTGGGAAATGGTGATCGGGCTTGAAGTCCACGCGCAGGTTTCCTCAAACTCCAAACTGTTCTCCGGCTCTGCCACCGAATTCGGCGCTGAACCAAACACGCAGGTGTCGCTGGTGGATGCCGCCATGCCAGGCATGCTGCCCGTTATCAACGGCTACTGCGTTGAACAGGCCGTAAAAACCGGCCTTGGCATCAACGCACAGATTAATTTGAAAAGCGTGTTTGACCGCAAAAATTATTTCTATGCGGATTTGCCACAGGGCTACCAGATTTCGCAGTTCCTTGATCCCATCGTGGGCAAGGGTGAAGTGCTGCTTGATATGCCCGACGGCACGGTGAAAAAAGTCGGCGTCACCCGCATCCACCTCGAGCAAGATGCCGGTAAATCCATGCACGACCAAAGCCCCGACAGCACGTTTATTGACCTCAATCGCTCCGGCATTGCGTTGATGGAAGTAGTGAGCGAGCCCGACATGCGCGCGCCGGAAGAAGCTGCTGAATACATGAAAAAACTGCGCTCCATCGTGCGTTACCTCGGTACGTGCGACGGCGACATGGAAAAAGGTTCCATGCGCTGCGACGCCAACGTGTCGGTACGCAAAGCGGGCGCGCCCTATGGCACGCGCTGCGAAATCAAAAATCTCAACTCCATCCGCAACATCATCCGTGCGATTGAGTTTGAAGCCAAACGTCAGGTCGAAATTTTGGAAACCGGCGGAAACATCGCGCAGGAAACACGCCTGTTTGATGCCAACACCGGCGAAACACGCACCATGCGCAGCAAAGAAGATGCGCATGATTACCGCTATTTCCCCGACCCCGACTTGCTCCCGCTTGTGCTCGAGCAGTCTTTTGTGGACAGCATCCGCAAAACATTACCGGAGTTGCCCGACGGCAAAAAGAAACGCTACATCGAAAATTTTGGCCTTTCACCGTATGATGCCAGCGTACTGGTAGCAGACCAAGCCAGCGCCGAGTTTTTTGAAAGAGTGGCCAATGATAACGATCCTAAACTCGCTGCGAACTGGATTACCGCCGAACTGTTCGGCCGCCTGAATAAATCCGGCAAGGACATCACCGAATCCCCCGTCACGGCTGAAAAAATGGCAGGGCTCTTGGCACTGATTACCGACAACACCATCAGCGGAAAAATCGCCAAAGACGTGCTCGACATCATGATGGAAACCGGCAAAGACGCCGCTGCCATCGTGGAAGAAAAAGGCATGAAGCAGGTGACTGATACGGGCGCGATTGAAAAAGTGATTGATGAAATCATCGCCGCCAATGCCGATAAAGTGGCCGAATACCGCAGCGGTAAGGATAAGATGTTTGGCTTCTTTGTGGGTCAGGTGATGAAAGCCATGCAGGGCAAAGGCAACCCCGCGATAGTGAATGACATCTTAAAACAGAAACTCAGTGGCTAATTATTTCTTCGGCTGATAGCGGAAAATGCCCGACACTTCACCGAAGTTCTGGATGTCGCTGTTCAGGCCGAAGCCGCTTTCTGATGCGCCGATAATGAAAAACCCTTCGGGGCGCAAGTTCATCAGCAGGCTGGCAATAACTTGTTTCTTCAGCGCTTCCTCAAAATAAATCAGCACGTTGCGGCACAGCACAATATCAAACGGCCCACCGCTGATGCTTTTTTCCATCAGGTTACCTTGTGAAAAACTTACCATCTGTTTCACTTCCGGCTTCATGCGCCAGCGTTCGTCTTCCTGCGTAAAATATTTCAGCATCATCGTAATCGGCAAGCCACGCTGCACTTCAAATTGCGTGTATAGCCCATCGCGCGCCTTGGTAAGAATAGTGTTATCGATATCCACGCCATGGATACTGAATTTAGCGCCATTCCATTTTGTCTGATTCTCTAGAATCATGAGGGCAATAGAGTAGGCTTCCTGCCCTGAGGAGCACGCCGCCGAAAGAATACGTATCGTTTCACCCGGTTTTTTCTTCGCAATAATTTCCGGAAACATCACGTCGCGCATCACGTTAAAGGGGCGAAGGTCGCGGAAGAAAGAGGTTTCGTTCGTGGTCATCGCATCCACGATTTCTGCAACAATATTTTTATCCAGGTTCGACTTCAGTTTGGTCACCAACTCACCCAGCGTGGTAAGATTCAGTTTGCGTAGCAGCGGCAGCAGGCGTGTTTCCAGCAGGTAATCTTTATCTTCGGTCAGATAAATACCGGAGTTTTTTTTCACCAGCTCGCGCAAAAACTGCATGTCCTGTGGCAGGGCTTTTTCCGTCATGCAATCCTGCCTGAGCTATGCTCAATAATGCCAAAATGGATGTCGTCAAGCGGGTAGAGTTTATGCGTTAGCCCTGCCATTGCCACCGCACCGGGCATGCCCCACACCACGCTGGTGGCTTTATCCTGCGCAATCACAAGGCCACCTTCTTTCACCAATATTTCTGCACCCTTCTGCCCGTCAGAACCCATACCCGTTAGCACCGCCAGTAACACGCCGTGGCCGCCATAGGTTTCCACGAGGCTTCGAATCATCGGGTCTGCCGCAGGGCGGCAGAAATTTTCTGGCGGGTTCTGGTTCAGGCGAATCACCACGGCACCGGCTGCATTTTTCTCCACCTGCATGTGATAATCACCGGGCGCAACATACACATGCCCTGGTGCCACCACTTGACCATCCACGCCTTCCGCCACAGGAATACCAATGGCTTCTTCTAACTGTTTGGCAAAATGTTTGGTAAAATCTTTTGGCATGTGCTGCGTTACAAACACTGGAATCGAAAATTTCCTGCTCTTTAGTTTTTCAAATACGCTGACGAGTGATTTAGGCCCGCCGGTGGAGGAAGCAATGGCAAGTGCCTTCGGTAAAAACATGACGGGTTTAGGCTGAAAACTGAGTTTGAGATCAGGCTCTTGCGCAGCGCTTTTTTTAGATGAAACCTCTGCATTCGGTGCCGGTGCAACAATCCCTGCATTCGCCACAAATGCACTTACTTTTGTTTTAATGTCGCGTAAAAAAACTTTGGATTTTTCGACATGCTCGGTTGGCAGAATCTTAATCATACAGTCTGCCGCACCACGCTGCATCGCCTTCACCATTGCTTGTATACCTGCCTCGGAGTTTCCTGCCAGCGCAATCGCTTTTGCATTTGGCAAGGTGCTGCCCAGTTTCGTGAGCGCCTCAAGTCCGCTGGCGGCCGATACATCGATAAACACAAGGTCTGGCGCCGTAGCGCCGGAAGGCACCTGATCTGCACTAGTAACCGAGGCCACCACCTCGGCGCCTGTTTCTTCCTGCAAGGCGCTCGCGATGAACCCGCGCGCGCGCGCGGACTCGTCCACGATGGCGATGCGGATTTTTCTGCTCACTTATAACATTCCGAGTTGCTGTAATTTATTCTGGATAATTTCTGAATCAAACGGCTTCATCACATATTCATGTGCGCCCGCTGCCACGGCTTGCTGAATTTTGCTCACCTCATTTTCGGTCGTGCAGAAAATGATTTTCACGTTGCTGGAGCCTGGTACCGATTTAAACTGCGTCACGAATTGCAGGCCATCCATCACCGGCATATTCCAGTCGAGCAGAATCACATCCGGCATTTGCTGCTTGCAGGCATTCAGTGCCACTTCACCATTTTCAGCTTCGCGCACCTCAAAGCCTAAGCCCTGCATGATGCGGTTTGAAACCGAGCGCACCACCCTGGAATCATCCACCACTAACGCCTTTTTCATCTCTCGCTCCCTTGGTAAAAAACATTACGCGCTGATATTCAGCACGCTTTCAATATCTAACAGCACCATAATTTCCTCTTCCAGCCGGAATACGCCGCGCGCCACACGCAGCCATTGCGGCGAAAGGTTTGAGGGGTTACTTTCGTAGTCTGACTTGGAAAGCAGCATCACATCACCCACTTCGTCTACGAGCAGGCTATATAAATCGCCACCATGCTCCACCACCACCTGCATAGATTTTTTCTGCTTTTCGTTTGGCGCAATACCAAGACGACAGCGCATATCCACCACCGTCACGATACGCCCGCGTAGGTTCAGCGCACCGGCAATTTCGCGGGCGGCAAGCGGAATGGGCGTAATCTGCTGGCCTTTTAATACGTCCTGCACCGCAAGCACCGGTAGGCCGAAAAGCTGCCCGCCGAGGCGCATGGTCACATATTGCTGTTTTTCCGTTAGCGCCAGCTGACGGCTGCGAGCCTGTTCGATTGGAATAATTTCTGCGCCCATATATTTTTCCTATTCTCTAGCCCAGCACCTGACGAATCGTACCCACCAGCTTGTCACGATTTGATTTTGATACATAACCGGAAAAGCCGATTTCCGCGATATCACCGCCGAGTTTTTCTTTGTTGTAAGACGTCAGCGCGATGAACGGAATATGCGAAAGCTTGGGGTCAGCTTTGCACTGTTTCACGAATTCCACACCCGTGATACCAGGCATATCGATGTCCGTAATCACCGCATCAAACTTCTTGTCGGCACGAAGCATTTTGAGCGCTTCGGTTGCATCTTCTGCCGTTGTCACCTGATAGCCTTCCACCGAAAGCACCGGCTTCATGAACTTGCGGAAGAACGGGCTATCGTCCACCAGCAGCAAACGCAGGTTGCTGTTTGCGCCCGGCTTGCTTTCAGACGCGGCCGTAAAGGCCCCTTTTTCAGCCAACCACTCGTTATAGGTGGTAGAAAAATAATGGCCTACATCAATTAAATCACAGGTTTCACCATGCACCACCATGCTGCCCAGAATGCTCTTCTTGCCGGCAGAGGCCTTGATGTCCATCATCTGCTCAACGATATCCAGCACCTTCTCCACCACAAGCCCCATGATACGATTTTCATCGATAAATACGATGATTTCGTGCGTACCGCTCGTCGGCAATGCCTGATTTTCTTCAAGCGTCGTCAGGCGCATTAAATCGCCTCGATACTGAATCACTGGCTTATCGCCCGCCCATTCCACCTTCTTCATATCGATTTCTTCAAGGCGCGCGACCAGCTCAAGCGGCACCACTTTTTTCGCACGGCCACCGGCGGAAAATAACAAGAACCCAACTTTGTTTTCGGTCCCCGCACCATCCAGCATCTGCACCTGCTTTTTCTGCAGCACCGCTGTGTCGCCCATGGCGCGCGCAAGGCCGTTGGGGTCTAAAATCATAATCACGCTGCCATCGCCCAATATCGTAATGCCTGAGAAAACGGAAATTTCAGAAAGCACTTTCGACACCGGCTTCACCACAATTTCTTCCGTGTCATACACATGATCTACAATAATACCGAAGCGCTGCGTGCCAAGCTCGCACACCACCACAAAGGGGTTCTTCTGTTCGGCAATATCCGGCAAGCCAAGCACCTTACTCAAGGTGATGAGCGGCAGCAAGTTGCCGCGCAAACGCAGCACCTGTGCGTCTTTAATATTCTCGATAAAATATTCTATTTTCTTCTTCTTGTTTTCTTCCGGCGAATCATTGGTGTTCGCGTGGGCATCCCGCATATGGCTGGCACGCACCACTTCCGAAACGCGCATCTGCGGAATCGCATAACGCTGATCGCGGCAACCCACAATCAGCACCGGCATAATGGCCAGTGTCAGAGGAATTTTAATGGTAAATTCAGAGCCCTTGCCCAGCGCAGAGTCAAGCTCCACCGTGCCGCCGATTTTCTGAATGTTGGTCACCACCACGTCCATCCCCACGCCGCGGCCGGAAACAGAGGTTACTTTTTCCGCCGTGGAAAAACCGGGCTGGAAAATAAACTGGAACACCTGCTTATCGGGCATATGGTCCACTTCCGCCTGCGTGGCAAGGCCGTTAGAAACAGCTTTTTTCTTAATGGCGTCTACGTTCAGGCCTTTGCCGTCATCACTGATTTTCACAATAATGTGGCCACCTTCATGGAAGGCGTTCAGCGTCACCGTGCCGGTTTCAGATTTACCTGCTGCCACACGCGCATCTGGCATTTCAATGCCGTGGTCTGCCGAGTTACGCACCATGTGCGTGAGGGGGTCTTTAATCACATCTAGCAGCTGACGGTCGAGTTCCGTTTCAGCGCCTTCCATTTTAAGCTCAATCTTTTTGTTCAGCTCCATGCCAAGGTCGCGGATAATACGCGGGAACTTGGCCCACGCCGTGCCAATCGGCTGCATGCGAGTTTTCATCACCCCCTCCTGCAGCTCGGTGGTAATATGGTTCAGGCGCTGAAGCGGCGCAGAGAAGGAAGAGTCTAAATTATCGCGCTGTAACTGCAGCAGCTGGTTGCGTGTTAGCACCAGTTCGCTAGCCATCTGCATCAGGTGTTCGAGTACATTCACGCCCACACGAATGCTCTGGTTGGCCGCACCGCCTGCCGCACCACCGCCATGGCCGTCACCACCTTCTTCTTTTTCTTTTTTCGCCACCTCGAGCCCTTTGGCCACAGCAGCTTTACGCACTTCTTCCGCCACGGGCGCGGGTTTAGCCGGCGTCGGCGCAGGTGCGGCAGGCGCTGGCGCAGCAGCAGCCGATGCCGCCGCCACATCTTCCGCAGGCACCCAGGGCGCCATCACCGGCGTAAAATCGATTTCTTCATCAAGGTCGGGGGTTTTGCTGGCTGGTGCCGCAGCAGGTGCAGGCGCCGCGGCCGCGGGTGCAGGCGAAGACCCACCCGTTTCCGCAAAATGATTTAATGCCTTCACTAAATCCGCATCATCGCCTGCAGGCTCCGCCCCCTGTTCTTCCAGGTGCGAAACCAGCTGCTTAATCACATCCGTTGCTTTCAGAATATGGCTGATGGCCTCAGAGCTAACGGGAATTTTATGATCACGGATTTTATCAAGAATATTTTCTGCCGCGTGGGCAACGGACGCAAGACGGGAAAGGCCAAGGAACCCACAGGTTCCTTTAATGGTGTGCATCACACGGAAGATGCGGCCGACAATTTCAGAGTCATCGGGGCTTTGTTCCAGCACCACCAAATCGTTATCCAGCGCCTCAAGATTTTCAGACGTTTCGACCAAAAACTCGCTTACAAGATCGTCCATGCTCCTCCTTGTGCCACCGGCATTACCGAATCAAGTCTTTGATAAGGCACTAACAATGTATGCTATTACAAACATTGCCACAAGAGGTTTTAACAGCTTAAGTGGTTGGTAACACAAGATTAATTTTAAGAAAATTTGCGCCATGCTCTAATCCCACTGCGGCGCGGGCATTATGCGCGAAGCAGCGCAGCAGATGTGCAGGCACCGCGCGGGACGAGCTTTGCTGTGGTAAATCCGCGCCGGTCAGGATGGCCAGCATCTCTTCATCATGCTTCACTTTGGCCCCCTCACCATGCACCTCAAACTGCATCGTGCCAGCGGCTTTTTGGGCGCTCACCCGCAAAGTGCCACCCACCAGCAAACTACTGGCTACCACCAGCACCATGCATGCGGCCATACGGCGCAGTTCCGTGGTGAGAAACGTCATTTCTTCCGGCATCTGCCATTCCAGCGCCACTTTGGAGTGTGCAAAATACTGCGAAACAATCTGTCGCATTTCTTCTGGGTTTGCCGTACCCTGATAATTCACCACACCAAAAGCGATGCGGAACAATTGCAGCTTCGCCCGCGCTTCACGCGCACTCATCGCCAGCAATTCCACTGCTTGCCCAGCCATGTCCTCACCGCCCTCTTCCAGCAACTCCACACCGTTGTTAAACGCGCCAATCGGCCCCGCCAGATCATGGCACAGGCGGGTGGTAATTAACTCGGCCAAATACAAGCGTTCTCTTAGTTCATTCTCTGAATGGGACATCTACAATCTACAGTTGTTATATTCTGAATCTTCGCTTGCACGGCGAGGATTCTTTCCTGTAAACTACCCAAGCCTTTTGCTTTATGCAATGACCGCGATACGGGGGCCGCGATACGGGCGCACGCACACAAACCGAACGCGGCGCCGGAAATTAAGTTAAAGCCGCTTTCATACATGTAATGCTTATGCCTTCGGAAAATAATGTTTTAGTTTCACGCCTGAAGTCGCTGATGGAAGAAACGGGCATCAATGCCCGCGAGCTGGCTGAACGCGCCGGTGTAGGCCGCTCCTTCGTGTACGACATCTTAAGCGGTAAATCGGGTAACCCCACCACACAAAAGCTTTCCGCCATTGCTGAAGTGCTCGGCAGTGATGTGAATTATTTACTCAGCGGCACGGTGGATGCCAAAAAATTAACCGACAAACACCCCGAGGTTATCAGCATCCCTTCGCTGGAGGTGCATGCCTCCATGGGTGGCGGCACGCTCACCACGGAAGAAAATGAAGGCAAAGTCTATTACTTTCACCATGACTGGGTGCGGAACAGCCTGAAGTCCAACCCCTCCGACCTGCGGATTATTTTCGTCAGCGGCGACAGCATGTATCCCACCTTACAAGATAACGACATGGTGCTGGTGGATTTAAGCCGCAAAGGCCCCACCCCGCCGGGTATTTTTGTGCTGTTTGATGGCATCGGGCTGGTGGCAAAACGGCTGGAGGTGATTTCAGGCATTGAGCCGCCGTCGCTCCGCATTGCGTCCGATAATCCGCAATATGGTGCATATGAACGTTCGGCAAATGAGGTCAATATTATTGGCCGCGTAGTGTGGTTCGCGCGCAAAGTCTAGTTTTTCCACCACTCTGAAATACCAGCTTTTCTGCGCCATCGCGCGCTTTATCGAAAATTTTTCATAAAATTTTACGCGCTTTAACGATTTCTTAATATTTTTTGTCTACTATCAAAACTGTAAGCCAACGAAACTAAGTTGAACCAAACCGAACCAAAAAACACTTTATGCAGACTAAGCTTTCCCCAAACTCTCTGAACAACGCTACGCAGCACACGTCCGCCGAAACCCTTGTCTCCGGTAACGCCTACGCTGACTGCCGCCGTGAAATCAGTGAACGCCTGAGGATGCTCGGTCTGAAACGCTCTACGCAATACTAACGCATACTAAACGCACACTAAAAATTTCTTCTCCCCCGCTTGATGCCGCCCTTCTTACCGAAGGGCGGCATTTGGCGTTTTAAGGGTGCGCAGAATCGTTATTGGCATTGCCGGTTTTTTGCTTATACTTCTCTAAGCAGAAACGCATATGAAGATATCCCCCGCTACCAAAAAAACCATTTTTAAACGCATCCGTTGGGATGCGCAGGGGCTCGTGCCCGTCATCGCGCAAAGCGCTGAAACCAATGACGTACTCATGCTGGCGTGGATGAATAAAGAAGCGCTTGAAACCACACTTGAAAGCGGCGAAATGGTGTATTGGTCACGCTCGCGCGGCGCGCTGTGGCGCAAGGGCGAAACCTCTGGGCAAACCCAAGCACTAAAAGAACTGGTGCTGGATTGCGATGGCGATGCACTCATTGCAAAGGTGCGGCAAAAAGGCGTGGCCTGCCACACGGGCAGGCGCACCTGCTTTTTTTATAAACTTGATGAAAACGGTGTAACCATTACGCAAAAGCCTGAGGTAGCACCGGAAACATTATACGGCAATAAAAAACCCCACGACGCGGAGGCGGAGTAGGTGAAGCACGCTTTTCGTTACGCTCTTTTCGCTTTTGCTGCACTCATCGTGCTGGTGTGGCACAACTCCGCGTACGCTGCCCCCGAAAAAAAGTCGGGCGAAACGTCGCTCGGTATCACCATACTGGCTTCCAGCAGCCTCACTGACGCGCTGACTGAAATTTCCCGCGTTTATGCCAAGAAAAAAGGCATCACGGTGTCTTCGTTTTTTGAAGCACCTTCTGAACTCGCCAACACTATCGAACAAGGCGAGTCGGCTGACGTGTATATTTCTGAGGACAAAGAATCCTTCACACGCCTGAAGCAACAAGGGCTGATTGATGCGTATGACTTTGTGAACGTCGCCAAAAACCGCATTGCACTCTGCGTGCCGAATGACAGCCATTTGCTGCGTCAGTTTAAGGCACCTGCGCCGCTGGAAAAAGTGCTGCCGGGGCTGCATGAACGTACCATCATCGTTATCCCAGACCCCGAGACCGTGCCGCTCGGCACCATGGTGCGGGATGTCTTTGCCAGCATGGGTCATTGGAAGGCCATCAAGTCGGTGATGCTGCGCGCAGAGAGCGACCGCCGTTCACTCTATCTCATCGCCAAAGCCAAAAACACAGGTGTCGTTTACACATCAGATACGCATAACAACCCGGAAGTAACAGTGCTGTCACACTTCCCGGCAAAAAGCCATCCACCGATTGTGTATCAGGCGGCGGTCGTAGCGGGGCTTAATATGCAGCCCGCGCGTGAGTTTCTTGAGTTCCTCAAAACCCGTCAGGCGCGCGCCATTTTCAAGAAATATGGTTTTCTCGAGCCCTAAGCTCTGCTACTCTTAGGGTCATTGGAGTGAAACGATGAGAAAATTTTCTATCCCTTGCGATTTTGGCGGCACCAAAGCACCGTTTGAGGTGTATATTGGCAATCCGAAAGAGGGCAACCATCCACTGCAAAACCAGTCAAACTGGCTCTCAAAAGAGCGTGGTGGCAGCATCCCGCCAAAAGTGATGGAAAGCTTCGCCAAGCTGCTCGAGCTGGCAAAAAAGAATAATGTTTCGTTTGAAGAACTCTGCTCCTACGCACTCGCCGCCGGTCAGGAAGAACTGGCAAAAATGCCCCCACAGCAAGCGGCTGCTCCCGTGCAGTCACAGCCTCAGCCTGTTGCTCAGCCACCTGTTCAGGCAGCCCCTCTGCCTCAACCCCAACCCATTCCGCAAGTGGCACCACAGCCACAGGCCTATGCACCACCGCCTCAGCCGCAATATGCTGCACCACCTGCGCCACAGCCGCAAGCCTATGCACCACCGCCACAGCCGCAAGCCTATGCACCACCGCCTCAGCCACAATATGTCGCACCGCCTGCGCCGCAGCCACAGGCCTATGCGCCCCCACCTCAGCCCCAATATGTCGCACCGCCTGCGCCGCAGCCACAGGCCTATGCGCCCCCGCCACCCATGCCACAAGCGCATACCGCGCCCATTCCCGTACCGCCACCCGTAATCTTGCCAGACGCTGGGGGAACAATTGCTGCACTGCCGCCTATACAACAACCCTCAGCCCTCACACCAACGGAAACTCCCACACAAAATGCCGCGCCGGGAGCAATTTTGCCCCCCAACCCCTTTGGAAATTCTTAAGGGGGCGGTTTTTAGTCAAATTTTAGGCAATGCTTTAACTAAAAATTAACCCTTTTCTGGCATCATTTTAGGGGTAAAGCAGCTAATCCAATCAATAAGGCGGTATGCGTAGTGGTTAAAGACTCAGAAATAGCCAGTGGGGGAATAGACCAAGAGTCGCCCCTTGGGCAGGTTTCTTCAGAAACCGACTATGAGCGCTCGTACCTTGGTCACCGGGGCTGGGGTGCACTGTCTTACGCGCCTACCGCTACCGCGTCTTCCAGCAAAACCACGCGCGCCTCAAGGAGTGGGTTAAGCCATGCCCTGAACGACATGGGCATTACCATGAAATCCAACCGCGGTGACACGTTTGGATATGTCAGCAGCTGCGCGCTCGCCCTGTGCGAAACCATGCAAGAAATCAAAGACCGCAGTAAAATCGTTGATATTTTTGGCCCGGCGATTGATGGCTTTGTCAACGCAATGGCCACCAATGGTATGGCGATTGAGATCGAGTTTTTAAAGGGGCTCTATAACGGACTTTTCGGCACTGTTCCTGATGACCATAAAGTGCGCGACCCTAATGCCGGTGTTTTGCGCACAGCGCTCGGCATGGCTGCGGATGCGACTGGCCTTAACTTTGTTCTTCAGACCGCATTTGGCGCAGAGGATGGCCTTTTTACACGCAGGGTAACGCTGGAAGCCGGTGAGGTTTTTTCCCGAGCGGTGCAGCAAGAAGGGGCGGGGCTTATCTCTGACTCCAGCGCACTAAAAAAGCTGGAGCGCTTTGAAAAAGGTGGCAAAGAAAAATTCTTAAATGCGCTGGAAGAATATGGCGAACAATTAGACAAGCAAGCACAGAAACGCTATCCCACACTAAGCGAAAATGAACGCAAAAGTTTGTTAAAATCAGTCGGTTCTGAGATTGGTCATTACATCACTTCAAACGGTGTGCGCCCTGCCAAAGAAGGCGAGGAACCGGGCGTCTATCTAAACGGCATTACTAAACCTTCTGGCAAAGACGGAACTGAAGGCAAGCCCATTAATCTGAATGACCCAAGGGATGTTGGTATTTTGATCAACATGTTGACCGGCCCAAAGCTTTTTGTACACCCTCAAATATCCAAAGAGGATAGAGGTCCCGATCTCAAAGTGCCCGACGCAGCACCGGACATGTCTGACCCAAGCATCTACCCAAAAACACCTCTGGCAGAAGCCGATACCAGCGTACTAAAAGAGCGTATCGCCGCTGCCAATCTCGCCGCAGATGCCGCCACGAAAACACCAACCCCAGCGCCACAACCAACCAAGGCAGCGGATGTCGAGAAGCCTGTTGTTTCCGAAAAAGATCGTCCGGTCGACACAGTCCCCGCCGCACCAGCGATACCTGGTGCTACAGTAGAAAATACACCCGCTCATCGCCTCACAGCGGCGACCGTAAAAAGCGATCCTCGTGCGCTAGTGGAAGGTGAAATCAGCCTTGAGGCAGCGCCCGCAGAACGCCGTGGCACGCTGATTATGGGCTTGTTTAAAGAAGCTGGTATCACGGCACCGGAGATGCTGCAACTTTTGGGCCTCCTTGGCAAAGATGACCGCTACGAAGCTACCGCACGTCCAAACCCTGCAACGGGCGATGAAACGACCTATATCAAAATTTTCGATGCCGCAGGCAACGAAAAAATTCTTGATAAAAATGGTGTAGATCAAAAAGTGCCGCCTGAGCTGCGCGGCACGGATAAAGAACTCACTATTCCAGAACTGCGCCTGATGCTGGCAGAAAAAATGCTGGAGCCGGAAAAAGAAAATAACCTTGCTGTTGCACTCCAGCGCCGTGAAACTGCCAACATGCTGGATGTCACACTTAACCGCCTCGACACAGATGCAAAAACCATTGCTGCCGCACTGGGCGACGGGGTTGCAGTGGGCGAAGGCAAAGACCATCCTGTTACGTTTATCCGCGCGGATGGCAAGACGGTCACCGTGCCCTTAAAAGAATATTTAAACGAGAATCCTAAAAAAGTGGATGCGCTGGCAGAAGTTGTGATTCAGCAAGTGATTCAAGCCATTCCAGAAGAAAAGCGGGCCGAAGCATTCGGTATTAAAGAAGGTACATCCACCAGTATTGTATTATTTGAGGATAGTAAAATTTCCACCCGACCCGCGCAAACACTCAATGAATATTTGGCGCAGCACCCTGAAGCCGTTGAGAAAGCTTCCTACCAGATTGTGGTGGAGCGCGAAAAAACCCGCGGCGCAGAGACTGTTGTCAGCACAGAGCCGCCGCTGGCTCCACCCGCACCGCCGAATAATGATATCGCTGGCACGCTGAAAGATTTGGCAAAAGAATTGGGCCTACAGGTGCATGCCGCACACCATGATGCACCGGCACCGAATATTCTGGCAGCCGGAAAAGAAAACGAACGCTCTGGCGGCGGGCGCGCCGGCAAATAACAGCCCTTACGCGCCTTGCGTGGACAGGTCTATGGCCTTCGTGTTATAAGCCCCCTATGGCAAAAAAATCATCGTATTCATCGGATATTATCATCGCAGGTGGCGGGCTTGTTGGCCTTACTTTGGCACTGAGCCTTGCGCCGCTTGGCCTGCGCATCACGGTGGTTGAAGCGCAGGAAAAAAAGGCACTGCTCAGCACGGCGTTTGACGGCCGCGTCAGTGCCATTGCCCTTGCCTCGCGCCGCGTGTTTGAAGCGCTCGGTGTGTGGCCCGAGATGGTAAAAGACGCGGGCGAAATCCGCGACATCCGCATTATCGACAATCACTCGCCGTTGTTTTTGCATTATGACCACGCACTTGCTGGCACCGAACCAATGGGCCATATCGTGGAAAACCGTCATCTGCGCCTCGCGCTCTATCATGGGCTTAAACAACACCGCAACATCACACTGTTGGCCCCGGCACGCTATACAACGATGAAGCCGGAAACCGAATCTATCCAGCTGCTGCTCGAAGATGGCCGCACCCTCACCGCCTCTTTATTGGTTTCCGCAGAAGGCAAAAAATCCGGCCTGCGTGACCAAGCTGGCATCCGTACCATCGGGTGGGATTACGGGCAAAGCGGCATCGTCTGCACGGTAAAACATGAAAAACACCATAATGGTGTAGCGGTGGAGCATTTCCTACCTGCAGGGCCGTTTGCCATTCTGCCGATGGGTGGCGGGCACCATTCCTCACTGGTATGGACTGAAAAATCTGCCCTCGCCCCCACGTATATGCAGATGAACGACGCCGATTTCAATGCCGCCATCGCTGAGCGTTTTGGCGATTGGCTGGGCGATGTAAGCGTGGTCGGGCAGCGCTGGTGCTACCCACTTTCGCTGTGTGTTGCTACACAAAACACCGCGCCGCGCCTTGCGCTGGTGGGTGATAGCGCCCACGCCATTCACCCCATTGCAGGGCAAGGCTTCAATCTCGGCATACGCGATGTCGCAAGCCTGGCCGACATCATCGCCGAAACCTATCGCCTCGGGCTCGATATCGGCTCTGGCAGCGTGCTGAAGTCTTATGAAAAAGCGCGTCTGGCGGATAATGCCGCAATGATTGCAGTGACAGACGGCCTAAACCGTCTGTTCTCGAACAACGTATTCCCCATTAAGCTGGCGCGTGAAGCTGGCCTTGCCGCCGTGCAGCACATGCCGCCCCTCAAAAAACTCTTTATCCGCCACGCTATGGGCACAGCAGGCAACACTCCACGCCTCATGCAGGGCAAGCCGCTTTAGCTTTACAGTTTTTGAAGTTCTTCATTCAGGCGCGCTATCACAGGCGCCCATGCTTTGCGCTGTGGCTGCCGGAATAAGCGCAGCGACGGATACCACGGGCTGTCTTCGCGGTTCAGCATCCAGCGCCAGTCGGGCACATAAGGCACCATCAGCCAGCTTTTCACGCCCAGTGCACCCGCTAAATGCACCACCGATGTATCCACCGAAATCAGCACATCCAGCTGCTTTAATATCGCCGCCGTGTCGTCGTAATCTTTTATTTCTGCGCCGAGCGGAATCAGGTTTTTGTGATGTGAAAAAGCGCCGAGCTCATCTTCCCCTGCGCCTTTTTGCAGTGAATAAAACGTAATCTCTTTGCGCTGTAGCAGCCGCGCTAAAATCGCAAGGCTCATCGAGCGGTTATGGTCGTTCGCATGCCCCGATGCACCGCGCCACACCAGCCCCACTTTTTTGCCCGGCGCATTCATTCTCGCCTGCCATTTTTCAAGGCGCGAAGCATCGGTTTCAAGGTAAGGTTTGCTCACTGATTGCAGCGCCGCTTCATCCACCGCCAACACACGCGGCAAGCTTAAAAAAGGAATAAAACTTTCGCATTCGGGCAGCGCATCCGGCGGCACGATTTCATCGGCCACGCCCATGCGCGCCACCAGCGGGCGCAGGCTTTCGGGCACCTGCACCACCAAGCGTCCCACTTTTTCTTTAATCAACGGCAAAAAGCGTAGGCACTGAATCACATCACCCATGCCTTGTTCACGCAGCACCAGCAACGTGCCTTTTATCGGTGCGCCATCCCACATGCGGCGCCCACCAAGGCCGGAAGGCAGTGTTGGCATATCGTCCTGCACCCAGCGCAGCTCATATTGCTGGAAGCCGGTTTTAAAATCCCCCATCGTGAGAAGGCAAAAAGCGCGGTAATAGAGAGCGCGCTTATCTGCCGGATTCAGCGTAATGGCTTTGGTATAACCCGCCACCGCCTGAGGAAAATCACCCAACAGCTCATACACATGCCCTAAATAAAACCATGCTTGCTGATGCGTGGGCGAAAGCGCAATCGCCTGCTCATAGCAACTACGTGCATCCACCAAATTTTCAAGGCTGCGTGCCGTGTGCCCTAAATGCAGATACACTTCAGGGTTATCCGGCCATTGCTGCATGGCACGCTTTAGAACAGGCACCGCTTCGGCGGCGCGTTCACCCTGCCTGAGCGCAATCGAAAGGTTCAAATAAAAACTCACCATCGTCGGCACTATCTCAAGTGCCTTGCGAAAACATGGTATCGCCTCGGCATAGTTTTTTTGCTTCATCATCACCGCGCCCATCAAATTATGCAGGTCAGGGTCTTGCGGGTGGATTTTGAGGAAACTGCGGCACAGTGCTTCCGCCTCTTTCACGCGGCCGCTTTCCAGCAGCGCGGCGGCTTCCCTCATTTGCGGGCCCGCGGCATTCCGGGTGTTGTCATTCGAGGCCGCAGGTTTGCGCATGAATTAGTTTTCCAGTCGCCGGGCATCGTCCGGCAGCATGATGGGGATTCCGTTTTTAATCGGATAGGCCAAACCGGCCTTGGGGCTGATGAGTTCCTGTGCTTTGCGATCATAGGTGAGCGGCCCCTTCGTTACGGGGCAAACCAGTATTTCAAGCAGCTTGGCGTCGATGTCTTTATGGCTTGGCATAGAGCCAAAATAGCAGAGCATAAAAGATACTTGCAAAGGAAAAATCTTTGCGTATGATGCATTCCTCTTTAATGAGGCACGAGCGGGTGTAGCTCAGGGGTAGAGCATAACCTTGCCAAGGTTAGGGTCGCGCGTTCGATTCGCGTCACCCGCTCCAGTTCTCATTCGCGTTACCCACGCATTTCCCTTATATTTCAGTGCTTAACACTTTTTTAACCCCTGCCTGCTACCCTAAAAGGTCAGTTAGGGTTTTGTTATGGCACGATTTTTTCCAGCAGAATTAATGGCCGGTGTGCAGCAGTCCATCCACGTGATGAGCCGAGGCACAGAGCCAGACGCACCGATTATAAGCGATTTTCTGGTGGCAGGTGAGCGCGCGGCCTATCTGTCCCGCACTGTGCCGCCCGCCCATGCAATCATTGTTCCAGTAGAGGCATTGGATGAAAAAAACGCCGCACAATTAGATGCAATCCTGGGCCGCTGGCAGGCAAGGCAGCGGGGCGCCTTAAATGGCCTTATGCTTATTGTCGAGGCTGATTATTACGCTGCCCCGCGTGACCTGCAAAATAGCATCGAGTCGCAGGAGAGTGTTTTTGTTCCACTCAAAACTGAAACATTAGCACCACAAGTACATAACCACGCGGAACGCATGCTAGTGCCAGAACTCGTAAAATACGCGCAGGAAATCGTAAGCCACAACCATACGCCACCAAAAAGCACCGATGATGATTTCACCAATGTCGGGCACATTGAAGCGGCGCATGATTTTTTAGCAGCTTACGATAGCAGGCGCCTCACTTTCCTGCACACGGCCGCTTTGGTGGCAGCGTCCCGCACGGCCCTTCCGGATGCTGAGCGCCCTGCGTTTTTACAAGACGCCAATTATTTTGAAACATTTAAAAATGCCGCGATTGAATTGCTGGGAGGTAGTTTACTAGACTCATCCAGCATATTGCGGAAGCGTGCCACAGAAGCACTTTCTGGTGTGAAAGATGAAACCGAATACCTCACATCCTTAATCGGCATTGCCACAGAAGCGTATCAGGATAAAGGGCTCCTGAAGCAATCCCTACTCCAGACAAGCAAGGAATACCGCGGCGATCATTACGATCAAAATACAGATTTTGAGCGGCAAATGAGTGTGTGGACACACTATGTTTTAACATCACAATTCCCCATGCTGGGCACCAACCTCATGCAAAAGGACGCACAGATTGTGATGCTCAATAACGGCATCACTGTGGCAGAAGCCGAGGGTAGTAGATCAACAGACCGCGAAGCCGCGAAAACATGGGGTCACCGGAAAATTAAAGACCGGTTGGAGGATGTGGCATCCATGATTGTCGTGGGTGATAGCAACCAGGGCAGTGAGTTCCCCTTCAACGTAGAAGACAAAGCAATGGTGCTGATGCATGAAGTGTTTCATGCGCTGAATGCCAATAACATTGAGCTTCATTCTGACAAAATAAATGAAGAGCTTGTACAGCGGCAGGATATGGCGCAACTCCAGAAGGTTGAGCGCCAGCTTCAAGGTAATGGACGTTTAAAGGGCGATGCCTACACACTATTAGATGTCGCAACGCACACCATCCCACCCGATGCGCCTTTTGCACAAAAATATTTTAAAGATGTCAAAAAACCAACTTACGAAGAGTACCGAGCGTTGGTAAAGGGCATTGCCTCCCATATTCAGCACGATGTGATTGAGCTGCCCCCACATGAATATTACGATGAAAGCAAAAGACTCTACGAACAACACGGTGATGGAAAACGCCTGCAGGATGAGCAGATGGTGCGGGGTGCCGAGCTTATCTTCGGCCTGTGCCGCACGCAGGACGACTTACCCAATGTGATGAAATTTATACAGCAGCTCATGCCGCCCGTCGTGATGAAAATGCCGAACCAAGGCCAACGCGGCAACCTAACCTTCGGCCTAGAGCGGTTTATCAGTCATTTGCAGCAGCAGCATGATATGTCGCTTGTGTATTCTAAAAACAAAATCAATATGTCGGATGAAATAGAGCCGCTCTTAATGACGCAGGATAAAACTTCACATTTCAAACCCACATGGGAACGTTTTAACGGCGTAGTGCAAGTCTCTGACATCTTCTTTCCAGCTACACTGCCAGCTATTTACCCCAGAACAGTCTCCGTTGGCCCGCCACCCTTGCCCGTAGCTTTACCAGCAATTGTTTTGCCACCGCCGTATGCACGTGCAGACGCCGCAGAACCCGCCAAGTCTGCAAAAGAGCAGTGGCAAAAATACCTGCAAAATCGTGAAGAAGAGGCACCCGACCTGTCTCAAAAAAATACAGATGTGCCGCCGCGTTAATACAAATAGTGTTTTCAAAAAACTTGTCTAAAATTCGTACTAATCTTTCTTCCATCCGTGGTTGTTTTTATGTTACTCTGCTTGCAGCATGACGGGACCAAATAGTAAAACAGAATTCTCGCTCTACCGCCGCCGCGTCTGGGTTGCAGGCCACACGGGTATGGTGGGTGCCGCCATTTTACGCCGCCTAAAAACCGAAGGCTGCGACATTCTCACCGCCACCTCCACCGAGCTCGACCTCACACGCCAAGGCGAAGTGAACAAGTGGCTGGAAATCCATAAACCCGAAGTGGTGTTCTTGGCCGCTGCACGCGTGGGCGGCATTTTGGTCAACAGCACCTACCCTGCTGATTTCATTTACCGCAACTTGGTGATTGCCAGCAACGTCATTCATGCGGCGCAAATTCACAGCGTCAAAAAATTGCTGTTCATGGGTTCATCTTCCATTTACCCGCGCAATGCGGAACAGCCCATCAAAGAAACCTCGCTGATGACGGGCACGTTAGAGCCCGCCGATGAATCGTACGCCATTGCAAAAATCGCCGGCCTTAAAATGTGTCAGGCCTTCCGCAAACAATATGGCTGCGATTTTATTACCGCTATCCCAACAAATATTTATGGCCCGGGTGACAATTTCGACGACACGTCCGGCCACGTGATTCCCGGCCTGATGACGCGTATGCATTTGGCCAAGCTAAACTCGCAGCCCAAAGTGGGCATCTGGGGTTCCGGCATTCCGCGCCGCGAGTTTATTTATGTAGATGACCTCGCTGACGCGCTGGTGTTCGTGATGCAGCATTACAGCACCTATGAGCACATCAATATCGGCACAGGGCAGGATATTTCCATTAAAGAACTGGCGCAGAAAATTGCGGATGTGATCGGGTACCGTGGCGAATTGGAATTCGATGCTAGCAAGCCTGATGGTGCACCACGTAAATTGCTGGAATCCTCGAAGCTGCATTCGCTCGGCTGGCGCGCCAGCACGCCGTTTGAAAAAGGGCTCGACACCACCTACCACTGGTATCGCGAGCACGACAAAACCCTCGGCAGCGCCAAGGCTAAATAGGCCCTAGCCGATTTTTGCCCTAGCCGATTTTTGCCCTAGCCGATTTTTGCCCTAGCCGATTTTTGCCCTAACCAATTTTTGCCCTAACCAATTTTTGCCCTAACCAATTTTTGACTTAATCTTACCCGCCACAATCTCAACGAATTGTTCGGTGGACGAACCGCCGCCCACATCTTCGGTGCCTTTGTCGCTCACCAGCGTTTCGCACATCGCTTCGTACACCGCTTTGGTAAAGGGCGTAACGTCCTTTTCCTTGCCTGCCAGCTTGGCGCTGTGGTTCATCGCTTTGGTCAGCGCATCCACCATGCCAAGTGGGTTCATCGAGGTGCGCTTGCCTGCAAGGCGCGCCGCTTCCATGTCAGACACTGTGCCGTGCGAGGCTTCGAATTCTTTAATGATGCTGCCATCTTCGCGCACGCCCACCAAACAAGAATCCAAAAACGCGGGCGAACGGTGGAACTGGCTCACTTCATCAGTCAGCACGTCACCATCATAATTATGCGCCACCATTGAAAAGCCGCCCTCTTTCCATGCAATGATTTTCATCGTCGCGGCATCGGACAGCATGTGCGATAGTTTCCCGCCCGTGGTTTTCAGCAAACCTTTGGCAGCAAATTTCTCTTTGAAATCTTTTTCAAACACTTCGTTCATAATCTGCCAGAACGGCTCTTGCCATTTGAACACGGTTTTTTTGGTCACGATGTGCGGCACCACGCCCGCTTCCAGTGCTCGGCTAAAATGGTGATGCGCTAACGCGCGTACGTTGTCATACGGGTTGTGATACGCCACGGCCGCATTCACCTCATCCACCAAATCGCGCTCATCAACGATTTCTTCGGCGCCGCCATTTGCCGGAATAAACTTCATCACCAGCTTGCCTTTACCGACGATTTTTGAACCCGCGCTATATTCACCGCCCACTGCATGGCGGTCGAACATCACCGGCTTAGCGTAACCCAGTTTTAAGCCCGGCACATGAATAGTGTCGCGGCTAATCGCAAAGCCGTTCCAGCCACGGCGCAGCGCGCCGTTGGGCGAGCCCCACGCTTTGGAAAGCCCCATTTCTTTGGCTTGGTCTGCCGTGGGGGTAATGGTCGGCTCTTTAAAAATCGCACCGATTTTTTTGCCTGCTGCAATCACATCTTTCAACACTTGGTCTTTGGTTGCATCGCGGTGCTTGCACGAAAGGTCGAACATCTGCCAGTTTTTTGTATCCACATGCGGCGTAATCCACTGATCCAAAATCAACTGCATGGAGTAACGGGTCATTTCTTCGCCGGTGATGTACACCATCGCGGGGGCTGTAATACGTGGCATAGTTATTTCCTCTTCCTTAAAAACGATGCTGATTAGTTATACCGATTTTCCGCGGGCGATGAAATAGCCATTGCGGAATGATTCCTTGCCATAGATGAAAGGCGCGCCCTCCAGTGTGTGCACCGTGCCACCTGCTGCCTCAAGCACGGCTTGTCCTGCGGCAGTGTCCCATTCCATGGTGGGGCCGAAGCGCGGATAAATATCGGCCTCGCCTTTCGCAATCGCACAAAATTTCAGCGAGCTTGAAACCGGCAGGAAGGATTTCACCTTCAGCGTGCTGATATATTCATCGGTTTCCGGCGTACGGTGCGAGGCGCTCGCCACCACCACCATGCCGTCTTTCGGCGGGGTGCGCACTTCAATGCGCTGCGGCTTTTCGCTGCCCTTGGCAAAATACGCGCCGCCTTTTTCACCTGTGAAATACATCTCGTCCTTGGCGGGGATATACACCACACCCATCACGGGGCGGCGGTTTTGAATCAGGCCGATATTCACCGTGAACTCGCCCGTGCGCTTGATAAAGCTTTTCGTGCCATCCAGTGGATCCACCAGCCAGAACAACGGCGGTATTTCAGCAATGTGCGTAGCGTTGTCGCTTTCCTCGGCCACCACCGGAATCTGCGGCGCCATGCTTAAAAGAGCCTTAACTATCAATGTATTAGCCTCAATATCGGCTGCCGTAACGGGTGAGGAATCTTCTTTTTTATCCACTGCTACCGCCGTTTCATAGTGGCCCATGATGCACTCACCGGCGCGGCGGCTGGTGGTTAAAAGCGTGGGAATAAACTGTGCGAAACTATCGGTCATTGATTGTCTTTTTGGTTCAGGCATGGTATCTGTCACTCGCAAGTAAGGTAACCGGCTTTAGCTTAAGGGAAATTTCCTCCCGCGGCTAGGTTTAAATACTAAAAATTACTTCTGGATATAAGGCGTTATGGGCAAGCAAAATGTGCGTGAGAAGAAAGCAGAAAAAACTTTCGTAAGGAATAACAAAAAATATCTCGATGCCATTCTCGCCGCCGGAAAGCGCGCAGGCAAAAATGCCGCGTTCGACAGTTTCACCCGCCTGTTTTTTGATGGCGCACCCGAAGAATATCTTTCTTCCCGCAAGCCAGAACGCTTGCACGATGCCGCGCGCGACCTGTGGTCGTTCATTGAGCTCCGTAAAGGCGAAAAGAAATTTTCGGTAAAAGTCTATAACCCTGAGTGGGAATCTGACCGCACAGCAGTGCTCATTCAAGTCGATGACATGCCATTCCTGATTGACTCCATCAGCGCCGAGCTCAATGTTTCCAGCTACCGCGTGTATCAGCTGATTCACCCCATCATGCAGATTTCCCGTAACAAGGAAGGCCGCGCCGTGAAGGTGGAAGCGTCCGGTGCGGGCTCTGATAATTTAGAATCCATCATCCTGTTCCAGATTAATTACATCGCCACCGCAGAAGAGCGTAAAGCGCTCGAACAGCGCATGAGCTATGTGCTGGAAGCCGTGTCTTACGCCGTGCGTGACTGGAAACCCATGCTCGCTTCGGTGCAAAGCACCATCCGCGAACTCGGCCATGTCGGGAAAGAGTATGATAAGGCAGAGGTCGATGAAACCCTCGCCTTCTTCAAATGGCTGGCCGACAATCACTTCACTTTCCTTGGCGCATGCGACTACACGCTCGATAAAAAAGGTACGCTGGTGGCCGATAAAAATGCGGCACTCGGCATCTTCAACCTGTATTACCCCGAAGATAAAGCCAAGGGTATCGACACCCTCACACAAACCATTCTGCCACTGCAGAAAAACGAACTGGTGAGCTTTTCCAAATCCAACCGCAAAACGGTGATTCACCGTTCCGTGCACATGGATTATATCGGCATCAAGCGTTTCGACAGCAAGGGCAAAGTCATTGGCGAGCGCCGCTTCCTCGGCCTTTTCACCTCATCCGTGTATTACCAGAGCGCCACGCTGATTCCGATTCTGCGCCACAAAATGGAATATGTGCTGAAAAAAGCAGGCTTCAAAGCCGCGAGCCACGATGGCAAAGAGCTCGTCTCCATTTTAGAAAGCTATCCGCGCGATGAGATTTTCCAAATCAATACCGAAGAGCTCTTCAACATCTGTATGGGTATCGTAGAAATTTCAAAGCGTCCGCGCGTGCGCCTGTTCCTGCGCCGTGACCGCTTCGACCGCTTTGCCAGCTGCATCGTGTTTGTGCCGCGTGAGCGTTTCAACACCAAGGTGCGTGAGCAGATTCAAGGCATCTTAGAAAAATCCTTCCAGGGCAAAGTGATTGACCACTACACGCAGGTAACGGATTCTCCGCTCGCCCGCCTGCATGTCATCGTAAAAACCAGCGGCGCGACGAAAGCCAGCATCAGCGCGATTGAAAAAGAAATCGTTGAAGTCACCAATAGCTGGCTCGACGGCCTGCACGACACGGTTATCGCCCGCTTCGGTGAGCGCGATGGCGAGGCCATGTTCCGCGAATTCTCCGACGCCTTCACTGCGTCTTACACCAGCCGCTACCATTTCGGCGGCACGATGAAAGACATCCTGAAAATTAAGGATGCCGTGACCAAAAACACGCTGGCGATTGATCTTTATAAACTGGAAGACAGCCCCGCTGGTTACTACCAACTAAAAATCTTCCATCCGGAAACGCAGGTCACGCTGTCGAACGTGCTGCCCATCCTTGAAAACATGGGCTTCCACGTGATTGACGAATTGACGTTCCTCGTGAAACCTGCTGGCCAAAAAGAAGTGTGGATTCACCACCTGCGCCTGCGGATTGACGTCTCCATGAGCGAGGCCGCCAAGCAAAATGAGCTGGCGTATATCAAAAGCATTAAGCCGGAATTCGAAGAAGCCCTTTTCAAGGTGTGGCATAAAGAAATTGAAGACGATGCACTCAACATGCTCATCATCAAGGCGGGCATGAAATGGCGCCAAGTGGTGGCGCTGCGTGCCACCTGTCGTTATGTGCACCAAACCGCCTTCTCCTACCGTTATGACTTCATTGCTGAAGCGCTGGCTTCGCACCCGATTCTAGCGGGCAAGTTGTTTGAGCTGTTCCGCCTACGCTTCGCACCGGAAATCAAAAGTGCTGAGCGCGAAAGCAAAACCGCAGCGCTGCTGCCCTCAATTGATAAATCCCTCACCACCGTCACCAACGTGGCGGAAGACCGCGTGATTCGTCAGGTGACTGAAACCATTCAGTCCATGCTGCGCACCAACTATTTCCAGCGCCTTGAGAACGATAAGCCAAAAACCTACATCTCCTTCAAGTTCGACTCGGCACGCGTGCCGGATCTGCCGTTGCCGCGCCCATTCCGCGAAATTTTCGTGTATGCGTATGGCGTAGAAGGCATCCATTTGCGCGGCGGCAAAGTGGCGCGTGGTGGCCTTCGTTGGTCTGACCGCCGTGAAGATTTCCGCACCGAGGTGTTGGGCCTGATGAAGGCGCAGATGGTGAAGAACGCCGTGATTGTGCCCGTGGGCTCTAAAGGCGGCTTTGTGGTGAAATATCCGGTAAAAGGCAACCGCGATGAAGTGTTGGCACAAGGCATCGAATGCTACAAAACCTTCCTGCGCGGCTTGCTCGACATCACCGACAACATTCAGGGCGGACGCATTATTGCACCAAAGAGCGTTGTGAGTCACGACGAAGACGACCCCTACCTCGTGGTCGCTGCTGATAAAGGCACCGCCACCTTCTCCGACATCGCCAACAGCGTATCGGAAGAATATGGCTTCTGGCTGGGCGATGCGTTCGCCTCCGGCGGTTCGGCGGGTTACGACCACAAAAAAATGGCTATCACCGCGCGTGGTGGCTGGGTGGGTGTGCAGCGCCATTTCCGTGAAATGGGCAAAGACATCCAGAAGCAAGATTTCACCGTGGTTGGTGTGGGCGACATGTCGGGCGACGTGTTCGGCAACGGTATGCTGCTGTCAGAACATATCTGCCTCGTGGCAGCCTTCAACCACATGCATATTTTCATCGACCCTACGCCGAACTCAAAGGCCAGCTTCAAAGAGCGCAAACGCTTGTTTGAAAAGCCGCGCTCCACATGGGCAGATTACGATACGAAGCTGATTTCCGAAGGCGGCGGCATTTATGAACGCGCCTCGAAATCCATCAAAATCTCGAAGCAGGCGCAAAAGGCGCTCGGCCTTGAAAAAGATACATTTGCGCCGGAAGAGCTGATTAAAGGCATCCTGCGCGCACCGGTGGATTTGCTGTGGAATGGTGGTATCGGTACCTATGTCAAAGCCTCCACCGAAGGCAACGAAACGGTGGGAGATAAAACCAACGACGTGCTGCGCGTAAATGGGCGCGAGCTCCGCGCCAAAGTGGTGGGCGAAGGTGGCAACCTTGGCTTCACGCAGCTCGGGCGTATTGAATATGCGCTCCTCGGCGGTAAACTAAATACCGATGCGATTGACAACTCCGCGGGTGTGGACTGCTCCGACCACGAGGTAAATATCAAAATCGCACTACGCAAAGCGACCGAAAGCAACCGTCTGCCAGTGTCAAAGCGTAATGCACTGCTTGCTGGTATGACCGATGAAATCGCCGAACTCGTACTGCGCGACAACTACCTGCAAACGCAGGCTATCACCATTGCGCAGAACCAAGGCCTCGGACAACTGGAAGCACAGCAGCGCCTGATGAAAGCGCTGGAAGAACGCGCCGGTCTCAACCGTAAAATCGAGTTCCTGCCGGATGACGAAGCCATCGCCCAGCGCATGGCGGCACGCCAGAGCCTCACACGGCCTGAAATTGCCGTGCTGCTCTCCTACAGCAAAATTGCAGTGTATGAGAACCTCATCAAATCAAACCTGCCGGAAGAAGCATACTTCTTAAACGACCTTATGCTCTATTTCCCCGCCGCCATGCGCGAAAAATTCCGCAAGGAAATTGAAAGCCACGAGCTGCGCCGTGAAATCATCACCACCGTGGTGGCAAACAGCATCGTGAACCGTGTCGGCCTCACCTTCTTCTTCCGCATCTTGGAAGATACGGGGCTAAAAGGCTGCGACGTAGCACGTGCCTACACCGTGGCGCGTGATGCATTTGGCCTGCGTGCCACATGGCTCGCGATTGAAGCGCTCGATGGTGCCGTACCCGCGGCCACGCAGGTGGAGCTGTTCAATGAATCCAAAACGCTGATTGAACGCGTCACTTTCTGGCTGCTGCGCCACAGCACGCACCCGATGAATGTGGGCAATCTGGTGGATGAACTGAAGCCGGGTATTGGCGAAGTGGCCAAGCACCTCGACCGCATCATCAGTCCCACGCTGAAAAAATCCTGCGACCAGAAGCTGATGGAATATAAATCCAAAGGCATTCCCGCAGAACTGGCCGAGCGTATTTCACGCTTTGACGCCCTCACTGCAGCCTGCGATATCGTGCAGGTAGCAAAGCAGGCACGGAAGAAAATCCCCGTGCATGTCGTGGGTGAAGTCTACTATTCCATTGGCACACGCTTGGGGCTCGAGTGGCTGCGCAAATGTGCGTCGCGCCTGCCTGCTGCCTCTTATTGGGAAAAGCTGTCCATTAAAACCATGATTGAAGAAATCTACGATGTGCAGCAACTGCTCACGGCCGAGGTTATCAAAGTGGCATGCAGCGACGATGCATGCTCCGGCGCCATCGGCGCGTGGGAACTTTCCAATGCGAAAGAGCTCAGCCGTTACGATACCTTCTTCAGTGACCTGCGCGGGAACGACCAGCTTTCCAGCGCCATGCTGACGGTGGCGATTAAGCGCGTATCCAGTCTGTGTAAGAAATAACCAGCGCTGCTTATTGCGGGCCGACGGTTCTTTCGCGCTTCGGGATATTGTATTTGTGCTCGATGAATTCCTGCCGCTCGCGCTCGGCTTTGCGTTTTTCTTCGGCGCGCCATGCCTCAATCTCGCTGTAATAAATCATCCGGCATTGGCCCTTGGCGCACATGAGTTCTTTTTGCTCACTGCTGCAGCTGTATCGGCATACACCACATTCATTTTCATACAGTCTTTTCTTCACGCCGAACGTGGCAGTATCGAATTTTTTATTCAGCGGCGTACCGCAACCGAACGGGCAACCGAAATGCGTCACCATACAATCCGCATCGCTTTCGCATCTGCCGCCATAGTAAAGCTCATCTTCTAACACCTGAAATTTATGGGCGCACTCTTCACTGATATGCGCAGGAGCAGCAGATAGCGTAAGCGGAAAAAACAGCAGGCCAAGCAATAGGATATAGCTCACACTACGCACTGCATGCTCTCAAGCTTGGTTTTAAGCGTCGGCGGAATGCGTATCGGCTTCATTTCCTTGCTCACACAGATAATCACCACACGCATGGCGCACAGCAACTCTTTCACGCGATATACTTTTTGCAGCAATACCATGCTGGTGCGCGACATGCTTTCCACGCAGCTTTCGATGTGCAGCATGTCATCTAAATGCGCGGGCTTTAAATATTCTGCTTCTAAAAACCGTACCACGAACAGTACGCCGTCTTTCTCGCGCATTTGCTTTTGGCCATAGCCCAACGTGCGCAGCATCTCGGTGCGGGCACGCTCAGCAAAACGGATATAGCTGGCGTGATACGTTACGCCGCCTGCATCCGTGTCTTCGTAATACACGCGATAACTCACGCTGTGGATTTTAACCTCTGGCTTTTTTGCCACCTCTTTAGCCTTCACCATTGCCGTCCTCAAAAATCGCCAGTTGCGAGGAAAGGCTTTTCGGCGCTGTCAGCCCCAAATGTTTAAACGCCGTGGGCGTCAGCATACGCCCGCGCGGCGTGCGCTGCACAAAGCCGCGCTGAATCAGGTAGGGCTCAATCGTGTCTTCCAGTGTGTCGCGCTGTTCGGAAAGTCCGGCCGCAATCGTTTCAATGCCCACAGGTCCGCCACTATAATGCTCGGCGATAAATTGCAGGTAGCGGCGGTCGGCACTATCGAGCCCTTGCATGTCCACTTCCAGTTTTTTGAGCGCGCCATCCGCCACCTTGGCGTTGATGCTGGTGCTGCCTGCCACAGCAGCAAAGTCGCGCACACGCTTTAACAGCCGCACGGCAATGCGCGGCGTGCCGCGTGAACGGCGCGCCACTTCTTCCGCGCCATCATCCGTCAGTGTTACTTCCAGCAGCGCGGCGGCGCGGGTAATCACTTGCTTCAGTTCTTTCAAATCATAGAACTCAAGGCGCAGCGGAATGCCGAAGCGGTCACGCAGCGGGTTTGCAATCAGGCCGATGCGCGTGGTAGCACCCACCAGCGTAAACTTCGGCAAGTCGATGCGAATCGAGCGCGCGGCGGGACCCTCACCAATAATCAAATCCAGCTTGAAATCTTCCATCGCAGGATACAGCACTTCTTCTACGATAGGGTTCAGGCGGTGGATTTCATCAATAAACAGCACGTCGCCCTGCTGCAGGTTTGTTAAGATGGCCGCAAGGTCTCCCGCCTTAGAAAGAATCGGGCCTGCGGTCGCACGAAAGCTCACGCCCATTTCGCGTGCCACAATCTGCGCCAGTGTGGTTTTGCCTAGTCCCGGAGGGCCATAGAGCAACACGTGGTCCAGCGCATCACCGCGCTTTTTTGCCGCCTCCACAAACACACGTAAATTTTCTTTCGTCTGTGGCTGGCCGATAAATTCATCCAGCGCCAAGGGGCGCAGTGTCATTTCTTGTGTGTCTTCATCCTGCATGAGTGGTGTAATCACGGGGCGCTCGGTCATGATGCCAGCTCCTTCAGGCCAAGGCGAATCAGGTCACCCACCTTGGCGCTTTTATTCGTTTGCGCCGCTTTTTGTACCGCGCCATAGGCTTCGCTGCGATTATAACCCAAATTAATCAGTGCTGAAATCGCATCAGCAATTTCACCGCCTGCGGCTTCCGTTGCAACACCACCACCCGTTTTGGGCACAATAGAAAGGCCGGAAACTTTGCTTTTCAGCTCCACTAAAATACGCTCTGCCAGTTTAGGGCCCACGCCTGCCACAGCTTTAAACGCCGCTTTATCCTGCGATACAATCGCGGTAATCAGCTGGTCAGGCGACAGTGCTGAAAGTACTGCCAGCGCCACTTTTGCGCCCACACCGCTCACGGTTTGTAATTGCTTGAACCACAGGCGTTCTTCTTCTGCGGAAAAACCGAACAGGTGGATATGATCTTCGCGCACATGGGTTTCAATAAACAGCGTGCTTTCACGGCCTGGGTTCAACTGGCGCAACGTGCGACCGGAGCAAAACACCAAGTAACCCACGCCGCCCACGTCCACAATCACGCTGTCAGCACCCGCTTGTTCAATCATGCCCTTTAATTTACCAATCATTTTGCCACACGCTCCTTCAGGCGGTTTGCCGTTGCATGGTAGGCGTGGCACAGTGCCACCGCCAATGCATCGGCGCTATCAGCACTGTCTGCACGGCTGCCGGGCAACAAATGCCGCACCATGGCCTGCACCTGTTCTTTTTCTGCCGCACCCACACCGGTTACGGTTTTTTTTACCACCCGTGCAGCATATTCCGCTACCGGCAGGCCTGCAAGCGAAAGGCTTACCATCAGCGCGCCGCGTGCATGGCCCAATTTCAGTGAGGATTGTGCGTTTTTATTCACGAAGGTTTCTTCGATGGCTGCTTCCTGCGGTTGAAAGCGTTTTACAGCCTCAGAAAGCCCCTCACACAACGCTTTCAAACGCTGTGGCATAGCATCGGCTGGCTTCGTGTGAATCGTGCCGGACGCAATATAGGAAACGCGGTTACCCTCGGCTTCCACTAGCCCCCACCCTGTGTGAGCCAGCCCGGGATCAACGCCGAGGATACGCACCATTGGCAGGCCTTCCTGCTGCGACTTATTGCAGCTCCCGTTTCACATCATTGACCGTGCCAGCGGCACCGCGCGTGGCATCTTTGGCTGCATCTTTTGCAACATCTTTCGCTGAGTCAGCGGCATCTTCTACCACATCACCCACTTCATCCACGGCATCATTCACGGCTTCATTCACCGTACCCTTAACCGTACGCTTTGCATCGCCCACAGCATCTTCTACAGAATCACCCGCCTTACCGAAAAGCCTGGCAACATATTGCTCTGCCTGATTTAATTTATTCTTAATGCGATGGTCATTTAAATCCACCACCCCAAAATACGAAAGAACACCCACCACCACCGCAGAGATGGCGCCCCATTTAATCGTAAATCCTACTATCCCACCATTCCTTGACATGCGTCTCTCCTTTAAAAATTACGCTTGTTCACACTTTTCTCGGAGCGCATCCGAGATATCATAGTTCGTAGCAATATACTGGACATCGTCGTTATCCTCAAGCGCATCGACTAGTTTCAATACCGCGCGGGCTTTTTCTTCATCTGTCACCGGAACAAGCGTTTTAGGTTGCCACTCAAACCGCGCCGTTTCGGGGTCACCAAACCTCTTGGCAAGCGCATCGCGCACGGCGTTCAGCTGGTCAAGTTCGCAGGTAATCATGTGGCCTTCGGCGGAAGATTCGCAATTGCTGGCGCCTGCTTCAAGCGCCGCTTCAAACATGGCATCGGGTGCCGCTTTTTCCACTGGGTAAAACACCATGCCCACACGCTCGAACATAAAGGAAACGCAACCCTGCTCGCCCAGCGCACCACCACACTTCGTGAGGATCGCGCGCAGGTCTGACGCCGTGCGGTTGCGGTTATCAGTCAGCGCGTCAATAATCACCGCCACGCCACCGGGGGCATAGGCTTCATACCGCATCTCTTCGTAATTTTCGCCTTCACCGGCGCTCGAGCCTTTTTTAATCGCCGCTTCGATGCGGTCTTTCGGTACGTTCACCGCGCGCGCAGCCAAAACAGCGGTGCGCAAACGCGGGTTAAAATTTGTATCCGGCCCGCCCAGTTTGGAAGCCACCATCACTTCACGCACCACTTTGGTGAAAAGGCTGGCGCGTTTTTTATCCTGCGCACCTTTTCTGCGGGCAATGTTTGCAGCATGTGAGTGACCAGCCATTTAAAAATCACCTCTTCATATGCTTAAGAAGGCCCCACCTTCCCGCGCTTGTTTTTGGGCAGCATCTGCTTGAGCAGTTTTTTCTCGAGCAATAAAACGGCGGCAATCACCACTACGCTGCCCAGCATTTGTAAGGGGAGTAATACCTCATGCAGCATAAAATACGCAAGAATAATGGTCAGCGCCGGAGCCATAGCCGTAATCAGCGACGCGCGCGTCACCCCCACCACTTGCATACCTTCGGCCACAAACAGCGCAGGCACAAAACAAATAAGCGAGAACAGCGCCAGCATCGCATAATTATGCCCGCTGAGCACGAGCTGGCCTATCGGTGCACCAGCTAGCAGGAAATGTACTACTGATGCCAAAAGGCCGCCCATCAGCGCATGGAAAATATAGCGGCGCGTGCCAAGGCGCGCCACCGCGCGGTGCATCGTCATGGTGAACATGGCATAGAGCACCGATACCAAAAGCGCCAGTAATGAGCCTTCTAAATTCTGTTCAAAAATATGCGTCCCGCCGCCCATTACCCAATACACGCCCACTTGCATGGCAAGGAAGGTGAAAATGTGCAGCGCGGGTGGGAAAATCTGGAACAATAACGCATTCAGCAAAATCACGAAGAGCGGGTAAGTATATACAATCACCGTCACCACACCGGCATTCACTTTATCAAGCGCATGGAAGGTAATGAGCGGCAAAATATAATGCCCGAGCGCGCCCACCATCATGGCATGCACCACTGTCTGCCCCTGCGAATAAATGGCTTTTGGCTTGAAGCGGCGGAGCAATAACGGCGTATACAGCGAAAGGAACATCAGCTTCCTTAATACCAGCACCGCCACGAAACTCACGCCGCTGGCAAACAGCATTTTCGCCAGCACCGCCTGCAGGCTAATGCCCAGCACCGCCAGCACAATCAGGCTGAAGCCTTGTATTTCGCGTTTAATCTGTTCGGGGGAGTGATGCTGCGTCATGGCGTGATTATGCCACCTCTGGCAGAATATGCATCAACCTTCCGCCCACGCGCACGGGGCAGATTTTTTTGGCAAGGCCCGTGGCATCATCGGTTTCTACGAACACGCCGCACATAGTGCCTTCACCGCCTGAGGGCGTCATTTTATCCGTGCGGTATTTTTTGAGGAAGCCCTGCAGCGGCACGGTTTTTTCAAACCCGATCACGGAATCATAGCACCCGCACATACCGGCATCGGTCTGGTAGGCCGTGCCTTTGGGCAGCACTTGCGCATCTGCCGTCGGCACGTGTGTGTGGCTACCCACAACCAAGCTCACCTTGCCGTCCAGATAATGGCCCATTGCCATTTTTTCAGATGTTGCCTCACCGTGGAAATCGACCAAAATCGCACTCACATTACCGCCAAGGCGGTAGGTTTTTAAAATCTCTGCCACGCATTCAAACGGGCTGTCGAGCTGGGTTTTCATGAAAACTTGCGCCAACAGGTGAATCACCAGCAGGCTGCGGCCATCGGGCAATTCGTGCACATACATGCCTGCGCCGGGCGTGCCTTCGGGGAAGTTCGCAGGGCGCACCAACTGCGGAAAATTGCGGATGAAACTTAGGGTTTCTTGCTTGTCGAACACGTGGTCGCCGCCCGTCAGCACATTCGCGCCAGCTTTGATAAAATCGTCACAGATTTCGCGGGTCACACCAAATCCGCCCGCCGCATTTTCACCGCAGACCACCACCGCATCCAGCTTTAGGCTTTTCTTTAAGGTCGGCACATGATCCAGCACCGCTTTTCGGCCCGAGCGCCCCACCACATCCCCGCAATACAATATCCGCAAAACGCTACTCCTTCGGCGGTTGATACACCGCATGTTCCGTTATCACCGCATCGAGGCGGGCATCGTGGGGTTCTGATGGCATCCGCGAAAGCTTCTGGCATTCAAACGCGGCGCCCACCACCACCACTTTGTAGTTGGCGGCACGCAAAGAAGCAATAGCGCGGTCATAATATCCGCCGCCAAAACCAAGGCGGTGGCAGTTTTCGTCAAACCCTAAGAGCGGCACAATCAGCACCTGCGGCTCAGCATCCGGCCACGCCATCGGCGGCTCCATCACGCTGAAATTGGGGTGGCGCACTAATTCGTCAGGCATCAGTGTGGTGGTTTTTTTAAAGCTGAGGGCGTTTTGAGGCGTAATCAGCGGAAGCGCCACGTCCGCGCCACCTGCCATCATCACTTGCAGCAGCGGGCGGATATCCATTTCTTCAGGCATGGGGTAATAGCCGCCCACGCATTTTGCATCTGGGGCACGTTCGGCCAGCCACGCAATGGTGCGAGCGGTGAATGCGGTAATGGCGGGAAGTCTGATATTCTGCGGGAGCGCCTGTCTGCGTTGCCTGCACTGCACGCGCAACGTCTGTTTATTCGCAGGCGTGGGCATGAAGTCTCCCTTTACACACAGATTAGGCTAAAACTTAAAGTAGGAATGGGCCCACCTCGACCGTTGACTGCTTGTTCCTCATGAGACCCGTATGTACAGGTGGGTGCCATATAACAAGGACCATAGTAGCTTCGCTTCTAACACTACCCAAGTCAGGGACAGCTCCCTATAAGAAACTTATTGGCTCAAGGGATAACGTAGGTCTGACGTATCGCGCAGTTCCCATTCCTGCGGCGGATATTAGCGCTTTTCAAAGCGCTGCGCAAGGTTTTCCACGTATTCTGCGATGGTCGAAACCGCCTCCGCCACGGCCAAATCTATCTCTTCTTCCACGGCATCACGGTTTAAGGTGTTGTTTCCGCCGCCCTTTTTTAGGGCATCGTTCAGCTCGTCCTGCATCGTCAGGGCCGCCATCACCAGCAGCATGGCATCGCTTGTGCCGTCTGCCGCCAATGAAAGTTCGGTCACGCGCTGGTTAATGCTGGCGGCCAAACGCTGTAAATGCGCTTCCTGCCCGTCATCGCATGCCAACTGGTAGTTTCGCCTGCCTAAGTGGATTTCAACAACTGCCATCGCTACACACCCTGATTCCGTAAAATGGTTTTAATGCTGCCAATCACGCCATCCACGCGTTGCGCCACTTGTTCCTGTGTTTGCTCCAGCGTTTTGGAGCGGTCACGCGCACCACCCAGCTCGTTGCGCAGGGCATCGTTTTCTTCTTCCATGTGCTTGATTTGCTTTTTCAGCGATTCAATATCCGCCACCATGGCTTTATTTTCAGGCGCACCAGCAATGGTTTTACCGTGCAGCACGCTATCGGCTTGGGCAATCTTCACCTCGGCATCGCGCAGGCGCTTATCCAGCACCTTCTCAAGGCGCTTTAAGGCCACCTTCAGGCGTTCTTTTGCTGTTTCTAGCTCGGGCGAATCCGGCATATTCGGTTTCCAGTTTGGTTAACCAATTCTTGTTGTTTAGAAAAATAACGCATCAAACGCAACTGTGCCATGAAAAAGAACACCCGCCGTTTAAGCGGGTGTTCTTTTCGTTAGTGCGCGTGAAGCAATCGCTTAGCGGCGGTCGCCCACAAAGCGCAGCAGCATCATGAACAGGTTGATGAAGTCCAGATACAGCTGCAGTGCGCCGTAGATTGCCATTTTAGCAAGGGAAGAACCTTCCGTTGCAAAATAGCTGTGCTTAATGCGCTGCATGTCATAAGCCGTCAACCCCGTGAAGATAATCACCCCCAGCACAGAGATGGCAAAATCAAGGCCACTGCTCTTGAGGAAGATGTTCACGATGGAAGCCAGAATCACGCCAATCAGCCCCATAATCAGGAACGTGCCGATGCCCGTAAGGTCACGCTTGGTGGTGTGCCCGTACAGGCTCATCGCACCGAACAGCGCCGACGTCACGAAGAAGGTGCGCGCAATCGACTGGCCCGTATAGATAATGAAAATGCTGGCCATCGAAAGCCCCATCACCCCGGCAAACGCCCAGAAGGTTGCTTGCGCGGCGGGCAGGCTCATTTTATGAATACGGATACTGAAATACATCACGAAGCCGAGCGGCGCCAACATCACCACCCATGAAAGCGGGGCAGTGAACAGCGTTTGCATCAGCGCGGGGCTTTGTGCCACGAAATAGGCAACTGCGCCCGTCACGCCAAGGCCACCGGCCATGTAGTTAAACACGCTCAGCAGGTACGCGCGCAGACCTTCGTCATACTGCGTTTCCACCGCTTTGGCGGAAGCTAAACCTGTGCGTTTCGTACGCTTGGTATAATCCATCATTGTTTTAAGTCTCCTTATACATCGCGCGGTGTTGTTTCCGCGCCTGCGTATTATATGGTATCGCGGCACTGCATTTCAAGTGAAACCGGACAAAGAGTTGCCAAAAAAAGGCTCAAAAAATAAAGGAAATTCAGCGGATTATGCGAGTGCCTAAAATTTTATCCATTAATCATAGGCTTACGGAAAGATGCCCCGCGCGGCCATAGTTTACGGAAGGGGGACATAAACGAAACCCCTTCGCCAATCAGCAACAAGCATGGGGTGAAAAATAATGTCAGGATGGTAGCGAATGTCAGCCCACCGGCAATGCTAGTGGAAAGCTGCTGCCACCACTGGGTCGATGGCGCACCAAAGGTTACATCACGTGCGATAAAATCAATATTCATCGCAAACACCATCGGCACCAGCCCCACCACGGTGGTGCCCGCTGTCAGCAAAATGGGGCGCATGCGCTGCGCGCCCGTGCGCACCAGTGCCTCTTTTATCTCCATGCCTTGTTTGCGCAGCACGCGATACGTGTCGATGAAAATAATATTATTACTCACCACCGTGCCCGCGAGCGTAATCACCCCCACGCCGCACATCACAATGCCGAAAGGCTGGTAAGTAATGAGCAGCCCGAACAACACGCCCACGGTAGAAAGGAAAATCGCGCTCATAATCACCAACGTATCAAACAGGCTGTTAAACTGAATGGTCAGCATCAGCAGCATGATGAACAGCGCAAGTAAAAATGCATTTTTCAAAAAGTTGCCGGCTTCTTTTTGCTCTTCATCTTCGCCTTTAAACTTCAGGCGCACCTCGGGGTCGAGTGGCGATGCTTGCAGCCACGCTGCCATTTCTTTTACTTTATCATCCACCAGCACACCGGGCTGTACGTCGGCTTTCACCGTTAGCACACGCACGCCTTCCACGCGCTCCACACGGCCCACTTTTTGTTTTGCCACACGCTCCACCACCGAGCTCACCGGAATCGCCTGCCCCGCTGTGTTAATCGCGCGCACGTTGTCGAGCTGCAAAATACTGCGGTTTTCTTCGGGGTAACGTAGCACGATATCCACTTCATCATCCGCATCATCGGGGCGATACGTCGTCACCATCAGGCCATTCGTAACCATTTTGATGAAGTTACCAATCTGCTGAATGTTCAAATTAAAGCGCGCCGCTTTTTCACGGTTCACTTCCATTTCCCACTCAATCGCCGGAATCGAACGCGAGTCTGTCACGCCTTTAAAGCCACCCACTTCTTCCATTTTTGCCACCACTGCTTCCACCGCCGGTGCAATTTTTTCCGGGAAGCGTGAGCTGATTTCCAGCACAAAGGGTTTGTCCTGCGAGGGACCGTTGCGCTCCACTTCGGTTTCCACAATCACGCCGGGAATGTCTTCCGTGCGTTTTTTAATATCGGCCAGAATTTCCTCCGCGCTGCGGCGCACGCGCCAGTTCTGGAACTCCAGCTGAATCACACCAATCACGTCTTCTGGTAGCTCTCTACCACCCTCCGTAAAGTCACCCGAGCGGTTATAAAACACGCGCACTTCATTATCCATATTCAGCACGCGGCGCTCCACTTCACGCATCAGTTTATCTTTTTCATACACCGAAAGATTCCCGCGGGCGCGCACCTGCACCATGGCATTATCCGGCTCCACCTTCGGGAAAAATTCTACGCCGCGCCCAAACAATGCATAGAGCACATACACACCCACCAGCGCGCCAACAACGCCCCACACAAATAGTTTCGGGCGCACTAGCACCGTTTGTAGCGAACGCGCATACCAGCCCGTGAATCCACCGAGCGACAGCACATCGCCGCGCTCCGTGATTTCAATCAGGCGTTCTTCATCCGGGTCGGGGTCACCAAGGCGTCCGAACCATGCGCCCAGCACCGGCAGGAAAATCAGCGCCATGATGAGCGCGGCAATCAGCGTTACCATCAGCGTAATCGGTAGATACTTCATGAACTGCCCCACAATGCCGGGCCAGAACAAGAGCGGCATAAACACAATCAAAATCGTCATGGTAGAAGCAATCACTGGCCATGCCATACGATTGGCAGCAGTGATGTAAGCGGTTTTGTGGCTTTCGCCATCCAGCATGCGGCGGTTGGCATATTCCACCACCACCGTGGCATTATCCACCAGCATCCCCACGGCCATAATCAGGCTGAACAGCACCACGATGTTCAGCGTAAAGCCCATCATGTCGAGTGCCAAAATACCCATCAGGAATGAAATCGGAATGGAAAGTGCCACCAGGCAAGAAGCCTTCATGCCCACGGTGGCGAGTGTCATCAGCATCACCAGCAGCAGCGCAAACAGCACGTTATTTTCAAGGTCGGCGAGCATGTTTTTGATGTAATCCGACTGGTCCTGAGAATACACGACCACGATGTTGGAGGGCCAGAATTGCCGCTCGTGCTCCACCACCGCGCGCACTTTTTCAATCGTCTCGATAATGTTTTCGCCGGTGCGTTTGCTCACCTCCAGTGCCACCGAAGGCCTGCCATCCACGCGCGCAAATCCGGTGGGGTCCTTGAAGCCCTTGCGGATTTCTGCAATGTCTTTCAGCGTCACCACGCCTTCGCCATGCGCTTTAATCGGCAGCGAAAGAATGTCCCAGATGCCATCAAGCAACCCCGGCACTTTCACTGAAAAACGCCCGCCTTCATTATCGAGCGCACCGGCTGGCACGAGAATGTTATTGTTGCGCACTTCCAGCGCCAGTGCGCCCGTCAGCCCATAGCTTTCCACCAGCAACGGGTTCACCACAATATCCACCTGCTCTTCGCGGTTGCCCGCCACATCGGCGCGCAGCACGCTCGATACTTCTTCAATCTTGTCGCGCAAATCGCGGGCGATTTTTATCAATGTGCGCTCGGGCACATCGCCGGTTAAGTTCACGTTCAGCACCGGAAACTGGCTGAACAGCACTTCTTTAATTTCCGGTTCTTCGGCAGTGTCCGGCAGTTCGGGGCGCGCGGTGTCCACCTTTTCGCGCACATCGGCGAGTGCCTTTTCGCTATTGAAGCCTGCTAAAAACTCCAGCACCACTGCCGCGTGGCCTTCCGAAGAGTTGGAGCGCATTTCCTTAATGCCTTCGATGCTGCGCAGCTCCTTTTCCATCGGGCGCAGCAGCAAGCGCTCGGCATCTTCAGGGGAAATCCCCTCCAGCCGCATCGCCACATAAATAATCGGGATACGCACATCCGGCGCATTTTCTTTTGGCACATTGTTATATGCCTGTATGCCGCTGATGAAAATCACCAGCAAGATAAGCATCACCGCACGGCTGCGGCTTACCGCTGCTTTAATCAGTGCTTCCATCGGCCTTCCCTGCGGGCGGTGTAGCAGCTTCCGGCGCGATTGTTTTGCCCACGGCTTCGCTGCCTTCTTTTAAGAACGCCTGCCCCAGCGTAATGATTTGCGCTTTATCCGGCAAACCGGTCACCCACATGCCTTTGGCCACATCTTCGGTGAGTTTCACGGGGTAGAAGCGCGCCGTGCCCTTCATGCCGTCTGCCGTTTTTTCTTTCACCTCCAGCACCTTGATGCCCACTTGCCCCGCATCGTTCAGCGACAGTGCAGAAGATGGCACCAAATGCGCTTTTTCCATATCCACCGGAATGGTGATTTCACTCGTCATGCCTGCTTTCAGTTTGCCTTCGGCATTCGGCACTTCCACCTCAATACGGAAGGTGCGCGTCGCCGTGTCCGCCACGGTGCTTAAATATGTCACCGTGCCTTCGGCGGTTTCGCCGGTAATCAGTTTCACGCTGGCAGGCATGCCCACCGTAATGTCGCGCACCACGCGCTCGGCCACTTGGCCCACCGCCAGCAGCGGTGTGCGCTCAATCAGCACCGCCACACCATCTGATTCGCCGCCCTCACCTTGGCCGCCCATGCCCTGCCCCACCAAGTCGCCTTGCTCCACAGGGATGCGGTCAATCACGCCATCAAACGGGGCGCGCACTTTGGTTTGCCCCTGCTGCACGCGGGACTGCGAAAGCTGCGCCTTGGCGGATGCGAGGTTTGCTGCAGAACGCTTCAGTTCCACATCCGACTGATAGCCTTTTTTCGAGAGTGCCACGGCGGCGTTATATTCTGACTCGCGCTGCTTCACGAGTGCATTGGCTTCGGCCACGCGGGCGCTGCGGTCGCGGTCCGCGATGGTTAAAATTACATCCCCCTCGCGCACAAACGCGCCTTCCGGCACTTTGATTTCTAAAACGCGGCCTTCGGTTTCTGCTTTCAGGCGCACGGTGCGGCGCGGCTCCGTCACACCAAAAAGGGATACATTCCGCACGCGCGGCTCGGCGGTGCTTTCAATCACCGCCACGGTTGCCACCTGGGTGACACTGGCGGCAGAGCTTTTATCCGGCACGGGGTCATCACCAAAAATCAGCCCTGAAAGCAGCCACAGCACCACGCCCACACTAATCACTATGGTGGTGCGATACGGTTTTTTAAGGCCATCGAATCGGGTTTTGGCACGCTCGGCCTGCACGCGGGCACTCTGCATTTTTTCTGCCACCAGTGGGGAATTAAATCGTGGGTCGTTAAGCATGAAGTGCCGTGCCGCGTTTTTAAATTGCTTCCACGGTTATAGAGGTTTTCTGCTGAAAATACAAATTCGCTTTCAAAGACAGTGTTTTTCGGCAAGAATGTGCTTCCACCTTAACCTCTGCTGCGATAAAACCCGTTGTTGTTATGGCCATAAAAAAGAAAATCCCTAGTCTGCTCCCCGCCGGTTTTAAAGACATGCTGCCGGGCACGGCTGAATTTGAAGCCGCGATTGCCTCGCAGATGCTGGCGCACACGGCACGCTTTGGCTACCAACAAGTCAGCCCACCCATACTCGAATTTGAAACCACCTTGCTGATGGGCAAGGATGACCGGCTGAAACACCAGACTTTCCGCTTGATGGACCCGCTTTCGCGCCAGATGATTGCGCTCAGAGCCGACATGACCATTCAGGTGGCGCGCATTGCCGGAAGCCGCCTGAAGTCAGAACCGCGCCCGCTTCGCCTTTCTTACGCGGGCAATGTGTTTCGCGTGCAGGGCGAAGGGCTCTATGCTGAACGCCAACTGCGTCAGGTGGGTGCCGAGCTGATTGGCTCCACCAGCCCATCAGCCGATGCCGAAGTGGTACTGGTTGCCGCAGGTGCCTTAAACGAACTCGGCATCACGGAATTGTCGGTGGATTTCAGCTTGCCCGGCCTTGCGCCCGTGCTGCTGGATGCTGCCGCACTCACCAAATCGCAACGCCGTATCCTGCTTGAAAAGATTGAACGCAAGGACATCGCCGCCATCCGCAAGCAGGCCGATGCCGCCACCGTGAAACAAATTGAAGTGATTTTACGCAGCGCAGGCGAGGCAAAAACCACGCTGGCCGCTCTTAAAAAAATGACGCTGCCAAAAGCGGGCGCGGCCATGGTGGCGCACCTTGCCAGCATCGTGGAGATTCTCGCCAAGCAGATGCCGAAGCTCACCATCACCATTGATCCGCTGGAACGCCGTGGTTTCGAATATCACACGGGCAGCACTTTCTCGTTCTTTTCTGCGAGCAGCCGCGAAGAGCTCGGTCGTGGCGGGCGTTACCTCATTCCAGGTGCCGAACCGCAGGAAGAAGCCGTGGGCTTTTCACTGCTGGTCAGCACGCTGCAGCGTAACCTGACTGCACCAAAACCCACCCAGCGCCTGTATCTGCCCTTCGGCACATCGTTAAAAGAAGCCGAGGGCTGGCAGAAAAAGGGCTACGCCACCGTGCTGGGGTTAGAAGCCGCCAGCAACGCCAAAAAAGAAGCCGCACGGCAAGGTTGCGAGCTTTATTTACAAAGCGGAAAACCCACGCGCACCTAATAGTTGACTAGTTTACTAGGTTATTATACAGTGCCGCTCCTTACCGAAACATGAAGGCTCCCGTTATGTTTATTCAAACTGAAAGCACCCCGAATCCGAACACGCTGAAATTTATTCCCGGCGTGGAAGTATTACCTGGCGGTAGCATGGATTTTTCGGATGAAGAAGCGGCACGTCAGTCCCCGCTCGCTGAAGCCTTATTCCAGATTGCCGATGTAAAACGCGTGTTCTTCGGTGGTGATTTCATTACCGTTTCAAAAAAAGACGATGCTGAGTGGCCGCTCATCAAGCCGGTGATTCTCACCACGCTCATGGAACATTTCGTGGCAGGCATCCCGCTGCTGCATGAAGGCAAAAAAGGCGGTACGCACAATGCGGCCGATACCTCCACCGAAGAAGACTCCGAACTGGTGAAGCAAATCAAAGAACTGATTGATACACGCGTACGCCCTGCCGTAGCGCAAGACGGTGGCGACATCGTGTTCCGTGGTTTTGATGAAGGTGTGGTGAAGCTGGAATTGCACGGCTCGTGCTCCGGCTGCCCGAGCAGCACAATGACGCTCAAAAGCGGTATCGAAAACATGCTGAAACATTATGTGCCGGAAGTGGTAAGCGTGGAAGCCGTCAACGCCGAGATGGATTAAACCTTCTCGCACACAAAAATTTCTTCGTCCTTATCCTCGCAGCCATAGCGCACCATTTCTTCTTCCGTCATTTTCGGACGCGACGGCGTTACTTTGAATCCCGCTTTCTCAAGCCGTGCAATAAAATCCGCACGCGCATAAATCCGCACATGGTCAAACTGCCCGAACGCTTCTTCCCTGTCTTCAGGCTTAGTAATGCTGCTATCCTCTTTGGTGTGGGTCAGTTTCTTACCGATGGGCACCAGCAAGTAAGCCTTGCCGCCTTTCTTCAAAACACGGTGTAGGTTTCGCATTGCAAGTGCATCATCTATGATGTGTTCCAGAACATGGGAGCATATCAATGCATCAAACTGTTCATCCGCATATGTCAGCGCCGTAATATCTTGTTGGGTGATTGATGTGATGTGCTTGTAGTGCGATACATCAATATCACAGGCATGATACTCTTTGGCCGCCGCCTGAAGGTTTATAGAAGCCGCCCGTTCGGGTGCAAAATGCAGGATTACAAGATCAGGCAGTCTTTTAAAAAAGCCGGTTTGTTCCCATAAAAGCCACAGCACACGCAACCGCGCACAGCACTCACACTGTGGGCACACCGCTTGTAACAGCGATTTGCATGAAATAATATCTGCCTCTTTGGTAACTCGTAATGAATTCTTGCTCGGTAAGAAAGAGCCGCATGTTGCCCCACATACTACGCAATGCTTGCCAGCACCAATCTTCGCAAAGTACCGCCTCATTCCAGCGGGAGTAAAAAAACACCTTTTGTATAATTTTTTAACGTTTTGGTATGTGCTCCCGGAAAAATTTTTCCGCAGAAACATCTTTATTTTCCTCTGAATCACATCATCCCCGTGCCGGCTTCAGCATCGCTGTAGAGCGTGTATTGCCGCGCGTTAAATAACTGGTAATGCCACCATTCATTGCGGTAAAAATCCCACCCCGCCGTGGTCATAATGCCCATCAGCAGGTACCGATTCTCCTGTGCTTTTTTTGAAATCTCAAGGTTGCCGTGGTGCGATTTTGGCGTAAACGCATCAAACCCTGTGCCCATATCCAGTTCCTTACCATGCTTATCGAGCAGGTTCACGTCCACCGCCACACCGCGGCAGTGTGGGCAGCTACCTGTGTCAGGGTGCGAAATGAAATCAGGGTCGGGCGTATGGTTCCACAGCGCCAGTTGCGCTTCTTTCGGGCGGAACGCATCAAACAATTTAAACCGCAGACCCAGTTCGTGCGCGAGTTTAATCGCGCGCGTAAAAGCCTCTGCCGCTTCCGGCGCAAGGTAAGCTTCCGCTTTTTTATACACCGGCTTGCCGGTGAAATTCTCCGCCGTGGCGTAACGTATATCCACATCCACATCAAACGCGGGCGGTTTCACATGAACCAGTTTCATGCATCACTTCCTATGAGTGTTTCAATTTTTGCCGCCATGATAAAATCATTCTCGGAAAGGCCGCCAATATTATGCGTGGTCAGTGTAATGTTGCAGTACCCCCAGCCAAAATGAATATCGGGGTGATGCTTTTCGGCTTCCGCCAACACATCCAGCTTTTTCACCAGTGCAAAAGCCTGTTTCCAGTTTTTGAATGTCACGTTCCGCTCGAGTGCTTTTGCACCGTCGGTCAATTTCCAGTGCGGGAGCGCCTCACGCTTTTTCTGCGCGGCGGCAGGTGCCATTGGTGCTTGTGAGGGGTCGTTACAGGGTGTGCAGGAAGGGGTGTCTGACATCGTTTTTTGCACTGCTCCTTCCTGTTGATTTGCCATCGTAAAACAGATGCTACTGTGATTTACCCTATCATTCAAGCACTTGCAAAAAACGGTTCAAATCCGCACGGAAAATCAACGCATTATCATGCTGCAATGCAGCACCGATTATCTCCTGAAACCCTTGGTTTTCTGCGGATATTTAATGATTTATCTGCGCCATTATGGTATAAAGAAAGAAGGAGGTAATATCCATGGGCAATTTCCGCACAATAAGGGCGGTCGGCCACAAATTCTTTCAGCTCGTAAGCGTGTTATGTGCGAGCAGTGGTCTGTTTGCCTGTGCCTCGGTAAACTACGTTGATAATCAGGATCTAAAAAATCTCTACGGTGCCGATCCACAGGTTGCAGGCATGTCTGAAAATGGTAAGCGCTTCGGTGCGCTGCTGTTCAAAGGCAACGCTGAAGACCCTTCCGATGACCGCTTTGTGGTCTTGAAGAAGCATAGCAACGTGTACGCTGCTGAAACGCTGGTGTATGACAATACCAGCCACGAGGTGCGCCGCTTTGAACGCGCCTATCTTTCCTTGGGCGCAAACCAGAAAAAGCGCTTCCTTGGCCTTCAGCTCCGCTTTGAGTACTAATTAACGCGCTGATGCTAGCACGGATGGCGGCTTTATGCCGCCTCGTGTGGCGTCATGCGTGCTGACGTATCCCACACAATACTGTCGGTCGCGCGGCACTGGCTGCACTGCATCTGCCAGCGGGCATGCGGGCGGGCACAGGCGCTGCATAGCCACTGCGCGGGCAGGAAAGCCTGCGTGGCTTTGCGCCGCCAGCTGGCGGCCTCGTCGGCATGCTCCTCGCCCGACTTCTCTTCCACGCGTGCCATAAGCAAGCACAGGTCCGTAGTTTCGCGGTGCGCCATCGCCAGCTTGGCATGGTTACGGGCGCGGGTTAAATCGTCTGTGGCTAGGGCTGCCTCTGCCAACAGCATATGCGCTACCGCATCCTCTGGCGTCATCTTCAAAAACCGCTCCGCTGTTTTAAGCAACTTCGCGGGTGGCAAGCTGGAGTACATGCCTTTTAACACCTCAACATGTTCGGGATATGGCTTTCGTTTCCACTGCACGGCAATAAGTGCTTCTGCTTTTTTCAATTTACCCAGCGCCACCAGCACTTCGGCATAGGCAGTGTTTACCGGCACATCTTCCGGCGCAAGTGCGTGGGCTTTTTTCAGCAAGGCTTCGGCCTGCACATTATGCTGCTCGCTCATCAAGCCTTGTGCTTGTGTCAGCAACAGCCGCGCATGTTCCTCCGGCTTAAACACGCTCGCGCGCGGTAAAAATCCGCGTGTGGATTTTTCTACCACCTGAAGGGCTTCGTCAAAACGTCCGGCGCGTTTATACAGCCCCACCAGTGTCGGTGCCACGCCTTCCAGCTTCGGCTGTTTGTCATAGGCACCGCGCGCCAGTTTCAATGCCTCTTCCGTGTTTTCTTCCTTCAGCGCCTGCGCCATCAACCCCTTAATGCCGAGTGTTTCCGTTTGCTTATGCTTTGCCAGCTCAAGGTAGTGCTCTTTGGCTTTTGCGTGGTTGCCCTCAAGCCGCGCTGATTCCGCGGCCAGCAACAATGCCAAAGGCTGAGTACGCCCCAGCAGTCGTTGCAATCTTTCTGCCGAGCGGCGCACGTTTTTTACGTCATTAATTGCAAGTGCGGTAAAACCCGCAGTCACTGCCACGAGCGCTTTTTCCTGACGGTTCGACGAAAACGCAAGTGAAAGCCGCGAGGGTATACCGCGGATAAAGCGGATAATGTCGAGCGTCAGCACAAGTAATACGAGCAGTATTCCCATCAGCAAAAATAGGAATGCGACGCTGGTGCGAATCTCATATCCCAACCACACTAGTTCCACCGCGCCATTATTATCCAGCACCCACGAAGCGCCGAGGGAAAGCGCCGCCAATACCGCAAGTAATATCAAGAGTCGCAGCATATCACTCACCCGCTTCAGCAGGCGCGGCGGGTGCAGGAGCCGAGAGTGTGGCGCGTAATTCATCGTGCAGCACATGCTGCAATTTCAGCACCGCTTGCTGCGCTGAAATACGCAGGTTCAACACATCCTTCACGCCCTGCGTTAGCGTCTGTAGTTGTGGCGGTAATGTGTTTAATATCGCCAGCGCCTGCGCTAAGTCTTTTGCTTCCAATGCCTCTTCCGCACGGGTGAGGATAGCATCCACGCCTTCGCCTTTTTTATCCATCGCGCGCACGGTAATAAAGCGCGCCAGCACTGCGCGCAGCCAGCCGCGCCAACCATCATTCTTTTGCGCTTCGGCCGTGTGGCGCACCACACTCGCCACCATCGCATCAAACGCCGCCTCTACCGCATCAGGATGCGGCACACCTTTTGCCGCCGCCGCATTCAAATGCGAAAGCGCAAGGCGCATGTCGTCGGTTTGGTTTTGCCCATACACCAGCGTCACAAGGCTTTGCAGCGTGGTGATTTCGCCTTCAAGCGGCGCCCCCTCTTCCACTTTTTGCTGAAGGCTTGCCAGTGTCAGCACCATGGCGCTCAGCTGCGCCTGATGCACATTGCCTTCCTGCTGGCGACGCATGGTTTCCAGTTTTTCTTCCAGCGTTTTAATGATGCGCTGCTGCGCTTCAAGCTGTGCTGCCACTTCAACCGATGGTGCATTAGCACGCGCGGCCTGTGCCTGCATCTGCCGCTCGAGCAACGTAAAGCGGCTCTGCATCTGTGCCAGTTCATTACTTGGTTGCTGCAATGGCGGAACCGTTGCTTGCGAGAAGTACAGCATCGCACCAATCGCAATCACGGCACTGGCAAAGCTAATCCCCAGCACGCCCCACAGCACAGGGCTGCCGCTTGCAGGCAGTGCCTTTTTCGGGGGTGATTTTTTATGCGGTTTTGAAGCCGCTTTTTTCTGGGTAGGGGTGTTTTCCATTGCCACTATCTAATTCGCGTTACCGGCGCAGCATACCCGATTGCATCTGCGCAAGCAAATCGGCCACGGCTTCGTTGGTGGGCGCGGCTGCCACCGCGCGGCTGCGCCAGTTACAGGCCGACTGAATTTCATCACTTAAAACCACCAAATCGACATGTTTCAGCAAATACTGCTGGCCTGAAATTTCAATCAACCGGTCGAATATTTTCAGCGTGCGCGGTGAAAAAAACGTCGCCACATCCAATTCACAATTCACCAGCGCCGCTTTCAGCACTTCTGAAAACCCACCCGCTGCTTCCGCACGATACGCCACCACGCGGCGCACCGCATACCCCGCTTGCTCAAGCTCACCTTTCAAATCACCCGCCATTTCGCTGCCTGCCACATGCAGCAATAGCCCCTCAGTGGGTTTGATGCTGCGCTTCACCAGTGCCGCCAGCGCTTTGGCATTGCCTTCTGCGGCAGTCACGTGTGTAAAGCCAAGCCGTGTGGCTTCGAGCGCCGAGGTTTCACCCACTGCCAGCAGCGGCACCGTACGCTCGGCCACCGCTGCGGCAAGTACGCGCACACCGTTGGCCGATGTAATCAGTATCGCCCTTGGGTTTTCTTTTAATGCCGATTGTAAAATGGGTTTTGCACCCGCCTCAGGCTGAATGGTCATCAACGGCTCCACCAGCACTTCCATCCCGCGGGGTTTGAGCAGCGCCGTAAGGCGGGCAGCGTCTTCAGCGGGGCGTGTAATCAGCACCCGTGGACCTTGTGTTGGCTCTGAGTGCTTTTTCATTTCACCCGCCCCTAATTCTTCCACTCCAGAAACGCGGCACCTTTGGCTTTTAGCTCCACGCCTGCATCTTTGCCCAGGGCTTCTGCATCCTGCGCGCTACCGCGGCGTGTAGTGTAATAGGTTGTTTTGCCGTCTACCGAGGCCACCATGGCTGTCAGCGCGAGTGTTTTATTATCAGTAGAGAGCGTCGCCAAGCATCCCATCGGCGTCGAGCATGAGCCGCCGAGCTCTTTCAAAAAAGCGCGCTCCGCGCTAACGCACACAAACGAAGGCGCGTGATTAATTTCGCTAATCACCTGCTGAATGTGATGGTTATCACGGTGCACTTCTACACCAATGGCACCTTGCGCCACCGCAGGCAGCATCACCTTTGCATCCATCGCCTGCGTAACGCGGTCTGCCATATCCAGCCGCTTGAGGCCTGCCACCGCAAGGAAGGTGGCATCCGCCACGCCTTGCTCCAGTTTTTCAAGGCGCGTAAGCACGTTACCGCGGAAGGGCACTATCTTTAAATCGGGCCGCGCCGCAAGAATCTGCGCCTGCCGCCGCACGGATGACGTGCCAATCACCGCCCCTTCCGGCAAGTCCTGTACGGTTTTATATTTGAGGGAAATAAACGCATCACGCGGGTCTTCACGCTCCAGCACGCAGGGAATGAACAGCCCATCCGGCACATCGGCAGTCATGTCTTTCATCGAGTGCACGGCAAGGTCAATCTCGCGCGAGGTGAGGCCTTCTTCGATTTCTTTGGTGAAGAGGCCCTTGCCGCCAATGTCGGCCAAGTGGCGGTCTTGGATTTTGTCGCCCGTGGTGATGATTTTTACAATCTCAATCTGGTGCTGGGTCAGCTGGTCGGGGAACGCACCCAGTAGGCGGTTTTTTACTTCCTGCGCCTGCGCCACGGCAAGGCGGCTGGCACGGGTGCCAATGCGGATATGCGCAGGGCATCGCACCTTAGAGACTTGCGCGCCGCCAGCAGATGTAGGATAACCTTTGTTCATGCAGGTTAAAATAATGAGAATCCACACGAAAGAAAGCAAAAAATCTCGCCATGCTGAAAGTGCTCGGAATTGAAACAAGCTGTGATGAAACCGCCGCAGCAGTGGTGGATGAAAGCCGCGCCATTCTTTCGCATGTGGTACTGTCGCAGGTCAAAGAGCATCAGCCCTATGGCGGTGTGGTGCCTGAAATCGCCGCGCGCGCGCACGTGATGCATCTTGAGCCGCTGGTGAAAAAAGCCCTCGCAGACGCCAATCTTTCCTTAAACGAAGTCGATGCGATTTCCGTCACCGGCGGGCCAGGGCTTATTGGTGGCGTGATGGTGGGCGTAATGCTCGCCAAAGGTTTGGCTGCCGCCAGTGGCAAACCGCTGATTGCAGTGAATCACTTAGAAGGCCACGCCCTTACCGCGCGCCTGACCGACAATGTGCAGTTTCCATTTTTGTTGCTGCTTGTTTCCGGCGGGCACTGCCAGCTGCTCAGTGTAGAAGGCCTCGGCACATACAAACGCCTTGGCACCACAATGGATGACGCGCTCGGTGAAGCGTTTGATAAAGTCGCAAAGTTATTGGGCTTAGGTTACCCCGGCGGGCCTGCGGTGGAGCGCATGGCGAAAAACGGCAACCTGAACCGCTTCAAGCTCCCCTGCCCGCTGCAAGGCCGCGAAGGCTGCGATTTTTCCTTCTCCGGCCTTAAAACCGCCGTGCTGCAACTCACCGAATCGCTGCGGGAAAAAGAAGGCAACACACTCTCCGATGCCACGATTGCAGACATCTGCGCCAGCTTCCAGAAAACCTGCGGTGACAGTGTGGAAGACCGCGTGACGAACGCGTTTAAAATGTTCACCAAGGGTCACAAAACACCGTACACCTTGGTGGTAGCAGGCGGCGTGGCAGCAAATCAATATCTGCGCGGCAGGCTTGAATCCTTGTGCGGCAAGCATGGCTTTTCGCTCGTGGCGCCGCCCATCCGCCTGTGCACCGATAATGCCGCGATGATTGCGTGGACCGGTGTGGAGTACTTGAAGGCGGGCCATACGACGCCACTCGATTTTGCACCGCGCGCGCGCTGGCCGCTCGATGCCGCTGCCGGAGGTACCAAATGATTTCACGCAATGTGAAGCGCCTGCGCGTTTTAAAACGCAGAAGCCGCAAGCTGTGGCGCAAATATTTCCCGAAAGACACGTATGGTACGTATCGCGTGGCTCCGCTTTCTGCGCGCAAATTGGTTGTCATCACCGAGTGGAATAGCCCCGAGGGCTGCGCCATGCTGATGCGCACGCCCTACAACAAAGCCTTCTTCCGCCTCGCGCATAATTACCAGCCGCAAATGAATCCGTTTTATTGCAGCATCGCGTCGATGGTCACGGCACTCAACACACTACGCCTGCACAAAGGCAAAGTACCAAACCAAAAAGGGTTTGAGTTTGAGCTGCCGAGCGGCGAACCGATTACGTACCGCCTCTATTCACAACTCACGCTGCTGAATGACAAAACCGAAACCATCAAGCGCAAAGTGGATATTGCGCCTTCGCTACTGCCTGTAGGCACAGCTGTGGATGCCAAAACATTAAACCCCGGACTCGACTTGCACGAAGTGGTCAAAGTCCTCGAAATCCACGAAGCCGCGCCACAGATTTTTTATGCTGAGCTACCGCCGGAACATGGCACGCCACGTCTGCGCGACCATTTGAAATTATATCTGAACGATGACACAAAAGTGATGATCGCCAACTTCGATGGCAAAACGCTCGGCGCCAGCACAGGCGGGCATTATTCGCTGATGGCAGCCTATGATGAAGAAAGCGACAATGTACTGATTCTCGACACCGCCGCGCATAAAAACCCGTGGTTGTGGGTGCCGCTGAAACACCTTTATTTTGCGATGCACACACGCCCACCGAAAGGCACGTTCTACCGCGGGCATATCGTGGTGAGTGACCGCCCCTAGAAAATGTTTCACGTGAAACATTTTACAAATTGTTACAAAAAAAGCCGCACCCCTTCCGGATGCGGCTTTTTGCTTTTACCATGAATGGTTTTATTTTTTGGTGAGCAGCGGCGACCATGCCGGATCTGATGCTTCCATCGGCGTTTTCATCACACGCTCATTATAACCCGTTACGTCAATCGCAACGATGCTCGATTCACCCTGACGGCTGCGTGAGCCACGTTCCTGGCGGCCAAACATCAGCACGCGGCCATTAGGCGCCCAAGTCGGGCCTTCGTCCATAAAGCTGGTGGTGAGTAGGCGCTCGCCGCTACCATCGGTGCGCATCACGCCAATGTGGAAGTTGCCCTTCGCCATTTTGGTGAAGGCGATAAAGTCGCCACGCGGCGACCATACCGGCGTACCGTAATTGCCTTTACCAAAGCTGATACGCTTCACGCCGCCGCCATCGCGGTTCATCACATACAGCTGCTGGCTGCCGCCACGATCGGAGTTGAAGGTAATTTTAGAACCGTCCGGCGAATAGCATGGCGAGGTATCAATGCCTGGGTGGTTGGTAAGGCGGCGCTTTTCTTTGGTGCGCAAATCCAGTTCATAGATTTCACTGTTACCATCAAGCGAAACCGACATCACGGCTTTCTTGCCATCTGGCGAAAAACGTGGGGCAAAGCTCATGCCCGTGAAGTTACCCACCAGTTCTTCGCGGCCTGTTTCAATGTCGTAAAGATACACGCTTGGAACGCGGCCATGATAGGCGAGGTAAATGATTTTCTGCGAGGTGGGATCAAAGCGTGGCGTCAGCACCAAGTCTTTGCCGCTTGAAAGATACACATGGTTTTCACCATCCTGATCCATCATCGCGAGGCGTTTTTTCTTCGCGCCTTTTCCAATATCCTGCTCGGCAATATACACCACACGCGTATCAAAATAGCCGCCTTCACCGGTAAGGCGGGCATAGATTTCATCGGCAATCATGTGCGAAATGCGGCGCCAGTTTTTCTTATCGGTAACATAGGATTTACCGGAGAATTGCTTTTCTGACAGCACGTCCCACAGGCGGAAGGCCACTTTGATTTTGCCGCCTTCCGCAGGGCTGATAGAGCCGGTGACAAGGCCCTGCGCACTAATCTGGCGCCAGTCTGCAAAGCGTGGAAGCGTTTCTTCGTTTTCAATCTGCTGAATGAAGGAAGATGGGTCAATGGCGCGAAACAGGCCGGAGCTTTCCAGGTCACGCGTGACCACTTCGGCGATATCATCGCCAATGCCCTTGTCGCCCGTGAAGCCTGTGATGGCCACTGGCAACGGGTTGCTGTGACCGCGCGTAATATCCACCTTCAGCACGGCATGCGCCGGCTGGGCAGAAAACGCAATCATCACACTGAGTACACAAAGAGCAACAAGACGGGGGAGAAACTGCATTATAATAAAACTCCTTCGCGATTTAAGCACAAAAGATATACCGAACCTTGGCCGTTCTCTCAAGAAGGATATTAATAAATCATTTCGCGCGGGTCGAAATTGATTTCGATTTCTTTCCAGCCATTATACTTATCACGCGGTAATCCTTTTAGCGGACTGCACTTCAGCACAGCGCGGCGAGCGCTGTCTGCTGCGGCACGATACACACCTTCGCTCGGATCGTTATAGCGCGCACGCTCTACCACCTCGACACGAATCACACTACCATCTTCGCGCAGGGAAACGCGCATCGGCACGGCGATGTTCTGAATATCCTTTGCACCCGCAGGGATAGACCAGCATTTGGATATCTGCCCGATGATGGCATCAATCTCGCTCACGGAGAGCGCCGCCGTGGGGTCAAAATCCGTTGCGGTTTTTGCCTTGGGCGAATCATCGGATGTTTTCTTTTTATCTTTACTGTCAGATTTTTTGGCTTCTTCCTCGATGCTTTTTAAGAGCGAGTCAAAATCTTCCGCCTTCTTCTTTTTGTCTTTTTTCTTTTCTTCTTTCTTCGGCTCTTTTTTCTTTTCCGGTTTTTTCTCTGGTTTCTTTTCCGGCTTTTTGGTCGGGGTTGGCAGCGGCTCCGGCTTTTCCTGTTCCTTTTCTTCCGGCGCGGATACAGGCGCTTTCTTTTCTTCTTTTTCTTCCGGCTTTTGTTCTTTCTTTTCTTCCGGCGTGGGCGGCTCTTCTTTTTTCGGCACGTTGGTTTTGTCTGACACCGGCAGTAAATCAATCGCAATCACGCGCAAGGGAGCGGGTTCTTTTTCACACGAAAAAGGCACACCCATCACCAGCACAAACAATGTGATATGCAGCCAGAAAGAATAAAATGGGCCGGGGAATTTAGCACGCCATGCGTCCATCACGCGGTGAAAATATGCCCATGTGGGCTGCACCACACCGCGCCACAGGCGGCGCCAGAACTGGTCACCTTTCGGGGGCACTCCGCCATTGCCGCCTGTTTTGGCTGGCTGGATCATAGGCGTTTACCTCCCGCCCGTATCCTTGGTGCTGCTGCTCACCATGCCGGGGCTGTCCGTGACAAAACCGACTTTAGAAAAGCCGCCTTGGCTGATGGCGGCCACGGCTTCCATCACGCGGCCATAATCGACGTCTTTATCCGCATACACAAAGATGCGCGCATCTTTTTTCTCACCCGCAATGGCAGAGAGTTTCGCCGCGAGTTTGGGTAACTCCACTTTCGTTTGCTGCACATACACGCTGCCGTCTTTCTTCACGGAAACCGAGAGTGGCTCATCCTGCCCCGGAAGCGCGGCAGATTCGGTTTTCGGTAATTCCACCTGCACACCTGCCGTCATCAGCGGGGCTGCCACCATGAAGATAACGAGCAGCACCAGCATCACGTCGACAAACGGGGTGATGTTGATTTCGCCCATGATACGGCGGTTTGAACCGCTGCGCCCCGGGCGCCGCCCGAGCCTACCGCCAACACCGCTATGAATGGCTCCGCCCATGATGCACTCCTAATATTTGTCGAGTTCGCGGGAAAGAATCGAGCCGAATTCGGCGGCAAAATCTTCCAACTTGTTGTTGATGGCAGCAAGGTCGTTGGTGAATTTGTTGTAGAAAATTACCGCCGGAATAGCCGCAAACAGACCAATCGCCGTGGCGAGCAGCGCTTCGGCGATACCTGGCGCAACCACCGCCAGCGTGACGTTCTGCATATTCGCAATCGCCGTGAAGCTGTTCATGATGCCCCACACCGTGCCGAACAAGCCCACGAACGGCGCGGTGGAGCCCACCGTGGCGAGGAAGTTAATGTTCTTCTCGAGCTTATCCATCTGCTGGTTTTTGACGAGGCTCATTGCCTGAAAAATACGCTCTTTAATGCCTACTTTCAGCGTGTGGTCGCTGCGCGGGGTCTGCATTTTCCACTCATGCATGGCGGCCACGAAAATAATCGCCATCGGGTGATCCGCCGAATTCTTGATGCGTTCATAGAGCGCTTCCAATAACTCACCGGACCAAAAGGCTTTCTCAAACACCGATGTGCGGGCACGCACATTGCGGTACATCACGAATTTTTCGAACACAATCGCCCAGCACCAGAACGAGGCAAACAGCAACATGAACATCACGCTCTTCACAATGATGTCGGCCTGCATGAACATGCCTAAAATGCTCATGTCGGGCACGTGCTGGCTTGCAGCAACAGAACCGGCAATTTCAGCAGCACCCACGTTGGGTGTAGGGACAGCAAGTTTATTAGCCATTAATACTTCCAGTATGAAAATTGAACTTATCGCAGGGCGTTTTCTGCCCCGAATAGTTGTAGCACGCCCTGCCGTGGATGCAAGCATGGATGCAGGGCGCGGATGCTACAAAAACCTTGGATAACAGCTTGTAAGGAACGGCGCGCAGGAAAAATCGCCACTAGGGGCAAAAACCCGTTGACTTCCCTTGCCGCCTCCCATAGGTTGGCGCCTTAGCCAATAACTTAGGAATTGAAAGAGGGATCGGGTTTTCCATGCCTGCATCTAAAACCATGCCGCCTGCGCAAATGCCGGCACACAAAAACGCTGCTCTCGTTTTGGCAGATGGCACGGTATTTTTTGGAAATGGCGTCGGTGCAGAAGGCACAGCCTTTGGCGAAATCTGCTTTAATACCTCTATCACTGGCTATCAGGAAATTCTCACCGACCCATCTTACGCTGGGCAAATTATTACCTTTACCTTCCCGCACATCGGCAATGTGGGTATTAACCGCGAAGATGTGGAATCGAATAAAATCCACGCACGTGGCCTGATTTTAAAAACCGAAATCACCACACCCTCGAATTTCCGTTCGGAAAAGAACCTGCCCACGTGGCTGACCGAACAAAAAGTGACCGGCATTATGGGCGTGGATACGCGCGCCATAACCCGCCATATCCGCCTGCATGGCGCACAAAATGCCGCAATTGCTTTTGCCAAAAATGGCAAGCTTGATATTCCGGCAATTCTCGCGGAAGTGAAAAAGCACCCCTCCTTAAAAGGCATGGAGCTAGCGGCAGGCGTTTCCTGCACGAAGCCTTACCCTTGGACGCAAGCTGCGTGGAAACTGGGCGGGGGCTATGCTGAAAATAAAACCGGCCGCTTTAATGTGGTGGCGCTCGATTACGGCGTGAAGAACAATATTCTGCGCCGCTTAGTGAGCGCAGGCTGCACCGTGACCGTGGTGCCTGCCTCCACCAAAGCCGAGGACGTGCTGGCGCTGAATCCGGATGGTATTTTCCTTTCGAACGGCCCGGGCGACCCTGCAGCAACGGGTAAGTATGCGATACCGGAAATCAAAAAATTTCTTGCCAGCGGCCTGCCGATTTTCGGTATTTGCCTCGGCCACCAAATGCTGGCCTTAGCGCTCGGCTGCCAGACGGAAAAAATGAAGCAGGGTCATCGTGGCGCGAACCATCCGGTGAAAGACTTACGCAGCGGTAAGGTAGAAATCACCAGCCAGAACCACGGCTTCGTGGTGTCAAAAAACACGCTGCCGAGCGATATAGAAATTACACATCTTTCGTTGTTTGACCAAACGGTGCAGGGCATTGCCCTTAAAGGCAAGCCAGTATTCTCGGTGCAGGGCCACCCCGAAGCATCGCCCGGCCCGCACGACACGCATTATCTGTTTGCACAGTTTATACAACACATGGGGAACGTAAAAAAACCACAGAACGCAAAGGTGGCCGGATAAGCCGCCGTTGGCGCTGGGGAAAGAGAGAGGGGAAACTATGTACGGCAAGTGGAGAGGCCTGTGCGTGGGGATGGTTCTGATGGTGCTGGGCGCATGTGCCTCTGCCGCAGAAAACGGTCCGCTGGTAAAGAATATGGGTGACTACAAAGACCCCTCCGGCCAAATGGGCTGGGAGTTTGTGGAGTTGCTCGGCCTCGAAAAATGGGGCCCGACGCTCAACATGTATGACAATGCTGCGCTAAACGGTGACCCCGTGATGGTGCTGGATAGTTTGGGTCTGTTCTACCGCGGCCAGATGCTTTGCACTTGGCCTGGCGGCAGGTTCGACCAAACAAAGGTGCGCAGCATGTTGCTCACCAATTGCCCGCAAGGCGTGCCGATTTCGTCAGCCGTTGGTGGGCAGGGCACGGGGGATGCGCGGTTGGTGGCCGCCGTGTTTGCACGGCAGCCAAATGGTTTAGCGCAAACCACGTTTAACGGCGCAGCGTTGTATACGTTTTTGGGGGTAGAAGGAACAAACTGGCGGCCCGCCCCACCGCCCGGAACGTAAAATATAAAAGGAAGCACAATGCCAAAACGGACTGATATTCAATCCATCCTCATCATCGGCGCGGGTCCGATTGTGATTGGTCAGGCATGTGAATTCGATTACTCCGGCACGCAGGCCTGCAAGGCACTGCGCGAAGAAGGTTACCGCGTAATTTTGGTAAACTCGAACCCCGCCACCATCATGACGGACCCGAACCTTGCCGATGCGACGTACATTGAGCCCATCACGCCCGAGATTGTGACCAGCATCATCGCCAAGGAAAAACCCGATGCGATTTTACCCACCATGGGCGGGCAGACGGCGCTGAACTGTGCTCTCGCGCTGCATGAAAAAGGCGTACTCGAAAAATATAATGTGAAACTTATCGGTGCCTCCGTCGAGGCCATTGAAAAAGCCGAAAGCCGCCAACTGTTTAATAAAGCGATGGCAAAAATCGGCCTTGAGGTGCCACGCAATGCCGTAGTGCATTCGCTCGAGGAAGCCAAAGAAGCCGTAAAACGTACGGGCCTTCCCGCTATCATCCGCCCCTCATTCACGCTGGGTGGCAGCGGTGGCGGCATCGCCACCACGGAGGCAGAATTCGAAAAAATCGTGCTCTCTGGCCTTGATGCCAGCCCCACCCATCAGGTGCTGATTGATGAATCGCTCCTCGGGTGGAAAGAGTATGAAATGGAAGTGGTGCGCGACACCAAAGATAATTGCATCATCATCTGCTCGATTGAAAACGTCGACCCGATGGGCGTGCACACGGGCGACTCTATTACCGTAGCCCCCGCACTGACGCTGACCGATAAAGAATATCAGATTATGCGCGATGCCTCTCTCGCCGTGTTGCGTGAAATTGGCGTCGAAACCGGCGGCAGCAACGTGCAATTCGCCGTGAACCCGAAGGACGGGCGCATGGTGGTGATTGAAATGAACCCGCGCGTAAGCCGCTCTTCCGCACTGGCTTCTAAAGCCACGGGCTTCCCGATTGCCAAGGTCGCCGCAAAGCTCGCCGTGGGCTATACGCTCGACGAAATTATGAATGACTGCACGGGCGTAACCCCTGCCAGTTTCGAACCGACCATTGATTATGTCGTCACGAAAATTCCGCGCTTCACGTTTGAAAAATTCCCCGGCGCCGAGCCGCTGCTTTCAAGCGCCATGAAATCCGTGGGCGAAGTGATGGCGATTGGCAGCACCTTTGCTGAATCCTTGCAAAAAGCATTGCGCAGTATGGAAAATGGCCGCACAGGGCTGGATGACATTGTGCCAGACCGCCCCTTAAAAGAGGCGATGAAACGCCAAACACCAGACCGCATCCGCCACATTGCACAAGGCTTCCGCGAAGGCATGTCGCAAAAAGAAATACAGTCTATCACCAGCTTTGACCCGTGGTTCTTAGAGCAGATTAAAGCGATTGTGGATACCGAAGAAGCCGTGAAGAAAAACGGGTTGCCGAAAGACAAACAGGCGCTGCATGCGTTGAAAAAAATGGGCTTTTCCGATGCGCGCCTTGGCAAACTGGTGGGCAAAAAAGCTGCCGATGTGCGCGAACTGCGCAACACGCTCAGCGTACATCCGGTGTATAAACGCGTGGATACTTGCGCCGCAGAATTTGAAAGCCAAACACCGTATATGTATTCCACCTATGTGGGCGACGGCGTAAACGATGCCGAATGCGAATCCCGTGTGACGGATAAAACCAAAGCGGTGATTTTGGGCAGCGGCCCGAACCGCATCGGCCAAGGCGTGGAGTTCGATTACGCCTGTGTGCACGCCGCCTTCTCGCTGAAAGATGCGGGTTATGAAACCATCATGATTAACTGTAATCCGGAAACCGTTTCCACCGACTATGACACGTCGGATCGCCTGTATTTCGAGCCCCTAACGGAAGAAGACGTGCTTGAGGTGATTCGCGTGGAAACCGCGCGCGGAAAACTGAAGGGCGTGAATGTGCAATTCGGCGGGCAGACACCTCTGAAACTGGCTCGTGGCCTTGAGAAAAACGGCGTGCCTTTGCTCGGCACCTCGCATGACATGATTGACCTCGCAGAGGACCGCGAGCGTTTCCAGCAACTGCTGCATAAATTAAATTTGCGCCAGCCGAAAAACTTCATCTGCCACACGGAAGAAGAACTGCTCGCGAATGTGGATACTATCGGTTACCCCGTAGTAGTGCGCCCATCGTATGTGCTGGGTGGACGCGCGATGGCCGTGGTGCACGACCGAACCGCGCTCACGAAATATCTCGATGAAGTGCGCGAATTTTTTGAAGATGGCCCGCTGCTGCTGGATACATTCCTGCAACATGCCGTGGAAGTGGATGTGGATTGCATCGCTGACGGCAAGGAAGTCTATATCGCTGGCGTGATGGAACATATTGAAGAAGCGGGTATTCACTCCGGCGATTCCGCCTGCGCGCTTCCCACCTTTAACCTGCCGCCACATGTGGTGAAGGACATTGAGGCGCAAACCAAAAAGCTCGCCCTGGCCCTCAACGTGGTGGGGCTGATGAACGTGCAATATGCCGTGAAAGACGATGTTGTGTATATTCTAGAAGTCAACCCGCGCTCTTCCCGCACCGTGCCGTTTGTGGCCAAAGCCACCGGCGTAGCCGTCGCAAAAATTGCCGCACGCGTGATGGCGGGTGAAAAAATCAAAGATTTCCCTGAGCTCAAAGGCGTACATGAACGCATGAAAAAATCCGGCCACATTGCCGTGAAAGAAGCCGTGTTCCCGTTTGCCCGCTTTGAAGGTGTGGACGTAATTTTGGGGCCGGAAATGAAATCCACCGGCGAAGTGATGGGCATCGATAAAAACTTTGCCTGCGCCTTTGCAAAGTCGCAAATCGCCAGTGGCACGACTCTGCCCACCAAAGGCACCGCCTTCATCTCGGTGAAGGATGACGATAAAGAAGCGATGTTGTTTATCGCCAACACGCTGGTCGAAACCGGTTTTGATATTATCGCCACCGGCGGCACGTTCGCCTTCCTTGAACACCACAAAATTCCGGTGACTAAAATCAAGAAGGTGCATGAAGGCAGCCCACATATTGTAGACCGGATGAAAGAAGGCAAAGTGCAGTTGGTGATTAACACCACCGAAGGTACGAAATCGATTAAGGACAGTTTTTCCATTCGCCGCAATGCGTTGCTGCTGAAGATTCCGTACAGCACCACCGCCACCGGCGCGCGTGAAATGGCAAAAGCCATCCGTCACGTGAAGCACGAGACCGTGCTGCCCGTGCATAGCCTGCAGGAATATTTCCCTGCCGCAAAATAACGGTGGCAGACTGTATAACCCCTGCTTAAAAAGCCTTGCAGTGCGCCCCTGCCCTATGCTATTTAGGCAATTAAGAATTCCGTGGGTTTCCGTTTGTAACCGCCCATTTTTAAGCATACTTTAAGGAACATCGCACGCGATGGAAAAATTTCCTATCACCGTAGAGGCTTTCAAGCAGCTTGAACAAGAGCTGAAAGACCTGAAAACCGTGCAGCGCCCCGCCGTGATTGCCGCGATTGCCGAAGCGCGCGCGCATGGCGACCTTTCAGAAAATGCCGAATATCATGCCGCCCGCGAGAAGCAAAGCTTCATTGAGGGCCGCATCATGGAACTGGAAGACAAAACTGCCCGCGCCGAGGTGATTGATATCAGTAAAATCTCCGGCACGATGGTGCGCTTTGGCGCGCATGTGCATCTGGTGGATGAGGACAGTGAAGAAGAAATCCTATACCAAATTGTTGGCGAATATGAGGCGGATATCTCCGCCCGCCGCATTTCGATTGTGTCTCCGCTCGCACGCGCCTTGATTGGTAAGGAAAAAGGCGATAGCGTGGACGTACAAACCCCCGGAGGCGTTCGCTACTATGAAATCATCGAAGTCCGCTACGGGCACAAGTAAATCCGGCCGCCGTAAACGCACCAAAGACTCCGGGCTCGTCTGGTTCATTAAGAAAATCATTCTCTCCACCGAAGACGCCATCAAAGGCAAGGCGCAGCTTTCGCACGTGTTCTGGCCGTGGCTTTTGTTCTTTGGCCTATTTGAATATGTTGCCTTCTCGCTCAGGCAGGTGATTGCCGTCACGCCTGGCGGCGCGATTTTTGGTATGGTGGTCTTGTGGCTGCTGGTGTTCGCCAAACCCTTTTGGATTTTCTGCGTATGGCGCAACGCCCGCAACGTAAAACAAAAAGTGTGGGGGTATTTGGTGATTGCACTCACCCTGCTGCTCGCCTATTACACCTATGGTAAGATTCGTTTCTTTTTTATGCTGATATCGAGCTAATGCCATGACGCGGAAGAACCATCCAGACATTTGGGTTTTGTGCGATGACCGCATGGGCAACACCACGCAGGCCCTCGGCGTGGCAGAAGCGCTGGACTTACCCTTCACCGTAAAACGTGTGCATTACAACGCCAAAGCCAAGCGCCACAACCTGCTGAATTACGCCAGTATCAGCGGCGTGAACACCGAAAAAAGCGACCCGCTGGTGGAGCCCTGGCCGGATATTGTGATTGCCGCAGGCAGAAAACTCGCGCCCGTTTCGCGCTACATCCGAAAAAAATCACGCGGTAAATCCAAGCTGGTGCATATCATGTGGCCGGGGTTTCCAGCATTCGGCTTCCAGCTGATTGCTATGCCGGAGCACGATAAGCCGCAGCGCGGCAAACATATTCTGCGCACGCTCGGCGCGCCGCACCGCATCACGCCGGAAATTTTGGAGCGCGAAGGCAAAATGTGGGGCACGTCTTTAAAACACATCCCTGCGCCGTATATTGCGCTGCTGGTCGGCGGCAATTCCAAGGAAGGTGAATTCACCGTAACGCACGCACGCCTCTTGGGCCAAATGGCCAGCGCGCTGGCTGCTGAGAAAAAAGCCAGCCTGCTGATTACCACCAGCCGCCGCACCGGCAAAGAAGCACAGGCGGCGCTGCTTTCCGCCATTACGGTGCCGCACCATTTCCACGACCCCAATAAGGTCAGCAAAATGAACCCGTTCATCGCTTACCTTGCCTTAAGCGACCTTGTGGTAGTAACGGGGGACTCTATCTCCATGTGCTCTGAGGCCTGCGCCAGCGGCAAGCCTGTGCTGATTTACAGCCCCGAAGGTGTGGCTTCGGAAAAACACCAGCGCCTGCATACCGCGCTGTATGAAAACGGCTATGCCCGCCCGTTTTTAGCGCATAGCGACTGTACTCCGTTTAAACAGGCCCCCATGCCGCTGAATACCGCTGGCGAAGTGGCAAAAACCATAAAAGAATGGGTTCTTTCCTAGAAAAACAGCGTTTTTAGTCCGTTTGCGCTTGTCAAGTGGGGCGGGGTTGCGGCATAGTTCCGTTCGCAGATTTTATTACCACCTAGAAACCATCATTTTAAGGAGTGTCTCATGAGCGTGCTTGTAGGCAAAATTGCCCCAGACTTTACCGCCCGTGCCGTGATGCCGGATAACAGCATCAACGAAAAATTCAACCTGAAGAGCCACCTGAAAGGCTCCATCGGCGTACTGTTCTTCTGGCCGCTGGATTTTACCTTCGTGTGCCCTTCTGAAATCATTGCGTTCAACAACCGCCTGAAAGAATTCACCGCACGCAAAACCAAAGTGATTGGCGTGAGCGTGGATTCTCACTTTACCCACCTTGCGTGGAAAAACACGCCAGTGGAAAAAGGCGGCATCGGTAACGTGCAGTACCCGCTGGTGGCTGACCTTTCCAAATCCATCGCGGCGGACTACGACGTGCTGCTGGGCAATGAAATTGCATTCCGTGGTACCTTCCTGATCGATCAGGATTTCAAAGTGCGTCACCAGATTGTGAACGACCTGCCGCTGGGCCGTAATATCGATGAAGCTCTGCGTATGGTAGATGCACTTATTTTCCACCAGCAGCATGGCGAAGTGTGCCCTGCCGGTTGGAATAAAGGCGAAAAAGGCATGAAAGCCAATGCCGACGGCGTGGCTGCATACCTGAAAACCAACGCGAAAAAACTGTAATTCGCGGAACGATTCAAGGGGTGGAGCAATTCCACCCCTTGAAATAACCTACCTCCCACCCCATGTATCTAAGAACAACGTAAGGAATCGCGTCATGGCGGAACATCACACAAAGGCATTCATTCTTGGCTCTGGCCCTGCAGGCCTTTCTGCCGCCATTTACACCGCGCGCGCCAGCTTGCAGCCGATTTTGGTGCATGGCATCCAGCCCGGCGGACAGATGACGATTACCACCGATGTGGAAAATTACCCCGGCTTTGCCGATGTGATTCAAGGCCCGTGGCTGATGGAACAAATGACCAAACAGGCCGAACATGTGGGCACACGCATGATGAGCGACCACATTACGAAAGTGGATTTCTCGAAGCGCCCCTTCACGTTGTTTGGTGAGTCGGGTGATACGTATATTGCGGAATCGGTAATTATCTGCACAGGTGCGCAGGCCAAATGGCTCGGCATTCCCACCGAGCAGAAATTCCAAGGCTTCGGTGTTTCCGGCTGCGCCACGTGCGACGGCTTCTTCTTTAAGAACAAAGATGTTGCGGTCATCGGCGGCGGCAACACAGCTGTGGAAGAAACATTGTACCTCGCCAACATCGCAAAATCGGTGAAACTGATTCACCGCCGCGACTCGCTGCGCGCAGAAAAAATTCTGCAAGAGCGTGTGTTCAAACACCCGAAAGTGGAAGTGATTTGGAACCACACGCTGGACGAAGTGCTGGGCACGGAAAATCCTCCGGGCGTGACGGGTGCGAAGCTGAAAAGCACCGTCGACGGCAGCACGAAAGAAATTAAAGTGGATGGTATTTTCATCGCCATCGGTCATAAGCCAAACACGGATTTATTCAAAGGCACAGGCGTGAAGCTGGATAGTGAAGGCTATATCATCACCAAGCCAGACAGCACGAAAACCGATGTAGAGGGCGTGTTTGCAGCAGGTGACGTGCAGGATAAAGTGTTCCGCCAAGCCGTGACGGCAGCAGGCACTGGCTGCATGGCCGCACTCGAAGTGCTGAAATATATTGAAGCGAAAGAAGCGGCTTAAAGCTCGTTCTTTTTATCGCGGCGCTCAGCATCGCGTGCATCTTCACGGCCTGAGACACCACCCTGCCCGATAGCTTTGGGCATAGATTCCGCCACACGGTCTACAATCGCACCGAACTCCCGCTGTGTATATTCGCCCATCTGAACGGCAGCGCACACATCCTCGATGGCCGTAACCATGAACATCATGGACACGTTCAGCGTGGTGTTTTCTCTTCCGGCTCTGCCGACATGCGTCATCAGCCCTTCACCTTCCATTGCATCCTGTAATCTGGCGACTGCGCCATTGGGCACACTCACTGTGAATTGATTATTATCAGCATCAAATTTTGCCATCACCGCATCCGGAATATTTCCGCCCAGACCCGTGGCCTGACGCACCAGCGCTGCAAGCTTTGTTTGGTTTGCCACCACCGCACCATCTTCAATATGCCGTGTGGGCGCAGCCTGCTCAACACGCTGCTGGCCTGCCTTCTGCAAACCCTCGAGCACATCCACCATGCCGGCAAAATTATTATTCGGTACCGGTATTTTAATAATGTTCATCAGGCCGCGATGTGAATCCAAATGCATCACACCGCACTCATCAAGCCGCGCTTTCAGAGTGTCGCGCGCGCTAAAGTCATTTCCCTCAATATAAACCGCGTTCCTATCCGCCCGCGGGCGCACCTCAAACCCTTTGCCCGCCGCATGGGTATCTACCATCTTCTCCACGGACTGCGCACTGGCAGAAAGTGTGTAGCTGAATAGTTTTTCATGGTCGGGCGTGAACAAAATGCTTCTATCCACCCGCGCGGTGGACTCACCATGCTCATCTATCGTGCGCACACCGATAGGCACTTCATTTTCTTTTATCAGCGTTGCACCCTTTGCTATCGCACCGATGGCCCTACCAACCTGCTGCATATCAGGCTCCGCCGCTGCTTCAAGGGCGCGCTGACCACCAAAATCACCTTTTGCACGGTAATTGGCTTCATACACACCAGCCTGCTCCGTGTGGGTGATGGAAACCGGCACATGTGGTAAAAACCGATTCACCAGATCATTGAGAGCCGCAGCCTCCAGACGCGCAGGGTTATACACTTCTGCACGGATGCGGTCTTCTTCCTGATCCACATATTCATATAAACGCGCTCCGGTTTTACCGCTACTGCGTCCGCGCTCCTCCGCGCGGCGCACTTGCCGACCCACTTCCTCTTCCAGCCTCGCCACGCGCGGCTGCACATAAGGCACCGGCTCCTCGTGATTGACCGGAGTG
>CAYXPR010000007.1:86893-107140 GCA_964467255.1 uncultured Rickettsiales bacterium | reverse complement strand
GATACAGCTCCGGTCCGAGTTCCTTCGTCTTTTCCTCGACCTTGGCTTCGACGGCGGAGCGAATGCGCTCCTTGATTTCCTCGTCGGCGATGCCTTCCTCGCCTGCCCAGGCGTCGATCGGAAGATCGAGGGCGAAGATTTCCTGCACCTGCTGCTTGAGGCCCGCCGTATCCCACTGCTCGGCGTAGGCCGTCGGCGGGATAAAGCGCGTCACGAGCTGATCGATGAGTTCGTTGCGAAGCTCGACGACCGTTTCCGAGACGTCGTCCTCACCCATGATCTCGAGACGCTGATCGAAGATGACCTTGCGCTGGTCATTCATCACGTCGTCGTACTTGAGTAGGTTTTTACGCACTTCGTAGTTGCGCGCTTCCACTTTTTCCTGCGCTTTTTCCAGTGCGCGGCTCATCCACGGGTGCTGAATCGCTTCGCCTTCCTCCAGGCCTAGTTTTTTCAGCAAGCCATCAATACGCTCCGAACCAAAGATGCGCATCAGGTCATCTTCAAGCGAGATGAAAAAACGGCTGCGGCCGGGGTCACCTTGGCGGCCTGAACGGCCACGGAGCTGGTTATCGATACGGCGGCTTTCATGCCGCTCGGTGCCCATCACATATAAACCACCGGCAGCGAGTACTTTCTTTTTATCTTCTGCTACCTGTAGGCGCATGGCTTCAATGGCTTTTTCGCGGTGCTTTTCATCCACGCCAACTTCCAGCTTTTCTTCCGCCAGCAGAACAGGGTTACCACCGAGCATAATGTCCGTACCACGGCCTGCCATGTTGGTGGCGATAGTCACGGCACCGGGGCGGCCTGCCTGTGCAATAATTTCAGCTTCTTTTTCGTGGTAACGTGCGTTTAGCACCTGATGTGGAATTTTTTTCTTCTTCAGTAAAGAACTCAGGTATTCCGATTTTTCAATGCTGATGGTGCCCACCAGTACCGGCTGGTTGCGTTTGAAAGACTCTTCAATCTCTTTAATAATCGCGGCATATTTTTCGGCGGCGGTGCGGTAAATCATGTCTTGTTCGTCGATGCGCTGCACATCCACATGCGTAGGGATTTCAACGACCTCAAGCTTATAGATGTCGGCAAATTCGTTGGCTTCAGTTAGTGCCGTACCCGTCATGCCTGCCAGTTTTGGGAACAGGCGGAAGTAATTCTGGAAGGTGATGGAAGCCAGCGTTTGGTTTTCATTCTGAATGGGAACACCTTCACGTGCTTCTAAAGCTTGGTGCAAGCCTTCCGAGAAGCGGCGGCCTTCCATCATGCGGCCAGTGAATTCATCAATAATCACCACACGGCCGTCTTTCACGATGTAGTCTTTGTCGCGTTCGAACAGCTTGTGGGCGCGTAGCGCCTGCGTCACGTAATGCACCAGCGAGATATTGCCAAGGTCGTAAAGGCTTTCGCCTTCTTTCACCAGTCCGCCTTCCACCAGCAGTTTTTCAATATGCTCGGTGCCTGCTTCAGTCAGGCTTACGGAGCGGGCTTTTTCATCCACTTCAAAGTCGTCTTTTATGAGCTTCGGAATCAGCTTATTCACGCTGATATAAAGGCCGGTATTATCTTCCACGGGGCCAGAGATAATGAGCGGTGTACGTGCTTCGTCGATAAGGATACTGTCCACTTCATCTACAATCGCGAAGTTGAAGGGTCGCTGCACCATTTCATCGAGCGAGAACTTCATGTTGTCACGCAGGTAATCGAAACCGAATTCATTATTCGTGCCATAAGTAATGTCGCAGGCATAGGCAGCCTTGCGCTGCTCATCGGTCAGCTCATGCACGATACAGCCGACGCTGAGGCCGAGGAATTCATACACCTGCCCCATCCAGCTGGCGTCACGTTTGGCGAGGTAGTCATTCACCGTGACCACATGCACGCCTTTGCCCTCCAGCGCGTTCAAATAAACGGGAAGGGTGGCGACCAGCGTTTTACCTTCCCCCGTCTTCATTTCGGAAATCATGCCGTTATGTAGCACCATGCCGCCAATCAACTGCACGTCGAAGTGGCGCATTTTCAGCACGCGCGTGGCGGCTTCGCGCACGGTGGCAAAAGCTTCCGGTAAAATGGCATCCAGCGTTTCGCCATCTTTCAGGCGCTTGCGGAACTTTTCGGTTTGTTTTTGGAGATTGGCGTCAGACAGTTTGCTGATGTCGGCTTCCAGCGCGTTAATCTGCTCAACGAGGGGTAAAAAGCTTTTTACTTTACGGTCGTTAACGGTACCAAAAATTTTCTTCGCGATGCCACCAAACATGAACTGCCTAACCCGTTGAATATCCATAGCGCCTTCGGCGCGGCGTATCATACTGAATACACCCCTGATGTAAATAGGGAAACAAAACGAAAAAACAAGGGGGTATCAGAAATTTTCCGATGGTGGGTCCGGGAAGAGTTGAACTTCCGACCTCACGCTTATCAGGCGTGCGCTCTAACCACCTGAGCTACGAACCCTAACCATCGTCAAAACAAAGAGATGCCGCTTATAGAAACTTATTCCCCTCTTGTCAAAGAGAAAGTGGCCTTTTTAGGCCATTCAGCGGCAAGAGGCTAACTGCCAATAGAAGGGCCTTGTTCAGGCGGCAGGAACTTATCTTGCGCGAGGGGGCTGTAGTTGCCGGTTCGGAACTGTCCGATGACGCGCTCGATTTCAGGGTCGGGCACGCCCATAGCCTTTAAAATCGTGCTGCCAAGCTGCATACTCACCTCAAAGGCTTCCGCCACGGCATAGGTAGCACCTGCGCTCTCTAAATCGCGCACGTGAGCACGGTCCCACCCGCGGGCGATAATCGGCAGGTCGGGGTAGTTTTCATGAATGGCTTTTACCGCCTTTTTGGCTTCATCTTTATCTTTCAGGGCAACAATTACCGCTAAGGCGCGGTCAATCCCCACGGTTTGCAGCATGTCCACTCTGTCAGTAGCACCGAAAAACACGGGGAAGTTTTTGGTGCGGCCCACATGCACGTTTTTGGCATCGGAATCGATGGCAATAAACGAAATTTTTTCTTCCAGAAGCAGTTTGCAGATGGTGCGGCCTACCTTGCCAAAACCCACCACGATCACGTGCTTTTCCAGGTCTTTTACTTCGGTTTGTGCATCACCCAGCAGCACGGCCTTCTGACCACGTTTTTCAATGCGGTCTGCCATTTTTTTACCGATGGTATCAAGCAAAGGTGTAAACGCCATGGTGAGCGTTACAACCACTAGCAGCACTTGCGAAACGGGGGCGGGCAGAAGGCCTTCGTGCGCAGCAAGGCTGAACAGCACAAAAGCGAATTCGCCGCCTTGCGCCAGCAGAAGGCCAGAATGCAGTGCCACGCTTTTTGGTAGTTTGAACAGGAATGCCAACACAGTGATAATCACCATTTTTGTAGCCATCAGCCCTAGCATCAGTAGTAGAATAATGGCGAATTTTTGCTGCAGCAGGGTGAAGTCAATTTGCATGCCGACCGTCATAAAGAACAGGCCAAGCAGCAGGGACTTAAACGGCAGAATGTCGGCTTCCACCTGATGGCAATATTCAGTTTCAGCCACCATCAGCCCTGCCATGAACGCACCCAGTGCCAGCGAAAGGCCGAAATGCTCGGTCAGGTAAGCTGCGCCCAGCACAATAAACAAGGTGGTGGCGGCGAAAAGCTCGCGGCTTTTAAGCGAACCGATGGCACGGAATACTGGCCTTAGCAGCAAGCGGCCGATAGCGATAATGGCAACGGTGGCAACGGTGGCTTTCAGCAGTGCATCAAACACCACGGGGCCGAGCGCCACATTTTCTTTGGAAAGTAGCGTGACAAGCACCAGCAGCGGCACCACGGCTAAGTCCTGCGCAATGAGCACTGCAAGGGAAAGGCGACCCACCTGCGTGGCTTGCTCGCCGCGCTCCATCAACACCTGTAGCACAATCGCGGTGGAAGAAAGCGCCAACCCGCCACCGATAATAATTGAGGCTCCGGCGGAAAGGCCCATCAAATGAGCGGCATATCCCACCGCAAAGCCGGTGAGTAGTAATTGCAGTGAGCCGAAGCCCAGCACATATTTTTTCATGGCGGCAAGGCGTTCGAGCGTTAGCTCTAAGCCGATATAAAAGAGCAGGAACACAATACCAAATTCGGCAATATATTGGGTGGATTCAGTGTCTTTAATAATGCCCGCACCAAACGGGCCGATGGCGAGGCCAGCCACCAAGTAACCCAGCACGGGGCTAAGGTTCAGGCGCTTGAATATTGCCACCACAAATACGGCTGTGATGAGCAGCACGAGTATTTCTTGCAGATTATGGGAATCCATCGCCGCTCTCGGTTTTTTTGTAAATTATCACGAAAGCAATGGTTTTTCAATGAAATAGCGCTATTTATTAATCCCTAAAAGCGGCTGTAGCCTTCCGCGTAGTGATATGCTAGAAGTAAGCCCTTCAAAAAATATGGTTTAACGCTGGAGATTTGCATGACCATTGGTATCTGGAAGCTGATATTAGTCCTTTTGATTGTGTTTGTGTTGTTCGGCGCGGGTAAGCTGCCAAAAGTCATGGGTGATATCGGCAAGGGCGTTAAAAACCTGAAAGAAGGCCTCAAAGGCCTTGATGCAGACGAGGCACCTAAAAAACAGATTGCTGCCAAGAAAACGGTTGCAGCGAAAAAGGTGGCTTCCGGCACCAAAAAGAAAAGCACCGCAAAAAAGAAAAAAGCGGCGTAAGCATCGTTTAACTCACCGCATGGGGTGATGGCGGGCTATGTTTGAACTCTCCTCGGCAGAGCTTTTGCTTATTATCGTGGTCGCGGTGGTTGTCATCGGCCCGAAGGATTTGCCCGTGGTGGCGCGTACGATTGGCCGCTGGATGCGCAAAGCCAAGCAGCTCGGTGGTGAGTTCACCAAATTGCTGGAAGAAGCAGGCGAGGGCACGGGCATCAAAGAAGCGCGGCAGGCCATTGAGTGGGAAACCAACAAAGTAACTCGCCTGATTGATCTTGATGGTAAAGAGCAACGCGCCTATGACGTGGCCGATATTGAAAAAACCCTCGGCGTGCGGATGAAGCCTGCTGCAAAGAAAAAGCCGAAAGCCAAAGCCACCGTTCGTAAGAAAAAAGCGAGGGGCTAGCATGGCGCAAAAACCCCGTAAGAAAAAAACACCGCTGAAAGAAGCACCCGATGCCGAGCTGATGCCGCTCGTGGAGCACCTGCTTGAACTGCGCGACCGCGTGGTATACAGCGTGCTGGCACTGATTGCTGGTTTTGCCATCAGCTATATGTATGCAGGCGAGATTTACAATTTCCTCGTGCGCCCCTTGGCGCATATTTATGGCGAGGAAGCAGGCCGCCGCATGATTTACACGGGCCTTACGGAAGCGTTCTTTACCTATATGAAGCTCGCATTTTTCGGCGGGTTTATTCTGGCCTTTCCGGTGATTGCTACGCAGATGTATCGCTTCATCGCCCCCGGTCTTTATAAAAAAGAACGCGACTTTCTGCTGCCCGTGCTCGTGGCATCGCCTGTGCTGTTCGCAGCGGGTGCGGCGCTGGTCTATTATTTCATCTTCCCGCTGGCATGGCGGTTCTTCCTTGGGTTTGAAAGCGCGGGCGGCGAGGGGCAGCTGCCCATTCAGCTTGAAGCAAAGGTGAGTGAATATCTCTCGCTGGTGATGACGCTTATTATGGGCTTCGGCCTTGCCTTCCAGATGCCGGTGATATTGCTGCTGCTGGCGCGGGTGGGGCTTGTGTCTGCCGATATGCTGGTCAAACGCCGCAAGTTTGCCATCGTGGGGATTTTTATCGCCGCAGCGGTTCTAACGCCGCCGGATGTGATTAGCCAGATAGGGCTTGCGGTTCCGCTATTGCTGCTCTATGAAATTTCAGTTCTTGTCATCCGCCGTTTAGAAAAGAAAGCCTGACGCGACTATGCACGATATTAAATTTATCCGCACGAACCCTGATGCGTTTGACGCTGCGCTAAAGCGCCGCGGCCTGCCTGCGGAATCGCAGAAAATTCTGGCGGCGGATAAAGAAGTGCGCGGCGGCAAAAACGCGATGCAGGATTTACAGACCCGTGCAAACCAGCTCGCTAAGCAGATTGGTGAAACGAAATCCAAGGGCGGTAATGCGGATGCGCTGCTGGCCGAATCAAAAGAATTAAAAGTAAAAATCGCTGAACTGAAAGCGCAGCAGGAATCTGGCGTGGCGGATGATGCGGGTGCCAGCGCGGCCGATGAATTGCTAATGCGCATCCCCAACATTCTGGCTGACGATGTACCGGAAGGGGCAGGGGAGCAGGATAATAAAGAAGTCAAAAAGCACGGCACGCCGCCGAAATTCTCCTTCACGCCGAAAGACCATGTGGCGCTGGGTGAAGCACTCGGTATGATGGATTTTGAGCAAGCCGCGAAAATATCTGGTGCCCGTTTTGTGGTGCTAAAAGGCGCACTCGCACGGCTGGAGCGTGCTTTGGCAGCCTTCATGCTCGACATCCACACCAAAGAATTTGGCTACACGGAAGTTTCACCACCGCTATTGGTTCGGGATGCAGCGCTTTATGGTACGGGACAGCTGCCAAAATTTGAAGAAGACCTTTTCAGCAGTACTGCGAAACTAGAACTCTCACTAACAGAGGAAGAGCACGGCAATACTAAGTTGGTTGAATTCCTTAAAGAGTTTAAAAACATAAAAGTTGTTGTAAGTGGTAAAACGGGACTTCCAAAAAGGCTTAAGGCAGAGTTCTACTTAATTCCTACCGCTGAAGTTTCACTCACCAACTTGGTGCAGGATACGATTACGGATGCCACAAAGCTGCCCTTCCGCTTCACCGCGCACACGCCGTGCTTCCGTTCCGAGGCGGGTTCGGCGGGGAAAGACACACGCGGCATGATTCGCATGCACCAGTTCACCAAGGTAGAGCTGGTATCCATCACCAAGCCGGAAGACTCCGAAAAAGAACATGAGCGGATGACGGCGTGTGCGGAAGAAGTATTAAAACGCCTCGGCCTTGCCTACCGCGTGATGCTGCTCTGCTCGAAAGACACGGGCTTTTCCGCCCGCAAAACCTACGACCTTGAAGTGTGGCTGCCCGCGCAGGACACGTTCCGCGAAATTTCCAGCTGCTCGAATTGTGGCGACTTTCAGGCGCGTCGTATGAAAGCGCGCTTCCGCGATAATCCCGATGTGCCCACGCAATTCGTGCACACGCTGAATGGCTCGGCGCTGGCGGTGGGTCGCACGCTGATTGCCATCATGGAAAATTATCAGCAGGAAGATGGCAGCATCGGCATCCCCGAGGCATTGCAGCCTTACATGGGCGGCGTGAAAGTTATTCGCAAATAAAAATATTTGGTCTTCGTGCGCGCTTTTTGCTACCCTGCTGGCGTGAAAACAAAATTCCACATGCAAACGATTCTATGCTGCACGCTGGCCTGCCTTGTGCTGGTGGGTTGCGAAAGCTATAAGCCTTCGCTGCCCAAGGTAAGCATGCCAAAATTCAGCATGCCGAAAATGCCAGTGCCTTCGGTGTTCAAAAAAAGCCCGCCACACGAGCCTGCAGAAATCGAAAAATACGGCGATTATTTCTACGGCAAAGAGTCTGGTGAACCACTCTCCATCGCTGAATCAGAGCGCCTGCGCCAGAAAAAACTTTATAAGAATATTATCGTGCAAAAAGGCGACACGCTCTATGACGTGGCCGAGCGTTATAATATTGAAAGTCGCGATGTGATTGAAGCCAACAATCTGCGCCCGCCATATCGCTTAGAGGCGGGTGAAAGCCTGAAGCTGCCCGCCGCGCAGTTCTATGTAGTGCAGCCGGGTGACTCCATTTACGAGGTTTCCAGCAAAAAAGGTGTGGATATGAGCCGCCTTGCGGAAATCAACAAGCTAGAAAAACCCTACGGTATCGAGCCGGGGCAGCGCCTGCGCCTGCCGTTCCGCACGCACTGGGCCAGTGCAGGTAGTGATATTGGCGACCGCGTGGCAGGGCCTGTTGGTGTGGGTGATGTTGAGGTGGCGGATTTGGATGAAAAAACTTCCATCCTTAAAAAAGATTTCAGCGGTAAATATAAGCCGCGTAAATTGCGCTATGTAGAGCAGCAGCCTGATGGGCGCGAGGTGGAGATTGAAAAATCGAGCGTTGTGATGGTGGAAGACAACCCGCCGCCAGCTATTTCACCTGAGCCAGAGGTGGTTGAAACGCGCGAGGTAGCGGCGCTGGAACCTAAGCCCCGTGCGGTGAAGAAATCGGAGCCTAAAAAACCACTGCCGCAAATGCTGGGCAAAGCCCCCACCAATTTTGCATGGCCGGTAAAGGGTAAAGTGATTGCACCATTCGGCCCCCGCCGTGGCGGCTTATATAATGACGGCATCAACATTGCCGCGCCGATTGGCACGCCAGTTAAAGCGGTAGCAGATGGTGTGGTGATTTATGCGGCTGACGGGCTTGAGGGCTATGGCAAACTGGTCATCGTGAAGCATAATGGCGGTTGGATAAGCTCCTACGCGCATAATAAAGAAATGGTGGTGAAGCGTGGCGACAAGGTCAAGCGCGGGCAGATAGTTTCCAAGGTGGGCGAAACGGGCCGCGTGGATAAGCCGCAGCTGCATTTTGGCCTTAGGAAAGGGCGCGAGGTCGTGAACCCAAGCGACTATCTTTCCGGTTAAATACACCCCCGCTGATTTTGCTTTGCAAGCGGGTGAGAGCCAAGTATAGTCTGGCCGGTTTTTATATACTAAAACGACAATTATTATCTGGAGGTTTCCATGCTGGAGCTGATTTCTTCCCTGTTTGTTTCTGATGCGTTTGCGCAAGCCACAGATGCCGTAGATCCATCCGGTGCCATGGGCAATGGCTTTAGAGGCATTGTTCCTTTGCTGGTAATTTTTGCCGTATTTTATTTCCTGATTCTGCGCCCACAGCAGAAAAAAATTAAACAGCACCAAAACATGGTGAAAGCCTTAAAGCGTGGCGATAAAATCGTAACGGGTGGCGGCATCATCGGCACGGTCACGAAAGTAGACGAAGATGCAGGCATTCTGGATGTTGATATTGCCAATGGCGTGATTGTAAAAGTGGTGCGCAGCACTGTGTCTGACACGCAGGTGCGTGCTGTTACAGCGGACGAAAAAGACAAAGAGCCTGAAAAAAAGGCCGATAAAAAAGAAAAGAAATAAGCGTTAAGGCGTTTTTATGTCCCGCTTCCCCGGTTGGAAAATTGCATTGGTGCTGCTGGTATGCCTGTTTGGCGTTGCCTTTGCGGCACCCAATGCACTGCCGCCGGATTGGCTGCCAAACGCCAAGCGCATGAATTTGGGCTTGGACTTACGTGGCGGCTCCTACCTGCTGATGGAAGTGGATTTTGATACTTACCTTAAAGAGCAGGCGCAAACGCTTACCGACGATGTGCGTTTCCGCCTGAAAGAAAAAAAACTTGGCTACACCAGCCTGGGTGGCGGCGTAAACGGGGTGAGTTTTTATCTGCGTGATGCCGATGCTGACTTTGATGCGATGAAATCCGCCGTGCGTGAAATTTCCCCCGGTCTTGATATTTCCCGCGAGGATGATGGCCGCATTGTGGTGACTTATTCTGAGTCCGCACTTAAGGAAATGCGACAAAATGTTCTGGGTCAGTCGATTGAAATCGTGCGCCGCCGCGTGGACGAAACAGGCACGCGCGAACCCATCATTCAGCGTCAGGGTGAAAACCGCATCCTGCTGCAAGTACCGGGTCTTAAGGACCCCGAGCAGTTGAAGCGTCTGCTGGGTAAAACCGCGAAAATGACCTTTCATTTGATGGATGACCAAGACCCATACCCCACGCATATGCGCCCTGCTTCGGTGGGCACAAGGCTGCTGCAAGGCTGGAACCGGGGCATTGGCGGCAAACCAACGGATCCTAATGAACCGCGCTATTACATGATTAAGAAGAAAATCATCCTGAGCGGTGATTTATTGGTGAATGCGCATGTGAGCTATGACCAAGGCGCGCCGGTTGTTTCGTTCCGTTTTAACAATCAGGGTTCCCGCAAATTTGCAGACGTAACGACCGAGAATGTCGGCCGGCCGTTTGCCATTGTGCTGGATGATGAAGTGATTACCGCCCCCGTGATTCGTGAACCTATCGTAGGTGGTTCCGGCATGATTTCGGGTGGCTTCACCACCCAGTCAGCAAACGACCTTGCGTTGCTGCTGCGCGCCGGTGCTCTGCCTGCGCCGATTAAAATTTTAGAAGAGCGCACGGTGGGCCCAAGCCTCGGCGCCGATTCCATTCAAGATGGTATACGTGCTTCCATCGTTGGCGCGGTGTTCGTGGTTACCTTCATGGTGCTTTCTTATGGCTTGTTTGGCATTTTTTCGAGCATTGCATTGGCGGTAAACCTTGCATTATTGGTTGCAGCAATGTCATTGCTGCAAGCCACCCTCACGCTGCCGGGTATTGCGGGTATTGTGCTCACTATGGGTATGTCGGTAGATGCGAACGTGCTGATTTATGAACGTATGCGTGAAGAAGTTCGTGTTGGTAAAACACCTATCGCCGCAGTGGAGCAGGGCTTCTTGCAGGCCTCCGCTACTATTTTTGACTCGAACGTGACGGCGCTTATCGCAACACTTCTCCTGTACATCTTTGGTTCGGGTGCGGTGAAAGGTTTCGCGGTGACGCTTGCCGTGGGTATTATTGCCTCCATCTTCACGGCTGTTATGCTTACCCGCCTGATGGTGGTGGTGTGGCTGCGCCGCGTGCGCCCTAAAACGTTGCCAATCTAAAATAATGCAAGGTGTGCGGGCATGACCGACATTACCCCGCTTATTCCCGAAGGTAGAAAACTCATCAAATCATACGGTGCTGGTCGCTTCAATATCAGCGGTCAGGACCACGAAGGATCCGTCATTATCCTGCCGGAGCAGGTGTTGGCATGGAATGTAAGCACGGTCGAACAAATAGACATTGCTGCGATTGAACCGCTCATCCGTTTTAAAGACCAGATAGAAGTGCTGCTGATTGGTTCCGGTGCCACTTTTTCTTTCCCTGCACCAGACATACTGCGCACCCTTAAATCTCACGGCATGATTATTGAGGTAATGGATAGCGGCGCGGCCTGCCGCACCTATAATGTGCTGCTGGCAGAAGAACGACAGGTGGCCGCTGCAATTCTTGCAGTCTAAGCCACTGTTTTTGCTACATCTATGGCCTTTTAACGCTCATTTAACCTTTCTGCGGTATGCTATCTGGGCATAGATAAGGTTGTTAACGATGGACAATAACAAAGACGATAAAGACAGATATCCGCCAAAAAATCCGGATTCGGCAGATGCCCGTCGTGACCGTAATCTTGCAGAGTTTTTTCGCGACAACCCGCCACCACCACCGAAGGAACGACCCGAACGTACTGGTGGGATTACACTAGACGATATTATCGCCAGAAATGCTACAGGTGGCATTGAAGGAGCGGATAGAAAACTTGCTGCAGGCAATGCCAGAATCATCAAGGGTGAAGAAAAAACAGAAGTGAAGTTCCGCGACATGCGTCACGGTGAATCGCAGGAGGCTTATGCCCGCGAGTTCTACCAGTGGAATTTAAGTGAAGGCAAAGAGCGCACGAGGCGCGCAGTAGAAGAATCAGGCAGGCTGGTGACTTCACTGGTGGAGGAAGCACGTGGTTTTATGAAAGATTACCACAGTGAGATCGAAAAAAGCATTGGTGTGCGCAGCCCTGAAAATAAAGATATTCGCCTGCTGATGTTTGGTCTTAAAAAGCTAATGCTTGGAGAGAGCGGATATGCCACGCTGCATAACATGGAGCGCGAGGCGTTAATGCGTGGTAGCTATATTCTCGATAAGTTCGCAGCAGAAAAAGGCGGCACAGAAAAACTCTATGCGGCGCATGATTACTGCGAGGGTATTCAGCCCATTATGGCTGCGCTGAAGAGGCTTGAGCCAGACCTTGCAAAGGGTAAAACCGTATAACAAAAAAGGCGGGATGAAAAATCCCGCCTTTTTTATGCTGTGCTTAAAAACTTAAGCGGCGTTTTTCTTTTTTGCTTCCGCAAAATTCTGTGCCGCAAATTCCCAGTTCACCAGCTTGCCGAGGAACGTGTCGATGTAATCGGGGCGGCGGTTCTGGAAGTCCAGATAATAAGCGTGTTCCCACACATCCATCGTCAGGATGGGGGTTTGGCCTTTGGTGAACGGCACTTCCGCATTGCCGGTTTTTACTACCTTCAGCTTTTCGCCATCCAGCACGAGCCATGCCCAGCCACTGCCGAACTGCGTGGTGCCTGCCGTTTTGAATTCCTCTTTGAATTTATCGAGGCTGCCGAAGTCGGCTTTAATTTTTTGTAGTAACTCGCCCTTAGGCTCACCGCCGCCATTTGGCGTCATTGAATGCCAGTAGAAGGTGTGGTTCCAGACCTGTGCGGCATTGTTGAAAATGCCAGCCTTGGAAGGCTCGCCCGCGGAAGCCTTGATAACATCTTCCAGCGATTTTTTTGCAAGGTCGGTGCCTTCCAGCATTTTGTTTAGGTTGTCCACATAGGCTTTGTGATGTTTGCCGTGGTGGAAGCTGAGCGTGTTCGCAGTGATGTGCGGCTCAAGCGCATTTTGTGCATAAGGCAGTGGGGGTAATTCAAATGGCATAACAATATTCCCTCTTGTTGTGGCAGATTTTTTGGCACCGTTTGCAGCCCAGCTTTTGCCTCCGAACGAAGCGAAGGAGAAAAAGGCTGCCATCAGGCCAAGAAACTGTCGTTTTGAAAGACGCATAAAATCAAGTGACCAAATACCTATGGCATTGCATGCCCTTTATAGGACAAGTGGGCGCGGAGTTCAATCTTTTCGCGCCTATAATTCCCTTAAGATTTGAGGGGAAATACTAAGAGTTTTTGCAAGTCCACGCGCTTTCACCAACGTTTCTTTCCATTCGTCCTGCGGTTTTGAATCCGCCACGATGCCGCCGCCTACCTGAAACTCAAACTGTTTACCTTTCAGCACAAGGGTGCGGATGACCACCGAAAGGTCAGCGCTTCCGTCGCCGCCTAGCCAGCCAATCGCGCCGCTATACACTCCGCGTTCGACTTTCTCCAGCTTGCTGCACAGGCGGATGGCCTGAATTTTGGGCGCGCCCGTCATCGATCCGGGCGGGAAGCATGCCTTCACCACATCGAGTGTGCTTTTATCGAGGCGCTTTAAGCCTCTCACGGTGGAAGACATATGATGCACCGTGGCGTAAGACGTAATGTCAAATAAACTATCCACCTCAATTGAACCGGCATCGCACACTTTAGAGAGGTCGTTCCGCATCAAATCCACAATCATTAGATTTTCCGCGCGGTTCTTTTCAGAAGTGGCGAGGGATTGCAGTAGTTTCCGGTCTTCAGCCGCATTGGCTTTTCTGCCGATAGAGCCTTTGATGGGCCGCGTTTCGATACTCCCACCTGGCGTGATGGAAAGGAACGACTCGGGGCTGGACGAAATCACTGCGAAGTCATTCGCTTTGATGAATGCGCTGTAAGGTGCGGGGCTGTTTTCCGCAAGGCGGCAGAAAATATCAAACGGTGCGGTGGCGGTTTTAAGCGTGCCATAAAATTTGCGGGTCAGGTTTGCCTGATACAGTTCGCCCTTCACAATATCATCGCGCACCTTTTTCACATGGCGCAGATATTGATCTTTCGTCATATTCGAGCGCAGCGACGCAACGCGTGGTGTTTGCGTGGGTTTCTTTTTGGGCTTCAGTGTAGCGAAGAAAGCCAAGGCCGTTTTTGTTTTTGCGTGCAGGGTGATGGTTTTCTGTTCGTGGTCGAACACGGCAATCAGCGTGAAGCGCGCCATCCACAGTGCGGGCATGGGAAGTGTACCCGCTTTATCCTTCGGTAATTTCTCGAGCGTATTTTTAAGCCCGTATCCCAAATAACCAAACCATGCATTTTCAAACGCAGGTTTGTCATCAGACAGCGCTTTTTCAAGCGTAGTAAAATTTTTGCTTTTTATTTGTTTATCGGGTTTTAGCGCCAAAATGGAATAGCGGCCGGTAAAATCAAGCTGCATGCCTGAATAAAGCAGCACCCAGCAGCGCTCGCTGACAGGGATGCCTGCGGCAAGCGAGAGCGGTTCAATCCATTTATGCTTTATGCTCTGCCACATAGTCTTTTATATCTTTTGCATAAGCGGTTTGCAGCTGCTTCAAGGCCACTGATTTTTCATTGAAGCTAATGTTCCACGGCACAATGCGTCGCACAGGCAATATCTGCCAATTTGTATTGGTGATGAAAGCGCAATCCGCTGCTTTCAGTGCGGCGGGTTTGAAAGCGCCCTGTTTTACTTTCAGCGTGCCGAGGCGCAGCACGGTGGCGCGGGTGGTGCCATCAAGACAGGCTGTGGCGAGAGACGGCGTGTAGAGCGTGTTATCTTTCACCCAGAAAATATTGGCAGAGCTGCATTCACTGATATTGCCTTTGCTATCTAGCTGCAAGGCATCAAGGCAGCCGGCACTTTTAGCTTCCAACCGTGCCAGCGTGCTGTTTACGCCCTGCATGAGCTTATTGTTGCCGGGCAGGCTACTGAGCGCTGGTTTGGTGTAGCTGCTTAAAAGCAGGTCGGCGTAGCGCGGCACGTCTTTGCGCGGTATGGTTTCAATAATGTAGCGCGGCTCGGCACTGGGGGAGGGTAGATAGCCTTCGCTACCGCTGCCACGAGTGACCATCACGCGCACAAAACCCTCGGTAAGCTTATTTTTTTTAATCAGCGCAAGGCAACAGGTGAGCAATTTTGAGGTATCAAAGGCAATGGAAAGCGCGCTCAGGCCACTTTGCAGGCGTTTTTGATGCAGTTTCCATTGGTAAGGTATGCCGGCGTGGACGGCAATGGTTTCAAACACCCCGTCGCCAAAGCGCAGGCCGCGGTCTGAAATAGGCACTAAGGCCTTTTCCACGGGCAGAATAGCGCCATTTATGCTCGCAAATGCCATAACCGTTACATAAAAAAGATGGATTTGTAATGATTTGTAACTTTCTAATCATTTGAAATCCATATAAATATGGCGCACAATATGTTTCTGAATCAATAATCATTTTAAGTCTATGTGCGGCATCATTGGCATTATCGGCAGTTCGAACGTTTCCTCCCGTATTATTGAAGGCCTAAAGCGACTCGAATACCGCGGCTATGACTCTGCGGGGCTCGCAACGCTGGATAATGGCGAAATGCATATTTGCCGCAGCGAAGGCAAAATCAAGAATTTGGAAAATAAACTCGCGAAGGCTCCCCTTGCTGGTACGACTGGTATCGGCCACACACGCTGGGCCACGCACGGCGCTCCCACGGCCGCTAACGCTCATCCGCACGCCACTCAACACGTTGCGGTGGTACATAACGGCATTATCGAAAATTATCAGGAACTGAAAGACGAGCTGTTGCGTGCCGGTCATCGCTTCCTCTCTGAAACCGATACAGAAGTGATTCCGCATTTAATTGAGCAATATCTCGCGGCGGGCAAAAGCCCGAAACAGGCGGTGCAGCACACACTGAAACGCCTGAAGGGTGCATTCGCGCTCGGTATTTTGTTTAAAGGCCAGAAGCTGATGATTGCTGCGCGCAAAGGCTCGCCGCTGGTGATTGGCTATGGTGATGGCGAAATGTATCTGGGTTCTGATGCGGTGGCGCTGGCTTCGCTCACTCGCAAGCTGACCTATCTTGAAGATGGTGATATTGCCATACTCGAAAAAAATGGTGCCGAAATTCTGGATGAAGAAGGCCATAAGGCCAATCGCCCGATGATCACCGCCGCGCGCGAACATACGGAAGTCGGTAAGGGCGGGTATGCGCACTACATGCTGAAGGAAATTTTTGAGCAGCCGCAGGTGCTGGCTGAAACGCTGAATGCTTATTTCAGCCCAGGCGAGCAGATGGTCAAAATCCCTAAGCTTCCTTTTAATGCAGAAAAAATCACGCGCCTCACGATTGTGGCGTGCGGCACGTCGTTTTACGCAGGTATGGTGGCAAAATATTGGCTGGAGCGTTTCGCAAAAATCAGTGTGGATGTAGATATTGCCTCAGAGTTCCGCTACCGCAACGCTCCTTTGTCAAAGGATGGTGCCGCGTTATTTATTTCGCAATCCGGCGAAACAGCCGATACGCTTGCCGCACTGCGTTATGTAAAAGGCTACGAAGTGCCAACGATTGCGGTGGTTAATGTGCGCCAGAGCAGCATGGCGCGTGAGGCAGACTGTGTGTTGCCGACCTTTGCGGGCACTGAAATTGGCGTGGCATCCACCAAGGCATTTTCCGCGCAGCTGATGGCGCTGGCGTGTTTCGTAATTCACATGTGCCATGAGCGGCACACGGTAAAAGACAACGCACTCGCGCTGGCTGTGCATACGCTTTCAGAAGTTCCTGCCCTGGTAACCGAAGTGCTGGAATATGAAAATGCCATCAAAGAGGTGGCAGAAAAAATCGTGCAGGCGAGGGACGTGCTTTATATCGGCCGCGGTCCCGCTTACCCGATTGCGCTCGAAGGTGCGCTGAAGTTGAAAGAAATTTCCTACATCCACGCTGAGGCAACCGCGGCAGGTGAGTTGAAACACGGGCCGATTGCACTGGTGGATGATAAAGTGCCTGTGATTGCAATTGCTCCGCCGGACGAAGTGTTGTTTGAGAAAACAGCTTCCAACATTCAGGAAGTGGCAGCACGCGGCGGCAAAATTATTTTGCTCAGCGACAAGCACGGCGTCGAAAAACTCAAACATTTATGCGTTGCATCCTTTGCCGTGCCGAACGCCAGCCCATTGATTGCGCCATTGCTCTACACCATACCTGTACAGCTTCTGGCGTATTACGTGGCTGTGGCAAAAGGCACGGATGTAGACCAGCCACGCAACCTCGCCAAGTCTGTGACGGTTGAGTAACACCCTTAAAAATTGGTAAATTTTTGCTGCGCAGCCCTTTGTTATTGCTTAAAAATAACGTACAATGGGGGCTATGCAGATACAAAAACGCCTAAAAAATTCATCTCTTTTTCTTTCACAATGTTATGTCGGTGGTAAGTGGGTCGGCGCTGCAAATGGCGCAGTGGCGGATGTTACCAATCCTGCAGATGGATCTATTATCGGCCAAGTGCCTGACATGGCGCCGGCAGATGTGGAAAAAGCCATTCAGGCTGCGCATGACGCAGGTGCTGCATGGAAAAGGAAAACCGCCAAAGAGCGCAGCGATATCTTGCGCAAATGGTATCTGCTCATTACAGAAAATACCGATGACCTTGCCGCCATCATGACGGAAGAGCAGGGTAAGCCGCTGTCTGAAGCGAAAAGCGAAATTGCCTATGCCGCATCATTCGTGGAATGGTTTGCAGAAGAAGCCAAGCGCGTGCGCGGTGATGTTATCCCCACAGTGAATAATGACCGCCGCTTGCTGGCGATTCGCCAGCCGGTGGGTGTAGTAGCAGCCATTACGCCATGGAATTTTCCTTCGGCGATGATTACACGCAAGGTTGCGCCCGCCCTCGCGGCAGGCTGCACAGTGGTGGTAAAGCCTGCTATTCGTACGCCTTATTCTGCTTTAGCGCTGGCAAAGTTGGCCGAACAAGCAGGTGTTCCGGCGGGTGTTTTGAATATTGTTTTGGGTGGTGCTGGTAAAGTCGGTTCGGTGCTGACCACGCACCCTCTGGTGCGTAAGGTCAGTTTCACTGGCTCTACAGAAGTAGGTAAATTATTGCTTAAGCAATGCTCTGATACGGTAAAAAAAGTTTCGATGGAACTTGGTGGCAATGCACCATTCATCGTGTTTGATGATGCGGATGTTGAGCTTGCAGTAAAAGGTGCGATGGCATCAAAATACCGCAACACGGGTCAGGCCTGCACGTCGACCAACCGTTTGCTTGTTCAGACTGGTATTCACGATGCCTTTGCTGAAAAAATAGCGCAACACGCCAGCAAGCTTAAAGTATGCAGCGGCTTTGAAGAAGGCGCGCAGCAAGGGCCGTTGATTGACCAAAAAGCACTGAAAAAAGTGGAAGATTTAGTGGCCGATGCCGTGGCAAAAGGCGCTAAAATTCTGACCGGCGGTAAGCGCCATTCACTAGGTGGCACGTTCTACGAACCAACTGTGATTGTAAACGCAACACGCGACATGCGCCTCTTCCGTGAAGAGATTTTTGGTCCGGTTTCCGTGTTATTCAAATTCAAAACCGAGCAAGAAGCCATTGAAATGGCCAATGATACGAATTACGGCCTCGCTTCTTACTTCTACACCGCGGACTATTCACGCATCTTCCGCGTGGCGGAGGGGCTTGAATACGGCATGGTAGGGGCAAATGAGAGCCTGATTTCGACCTTTATTGCCCCCTTTGGCGGCATGAAAGAATCCGGTATGGGCAGGGAAGGCTCGCATCTCGGTATTCAGGAATTCCTAGAGGTCAAATACATCTGCCTCGGCCATATCGAGTAAAAACCGCCTGAAAATCAGCATCACTCATCCATCTGAAATATAGGGTTATTTTTTCTTATCCTTGTATTTCAAAGGAAAAACATTGCCCTACTTAACTTTTTTTTAATACTTGGGTTATATAGTTAAGCTAACGAGCAACAAAATTGCTTCAAGAATTCCGGGGGGAATTCAACGTTATGGAAGACAAGAAAAGAACATACGACAACATCGTCGCTTTTTACGACTACGCTGAAAAGCTGATTGATGCGGTGGAGGCGAATCAGGATATTAGTCCTGACAAGCAGATTGGCGCGATTGAGCCGCTAATTTCGCAGATTGAAGAATCCACCGAGGTGCTTGTCGAGATTTACCTGCGCTTTGTGGAATCAGGCAAGCAGCCTGCATCTTATGAAAAGCAGCGCGCTGAAAAAGCAATGCGTAAACTCTACACCGCGATCGAACGTTGCCGCCAACAGGCAGTGCAAATCGTTGCGGTGCAGTAAGGGGAGCGGGTTATGGTAGAAAAATTGGATTTAATCGCCGTACTGAATCAACTGAGTGGTCATCTTGACTTAGTTACCAGGCAGTTAACGGGTGTTCTTATTGATCCTGCCAACGTCAAAGGCAGCGCGGATCATTTAAGCGCAGTGGAAAACCACCCGAAGGGTTTAGATAACGGTATTGTTTAAAACTATTCTCAAAATATAAAAAAACGGGCGTTTTGGCGCCCGTTTTTTATTGGCTCTACGCGTAAAAGGACAGATTCTTTTACAACCCTAAGCTTTTGTGCGATAATGGCTGCCTCGATGTATTCTTACTTCGTCCGGAGTGCGTGTGGGCTTAAGAGGCGGCCATATATTACCTTATCAGCGTGCCGCGCGTGCGGCACCGTTTTGCAATAAAAAATCTGTAAATACTGGCTTTTCACTGATTGAAATTGCCATTGTTGTGGTGGTGCTCAGCCTCGTTCTTGCTGCAGTTTTAGCATACCAATCCACGGTTACCACCTCGCGCTCACTCAAGTTGATTGCAGAGGCAACGTCTTTTAAAGAATCCATAAAATTATTTGAAGACCGCTATCGTGGTAAGCCGGGTGATATTAGAAATCCCGAAGAATATTTCACTGCGCCCGAGGCGCTGGTGCCCGGTAATGGTGACGGCATCATCGGCAGCAACGGAAACCCACCTGAAAATACAGTCATGTTTGCCCAGCTTGGGCCGAAGGGTGGCAAGTTCATACCGCAGGATTTAACTGGGCAGGGTGAAGTGATGGCTATGGGGCAAAATCGCCCGGCTTCTGCGGTTCCGAGCGTGGGTTGGACCTACAACAATGAAGTCAATCCCCTGTGGCCGTGGGCGCCGGATGCCCGCATTTATGATGTATGGCAGGCGCTGGGTGGCGCCAACCTGAATGAGGAGTCTGTAAAAGTAGGTATTGCCAAATACATCGATGATAAAATTGATGACGGTATTTTCAATCGCGGCAAAGTGGTTGGTAACTTGATGGGTGTGGGAGCAGTGGGTGATGCTACGCCGTTTTTCTCACTTGTTGACACTGCGTGGGCGGCTGATTTGCCATATGTGATCGATGGTGATGTTGTGCGTTACGCTTCGGGCAGTGTAAAGGTGGGCGTTAGTTTCCCGACAGTTGTTATTGGCGGTGAAGTGACAGGCTCAAGTTCAGGCAGTGGTAGTAGCTCTGGTGGCAGCAGCGGTTCATCGGGCTCGAGTGGTAGCTCGGCTTCGTCGGGTTCATCGGGCTCCAGCGGCTCATCGGGTTCATCAGGCTCAAGCGGTAGCTCCGGTTCATCGGGTTCCAGCGGTTCTTCAGGTTCCAGCGGTTCATCGGGTTCATCAGGCTCCA
>CAYXPR010000007.1:0-86793 GCA_964467255.1 uncultured Rickettsiales bacterium | reverse complement strand
GTGGTTCGTCAGGTTCCAGCGGTTCATCGGGTTCGTCTGGTTCCAGTGGTTCGTCAGGTTCCAGCGGTTCATCGGGTTCATCAGGCTCCAGTGGTTCGTCAGGTTCCAGCGGTTCATCGGGTTCGTCTGGTTCCAGTGGTTCGTCGGGCGGCAGCTCTGGTGTTGGCTCTAGTGGTTCTGGCGGTCCTATTATTATTTGGCCAAGATGTCGATGCCCCATCGTGTTTGGTGTTTGCCTTCCCGGGCCGCCGTGTTGGGGTTGGTGGTTGTGGCCCAAGCCGATAAAGCCGCCTCCGCCCCCAAAGGGAGGGTTCTGTGAGCCCGTTTTCCAGAAGGTAAAAGTGCCCAAAGAGGTGCAGTGCCCCACCTGCGCCATTCAATACGCGGAAGATGATAATGGTAAACCCACGGATTATGTGGTGGGCTGCAACGGTGGTAAATGCCCGGCGGGCATGGAATGCACACTGGAAAATATTCCACCTGCGCAAAATTGCCGTGGTTATGGCGGCGGGCAGACGGATGCAGAAATGGGTTGCTGCCAAGAGCAGCAAGGTATGCAATGCCGCCCTGGCACCAGTTGTGTAAATTACACGTGCTTGCCCACGGGTAATGAGGGGCCGGAATGCGTTTCGTGCAATACGCCGCCAATAAAATGCGTGTGCAAAGATAAGTGTGAAGGCACTGTGGCCCCCAATGTGCCGGTGGATTGTGGATGTGTGGAACAAGGCGATTGCGGTACAGGGTGCTGTAAAGATGGCAAATGCCGTCCAGCGGAAGAATGCGAGAATGAATTTGTAAAAATTGATGCGAATGAAAAATTATGCACCAAGCTGGTGACGGTTGAAAAAATTGTTGGTTGCGCGAATGCCTGCAAAGACCCCAACAAGAAATGCGTGGTGGTAAGAGATAATAAAGGTGAAATTATCGGCTGCGATTGCCCTGCAGGTTGCCAAGTTGGCGGTGTCGATGCCAATAATAATCCAAACCAGTGCACCCCCGGCTGCCCACCGGGCGAACAGTGTGTTCTTGAGCAATTAGCAGGCCCTCCAGAACATACATGCACTAACTTTGCCACGGCAACGTGCTACGATTACTTCTGCAATACGGCAAACCTTGATACGTATGACCCCGTGGCATGTTCCAATTGCTCGGTGGAGCATGTGAGTTCCTACTATTACACATCGGATTATATGTCGGATGATGCATCCGCAGGCGATGATGCGCCAGTAGGTGATTCCTGCTGCGGCGTGGGCGAGAAGTGCGGTAAAACGATGGTGGATGGCTCGTGGGTGGATGGCAACTGCAACCCGAATGGCGCAGGTGTCATAACCTGCCAGTATATTGATAATAATGGTCATGGCGCGCCGGGTGAATGCGTGCCGATAGAGGAAGAAGATCCTGCGCCTGAGGCAGCCAATCCATGTTGTGGTAATGGTATGCAGTGCCCCGCTGGTGCGGTGTGCGTGAGTGGTACGTGCCGCCAAGGGGCCAATGCGGTAGCATGTGAACTCTGCCCTGAAAAACCATTGAAGAACACATGTGCCTGCCGTGCGCCAGTACAACCATGCGCACCGACAGAGGTGGATGAAGATGGCAATCCCACTATGTGCAGCGTTACAGGTTGCCCACAGGGCACAAAATGCGAGTTAGCACCCGATCCGATGGCGGGTGATGCGGGTTGTTGCGGTGGCGAAGAAGGAATGGTGTGCATGGACCCAGGCACCTGTATGCCCAATGGCATGGGCGGCCTCAGCTGCGTCGATCATATGCGGGGTATGACTATTGGTTGCAGTCCGGCACCACAACTGTGCCGCTGTGTTGCTGAAAATGGCTGCCGCGCAACGGAAGTGGATGATGATGGCAAGCCCACCATGTGCAGCAACACAGGTTGCCCACAAGGTCAGAAGTGCGAAATGTCATACGATGCAACAGCAGATGCCTATAAAGATTGCTGCGGTGCAGGCGAGAAGTGTGGCAAAACCATGCTGGATGGTTCATGGGTGGAGGGTAATTGTAACCCGAATGGCATGGGCGGCTTAAGTTGCCAATATATTAACAACCAAGGTCATGGTGCCCCTGGTGAATGTGTGCCAGCAGATACACAATGCCGCTGCAGCGTAGAGCCATGCAAATCAGTGTATACACAAGGCCAAGGTTTTAGCTGCACGGGTGGTTGTACCACAGGTGGCAGATGCACCATGCAGATGGATAATAGCTGCATGTGTTCCTCTTCATCGTCTGGTAGCGGTTCCGGCTCAGGTTCGGGAAGCGGCTCTTCATCGGGTGGTTGCCAATCAGACATCGATTGCAACCCTGAAAACAGAACGGGTTATGCTCCTTGCACGGGTGGCTACTGCGAGGCGGGTTCGTGCAACTATGCTCCGATTAATGAAGGCTCAACCTGTGGCGCTAACGGAGAGACTTGTGCCGCCGGTGTGTGTCAGCCAGTCGTTAACACATCGTACTACTACACATCCTATTCCAATTAAGCATAGGAAATGTGGCAATAAAAAAGCCCGCGCAGAACGCGGGCTTTTTTATTGGAGGTGAGGGGAGTGATTATTCTTTGCGGCCAAAGCTTTCTGCGAAAACATCATCCCAGGTACCTTGCGTAGCGGCCTTTGTATATTCCGTTACACGGTTTTCGAAGAAGTTCGTGTGTTCCACGCCGTTCAGGATTTCATCCAGCCACGGCAGCGGGTTCTTCGTGATGCCGAAAATCGGTTGCAGATCGAGCTGCATCAGGCGGCGGTCGCCGATGAAGCGGATGTATTCCTTCACTTCTTTTGACGTCAGGCCCTGAATGGAGCCACTGATGTTGAAAGCGAGGTCAATGAATGCATCTTCGTGGTTCACGATGGTGTCGCACGCAATATAGAGTTCGCGTTTAAGTTCATCGTTCCACACTTCGGGGTTTTCACCGATGAAGGTTTTAAACAGTTTGATGATTGAGTTGGTGTGCAGCGATTCATCGCGCGCAGACCATGTGACGATCTGACCCATCCCCTTCATTTTGCCGAAGCGCTGGAAGTTCAGTAGAATGGCAAACGAAGCAAACAACTGTAGGCCTTCCGTGAAGGCGCCGAACACAGCCAGCGTCTTGGCGATGTCGCGCTTGCTGTTCACGTTGAACTGCTGCATGTAATCGTATTTATCTTTCATTTCCTTATAGAGCATGAACTCCTGATACGTGACTTCAGGCATGCCGAGCGTATCAATAAGGTGGGAATAAGCCGCGATGTGAATCGTCTCCATATTGGAGAAGGCCGAGAGCATCATCTGCACCTCAGTCGGCTTAAACACGCGCGAATAATGGCGCATGTAGCAGTTATTCACTTCAATGTCAGCTTGGGTAAAGAATCGGAAAATCTGTGTCAGGAGATACTTTTCAGAGTCTGTGATGTTCTTTTTCCAGTCTTTCACATCGTCTGCCATTGGGACCTCTTCGGGTAGCCAATGGATTTTTTGTTGAGTAAGCCACGCCTCGTACGCCCAGGGATATGAAAAAGGTTTATATATCGGCTTGGCGTCTAGTAGAGACATGGCTTACTCCTCAATTTCTAGTTTATGAACTAAATATTCTCAGCTCAGAAACCGATCTTTGAAAATTAAATTTTCAAAGATAAGAAGATAGCCAGTAAGTTATTTCTTCTTTTTAGCAGAAGATTTCTTCTTCGTGGCTTTCTTCTTAGAAGCTGCTTTCTTCACAGTCTTCTTTGCAGTTTTCTTCGCAGTCTTTTTCTTTTTAACAGTAGCCATTTTACTCCTCCTTAAGAAGCTAAACGTTTAACTAATGTGGATAATACACGTAAACGTTTGACTTGGAAATGCTTTATTGGCACGCCAAGCATTCTTCGTAATTAGAAGATGATTCCTGTTGCTGATTTGCACCAGTCGTCGTCGGAGCATTGTAATCTTTTTTCGGACGATAACCGGGTTGCAATTTCATTTCGAGCTGCTGATCCGCGCGCTCAACATCATGTGAAACTTTTTCTGAACGCTGAATAGAAGTGGAGCGGCAGTAGTACAAACTCTTCACACCTTTTTTCCACGCCATGAAGTGCACGTCATGCAGATATTGCTTTTCCACGTTGCCTGGCATGAACACATTCACGGACTGTGCTTGGCAAATATAATCCGTGCGGTCAGCGGCATGTTCAATCACCCAGCGCTGATCAATCTCTGGCGCAGTTTTGAACACATCCTTCTCTTCATCCGTCAGGAAGTCGAGTTGGAAGACAGAGCCTTCATTCGTAGCGATAGAGGACCACACTTCGTCCGTGTTCTTCCCTTTTTCTTCCAACAATTTTATTAAATTTTTATTACGGACGTTGAAAGAGCCGGTCAATGTCTTCTGCACGAAGCTGTTTGCAGCAAACGGCTCAATGCCCGGTGACGAGTTGTTCGCGATGATAGAAATAGAAGCCGTTGGTGCAATCGCAATTTTATTGCTGAAGCGTTCCATCACGCCAACTTCTTTTGCATCAGGGCACGGACCACGCTCTAATGCCAAATCATGCGATGCCTTGTCCGCGCCTTCGCGAATATGCTTGAAGATTTTTTTGTTCCACACTTTTGCCATCACCGATTCCATCGGGATGTTTTTAGACTGCAAGAAAGAATGGAAGCCCATCACGCCGAGGCCAACACTACGTTCGCGCATGGCGGAATAGGTTGCGGCTTTCATTGTTTCTGGTGCTTTATCAATAAAGTCCTGCAGCACGTTATCCAAAAAGCGCATAATATCAGGAATAAATTGTTCGTTGTTTGCCCAGTCTTCATATTTTTCTAAGTTGAGGGAAGACAGGCAGCACACAGCCGTGCGGCGCACGCCCAAATGGTCGATGCCGGTTGGTAATGTGATTTCGCTGCACAGATTCGACGTTTTTACCGTCAGTCCCAATTTTTTGTGGTGTGCAGGGATATGTTTATTCACGCTGTCAATAAACAGCAGGTATGGCTCGCCCGTTTCAATGCGTGCGGTGAGCAGCTTAATCCATAGCTCGCGCGCATTAATAATAGAGACGACGCTTTTATCGCGTGGGCTGCGCAGTTCCCAGATTTTATCATTCTCAACCGCTTCCATAAACGCGTCAGAGACAGCAATGCCCTGATGGATGTTCGGAGCTTTACGGTTCGGGTCGCCACCGGTGGGGCGACGAATCTCGATGAATTCTTCGACTTCTGGGTGGTCAATCGGCAGATAGACTGCAGAGCTGCCGCGACGCAGTGAGCCTTGAGAAATCGCGAGAGTGAGCGAATCCTGCACGCGCAGGAACGGAATCACACCGGAGGTTTTGCCATTGCCGCGGACGGATTCGCCGATGGAGCGCAGATTGCCCCAATAGCTGCCGATGCCGCCGCCACGTGCAGCGAGCCACACGTTTTCGTTCCATAAATCCACAATGCCTTCGAGGCTGTCTTGTGTTTCATTCAGGAAGCAAGAGATAGGCATGCCGCGGTCTGTGCCGCCGTTGGAAAGAATCGGCGTAGCAGGCATGAACCACAGATGGCTGATGTAATCGTATAAGCGCTGTGCATGGGCGGAGTCGTCCGCATAATAAGATGCCACACGCGCGAATAAATCTTGGTAAGACTCACCGGTGAGCAGGTATCTGTCCTGCAGCACGGCTTTGCCGAAAGAAGAGAGATTGGCATCACGGGCGCGATCCACCTTCACCGTGATATCCGTTTTTGTAACATTCACCATACTTGGCGCTCCTTCAGTAGAACTTTTCAAAGCCCTCATAAGTTCCCTTCCTGTGTCCCAATGTTCATAGTATGGAAAGCGTGCGTCACATGTCTACTAAAAAAATATAAATTTTAACATATGTGGTATATTCGCAGCACCACCAACACAACATATAGTATATCTTGGCAAACAAACGCTGTGGCACATATATATGTATATAGGCGCCAAAAACTAGTGTTCACGAAGGATACTTGTTCCCATTCCCGCAACGCCCCACCCACCGACAAAACCCCAATGCACGCCGATGGATGAATTCAGAGCGGACGGTCATCATAGTCCCAAATCGCGAGAGAGGTAAAGGGGGATTTTGGAAATAGTAGTTCGCAAAAAATATGATACAATTTTCCGGTTGAAAACGATTGTATGTTAGAGTGACAAAAGATGTATCAAGAGCGACGAAAGATTTGATTTTACGGCGATAACGTATTATTCACTTAGCAACTGCGATTTTACAAAGGCATTACGGTGACGGAAGAAAAAAATAATCAAAACCCACAGGGCGCGCCGCAAATTTCAGCGCCCGGTTCGTCCGGTACACCGCCTTCTGCACCTAAAGTGCCACCGCCATCGTTTGGCGCACCGCCACCACCACCACCCGGATTTTTTGCAGCGCCGCCAGTTCCGCCGCCAGGCTTTGGCACCACGCCGCCGCCGCAGCAGCCCTCTATTTCGGCTATGCCGCCAGCTCCACAGTCACCAGTTTCTCCGGCTCCACAGCCTGCTGCTCCCGTGCCGCCGGCGCCGCAGTCACCGGCTTCTATGGCTCCGCAACCTGTTGCTGCTCCAATACCACCGGCTCCGCAGCCGCCACCACAGCCGCCTGTTGCTGCCCCGGTACCACCGCCAACAGTGTCTGCGCCACCGCCATCCGGGTTTGGTGCACCGCCATCACCGCCGCAAACAAGTGCGCCACCGAAACCCGCGACACCAGTTGTGCCGCCGCTTTCGCCGATGGCGACAATGCCGCCAAAACCTGTTGCATCTGTTGCGCCTCCTCCATTTTTAACGGAAACACCACAAAAACCAGTGCAAAAAGCGCCGGCGGAGGGCATGAACGAAATGTTGCAGTCATTCCCTGGCAGTGATTTCCCGATGCCGCCGCCGATGGATCCTAATTCGGTAAATGGCTTCCGTAATAAGGATATATTGATATCTGCAAAAGATAAGCACGGTAGTCGTAATAAAAAACTGCTTACGATACTGGCAATGCCTCTGCTGATTGCGGTGGTTACACTGTACATGATTCCATTCCTGATTGATTGGGACAAGCAAAAAGAAAACCTCAAAAACCAGATGCTCTCGATGACAGGGCGAGAGCTTACAATTGACGGCAGCATTGAATTTAAAGCCTTCCCGCTGCCAAGCTTTACGGTTCATGGCGCGAAGCTTTCTAACCCGCCGAGCGCCAGCACGAAGCATATGTTCAGTGTGCAGACCATGACAGCGCACCCATCTGTGTTTGCGTTGTTATTCGGTAGGGTGCGAATCGTGAAGCTTGAGCTAACGGATTTGGTCATTGAGCTCGAAAATTTTCAGGACGGGAAGCCAAATTGGGATTTTAAAACTAATCGCAGCGTCGCGGAAGTTTCGCAGGGTAAAAAAACGACAGAAGAATTTGCGGGCATACGCCATGTGACGGTCACGGAGGGCAAGTTGTTTTTCCGCTCTGGTAAAAAAGCCAAGCCACGTGAGCGTTTAATTGAAATTTCAAACGTCGATGTCAATGCGGATTCTTTTTCCGGCCCCTTTGTTGTAAAGGGCGGGCTTGAGTCAGCGTTGCTGAATTATCAGTTTGATATGGTAACAGGTAATTTGTCTGACCAAGGAGCGGATGTTGATATAAAAATTGCCGCAGGCACATCCTCTTTTGACTTCAAGGGTAAGGTTTCGAATTGGAGCACCGACCCCCAGTTGCAAGGAAAACTAAATGCGAGTGTTGATAAATCAATTGAGTCCATGACGGACTACTTTGGTATCGACAATACGATCCTTCCGAGCAAGGTTTCAGAAGTTTTTTCTAGTAAAACAACCGATGTTAACGGTGCGCTACTCATTAGTGCCGCTGGCTTTAGCTTAAAGGAAATTGCCATTAATTCTGTTACCACCAAAGGTAAAGGAGAGGTGAATTCTTTTTTTGGCGAGGAGCAAACAGAGTTACTGTTTAAACTTCAGTTCGAAAAAATTAACCTTGATGAGTTGATGGAAGAAAAAGTTGCAAGCGCTCCATCGGATGATGCCGTTACGCCAAGCGTTGAATCGGCTGCTGCAACGGAAAAAACAGCCCTTGAGGCAGCTGCCGTACCCCCAGCCTCGCCTGCGCAACAGGCTCTTCCTGAGGTTTCTCAGCAACAATTGCTGAAAGAAGAAATGGATAACATGAAGGTGAATGAGCGTAAGGCTAAATTTGATCTGGCCTCCACGCTTAAACTAAAACTTGATATGAGCGTAGATGAGGCAATTTTCAGGGAACAAAAAGTTGTGGGCCTGCGCCTCGATGCAGAATTTGGTCAGGGTGAAACACTCATAAAAACCCTTGCTGCAAAAAACCTACCCGGCAATAGCTCTGTTGATGTGTCTGGCACACTGTCGAAAGAAATGAAGGATGGCAAAGAAGTTCAGAAATTTGAAAGCCTTATTAAGGCATCAGGCGATGAATTACTTCCACTGATTACGTGGTTGAAGCTGCCATTCCCTGAAGTAAAAGAAGGCATGCTGAAAAACTTTTCGCTTGAGGCTGGTGTTACGATTCTCCCTGAAAGAATTCTGGTTCATAAAATTAGCGCAGGATTTGATGAATCATTTATTCTTGGTCAGGCGCTTGTTCAGAAGGGCGAAAATCCAGCAACTACCAGCGCTTTTAAAATAAAATACCTAAACCTTGATAAATACCTTCTGAATTCACTTGAAGGCAAAACAACGTTTTTTGATACGTCCTATAAAGAGAGGGATGTGGTGCAGGAGCAGACCAAGCTTGATGCATTTTTGCGTTGGCCCTCTGGTTATATGAAGAACTTTGGAATTTCGATTGATGTCGACGAATTGGTTGTGAGAGGAGACACGTTTAAGAATATCTCCGCGGTTATGGTAATGAAGCCAAGCATTATGGAAGTTAAAAAATTGGCATTTGAATCATTTGCCGGAAAAACAGAGATGAATGGTTTGGTGAGTACTAAGAATATAACACCTTATATCGAAGCCAATATCATATCCGATAAATTTGATTTCCGTTACATTACGGATTTTTCGAGCGAGGCGCATCCGCCAGAAGACCCAAAAAAGCCAGTGGTTTGGTCTACAGAAGATTTTTATCTCTCTCGCCTTGGTGTTGCGAACATGAAAGTATCTGGAAAGTTTAAAGAGCTGCAAATTGGAAGACTCCCCTTCCAAGATGCAGAGTTTGCGCTTGTGTCTGATGGCAAGGACATGAAAGTAGAAACATTTCGTGGGAATCTTCTTGGTGGCGTTGTAGATGCCAAAGCTGAAGTTGGCATTGATCGCCCCAACATTGGGCTTTCGATTTCCATCAACAATTCAGATTTTACTAAGGCCCTGCAGGGTGTTTTTGGCTTTACACAAGTCAAACAGGGCCGCTTTAGTTTAAGCCTTGGTGCATCCTCCACCGGCACTAACGAGGCGGATATTGTCTCTAATCTCACTGGTAATGGTACGATTACTATCAGGGGTGCCGAATTTACCAATTTTGATATGGGCTCTTTGTTCCAAGACTATAAAAATCATAAAAAAATTGAGGATTTAAGAAAGTTTCTTAACTACGTTGTTGCAAGCGGTAGTACGACGCTTGATTACTTAGCATCCAATATAAATGTCAAAGGTGGGCGCTTCTTGTTTGAGGAGGCTGTTGCCACGCATTATGCGCTTAATACAATGACAACAGATGCTAGCTTTAATCTAAACAACTGGGTGTATAAAGCCGATACGGTCTTCTTGCTTAACATCAATGATAAAATGAATGCGACCTTAAGCGCGGAAGGCGAACCGGCAAACCTTTCGTATTCATGGAACACCCAGTCGTTTATCGACGAATGGGAAAAAGACTTCTATAGGCGCTAGTCTTAATCCCTGAAGTTGTCGAACTGCAGCGGCACTTCTACGTCCATACCACGCACGAACTGAATCGCTTCTTGCAGCGTATCCCTCTTAGGGCCTGAAACGCGCAGTTGGTCACCTTGGATGGATGCCTGTACCTTCATTTTGCTGTCTTTAATGGCCTTCACAATTTTCTTGGCAACTTCCTGCTCAATGCCTTGCTTTACTTTTACTAACTGGCGCAGCGCGTTGCCGGATGCTTTCTCTGGCTCTTTGAACTCCAGCGCTTTCACATCAATTTTACGGCGCGTGATGTGCGTTTTTAAAATATCCTGAATGGCCTTCATTTTATAATCGTCGTCAGCAAAGATGGTGATTTCCTCTTCTTTGCGCTCAATCGTACATTTGCTGCCTTTAAAATCGTAGCGATTTTCCATTTCACGGCGCGCCGTGTTCACCGCGTTATCAATTTCCTGCATATCTGTTTTTGAAACGATGTCAAAACTTGGCATAAGTCTAATTCCTCTTTTTGGGGTTAAAGAGCCGTGGGTTTTTAAATTCAAATACGGCGTCATCCAGTGGGGCATCATAGGCCACATCGGAAAATTCAATACGTGTGGTGCGTCCGCCTTCGTCCAATATATCCATGCTGTAAAGGAACATGTCTCCTTCTGGTTTTAAGAACGTCATCGCAATTTGCTGAGGGGATGCGGCAATTTCCGCTTTCTCTTCCTCCAAAATCGCTTCCGCAGTTTCGGCACCGTCGTTTGATGAGGCGATGCCTTCTGCATCCGTTGCTTTTGGCACTGGAATTCTTTGTTCCAGCGTGATGCGGATGCCCATATCGTCTTTTTTCACGCCGATGACCTTAATATTGCCTTCCGTGAAGCTGATGTTGTCTTGCGCTATCAGGCTGGCAAGCATATGTTCCAGCGGGGCATAAGTGACTTGGTCAAGCTCTTTGTCGTAATAAATCACGCGGTTTTTTTCGAGAAAAATTTCCACAGCCGAAGGCATGGTGTACACCCATTTCATTTGGCCGGGGCGTTTTAAATACACAACGCCTTCGCTCACCGTACCGCCTGGCATAGTGCCCTGCATGGGCATCACCTGCTGAAAGTTTGCTTTCATGGTTTTGATGCTGTTCAGGAACGTTTCAGCCTGAGCAATGGCTTTCTTCTGTTCTTTTGTCGGGACGAATTCAGCGGGTTGTGCCAGCACGCCATCTGCAGGCAAGGGGCTCTGCGCAGATGCGGCGAGCGGGCTTGCGAGGAAAAGTGCTGTCACTAGGGCGGCGATAGAATGTTTCATGTAATTCCTAATACAATGTTTCTGGGCTCTACAGCAATACTTCGCGTTTACCCACATGGTTTGCGGCGCTCACGATGCCTTCTTTTTCCATGCGGTCCATAATGTCTGCCGCGCGATTATAACCAATTTTTAACATGCGCTGGATGAAGCTGGTTGAGGCCTTACCTTCCTGCCGCACGATGGAAACCGCGCGTTGATATAAGTCATCACTCTCGCCACCTTCAAAACCGGGCAGCAGCATTTCTTCTTCTTCCTTCGTCACATCTTCTACATATTGCGGGCTGCCTTGTTTCTTCAGGAAGGCCACGACTTTTTCTACTTCCTTCTCATCCACGAATGGGCCGTGCACGCGCACGATGCGCCCACCGCCCATCATATAGAGCATGTCGCCCATACCGAGGAGCTGCTCGGCACCTTGATCGCCCAAAATGGTGCGGCTGTCGATGCGCGAGCTTACCTGGAAGCTGATGCGCGTAGGGAAGTTGGCTTTAATCACACCGGTGATAACGTCCACCGACGGGCGTTGTGTGGCCATAATAATATGAATGCCTGCCGCGCGCGCCATCTGCGCAAGGCGCTGGATTGAACCTTCAATATCCTTACCCGCCGTTAGCATCAGGTCAGCCATTTCATCGACCACGACCACGATGAAGGGTAGGGGCGTGATGTCGAGCGGCACTTGCTCCATAATCGGTTTGCCGGTATCAGGGTCAAAACCCGTCTGCACGGTGCGCGTGAGTTTTTCGCGGTTCTTTTTCGCTTCGGCGATACGCTGGTTGTAGCTTGCCACGTTGCGCACCCCAAGGGTGGACATCAGGCGGTAGCGGTTTTCCATTTCGCGCACAGTCCATTTCAGCGCCACCACGGCTTTGCCTGGCTCGGTCACCACGGGCGAGAGCAAGTGCGGAATGCCCTCATACATAGAAAGTTCCAGCATTTTCGGGTCAATCATGATGAATTTGCATTCAGCGGGCGTGTATTTATACAGCAGCGACAAAATCATGGTGTTGATGGCCACCGATTTGCCGGAGCCCGTTGTTCCCGCCACCAGCAAGTGCGGCATTTTGGCGAGGTCGGCAATCACACTGTCACCACTAATATCTTTACCCAGCACCAGCGGCAGGCTGTGCTTGTTGTCGCGGTATTCATCCATTTCAATCAGTTCGCGTAGCAGCACGGTCTGGCGGGTTTCATTCGGCAACTCAATGCCAATCGCGTTCTGACCGGCAATCACCGCGATACGGGTGGAAACCGCGCTCATCGAACGGGCAATGTCATCCGCCAGTGCAATAATGCGGGAGGATTTTATGCCCGGTGCGGGCTCCAATTCATAAAGCGTGACCACGGGGCCAGGGCGCACGCGGGTGATTTTGCCTTTGATGCCGAAATCCTCGAGCACTTTTTCCAGCAGCTGTGCATTGTTCTGCAGCGAGGCTTCGTTTACATTTTCCTTGCGGTCTTTTGCGGCGGGGAGTTTTAGCAGCGCAACGGAAGGCAATTGAAACTCATCTTTGCTCTTGAGGTCCATCGCGATTTGCGACTGCCTGCGCTTACCTTCTTTTTCAGACGACTTCTTATTAATCTCGACAATCTTCTTCTGTATCTTCTCAACTTTTTGCTTTTTCTTTGGTGCAAGGCTCACGCCGAGTTTCTCAGCTTCTTCTTCCATGTCTTTGCGGCCAAGCAGGTAATAACGCACGGGCCAGAACAAGAAACCAACGAATGCAGCCAGCCCTTTGCTGGCGAATACCACAAGGGTTAGCCACATGGAAAGCGCCACGCCCATCGCAAAGAACAGCGAAAAGCTTGCGATTACAAACAGTGTGAAGGTATAGCCAACAGGTGTAAGCACACCAATTAACTGCTTATAGGTAAAATAGCCGATATAGCCGCCGAAGCTGCGGGCGGGCCATGTTTCCGGTACGCTGATGATGTTGTCCACCAGTGCAAAAAGCCCCGCCACGGCAGGCAGGCAGAATACTAGCATGGTAATGCGGAACCATGTTTTGAGCACTTCCTTGCGGAAGGCGAGGCGGATGCCCCATGCGATGGGTATCAGCACCAGTACAAAGGCGCCGAGGCCAATAAATTCAATGACAGGCTCAGCCACATAAGCGCCTGCTGCCCCGGCCCAGTTAGCCGAAGGGGCGTTCGTGGCGTAGTTAAAAGAAGGGTCTTGCGGGTTATAGCTAAAAAAGGCGACGCCAAGGAAGATGCCGAGTGCGATAAAAAAAAGCCCCAGAATCTCAATAAACCGATACTTCAAAAACGAGGCAACGCGCCCGTTTAACATGTGCATACCTTGCTGTGGTGAAAATCGCAGTCATTTTAGCGGCGAAGGCGTCGAGAATAAAGCCCAAATTTGAAGATTTTTATGCGAATAAGGGCGGTAGACGCGCCAGTCCAACTGCTTTTATGGCTTGCTAATCGGAGGTTCTTTGCTATGTATGTGGCGGGAGACTGGCGGCGGGTAGCGTTTTCGCCAACCCGGTCAGGTGCGAAAGCAAGCAGCCGTAACGAAATTTTGCTGGGTCGTTGTCCAGTCTCCTACCTTCTTAAACTCTCCCCCACCTTTACAAAAAAATAGGCTCGTTTTTGACGCCGCTCTTGTGCGCGCGGCTTATTCGTTTTATAGTGCGAAATCTGCGGCGGTTTTTAAACAAAAACCAATGTAATCTATTATATTAATAATTTTAAATAACATATTGTTTTAAAATAGAAATGTCAGATACAAAAAGTACATACCGCGTTCTTGCCCGCAAATATCGCCCTGCCACGTTTAGTGAGCTGATTGGGCAGGATGTATTGGTGCGTACGCTCACCAATGCCATCAACACCAACCGCATCGCCCATGCCTTCGTGCTAACGGGCATACGCGGGGTGGGTAAAACCACCACGGCGCGCATTATCGCCAAGGCATTAAATTGCGTAGGCGCGGACGGCAAAGGAAGCATGACGGCAGACCCCTGCGGTGTGTGCGATCAGTGTGTTGCCATCACCGAAAGCCGCCACGTGGACGTGCTCGAGATGGATGCCGCCAGCCGCACCGGTGTGGGTGACATCCGCGAAATCATCGATACGGTGCGTTATGCTCCGTCTTCCGCCCGCTATAAAGTCTATATTATCGACGAAGTGCACATGCTTTCAAAGGCAGCGTTCAATGCGCTTTTAAAAACGCTTGAAGAGCCACCGCCGCATGTGGTGTTTGTGTTCGCCACCACTGAGGTGCGCAAAATTCCGGTTACGATTCTTTCCCGCTGCCAGCGGTTTGACCTGCCGCGCGTAGAATTAGAACAGTTGGTGCAGCATTTGAAATCCATCGCGGTGAAAGAGTCCGTGAAGGTGGATGACGATGCGCTGTTCCACATTGCCGCCGCCGCGCAAGGCTCGGTGAGAGACTCCCTCTCGCTGTTTGACCAAGCCATTGCCCACAGCGAAGAAGCAGGAAAAGTGTCGCTTGCCGAAGTGCAGAAAATGCTCGGCCTTGTGAGCCGCGAGCAGGTTTACACGCTGTTTGAGCAACTTGTTTCCGGCAATGTGCGTGAAGCAATTCTTTCGCTGCAGTCGCTTTATCAGTCCGGTGCTGACCCGCTGGTAGTGCTGCAGGACATGCTGGAAATCACGCATTTCATCACGCAGGTGAAAATTCTGCCGGAGCTTTCCAAAGCCCCGCATATTCCAGAAGGCGAACGCCACAGCGCGAAAGCACTTTCTGAAAAACTCGGCTTCCCATACCTTGCACGCTGCTGGCAGATGCTGCTAAAAGGCGTGTCTGAGGCACAGCTGGCGAATAATACGCTGATGGCGGCTGAAATGGTCATCGCGCGCCTTGCCTATGTGGCCGATGTGCCGCCGCCGGGTGATTTGATTCGCGACATTGAAAAAAATAAAAATGAAAATGAAAATGCAGCGCCGTCTTTGTTTGAAAGCAAAGCACCAGTGCGTGTGGTAGAGCCCGTAGCGGTTGAGCAGCAGCCATCTCCGGTGTTAGCCGTGCCGCCCGCGCCCATTCCGGTAAAGCAGATCCCGAACCCAACCAGCTTCAAGGCGCTGGTAGAGCTGTTCCGCGATCAGGGCGAGCACTTCCTTTACAACTATTTGCAGAACGATGTGCATCTGGTGGATTTCAAACCACCGAAGGTGGAGATTCACCTTTCTGCCGCTGCGCCGAAGGATTTGCCGAATAAAGCTGCTGAGTATCTGCGCCGCTGGACGGGCGAACGCTGGCTGATTATCCTCTCGCATGAGCAGGGTAAAAAAACGCTGGTTGAAGAAAAGCAGGAAGTATTAGATAAGCGTAAGGCGCAGGCGGCAGAGCATGCTGATGTAAAAGCGGTGCTGGGTGCATTCCCCGGCGCAACGATATTAAAAATCGAAGAAGTGGCCGCGCCGGAAACTTCTTCTGCTGAACTGGCCGATGAACAATCGCCTGCAGCATCACAGGAATAACGGAGACGTAGTATGAACATACAGCAAATGATGAAGCAGGCTCAGGCCATGCAAAAGAAAATTGCCGAAATTCAGGAAAAAGCGGGCCAGACCGAAGTCGAGGGTAGCGCTGGCGGTGGTTTGGTGCGCTTCGTGATGAACGGTAAAGGCGAAGCCAAAAGCCTTAAGATTGATGCGAAGGTGGTCGACCCATCTGACATTGAAACGCTGGAAGACATGGTGATTGCGGCGTATAACGACGCCAAGCGCAAATCTGACGAAAACATGCAGAATGAAATGTCTGCTATCACGGGCGGCCTGCCTCCGGGCTTTAAGCTGCCGTTCTAATTGCACCGCATGAGCGACATCGAAAGCCTCATAAAAATTTTCTCCCGTTTACCAGGCATGGGCCCACGCTCAGCGCGCCGTGCTGTGCTACATTTGCTGAAGCATAAGGAATCCATCATGCAGCCGATGACGGGGCTGATGGAGCGCACGGCGGCCACCATCCGCACCTGCACAGTGTGCGGCAATCTGGATACGACCTCACCTTGCGCCATTTGTGAAGACACCACGCGGGACCGTAGCGCGCTGTGCGTGGTAGAAGAGGTGGCAGACCTATGGGCCTTCGAGCGTAGCGGCATTTTTAAAGGCGTGTACCACGTGCTGGGCGGCACACTTTCCGCGCTCGACGGTGTGGGGCCAGAAGACTTGGGCATCCCCAGCCTTATCAGCCGCGCAGTTGCGCCCGATGTAAAAGAAGTCATTATTGCCACCAATGCCACGGTGGACGGGCAGACGACGGCCCATTACATCAGCCACCGCCTGAAGGATTCCGGCATAAAAATCTCGCGGCTGGCGCACGGCCTGCCAATTGGCGGCGAGCTCGATTATATGGACGAAGGCACGCTTTCTGCGGCCCTTGAACTGCGGCAGACCGTCTAGCTTTTTTGCGTTTCCACAATTCTCTGGACAGGGGGTTGTTTTTCCTATAGGAAAATGCCTCCTTTTCATACGCACCCGTAGCTCAATGGATAGAGCATCTGACTACGGATCAGAAGGTTTGAGGTTCGAGTCCTCACGGGTGCGCCATTTATTCGCTGTAGTAGCGATCCCACAATTTGTTCCGGAATTTATAGGTCGGGTCGACGCGCTTTTTTATAGCGAAATATTCCGGTGCGCGCGGATATGCTTTCAAAAATTGTTTCTTTGTTGCGATAATCTGATAGGGCAAATAATACCTGCCACCTTCCTTTAGGGCGGCGTCAATCAATTCGCTTGTCCAGTCATACACCTTCTTTTTGTCGCCATCCGTTACTCCTTGTTCATAATACAGCACGAAGGCAAAAACCTCGGTCGGCGCCCATGAGAGCAGCGATTCTTTGTCAGGCAGAGCGTGACGCACGGAAAGATTAATGACGCGCACCTTATGATTTTTAAGGATTGCTGCCAGTTTTGGCACAAACGCATCAAACGTTGCGACGGGTATAAAATATTCCTGAAGCACATAGGTGGATTTTTTGCGCGATGTAGGCTCAAGCCCTCTCACGTCATGGCTGGCTTCATAATTTCGCCATACGATTTTTGTCGTATATGTGGCGTAAGGGTCATAAATATATTCACGCAGCCTGCTGCCGGGCGGCAGCGTTGACATGAGTTTTAAAACATTTTTTCCTGCCCACGAGAGCTCTTCTTGCTGTGCTAGGCGTTCAGAAACAGTCACGGGTTTATCAGTTGTGCTCCATGTTGTTGTGGAAAGTTGTGAGTAATCCGGTGGGTATAAGTTGGCATTGTGGAAGATGGCAGACTTTGATTTTCTGATATGCTTAAAGAAATAATCTTTATATTCGGCGGTATCCATTTTCTTTACGGTGCGTTCTACAGGCATATTTTCAGTCAGTTTTAGTGTGGCTTCCGTAATGACACCAATCCCGCCATATCCGCCGATCGCCGCAAAAAATAAATCTGAGTTTTGAGTGCGACTGGCTTCTTTGATGGAACCATCGGCCAGAATGATTTTTATGGATTCTACCGAACGGATAAGAGGCCCTTCGCCAACGTAGCGGCCATGGACATTCACGCTGAGCGAGCCGCCTACGGTAAAGTTGGAATAGCTTTGCATAATTTTTATTGAGAGGTCGTGCGGGTCGATTGTTTCCTGTATTTTTCGCCACGTTGCGCCCGCCTCAACGGTAATAAGCCGTTTCTTAACATCGAGGTTAAGAACTCGGTTTAATCCGCGCATATCCAGAAAAAGGCCATTTTCTGAGGCAGTTTGCCCACCCTGACTGTATCGGCCGCCACCAACAGAGATGGGGCCGTGGTGATTCGCGATGAGGGTTTGCAGCTGCTTAACAGAAATTGGGGTGCGTACTCGCTCAACCCTAATGGGGTTTAACTGCGTGATGTCGTTCACGACTTCTTCGGCCAAAACGGCTGAAAACTGGAGCATTAACAAGAATAATACAGCGAATAAGGTAGATAGTTTCATCACTCTTTTATACTGAGCGCGAATAAAAAAGCTATTTCTCATCTTTAGAAATCTCCTTTTGAGAAAAAAATCTAAAAAATTTTCATTTTTTCTAATTCTTTTGCAAAAACCTGTTTCAAAACCGGATTGTTGCAATTTTAGGCAATTTTTCATTTTGCTGAAATTAGAGGATATTTTTTAGATACATAAAAAAATATTCAGTAAAATCAGCATATTAACGATGTATTAATCTTTTTCCTATAGTCTCACTTTTAAGCGTTCAACTTTGAAACAAACAAATAACAACAACTAGGGACAAGGATAAAAGATTATGAAAAAGATGTTAAAACTCTCCGCTGCTGTACTGGCTGCTAGCTCTATCGTAGCTACTGGCTTTACTGCTCATGCAGTTACCTTGAACACGAATGCGGACGTAGAATTCGTAACCCCAATTTCTATTACTCCGGTTCAGACACCAGATTTTGGTCTCGTAACGACCGGTGCCTCTGGCCGCGTGCTGACACTCAGCACGGCTGGTGCTATTTCCGGTGCCAACTCCGCAGACTATATCTCTGGTGCTCTTGCTGGTGACTATACGGTTGTTGCTAGTGCCGCACAGGCAATTGATATTTCCATCGGTAACTATGGTGCCAACGGTAACGTAACGCCTTCTGCCGGTACCTGTTCCTATAACGGTGGTGGCGCTGGTGCATGCTCACTGACGGGCGAAACGGGTGTTCCGGCTGGTGCAACGCTGCTGGTTGGTCTGACGATGACCACCAACGCAATCCACACGGATGGCCAGACGGCGGCTCCGACGTTTGATATCGTTGTGAACTACCAATAAGCACTTAACCAAAGTGCCTAAAAAACAGGCCCGGTTTTCCGGGCCTGTTTTTATTTGAGGCTTTACTTCCCGCCCGTTAAGGGCTAGGACTTCTGCCCTTAAGCAGCTGGGGGCAGGGTGAAGAAACTTCTTTTTCTATTTTCAATACTATGCGTTTTTGTGTGTGGTGCGGCATCTGCGGTAACACTTGGCAGTTACGCGCGTGTGGCATTTGTAGAAGTGCCGAAGGTGGATATAGATGCCTTTATGGATGCGGCATATTATAACGCTCATCAGAATGTGGCGGGTCTGGCGTATAGTTCGCAGCAACAAATGGATGCCAGCGTATTAGCTGCAAATCCTGCGGATTCAGACCCTTTTTTTGAAATTATACTGGCTTGTAATTAATCTCCTTCTTTTTGTTTTACGTTGCAATTTGAAACACTCCGCCTATCTTATTAAATAAATAGTTTTACAGTGCAGCGTAAAAGGTGGCTTGTGTTTTTGAAGCGTAATTTAGTATTTCCCCTCATTTTTTTGCTGGTTTTCTTACCATGTTGTGCAGTGTTGGCGGCCTCCATTACGCATGGCGGCGGTGGCACGGCTTCATTTGCACTGCCAATTGTGATTACCCAAAACCAATCACTCAGCTTTGGCCTTGTGAGAACAGGTGCTTCTGGTCGTGTCATTAGGTTAAATACCTCAGGTGGAATCACGGGTGGAGCTGCTTCCAGCTACATACAAGGTGCTGTGGTGGGGGATTATACTATTTCTGCGTCATCCACGCGCACGATTGCCATCACCGTGAATGGTTATTCAGCCAATAATGGTGTAACACCTTCTGCCGCGAGGTGCCGTTACAATGGTGGCGCTGAGGGAACATGCAACAGTTTGTCTGCCGTAACGGGTGTTCCGGGTGGGGCAACATTGTTGCTCGGCCTTACTATTACCACCAACGCTGCCCACACCGATGGCCAGACGGCGACCCCGACATTTAACCTGAATGTGGTTTACAATTAATTTTCTGATTTTCCACGCTTTCCCATTGCAATTTTAACCACCTGCAGTATCTTGTATCAAATTGAAACCTCTATACCATATATAGTGGTTTCATAGGGTATAAAACGCGGGGGCGAACATGTTTTTTAAGCGCAATTTTGCGCTAATTATTGCCGTTGGGCTGGTGCTGCTGCCGCTTTGCGCGCCAGCACAGGTGACGAGCGCGACGACGCGTGACCTAAATTTTGCCATACTTACTGTGCCTTCTTCCGGCTCGGAATACATCCAAGTTAACGCCACTGCAAATAACAGTTATTCCGGCACGGGTAGCGTGATAACGGGCACACCAAACCGTGCACTCTACACCGTTACAAATCCTCCTGGTACTGCCTACACGGTTGATTTGGATATTAACAATGTCTCCGTGAGTGACCCCACCGTAACGCTGACGAACTTCACCGGCAGGTGGCGTACCACGAATATCGCTTCTTTTCCTAGATTTGGGCTCTCAATGCCAGCAAACACCACTTCAAATTTATTTATCGGTGGGCGGATGACCTATACATCTGGCACTCCAGAGGGGGACGTTACCATGTCCTTCGATATTGTAATTACCTATAACTAACGAGGTTTTTTTATGATTCGTTTTACAAAAAATATATGCGCAGTGATTGTATTGGTGTTGCTTGCGCTGCCACTTGCAGTAAGTGCGGCTGAAAGTGGTAGAGCGGGGTTGTTGCTGCTGCCCACACGTATTGAACTCACCGAGCGCGACAGGAATGTTGAGCTCCTCATCAAAAACAATGGCACGGCACGTGGGCTTTACCGCGTGGAAGTGGCAGATATGGAAATGCCGGAAGAGGGGCCCATCCAAGCGATTGAAGAAGGCAAACCGGCGCCATACTCCGTAAAAGAGTTTACGAGGGTCTCGCCGCGCCGCATTATCCTTGAGCCGGATCAAACACAAGCGGTACGTATCATCGTTCGCAAACCCTCAAATCTTGAGGATGGCGAATATCGCTCGCACGTGAAGGTCACGATTGTTGAAAACAACGTCGATAAGCAAGGTAATCCGGCTGAACTGAAGGCCAATAGCAAAAACGTGACGGTGCAAGTGAAGGCGCGCTTCTCGATGGCGATTCCGCTTATCATGAGGCAGGGCAACCCAAAAGTGAGCATGAAAATTGGCGAGACCAAGCTGCGCAGCGAGGGCGACACACTGTACCTTGATACAGAGCTGCTGAGAGAAGGCGATCGCTCAGCTTATGGCGATGTGAAGGTTACGTATAAAGCGCCGGATGGCAAAGAAACCGTGCTGCAATTCAAGCCGGGGCTTGCAGTATATCGCCCCACACCCAAACGTAAGCTAGCGATTGATTTAGATGTGCCAAAAGGTCTTAGCCTCAAAGGCGGCACACTGAAAGTACGCTACACGGCGCAGGAAAAAGATGGTGGTGCCGTGCTGGCAGAAAAAGAAATTGGGGTTTAGGTTCGTTGCATAAAAAGTGGTGCTGCCTTTTTTTACTGATATGCACCGCAGTGTTTTTATCACCTGCGAATGCAGCTGAGCCCCCCAAAGATACCTTCGTCAATAATGCAAATGCCGTTCCGCTGGATGTAACGTTTGATGGCAAAGTGCGCGGCAAGATTAACGCCTATGCGCGGCTTGGCACCTATCACGTGCCATTGCTTGCTGTCGTCAGGATACTTAAATTTCCCATCACGCTCGACAGAGAAAACAAACAAATGCACGGCTGGTTTATTCAGCCAAACCGTATTTTCGTTTTAAACGCGGGCAGCCGCGAGCTGGTGGTAGAAGGCAAGCAGGAAAAACTCCGGCGTGGCGCGGCAAGTTACGAAGACGGTGAGATTTATGTGGATGCCGCGCTGCTGGAAAAATTCTTTCCTGTTCGTATCAACGTAGACCCCTCGCAAGGTTACTTAAAAATTATCCCCAAAGAAAAATTCCCCGGCTTTGATGAAGCGGCAGAAGCTGCGAATGAAAAAGCAGCAGCACTTGAGGTCAAAAAGATGATGCCTGTTGAGCAGGTTTCAGAAGAGGAATCAAACGCGCGCGAGAATAAGGCAGATAGTAATAATCTGGATGATGACAGCCTCATCATTTTTCAGGTGATGGTTGGTAAGCTTGCGCTCGAAAACTTCATTGAGGCTTACAGCACTAGCGGGCCCGATTACATGATAAGCCTTGCAGACTTATCTAAGTTGTTGGAATTTCCGATTGTGGTCTCTGCCGCCAAGTCAGAGGCGCGTGGTTGGTTCATTGGTGAGGCAAATACATTTTACCTGAACTTCAACGAAGGTTATGTAGAAATTAAAGGGCAAAAGCAGACCTTCAAAAAAGGGCAAGTTGGGTGGAAGAACGGCGCGTTATTTGTCAACACGGAATTATTAGCGCGGTGGCTTTCACTCACATTTTCATTTGATACAAGCTCGTTGCTCATGGCGGTTGAGTCGCAGGAAAAATTACCATTCCTTGCAAAATTGGAGCGTGAGAAAAAACTGGATAAGCTGAAAAAGGCACAGAAGCCTGAGGTCGAATATAAGCGGATTGATACGCCCTACAGGCCATATAGCTTTCCCTTCTTCGATGTGGACCTCGGTTCAAGCTACTCAAGCCTTGAGAGCAACTTTGTCAGTGAATATTCAATGGCAGGTGGCGGTGACTTAGGTTATCTCAGCACGCAGGCGTTCATTTCAGGCACAAGCGATGAAAGCATCGATTCCGCAAGGTTAAACTTGGGCCGTAAGGATATCGATGGTGGTTTGTTAGGGCCGCTGGATGCCACAGACTTTAATTTTGGCGATATCAATTCTGTTTCTATTCCGCTTATCGCTGCCACCAGCTTGGGGCGTGGTGCGATGGTTTCAAATGCGGCCCTGCGTGAAGGCGTGGTGTTTGACCGCATTAACATCGTGGGGGATAGCACTGTATCGTGGGACGTAGAACTGTACCGCAACGATGTGCTGCTGGATTTGCAACAAGTGGCAACGGATGGCCGTTATGAATTTCTAAATATTCCGCTCTTATACGGGAATAACATTTTTCGCCTTGTTTTTTATGGGCCACAGGGTCAAATCCGTGAAGAAGTCCGCCAGTATAACATTGGCGACGAGCTCCTGAAAAAAGGCATCGTGAACTATTCAATCTCGGTCGACGAAAAATCGAAGTCATTCCTCGGAACAGATGACGACCCCGTTCGACACTCAGAAGACATGCGATATGTAGCGCAGGCACAATATGGTATTACGGATTCCGTCACGGGCATTCTGGGTTTTGCCTCCACACCACTCATTGGCGGTGTAAGGAATTTGGCCTCTTCCGGCTTACGCACCTCGGTGCTTGGCACGATTGTGAGCATGGATGTGGCGGGCGATGAAGAGGGGGAATGGGGAACAAAAACAACCTTGGTTACGGGTTTTGATGACATCAGCTTAAAGCTCGAACAGCGTTTCTATTCCGATGAATTTTCCAGTGAAGAAAACGATAGACTTACGCCGCTGCCCAGCAGCATTACGGAGCTGGATGTTGGTACATCTGTGCCCGCGTTTATTGTTCCCTACGCCAATATCAGCTTTAATCTGAAGAATGAGTCATTGGAATCCGGTGAACGCCAAACGCTGGAAAATCGCCTTAGCACGGCAGTAGGCGGCATTGGTATCAGCAACCGCATTGCGGCCAGCATTCAAGACAGCACGGACAATTATTTTGGCAGCCTTTCGCTTAGGGGCAGCGCATGGCAGTGGATTATCCGCACGGTGTTAGATTATACCATTCGCCCTGTGCAGGATTTAGAACGCTTCAGCGTTTCTTTCCAGCGCAACCTGACTCAAAAGCTGACTGATAAAATCGACATTGAAAAAGGCTTTCAGGATAATTCCACGCGCATCAGGAATAGCCTTATCTGGGATTTAACAGATTATAAAGTGAGTCTTGAAGGTGAGGTAGATGACCAAGGGGAAACGCAGGTTTTTGCGCGCCTTGGGTTTTCTCTGGCGCGTGACCCAATGGATAATACTCTGTATACGAGTAGCAAAAATATTGCATCGCTCGGGGCGGTTAGCGCCCGAACATTTGTGGATAATAACCAGAACAAGCAGATCGATAAAACCGACACGCTGGTGGATGAAGCACTCACGTATAAAGTGGGGTCGCGCACTTACATGTTCGATAAAGGGGATACGGCATTTGTAACGGGCGTGCCGACATACCAACCCACCGCTGTTGAATTAAACAAAGCGTCTCTGCCAGACCCGTTGTGGATGCCTTATGAAGATGGTTATTCCGTTGTCGGCCGCCCTGGCAGCATCACCGAAGTTGATTTCTTATTGGCAATGACAAGCGATATTGATGGCACCGTATATGCCCGCACGGTACAGGATGGACAGAATTTTGAATCCACACTCTCAAGTGTTCTGGTTGAGTTGGTGGATGCTCAAGGGCAGGTGGTCAAATCGGTTTCGTCAGAGTTTGATGGGTTCTTTATTTTTGAAAAAGTGCTACCCGGAAAATATAGTCTTCGTGTTTCAGCCGCGGATTTAAAGAAGATGAGCCTTGTTCAGGAAAATGCCGTTGCGGTAGATATTACTAATAACAGTGAGTCATTCGCCACGCGCGACATTTTCCTGCGGGAAGATGGCACCACACCTTCGCCCAACATGCCCGCAGCGGGCGATATGGTGATTTCAATGGGTGAGGGTGATGACGCACCCGTTCTTCCCAATCCGCTCCCGCCTACTGTTGTTACACCTCCAGCTGCCACAACAGCGGTTCCTGATGTGCCATTAAGGGCAAATCCATCCGGTGGTGCCCGCGCCGTGTTTGGCGGGTTCACGAATTATGGTGATGCGCTGGCCAGTAAAGAGCGCTTCTATGCCAGTAAATATGGCGTGCTGCTGAATAAGTCCAATCTCGTCATTGAGAAGACACAAGAAACAGGCGTGTATCGCATTAGTACCCGCACGATTCCACAGCCCGATGCGGAGAATTTCTGCCGCATGGTGGTCGATCTAAAAGAGTCCTGCCAGATTGTTTATTAAGCGAATTTTAGGGTTCTAAATAGCTATAAATTTCTGTAGTTTTTTCTTAGAAATATTTTTGATAACGTCCTCGCCCGAGAGAGGTGAATATGTTTCAAAAATGGTTGCTCATAGCTTCTGCTATGGTGCTGTTTCCTTTTTGTGCTGCAGCGGATAAAGATGGAGCGCTGCGCGCCGGTGAATGGGAAATGGTGATGCGCTCTGAAGGCTCTGGTGGCGCGCCCACTGAGTTTAAAACAACAAACTGCATGGGTGCGGCAGAGGCCAGTGATCAGCTGGGTGTGTATGCGCCTAATTACGGGAAAAAGGGCAGTTTCGAGTCAAATGACGGCGACTGCAAAATAAAGTTTAATGCGGATGACGGAAAGTCGATGATGGAGTCTTCCTGCAAGGACGGCACGTCTAGCAAAATGGAAGCCACCTATAGTGCTGATTCTTACAAGGTTGAGATAGTGGCCATTTCCGGCACAGAAAAATCGGTGACCAGCATCATCGGTAAGCGCCTCGGTGATTGCACCAAAACAGAATAGCAGTCATGGCGAAAGACCCACCTTGTTAGGTGGGTCCCCAATCACGCGTTAGCGTAATCGGTTCTGTGCATACGGCACAGCGCGGTTTGGACTCAAGGTCCGGTTCCTACTCAGCTCGTCGCCGTGTTGTCCTTCGCCTTCGCGGGGATCTCGACCGTGGCGTACGTGTAGTAGACGGTCTTGTTCGAGCGATCGTCGTACTTGCCTTCATCCTGCAGGCGGATGTGCACGTCGTTGCCCTTGTTGAGGACTTCGACGAGCGCGACCAGTCGGTTGAGGTAGCCGGCGAGGCCTTCCACGGCGTGGAAGTCCTTCGCCTTCATGTCACCGATCTCGTCGATCACCGTCTGGATGCCGGTCGCCACGTTCTTGCGCACGTCGTTCTGGAGGTCGGCCAGAGTCTTCGCCATCGTAACACCCCTTTCAAAGGTGTAGAGCCCGTTTCCCCCGTATGAATTTGGTTTGGGGGGTAGTAGGGCAGTGTCAGGGACAGTCATCACGGTTGCAACCTGTCCGTAGTTTGCTTGTCCCGGTGGACATTAGCAATTTGTCCTACGGAACAAGAAACAAGTGATGTTGTAATTATGCAACTGAGGTGGTTAAAAATTAGTTAAGATTTTAACTAATTTTATTGCAAATAAAGATAAAATTGAAAAATCAGTGGCTTAGGATGCGCTTTCTAAGGCTTTTTTCTCGGTTTCATCCGTGTCCGAGAGCAGTTTTTCAGGGATGGACTTGCTGGTCTTTGCACCTAATTCGCGTAATTTTTCGGAACTGGTGATTAAATTCCCGCGCCCGTCCTTCAATTTGCTGTATGCGTCATCGTATGCTTTTTGTGAACGCCCAAGATGCGTGCCAATGTTTTCCATGCTCTCAACAAAGCCAACAAATTTATCATAGAGTGCGCCGCCCTGGCGTGCGATTTCCAGCGTGTTGCGATTTTGTTTATCCATTTTCCACAACGAAGCAACGGTGCGCAGCGAAGCCATGAGTGTCGTTGGTGAAACAAGCACAATGCGTTTGTCCCACGCAAACTGAAAGAGCTCGTTGTCAGACTGAAGCGCGAGTGAATGCGCGCCTTCCATCGGCATAAACAGGAATACAAAATCCGGAGAACTCATACGCTCAGCAGAGGCGTAATCTTTTTCAGCCAGCCCTTTCACATGCGCACGTACCGAGTTAATGAACAAGTCCAGCGCCTGTTTTTTGCTGCTTTCATTTTCGGCGTTCACAAATTGTTCATAGTGTGTGAGCGAAACTTTAGAATCGATAACAAGATGTTTGCTGTCCGGCAGATTCAAAATGACGTCCGGCTGCAAATGCTGACCATCAGCACCTTTGATTTTTAAATCACGCCCTTGTGTGGTGAACTCCACGCCTTCGCGCAGGCCGGAATCTTCCAGTAATTTGGTGAGAATATATTCCCCCCAGTTGCCTTGCGCCTTGCTGCTGCCACGCAACGCCTTCGTTAAGCTCTCATTTGTATTTACAATTTTTTCGATTTCATTTTTCAACGCGAAGCGTTCGCGGGCTTCTGCATTGTAAGTGTCATCCACCTTCTTCTGGAATTCGGCGAGACGGTCTTTCAAGGGGTTTAAAAGCTGACCCAGATTTTCTTCCGATGTTTTAGAAAGTTTCTGGCTACTTTGCTCCAGCACTTTGTTAGCAAGGTTTTCAAACTGCGAGGGCAGGTTTTCCTCGAGCGTGGCGCAGCGTGCTTTAAGTGCGGCGGCTTCTTCGGCGAGCTGGTCGCGCTTTTCGCGTGCGTTTTTGCTTTCGGCGCTAGCGGCGGCGAAGTCCCGCTGCACGGCTTCTTTCAGTTGAGTTTCTTCCGCCAGTTTAATTTCCAGCGTATGCGCCTTTTTTTCGGTGCGGCGCTGCCCCACCATGAAGCCAAGGGCTCCGGCGAAAACGGCGGCAAGGATAACGGCAGCAAAAAATTCCATATGCGCGACTAACAAATATATGTTGGCAATTCCCTGCCATGAACATATGCTCTTGCCACCCAGACCTCAACCGGTTTTATTCATTATTTACTATGGCAAAAACATCGCTTCCCATTCAGGCAATTATCCTTGCAGCGGGCAAAGGCACGCGTATGAAATCCGTGCGCGAAAAAGTGCTGCATGAAATTGCAGGCCGCAGCATGCTGGCCTATGTGCTGGAAACAGTGAAGTCACTGAAAGCCGTGAATACGTCGGTAGTGCTGGCAAACGGCATGAAGGCGGTGGAAGCCGAAGTGGCACGCTGCCTGCCGAAAGCAAAAATCGCCATTCAGCAAAAGCAGCTCGGCACGGCGGATGCGGTGAAGTCTGCCTTAAAGCACATGGGCAAGTCTGGCATCACCTTTATCTTATATGGCGATACACCATTTATCAGCCCTGCTACCTTGCAGCGCATGATTGATGCCATTCAAAAAGAATCACATGCTGCGCTTGCGGTGCTCGGCTTTACGCCTGCTAACGCGGGTGAATATGGCCGCTTGGTGCTGGGCGATTTCGGTATGCTGAATGCCATCGTAGAATATAAAGAAGCAAGCGAGGCAGAGCGTGCTATCACCTTGTGCAACTCCGGCGTGATGGCGGTGCGGTCTGAACTTTTGGATTCTCTCTTGTCACAAGTGAAGAACGATAACAGCAAGGGCGAGTATTATTTAACCGACCTCGTGAAGATTGCACGCGTGCAAGGTTATGCTTGCGTGGTGGCTGAAGCGGATGAACTTGAAGTGATGGGCATTAACAACCGCGCTGAACTTGCGGTGGGTGAATCTATCGTTCAGCAGCGCCTGCGCGAAGCGGCGATGCTGGGGGGTGCAACGCTCATCAGTGCAGAAACCATCCACCTTCGCCACGATACGAAAATCGGTAAAGATGTTGTCATCCATCCGTATGTTGTATTCGGCGATGGCGTGAAGGTAGAAGATGATGTCGAAATAAAATCTTTCAGCCACATCGATCAAGCGATTATCAAGAAAAACGCTGTTGTGGGGCCTTATGCACGCATCCGCCCGGGTGCTGAAATCGGCGAGGGGGCGCACATCGGTAATTTTGTTGAAATCAAAAAATCTAAAATCGGCAAGGGCGCAAAAATCAACCACCTTTCTTATGTGGGGGATGCGGATGTGGGGGCAAACAGTAATATCGGTGCAGGCACCATCACCTGCAATTACGACGGTGTGAATAAACACAAAACTGTTATCGGCGAAGATGCCTTCATCGGCTCAAACACCAGCCTTGTGGCTCCGGTAAAAGTGGGCAAGGGGGCAATCACGGGTGCGGGCAGCACCATATTAAAAGATGTTCCGGCCGGTGGCCTTGCCATTAACGCCATGCCACAGAAGAATGTGGTGGGCCGTGCTCAGGCGCTACGAAAATCAAAACCCAGAAAGAAGAAATAAGCATGGTGTACGCGACAGTCACGTTTTTGCCAGACTACCTACAATCGGTTGTGGACATCGAAAACTATGATGATGCATTAAAATGGTTTATGGAATTGCCCACAGCATGGCAAATTGGTCTTGGCTTTGGAACAATAGGTGTTGCGATAAGCCTATATCTTCTGCTAATAGCTTCGTGGTTCAAGTCGTAGAAGAAGGTTGGTGATGAAAAGCTTGCTATTAATGATGCACACGCCGTTTGTTTTCATAGGTGCGATGCAGGAATTTATTGATTCTTTTGCGGGCCCCACAGAATGGCTTTTGGGCTTGGTGTGGTGGAAGATGGTCTTTGTGGTAATATTTTCCATTTTGGCCTTCTACCTTGTTTTTCGCATATTTTTCAAACTGATAGAGATTATTGCGGGTATTTTTCACTAAAAATCCTCGCGCGTGTATTGCTATGCAGTGTGCCTAAAAGGCTAACAAAGCACTTTACAACATATCTCTTTTGCACTATACGCATACGCCCTAAGCAAAATTTCGGCAATGTTGCCGACAAAATATTTAAGGAATTCGCATGGCAGTGAAGATTCGTTTGACCCGTGGTGGTGCTAAGAAACGCCCTTACTATCGTATCGTGGTGGCCGATCAGGCTAAATCACGCGATGGTCGCTTCATCGAGAAGATTGGCGCGTATAACCCGCTGCTGCCGAAAACGGATGCAACTCGCCTCACGATTCAGAAAGACCGTGCGGAATACTGGCTTGCCAGCGGTGCGATCCCGTCTGAGCGCGTGCTGGTGTTCTTTAATCAGCAGGGCATTGGTCAGGGCGTTTCTCAGGTGAAGAAGCTGAACGAGCGTCGCGCTGAAATCATTTCTCTCAAGAAGAAGCAGATTGAAGCTAAGGCGAAAGCCGATGCAGCTGCTGCTGCAAAAGCCGCTGCTGAAGAAGCTGCTGCTGCAAAAGCGAAGGCAGACGCCGACGCCGCTGCTGCTGAAGCTGCTGCCGCAGCACAGCCTGCAGCACCTGCCGCTGAAGCACCCGCTGCTTAACTAATCCTGCTGCCGGTTTCACGTCGTTTAATCACGGGGAGTGCCCGGCATGGCACAGGAAAAGCATCCATCATCACAAAAATCGGCCCAGCGCATTAAAATTGGCGTGGTTACAGGTGCGCATGGTGTGCATGGGCGCGTAAAAATCCGCAGTTTTACTGAAGATTCCTCTGATATTGGAAAATATGGCGAAGTGCAGGATGCCGAAGGGCTGCCAGTTCCTCTGCGCGTGACCAGCATCCCCGCCAAAGACGGTATGGTGATTGCTGAAATTGGTGGCGTGAAAGACCGTAATGAGGCTGAGGCCCTTGCAGGGCTTGAATTATTCGTGGATCGCAAAAGCCTTCCTGCTACCAAAGAACATGTCTATTACCACGCGGATTTGCTGTCTCTTTCCATCAAGCAGCACGATACTGGCGAAGTAGTGGGGCAGGTGGTGGCTGTGCATAATTTTGGTGCGGGCGACATTCTGGAAATTGAGTTTTCTGCCAATCATGAAAAAGAAATGTATATTTTTGACCGCAAAACCTTTCCCGAGGTGAATGTTGCGGAAGGCTACGCTTTGTTCAATCCGCCAACCTTCCTTGTGGCAAAAGAGTAGGGCAATGGCCAAAAAATCAACAAAAAAACCTTTCAAGGTAACGGTTCTGACCCTGTTTCCTGAGATGTTTCCGGGGCCGCTGTCAGATTCCGTGCTCGGTAATGCGCTTGAAAAAGGCCTGTGGGAGCTGGAGGCGGTGGATATCCGCGCCTTCGCGACCGACAAGCACTCCACGGTGGATGACCGTCCGTTTGGTGGTGGTTCTGGCATGGTGATGAAGCCCGATGTGCTTTCCGCTGCTATCGAAAGCGTGCTCAAAAAGAACCCTAAGCGCAAAACGACCATTTTTTATCTTTCCCCCCGCGGTACAGTGTTTAACCAGCGGGTGGCCGAAAAAATGGCGGCGCTCGACCATGTGGTTTTTTTGTGCGGGCGGTATGAAGGTGTAGACCAGCGGATTCTAGATTTTTATGAAATTCAAGAACTTAGCCTTGGAGATTTCGTGCTTTCTGGCGGTGAAATTCCGGCGATGGCAGTGATTGATACTTGTGTTCGCCTGCATTCTGGTGTATTAGGTAATGCAGATGCCCTCGCGGAAGAAAGTTTCGGCGAGGGTTTTTATACTGGACTTTTAGAATATTCTCATTATACAAGACCGGCTGTTTGGCGCGGACTTGAAGTTCCGAAGATACTTCTTTCGGGTCATCACAAGGATATTCAGGACTGGCGCCAACGCGAGGCAGAAGAAATTACCCGCCAGCGGCGCAAGGATTTGTGGCTTAAACATAGCCGCAGTAAGAAATTGCTCCCTAAAAAGGGGCAGAAAATTAACAAAAGTAAGTGAACAGAGGCAAGCCATGAACGTATTACAGAAATTTGAACAGCGCCAGGTAAAGAAACTTGCAGAAGGCAAGGAACTCCCTGCATTCTCTCCTGGTGACACGGTTTGTGTGAACGTAAAAATCGTGGAAGGTACGGCTGAACGCGTGCAGGCCTTTGAAGGCATCTGTATTGCTCGCCGTAACCGCGGCCTGAATTCTTCTTTCACCGTGCGCAAAATCAGCCATGGCGAAGGTGTGGAGCGTGTATTCCCGCTTTACTCCCCACGTATCGACAGCATTAAGGTGGTGCGTAAGGGCGATGTGCGCCGTGCGAAACTGTACTACATGCGCGAACTGTTCGGCAAAGCCGCACGTATTAAAGAAAAGAAAGACGTTGAAACCGTTGTAACAACGTCAGGCAACGCTGCCGCATCTGCTAAAAAAGAAGCAAAGCCAGCATCTGCGAAGAAAGCCGCTAAGGCTTAAGGCTTACCAAGGCAATGGGCACACCCAAAACGCTTTACGATAAAATCTGGGAAAGTCACCTCGTGCATGAGCGTGAGGATGGCACCTGCCTGTTATATATCGACCGCCAACTGATTCACGAAGTCACCAGCCCGCAAGCATTTGAAGGCCTGCGCATGGCGGGCCGCAAAGTGCATCGCCCCGATGCAACGCTTGCCGTGGCAGACCATAACGTGCCCACCACACCAGACCGTGCGAAGGGCATCAAAGACGAAACCTCCCGTATTCAGGTGCAAACCCTCGAAGACAACTGCAAAGAATTCGGTGTCACCTATTATAAAATGGATGATAAACGCCAAGGCATCGTGCACATCGTGGGGCCTGAGCAGGGCTTTACCCAGCCGGGTATGACGATTGTTTGCGGTGACAGCCACACTTCCACGCATGGCGCGTTTGGTGCGCTGGCGTTTGGTATCGGCACCAGCGAAGTAGAGCACGTACTGGCTACACAGACCCTCATTCAAAAACGTGCGAAGAACATGCGCATTAACGTGGAGGGCGACTTGCCTTTCGGCGTCACGGCGAAAGATTTAGTGCTCGCCATCATCGGCAAGATTGGTACGGCAGGCGGTACGGGTTTTGTGATTGAATATGCCGGCAAAGCCATCCGCGACCTTTCTGTGGAAGGCCGCATGACAGTGTGCAATATGTCTATCGAGGCAGGTGCGCGCGCAGGTCTTATCGCGCCGGATGAAAAAACCTTTGCGTATATTAAAGGCCGCCCACTTGCTCCGCAGGGTGCAGATTTTGACGCCGCTGTGGCGTATTGGAAAACATTCCCGTCTGATGCGGGCGCGAAGTACGACGTAGAAGTCACACTCCACACGAAAGACATTGCACCGCAAGTCACGTGGGGCACCAGCCCACAGGACGTACTGCCGATTACGGCAAAAGTGCCAAACCCAGCCGATGAAAAAGATGCCTCCAAGCGCACTGCGATGGAACGAGCACTTGAATATATGGGGCTTAAAGCCGGCACGCCGCTGAAAGAAATTCCGATTGATAAAGTATTTATCGGTTCCTGCACCAATGGTCGCATTGAAGACTTCCGCGAGGTCGCCAAAGTGGTAAAGGGCAAAAAAGTGGCTGCAAGCGTGAAGTTAGCGATGATTGTTCCGGGTTCTGGTCTTGTCAAAGAACAGGCGGAAAAAGAAGGTCTTGATAAGGTTTTTCTGGCCGCAGGTTTTGAATGGCGCGAGCCGGGTTGCTCCATGTGCCTTGCCATGAATGCGGACAGGCTTGAGCCGGGCGAACGCTGCGCCTCGACGTCAAACCGCAACTTTGAAGGCCGCCAAGGCCGCGGTGGCCGCACCCACCTGATGAGCCCTGTTATGGCTGCTGCTGCGGCAATCACCGGCCATCTGGCAGACATCCGTGAAGTAGCCCCCTCACACGCCAAAGCATCCTAGGCGCATGATTTCGTTGCACTTTGTGCTTTCGAGGTATAGTTTAATGAGCGGTCCAACGCTTTATTAAAGGTCAACTTATGAACGAGCCACTGCCGCCGAATAACGCAAATCTGCCTCCACAAAACATTACTATTAACCAGATGAGCCGCTCGACGCCGGTTCTTGGTATTCTCAGTATTGTATTTGGTGGCCTGAGCATGGTCCCTCTTTTGGGAGTGATTTCTGTTCTTGGTTTAGTGCTGGGTGTTTTTTCGCTCATTAAAAAACAATTTATTACTGGCGTAATCGGCACGGCACTTTCTGGCGTTGGTATGGCGACCAGCCCTATTTTATGGGCGCTCGTTATCTGCACAGTGAACCCTGCCTCTGACATGTGCCAGAAAAAAGATACAACACCTGCTTCTGGTGTTCAGATTCCCGGTGAAGCACCGGTTGTGAAGAATGACGAAGGCAATCCTTCGGTACCTCAGGTGCCGCTTGCTGCTCCGGCAGAACCAATGCCGCTTGCTGTCCCTTCAGAAGCACCTGCTGCACCAGCAGCAGCTCCGGCAGCACAGCCTGCCGCGGTTGCTCCCGCTGAAGCGCCAGCAGCTGCTCCGGCTGCGCCACAAGCAATGCCTGATGCTGCGGCCGTTCCGCCGCAGGGTGAGGCAGTACCTGCTGCGCCTGCCGTAACGGCACCTGCTGCTGAACCGGCACCTGTGCCTGAACAGCCTGCCGTACAGCCAACTGCGGAACCAGCTGCTGCGCAGTAAGGTAAGAGAAGGTTTGCACTAAGGTTTTATGAAAACACCAGTTGCCAATAATGCGGGTCAGGTGATGGCATCTGACTCCAAGGATGTGCCGAATTTTCATTTTACCAAACGGCACTTTACCCGCCCCGATATTGAGGTGGGTGACTACACCTATGGCAAGCCAACCATACGTTGGCTGCACGATGGAAAAAAGGTTGTGATTGGCAAATTTTGTTCTATCGCACCTGAGGTGGAACTTTTTGTGGGCGGCAATCACCGCCCTGATTTTGTAACGACCTACCCGTTTGCGGCGTTGCCGACGGATTGGCCGAATGCAAAAGGCAAAACGCCTGTTTCCAAAGGTGACATCATCATCGGGAATGATGTGTGGATTGGCACGGGCGCAAAAATCCTTTCCGGCGTCACGATTGGCGATGGTGCGGTGGTAGGGGCTTTTGCCGTAGTGGCAAAAGATGTGCCGCCTTACGGCATTGCGGTGGGAAACCCCGCCCGCTCGGTAAAGAAGCGGTTTGATGAAAAAACGATTGAGCGCCTGTTGGCGCTGAAATGGTGGAACTGGGACGAAGCAAAAATCCGCCGCAACGTGGCGGTGCTTTCAAGCCCCGATATTGAAAAAATTTTTGAATGCAAATAACGGAGTAACCAATGCAGAAATTCACAGTGCTTAAAGGTGTGGTGGCGGCGCTTCCGCTCATTAACATCGATACGGATATGATTATCCCGAAACAGTTTTTAAAAACCATCAAGCGCACGGGTTTGGGTAAACATCTGTTTGATGAAATGCGTTTCACGCCGGAAGGCAAAGAGATTGCTGATTTCGTGTTGAATAAACCAGATTACCGCAAGGCGCAGATTTTAGTGGCCGACGATAATTTTGGCTGCGGTTCCAGCCGCGAGCATGCGCCGTGGGCGCTGGCAGATTTTGGCATTTGCTGCGTGATTGCACCAAGCTTTGCGGACATCTTTTTTAATAACTGTTTTAAAAACGGCATCCTGCCGATTGTGCTACCAAAAGCGCAGGTACAGGAATTGATTGCGCACGCGCAGAGCGGTCAGCACACGCTGACGGTGGATTTAGAAAAGCAGCAAATCGTTGCCGGCAATCACAAGACTTACAGCTTTGATGTGGATGCGTTCCGCAAGCATTGCCTGCTGAATGGGCTGGATGATATCGGCCTTACGCTGGAGCATAAGGCGAAGATTGATAGCTACGAAGGCGCACACCGCAAACAAACGCCGTGGCTGTTCGCTTCTTAAAACGGCAAATTGCCTGTTAGGTAAGCCACTAACAAACCCACCTGAATCATCACCACCAGCCAGAACTGGGAGCGGAAGCTGCCCTTTTTGGTTTTGTGGCGCAGCTTCTTTTGCGCAAACCATGCAGCGGGTGAGCCGCCGAGCAGTGCAAATAATAGCAGGCTTGCCTCAGGCACGCGCCAGCCGCCATTCCTCGCTGCGCTTTTATCTTTCCAGTAGAGTAGGAACGTCAGCACATTGATGATGGCGAGGTAGATAGCAATATTTGTCGGTGTCAGTGGTAGAGATTCCATACATCACTCCTTAAGTGGACTAGCGTTTTTTTGCGGTAGCTTTGAGAAAAGCGGGTCGGTCAGCCAGCACGGCAGCGCGCCAATCAGCCGTACCACCATAGCAAACGGGTTTGGGAAAGCGAGCAGGGCAGGGTTCTTTTTTAAGCGCTGTTTAATAATATCTGCGGCTTTTTCGGCGGTCATTATTTGCGGCATATAAAAATCATTTACATCCGTCATCGGTGTGCGGATGTATCCGGGGCATATTGCCGTCACGCCCACGCCGTTTTTTTTCATCGCGCCGCGCAGGGCCTCGCCATAGGTTTTTACTGCGGCTTTGCTACCGGAGTAAGACGGCGCACCGGGAATACCGCGAAAGCTTGCGAGTGAACTGATGATAGCAATTTGCCCGTGCTGCCGTGCTGCCATTAGTGGCAACACGGGGTGAATGGTGTTTAGCACGCCCATCATGTTGGCTTCAAAAATGCGGCGCGACTGTTCGGCGGTTTCGCCATCGAACATGCCATTGCCGCCTGTTCCAGCAGAAATACCGGCGTTGGCAATCACCAAATCAATCGGGCGGTCTTTGTCTTCTTCTAAAATCCAACGGCTCATGCTTTCAGCGTCGGTCACATCCAGCACATCGGTTTCCACTTCTGCACCTTTGGCGCGGCAGTTTTCGGCCACGCTCTTTAGCCGCTCAAGGTTTCGGGCAGTGAGCAAAAGCCGCACGCCGGGCGCGGCGTAAGCAAGGGCAAGTGCGGCGCCCAGTCCACTGCTGGCACCGGTTATCAGGATGCAGGTGGGGTTTTCGAATTTTCCCATATATCCTTATGAAAAACTTTGCTAATTTAGAGGCCTATACTAAAACATTCTACTGATTAAGAAAGCAATAAAGGTAGGCATGGCTTCTTCGAACAATGCTCCTAAAATTCACCGCCGCGGGTTTATGGTGGTGCTTTCCTCGCCCTCGGGCGCGGGCAAGACCACGCTTTCTCGCCTGCTGCTCGAGCGCGATGATAACCTGCAAATGTCCATTTCCGTTACCACCCGTGCCAAGCGCCCGAATGAGCAGGACGGTGTGGATTATTACTTCGTGACCAAAGATGAATATGCCGACATGGCAAAAAAGAATGAGCTGCTGGAGCGCGCCGAAGTGTTCGGTAATTCTTACGGTACGCCGCGCAAGCCGGTGATGGAAGCACTTGAAGAAGGGCGTGACGTACTTTTTGACATCGACTGGCAGGGCACACAGCAACTTCAGAAAAGCCAGCCGAAGGATGTGGTGACGATTTTTATTCTTCCCCCATCGATGAAGGAACTCGCCAGCCGTTTACAAAAACGCGCGCAGGATTCTGAAGATGTTGTGAAATACCGCATGGAAAAAGCGGCGGGAGAAATCAGCCACTGGAATCTGTATGAATATGTCATCATTAACCATGACATTACCCGCAGCCTTGAAGATATCAGCGCCATTGTGCGTGCCGAACGACGCAAGCGTGACCGCCAGCAAGGCATGGCAGGCTTTGTAAAATCATTAATAGGATAAGGGGAAGCAGTCATGATCTCCATGCATTCGTGGGTGTTCAGGCTAATGCTTCTACTGATTACGTTATTGCCGCCGGTGGCGATGGTTTCCGGCCTTGGTGTGGTGCCAGTGTTTCTGCTCATGGCCGTGCCGGTTATTCCTGTATGCCTCACTCAAAAAAATAACTCCCCCTTTGCCAATGGCTTTATCATTGCCTTTGCCTTGTTTTTCAGCTGGGCATTGATTTCATCCTTCTGGGCGTCTGACGTGGAAAACGCGCTGGGCGCATGGGTGCGGCTGGTGCTGCTTATTGTGCTGGGCTTTGCTCTGCTCAAAGGCGTAAGCCGCATGAATGAAGAGCAGAAATACGCCATCGATAAGCGCCTGTGCTTTGGCATGCTGGTTGCACTTTTGATGGTGGTGTTTGAGGTGATGACGCAAGGTTGGGTTATTACCGCGCTCAAAAATCTGATTGGTGGGAAAAGTGCAGCGTATGACCCAAGCGTGATGAATCGCGGCCTGACCTTTGCCGTGCTGCTCTATTGGCCTTTTGCGATGGCGCTACACCGTGTGCTCCTGCATCGCCACCGCATGCCAATACGCAAAGCGGTGCAGATGAATTTGCTGCTCTGGGTTGGCACAGGCTCGCTACTTGTGCAGCTTGAAAGTCTTTCTGCCACGCTCGCCTTTGCTGCCTCGACGGTCGTGTTTTTATTCAATTGGGTTTTCCGTGGGCGCCTCACGCTCTTGGTGGGGGCGGGCATCGTGATGTGTGTGCTGGCCACGCCTTATTTAATGGGGCAGCTTAACTCCGATAAATTTGCAGTAAAGCTGGCGCAGGTACCGCCTTCGGCAGAACACCGTTTGTATATCTGGAACTTTGCGCTTGAGCGGGCGCAGGAGAAGCCTTTTGCAGGTTGGGGCTTTAATAGCTCACGCAATATCCCGGGTGGCGATGTACTCATTCAATTCACTGAGGCCGGAAAAACGGATGACCGTAAACTGTTGCCCGTGCATCCGCACAATCAGGTGCTACAAATTTGGCTTGAGCTTGGTTATATTGGCTTGGCGCTCTTCATTGCTACGCTAGGGTATGGTGTTTACGCTATCAATGGTAGTCATCTGAAGCCGGCAGAAAAATCCTCCGGCATGGCAGCGCTTAGTTGCTACATCATTATCGGCTATCTGTCGTATGGCGTCTGGCAATATTGGTGGGTAGCGTCCGGCTTACTATGCTGGATATTAGCCCGCAGCACCGCGAGCATTGATGCTCATGCGCATAGCCGCGCAATGTCTACGAACTGATTCACGGTCAGGTTTTCTGGCCGTAATGTGCCGTCGATTCCGCATTGTTTCAACACTGCTTCCGGATTGCTTGTCACCTGTTTTAGGCTGCTGCGCAGCATCTTGCGGCGCTGGCCGAACAGCTTCATGCATACATGCTCCATCGCGGGGAACAATGCATAATCCACACCGGATTTTTTAGGGGTTAGCGAAACCACGGCGGAAGTGACTTTCGGCGGCGGGAAAAAGGCCTGCGCGCTTACGTCAAATTCCTTGCGCACATCACACAGCCATTGGCACATCACGGCGAGGCGGCCGTAATCGCCTGTATCGGGCACGGCGGCAATACGGTCTACCACTTCTTTTTGGAACATCAGTGTCATGCGTTCAATCGCCGTGCCGTGCTCCAGCCAGTTAATCAGCATCGGCGTGCCCACGTTATACGGTAGGTTTGCGACGATTTTGATTGGTCTGCCTTTGGCAAGCGTGGTGATATCCATTTTCAGCGCGTCCGCCTCCAATAACGTAAACCGCCCGTTTGAGGCGTCTACCAACGGTGCAAGCGCCTCCATGCAGCGCGGGTCTTTTTCAATGGCGGTGAGGGTGTCGGCACCTTCAATCAGCAGTGCGCGGGTCAGGCCGCCGGGGCCGGGACCCACTTCAATCACGGAATATCCTTTTAAGGTTCCGGCAGCACGGGCGATGCGGCGTGTTAAGTTCAGGTCGAGCAGAAAGTGCTGGCCGAGTGCTTTGCGGGTGAACAGGCCGTGTGTATCAATCACCTCCCGCAAGGGCGGCAAGGCTAATACGGGGTCATCCGAAGGATTCGCCGTAGTGGAGCTCATAGACGCTTTTCGATATAGGCTTTGTCGCGCAGGCTTGCAATGTAGCGGCGCGCTTCAAGCTCCATTTTACGTAAGGTTAGGAAATCGCGAATACGGCCTTCGTCTGGGTTGGTTTGGGCATGGCTTTCGGTGCTGCTAGCTTTTTCTTTTTTATTCAGTACTTTCAAAATCAGGTAGCCGCGGGGTGATCGCACGGGCAGGGTGATTTTGCCCACCTCAAGCCCGTCGAGCGCTTGGCGCAGCGTGGGCTCTAAGTCTTCCAGCGCCAGCCAGCCGATAACCCCCTTGGTGTCAGATGTGCTGCTGGTTGAAAATTCTTTTGCGACCGAGGCAAAGTCGGCGCCGTTGCTCAATTCTTCAAACAACTTTGCGGCCAGCTGCTGCACGTTCTGTTCTTCTTCTTTACTCGCTACAGGCAGCACAATTTCAGCCAGTTCCATTTCGGTCACGCCTTGGGCAATTTGCACTTTTGCCTTTTCTACCGCGTCTTTCACTTCTTGGTCAGAGAGTTTGATTTGCGGGCGGACTTTTTTGTAGATAACTTTCGTCCATAGAATCTGCGACTCGACCTGCGCTAAAATTGCGTCTTTGTCGAGGCCCTGCTTGGCGATGTAATCATCGAGCTTTCCGGCAGGCACATTGTTTTGCTTTTCCAGTTCCGACCGTGCGCGAGCGGCTTCGGTTTCAGTCATTTTAATTTCGAGTTTTTTGGCTTCTTGGCGCTGTAAGCGCTCATCAATCATAATCTGAAGCAGTTGGGGTGTTAGCTTAGCGCGCGTTTCAGCTGTATCAGGCAGCTTGGTGGCGTGAAAGGCAATCTTCATGCGGTTGTTGAGTTCATGGCGTGTAATTACGTCATCATTCACCAGTGCGACGATATCAAAATTCACCGGCGCTGCCTGCGTGAGGCAGGGCAGTAAAATCATAAGAGTAAACAGGAGGAAAATCTTTTTAATCATGCGCCATCGTAAACTACTGAACACTGCCAGTATTACACCACTTTATGGCGCTAGTTCAAGTTTTTAAAGCCAATTTCCAGCATGAAGAAGGTTGAGGGTTCAATATCGCGGTCGCGGATGAATTCCCTGCCGAATTGGCCACTAACGGTAAGACATTCATTGTGGAACACAAGGCCGGAACCGGCGGAAATCAAGCCGCCATCATCCGAAAGGTCGCGGCGGGCATAGCCGTTGACCGTCCATTCCTGCGAGAGGTCATAGGCAATGGACGAGGCAATTTCCTCGCGGTCCAGCTCAGGCCGTGCGGCGATATCTTCACTTAACAATACATAAGCACCTGTTAGCCTTAGGGGGCTGAAATCCAGCGCGGCTTCAATTTCATTGCGGTGGGGGTCGAAGTCTTCCATGTCTAAGCGGAAGCGGTAAGAAAGCTCAAGGTTCTGGCCGTTATTTACACTTACGCGGCCCACATAGTCAGAAAAATTCTCTTTAAGTCCGGATTCTTCGCGGAACTGTTCGTCTTCCTTCAGGCGATAGCTCTGCCCGAGTAGAAAGTTCATGCGGCTGCCATTGGTGCCATACACACCGCCGCGCATCCCGTAATTTGCACGTGGGCCACCTTCCACCCTGTCGAGGCCGGTGAAGTGGTTGCCGCTGAACAGGTTCACGTCAGAAAGCTCGACGTCTTGGCTGTCCTCGTTAGGGATTTTATTTGGGTTGCCACCATAAGGGCTTAGAATAATGTTTGCTACAGGTTCAACGAACACATGCGATGCTTCGCTGTATTTAACAAGCGGCAGGCTCCATTCCACCTGCGTTTCGGGAATTACGCGGCCAGCGGTGCCGTTTTGTTCGTCGGTGAGCGAAAGCGGGTCGGGCACATCACTTACATGATACCCATCGGCTCGCAGGCTGGTGCGTACCTCAAACGAGTGGCCGTTATCGGTCACGTAGGGCAACTTCCAACCGCCTTTGAACGACACGCGGCGGCTTTCAATACCTTCGCCACGGCTCAAAGCCATAAGGTTGGAATCCAGCATAAAGCGCGAGCCACGCCAACCAGCTTCGGTTTCATGGTGGGTGGCAACAATCGGTAGTACCAGCGGAGTCGTGTCTGGGTCGTCTTCCGCATTTAGCCCTTGGAAGGTCAGGCCATCAGCGGTGATGTAGTTGCGTCCGGTCAGGCGATTCACATAGGCGCGTGATGTCAGCAAATCTTCATTACCGAATTTATAACGCTGCAAGTAAGTATCATCGGTTGAGCGTTTGCCATTAAAGCCCCATACCCAATCATCTTTTATGGCGAACTCACCCTTACCTTCAACATGCCCGCGCAAGTCGCGTCCGGTAGTGCGGAAGCCCAATTCATCACGCTGTTTGGGGTTGGTGATACTGCCCGTCAGTTCATACTGGCCTTGGTCGGTCAGGTGGCGGAATTCGCCAATCATCACCGGTCCTTCATTACTGGTCAGGAACGGGGTAATGGTGGCATCCATGTTTGGCTCGATGCTCCAGTAGTACGGCACCTTGGCAGTAACGCCCAGCGTGCTGATACTGCTATAGCTCGGCATCAAAAATCCGCTTTTGCGGTCAGCGCCTGGTGCGGCATGCGAAAGGTAAGGGGTGTATAAAATCGGCACGCCGTAATATTCCATCGTGGCATTTTTGTAATAGACGCGTTCTTTTTCATCGTTTAGCGTTACTTCATCGGCTTTCAGCTGCCAGGTTGGTGTTTTGGGTTTGCCGTTGCTGCAAATTTTGCAGGGGCTATAGACCGCATCGCGTAGTTGCATAATGTCTTTGTTGAAGCGCTCGGCGCTGTTTGAGGCAAGCAGCGAGCCATCCTTCATACGCGCATTGAAGTGCTGAATGATGCCTTTTTTCATATCATCCTTTAGTTCCACTTCGTCGGCAAAATACACATTGCCGTCCGGCTCCATCAGGCTCACATCGCCTCTGGCCAGCACCATACCGGTGATTTGGTCATAGGCCAGTTCTTCGGCAATCAGCACGCGGCCTTGCTGCACAATTTCCACATTGCCGATGGCCATAACCAGTTGGTGTTCGGGGTTGTATGAAAGCGCATCTGCCTCAATGGTTACAGGCTGTTCTGAAAGGGCGACGCTCTTATTTAGCGCGGCATTGGCGGCGGTGGGGGCAATAAAAAATGCGCCCAGCAACACTGTGCTTGCGCATAAAAAAGCCTTAAGGCTTGGGGGAGGAACTACCTGTTTCACTCTAAAAAAGCCACTGTGGTTTTACCTAAACGACACTGAGAAAAGTGTAACAAAAACCAAGGCTAAGTCCAGATAATTGCTACATTTTTAGGCAGCAGGGTTTAGCCATCTTCCAGATGGAGCAAAGTAGCAACACTTGCTAGAAGCACGGCGCACACCGGCACCCATGCGGCAACAATAATCGGTAATTTCCCTGAAAGACCAAGGGCTCCGATAAGGTCATTAAAGAAATAGATTAAGAACGCAGTGAACACACTAAGTGTAATCATCAGCGCATGTTTACCTTGTCGCTGTGGGCGCATAGAGAAGATAGCAGCCACAAGCACCATGGCGGCATAAAACAACGGGCTGACTAGGATGGAATGCCAGTGCAGACGGTGGCGCAATGCTGAAAAGCCCGCTTCTTTCAGTGTTTCGATAAACGCAGGCAATGCCCAGAAAGAAATGGTTTCCGGCGGTGAGAAGCTGTCGTGAATTTGTGCGAGCGTTAACTCGGTTTCAAGGAAAAACTCCGGCACACGTTGCGCGGGTTTATCAGGATAAGTGATAATCACGTTATGCAGCTGCCAGAAATCATTCGCGAGTTTGGCGCGGCTGGCATCGATGCGCTGGACGAACTGATCCTTGCCCGCAAATACGAAAATCGTTACGTCATGCAGCTCACCATCATTCTGTCCAGCGCGCAGCGCGTGTATAATGCTTTCGCCTGTATCACCGTTCGGCGTTCCCGAATTATTTTTTTGCCGCAGCCATAAACCGGATGATGAAACAGCCAATGAACTGATTTGCCCTTTCAAATATTTGCCTTCCAGCCGTTCATTTTTTGACAGCATCACGCAGGCGAGCGGGTTAAACACCGTCACCATAAACACACCGATAGCCGCAGCAGTGCACACCACGGGTGCCAAAAACTGCCACACGGAAACACCGGCCGCGCGGGCGATGATAAGCTCTTGATTGCGGGTTAGGCGCGAGAGTGTAATCACTGCGCTCACAAGCATAATGAATGGTGTAAGCTTTTGCACCAGCGAGGGGAATTTCAGCAGTACCATTTCCATCATGATAAGGAAGGAAATATCTTTGTTATATGACCTGCGCAGCACCTCAGCCGAATCAATCAGGATGATGAGCCCAACGAACACACCGAGAATCATCAGTGTGCTCTGGAGGAATTGGCGCACGATATAAAATGAGAGAGTGAAGGGGAGCCTCATGACGCTGCCCTTTCCTGCTTGCGTGTGAGCCATTTTAGCCATGTTCGTTTGCGTGCATTGCGCAGCATGAAGAACAGCATGGCGGCGCTTGTTGCAATAACAACCAGATACATCGCGGGGATTACCGCAGGGTTGTTGGACGCCATATTCTTCATCGAAAGCCCTAAGGTTAAAAGCCCGATCACAATGCTGGTGGAAGCAAGGATGCGGCGGTTCAGGCCGCGGCGGTTGAAATCTCCCAGCGTAAAGGGCAATAGCGCCGCCAAAGCGAGCACTATATTATAAAGCGGCCAGGTTAGGCGGTTATGGCCTTCGGCGCGCAGCTTAGGCAAAAATTGCGGCGCGGTATCATCGCGCGGCCAGAACAGTTCGTCGAGGTAGCGTTCGTCCGGCTCACGCCAGCGCACCTGTGTGGTGCCGGCAAAGCTGCTGAGGTCGAGCGCGTAGCGTTCAAAATAAAGCAGCGAGAGCTGGCCGTTTTTGCGGTCTACTTCCTGACGGTTACCATTGATAAGAATAAAGCGTGGTCCGCCTGTGGCACGAATCAGTTGGCCTTCTTCTGCCATCATGGTGATGGGCTTTGTGAGATCGCGGTTATCGTGCACCAGCAAACCTTTCATCATGCCATTGTCGCCGGATTCGCGGATGTAAACCGTCAGCCCTTTAATGGGTGTGTTGAACACACCTTCTTGCAGCAGCAGCGAGGCGTAGTTGTCGCGGATGAATGCCTGCATGTCTTTAAACTCGCGGTAAGAGGCGGGCTGCACATAGAGAGTAATCGTGTAGCTCAGGCAGGTGGCGAGCGCAGCCACCATCAACGCGGGTTTAATAATTTCCAGTTTGGAAAGTCCGGCGCTTTTCAGCGCCACGAGCTCACTCTCTACAGATAACTTATTGTACGCATGGATAATGCTCACCACCAGCGCCACGGGAATCACCACCGCCAGCAGCGAAGGCACCAGCAGCACGGAAAGATATAAGAAGCTTGTTACGTTCAGGCCGCGATTGATGATAAGGTCGATAAAGCGCAGTGACTGCGTGAGCCAAATGATGCAGGTGATGGAAAGGCTAATCAGCACGAAGGGGCCGAGTATCCGGCTGGCAACATAGCGAACATAGTGTTTCAGGATATTGCGCATCACTTCATATTCTGTCTTGATTCTGGCACGTGGCATCTATACATCATTTACTGTGCCTTTGTAACTTAAACCCTGCTTAACTTTAATGAGGTTATATACTATGGAAATCCAATTTTCAAAGCCAACACTTCCGTCAAAAGCTGTTGCGGTTGTTCTGGTTGGGGAATCCTTAAAGCTTTCCCCCACGGCAGAGGCATTGGATAAAAAAGCAGGCGGTGCCATTAAAAAAGCCATCAAGGCTGCAAAATTCAAAGGAAAAAAAGGCAAAACGCTCACGGTGCTGGCTGCTGCAGGGCTTGATGCCGTAGTGGTGGCAGGGCTTGGCAAAGAAGCCGATGTGGATGAGCTTTCCGCGCAGGCAGTGGGCGGCGCGATTGTGCCGCTGCTAAACGCGCTCCGTGCGGAATCTGCAACGGTGGTGGCAGAGGCCTCCTCCAAAAAATTGAAAGCGGCCGATATTGCGGCTCAGGTGGCCTATGGTGCCGCGCTGAAAAGTTACCGCTTCGACAAATACTTCACCAAAATGGAAGACGACAAAAAACCGTCGCTCAAAAAAATCACGGTGGCCGCGCAGGATAGCCAGAAGGCCTCCAGCCTGTTTGCCAAACTCGACAAAGTGCGCGCAGGTGTGTTCCTTGCGCGTGACGTGGTCACTGAGCCGCCGAACGTTATTTATCCTGCATCTTATGCTGAACGCATCAAAAAAGAACTCACCCCGCTGGGCGTGAAGGTTGAAGTTCTTGGTGTGAAGGAAATGACGAAGCTGGGCATGGGCTCGCTGCTGGGTGTGGGGCAGGGCAGTGTTCAGGAATCTAAAATGGTCATCATGCAATATAACGGTGGTGCTGCGGGCAAAACGCCGGTGGCGTTTGTGGGCAAGGGTGTCACGTTCGACACGGGTGGTATTTCTATTAAACCATCCACCGGCATGGAAGACATGAAATATGACATGGGCGGTTCCGCCGCCGTCGTTGGCACCATCCGTGCCCTTGCTGGCCGCAAAGCCAAAGTGAACGCCGTGGGTGTGGTTGGCCTTGTGGAAAACATGCCATCTGGTTCCGCGCAGCGCCCGAGCGACGTGGTAACGTCGATGTCCGGTCAAACGATTGAAGTACTGAATACGGATGCAGAGGGTCGCCTCGTGCTGGCCGATGCATTGTGGTACACACAAGGCCGCTTTAAGCCAAAATTCATGGTGAACCTTGCCACCCTCACGGGTGCGATTGTTATTTCTCTTGGCAGTGAATATGCCGGCATATTCTCAAATAACGATGAGCTGTCCGAGCGCCTTATCAAGGCTGGTGAAAAGGTGAATGAAAAACTGTGGCGCTTCCCGCTGTCGGATGCGTATGACCGTCAGATTGACTCTAAAATCGCGGACATGCAGAACATCGGAAACGAACGCGGCGCGGGCTCCATCACCGCAGCGCAATTCCTCCAGCGCTTTGTGAATAAAACCGCATGGGCGCATCTGGACATTGCTGGTGTGGCATGGACGAAAAAGAACCTCGACACCACCCCTGAAGGTGCAACCGGTTTTGGTGTGCGTCTGCTCGACAGGCTGGTAGCCGACTATTACGAAAAATAAGCATATGGCTGAAATTAGTTTTTACCAACTCACGAACACGCCGCTGGAAAAAGCACTTCCCCTGCTGATGGAGAAGGTGTTGGCCAGCGGCAAGCGTGGCCTCGTATTGGTAAAAGAGGAAGCCAAGCTCAAAACGCTCGATAACGTGCTGTGGACGTATAGTTCACCCAAATTCCTGCCGCACGGTACGGAGAAGGATGGTCAGGCCGAAAAGCAGCCGATTTTCCTCACCCAAAAGGAAGAGAACCCCAACAAGGCCGAAATGCTGGTGTTGGTGGATGGGCAGGAACCTGCCTTTTTACCAGAATTTTCCCGCGTGCTGGATGTATTTGATGGGCGGGATGAAACCCAACTTGCTGCGGCCCGCGCCCGCTGGGCGAAATACAAACATCAGGGGCTGAAAACCAAGTATTTCCGCCAGAATGAAAAGGGCGGCTGGGAAGAGGCCGCTTAAGCCCTGGCGCCAGTTTGCACTTTTTTGTTGCAAACTGTAGGTAAATGGTTAAATTCGCTCCACAATTTTAGGTTAATAAAGAACGGATATCCCCCATGGCGATTGAACGTACGCTTTCTATCATTAAGCCGGATGCGACCAAAAAGAACATCACGGGTAAAATCAATGCACGCTTTGAAGAAAAAGGCCTGCGCATTGTAGCGCAGAAGCGCGTTTTCCTTAGCCGTCGTGAAGCACGCCTGTTTTATGCGGTGCATAAAGAGCGCCCGTTCTTTGACGAACTGGTAGAATTCATGGTGTCTGGCCCGGTGGTGGTGCAGGTGCTTGAAGGCGATAACGCCATCGCGAAGAACCGCGAAATCATGGGTGCAACAGACCCTAAAAAAGCCGACAAGGGCACGATTCGCGCTGACTTTGCTGACAGCATTGGCGAAAACTGCGTACATGGTTCTGATGCGCCTGAAACGGCTCGCGGCGAAGTCGCATTCTTCTTCAGCGAAATCGAAATCGTTGGCTAGTTAGCTAAATAATTTCAAGAAAAAACTAAAGGCCGGGGCTAATTAAAAAGCCACCGGCCTTTGTGTTTGTGGCGACTTTTCCGTCGGCCTTTACCTTGCCTTCGGCAATCAGCTTCAGCGCGGCTGGCAGAGTTTTGTGCTCCACTTCCAGCACGCGGGCGGCGAGGGTTTCTGCCGTATCGCCATCCAGCACTGGCACGGCGGCTTGCATAATAATCGGTCCCGCATCCATCTCCGGCACCACGAAATGCACGGTGCAACCGCTCAATTTCACGCCGCTTTTTATCACCTCCTCATGCGCATGCGCGCCTTTAAAGGCAGGCAGCAGGGAAGGATGAATGTTAATCATTTTTCCTTCCCACTTCCGCACAAAGCCGGGGGTGAGCAAGCGCATGAAGCCTGCAAGGCACACAAAGTTTGCCCCGCTTTTTACAATCGTTTCATGCAAGGCGGCGTCAAACGCGTCGCGCCCGTCAAACTCTTTATGATTCACCACATGGGTTCTAATACCAGCCGCTTTGGCACGGTCTAGGCCTTTGGCATCGGCCTTGTTTGAGATAACGGCAACAATTTCGGCGGGGTAGTCAGGCTGTTTGGCGGCATCAATCAGCGCTTGCAGGTTGCTCCCCCTGCCAGAAATCAGCGCTGCTACCTTCAGTAATTTTGCCATGCCTTACTTCAAAAACGCCCCTGTGTTTTTATACGCCACGCGGCTGGATTTTTTGGCGGTAATTTTGCCAAGCTCCACCGCGCCTTTAAGTAACTTCTTTGCTTTCGCAGCGTCTTTTTTATCGACCACGATAATCATGCCGATGCCGCAATTGAATGTTTTCAGCATCTCGCTGTTTTCCACGCCGCCTGCTTTGGCAAGCCATTTGAACAGGGCGGATTGCTTCCACGCGCTAAGATCCACTTCCGCTGACACATTTTTCGGCAGTACGCGCGGCAGGTTTTCGGTAATACCGCCACCGGTAATGTGTGCCATGGCTTTTATCACCCCTGCTTTAATCGCAGGCTGGCAGGCTTTTACATAAATAATCGTCGGGGTGAGCAGCACTTGTCCCAGTGTGCGCTTGGTGTCAAATGGCGCTTTGTCGTTATAGGTGAGGCCTTGCGTGCTTAAAATATAACGTACCAGCGAATAGCCATTCGAGTGCACGCCGCTTGAGGGCAGGCCGAGCAGTATGTCACCCACTTTCACGCCTTTTTTCGGCAGGATATTTTTGCGCTCCACGATGCCGACGGAAAATCCGGCAAGGTCATATTCATCGGCGCTATAGATGCCGGGCATTTCGGCGGTCTCACCACCCACCAGCGCGCAGCCTGCTTGTTTGCAGCCGTCGGCGATGCCTTTAATCACCTGCGCCGCATTATCGGCATTCAGTTTGCCCGTGGCAAAATAATCGAGGAAAAAGAGCGGCTCGGCACCTTGCACAATCAAATCATTCACACACATGGCGACAAGGTCGATGCCGATAGTGTCGTGCTTATTCAGGCTAATGGCCAGCTTCAGCTTGGTGCCCACACCGTCGGTGGAGGAAACCAGCACGGGGTCTTTATAATTGAGAGGCTTCAGGTCAAACAACCCGCCAAATCCACCAAGGTCGGCGTCGGCGCCTTTGCGGCGCGTGGCGCGGGCGAAGGGTTTAATCAAGTCAACGAGGCGGTTGCCTTCGTCGATATTCACACCTGCCTTGGCATAGGTGGTTTTGCTGTTTTTCTTTGCCACAGATTTGTTCCAGATTAGGGTAGAAACATGGAAGCAATCACTTTATAACTTCCTAGCGGCGCATACATTAGTGCGAATTATCCGTAAGCACAAGGGTGCAATATGCAGGGTTTGAAAATCTTTTTTGCCATGTTTCTATGCCTTTCCGGCATTTGGCCGCTTTCAGCCCACGCGCAGGAAAACTTTACCATTAAACAGGTTGAAATTTCGCGCTCGGCGGCCAATTCCGAGCTTTCGCGGGTTGAGGCACTGGCTGCCGCGCAGGAGGCCGCATTCAAGCAGCTTTTAGAAAACATCACCCTTCCGCAGGACCGCAGCCGTATCCCCGACCTTTCATCACAGGGCATCAGCAACTTGGTTTCTGGTTATGAGGTAGCAGACGAAAAAGTAGGCGAAAAAACCTACAAAGCCAGCTTCACCATTACCTTCGACCGCAAAAAGGTGGAGGGGTTTTTAAACGGCCTAGGCATAACGTTTGTTGAAAATGTTAGCCCCTCGGTGCTAGTGCTGCCGATTTTCCAAAAAGGGAGTGAAGTGCTGCTGTGGGAAAAAGCGAATATCTGGCGCGATGCGTGGTCCAAAGCTGCTTCAGCACAGAAAACTTTGCCGTTGGTGGTGCCGATGGGTGACTTGGAAGACATCACTCTCGTGGGGGTGGAGGATGCTTTTTCGGGCCAGTTCTCAGCGCTTTCCAAGCTGGCAAAAAAATATGATGCCGGAAGGGTGCTGATTGCCGAGGCGGTGTATGAGGAAGAGCCGGTAACGAAAAGGCCCACACTGGAAGTGATTTTGCGCGTGGTGCAGAAAGAGACGATTTTAGACCGCTCCAAGCACACTTATAACGGGCAGGTGGGGATGGATAAAAAAGTGCTGCTGGAGCGCTCGGCAAAAGAGGCAATTAGTCGCGTGGCGGAAAGCCTCAAAAATACAGCCATTCAGCAAAGCGGTGAGAGCAAGGAAGAACAGCAGATTACGGTGGATATTCCTATCAATAACATTGCCCAATGGCACCGCCTTAAAAATGACATTGCGAAAGTGCAGGGCGTGAAAACCATGCGGGTGGAAAACATTGCCAGCAATCGCGCGCGGGCGACTATCATATATCAGGGAGATTTCTCCACGCTCACCTATTTCTTGCACCAGTCGGGCTATGTGCTTAAAAATAATAAAGATGGCCAGTGGTGGCTCACGCCAAAATAAAAAGGGGAAACCATGCAATCGATTTACGTTAAAGCGCTGTTCTGGGTATGCCTTGTGGTATTAGCGGGTTACTTTGTGGCCGCAATTAACGATGTGTTGCTGCCCTTCGTGGTGGGCATTCTGCTGGCATACTTCCTGGATCCGCTGGCAGATAAAATGGAAGCTTCCGGCATTTCGCGCGGCATTGCAGCGCTCATGATTGTGGTGGTATTTTCAGGCATTTTTATCGGTGCTCTTGCATTTATCCTACCCATCATGGTGGAGCAGTTCACCACCCTTGCGAGCAATCTTCCGGGTTATATTTCTGAAGCGAGTGATAAATATGCGCCGCGCGTGCTGGAAATTATCGATGGCGTGAATGAGGATGCCGTCAGCAAAATCAAAGAATCGGCCACGGGCTACGCCACGCAGGCACTCGGCATTGGTGGCAACCTTGCGGCGGGTGTATTTAAATCCGGCATGGCGTTCCTCAACATTGTATCGCTCATTTTCATTAGCCCCATCGTGGCGTTTTATATTCTGCGCGACTGGGACCGTATCAAAGCAAAAATCGACAGCTGGCTGCCACGCAAGTCGGCTAAAACTATCCGCGAACAGTTGCGCCTTATGGACAGGGGTATTTCCGGTTTTATCCGTGGGCAAACGAACGTATGTATGCTGCTTGCCATTTTTTATGCCACAGGCCTTAGCGCCGTTGGCCTAAGTTATGGCGTGCTGATTGGCATCCTGACGGGTTTGCTGTCGTTCATCCCTTACATGGGCATGCTCGTTGGCACGGTGCTGGGGCTTTCGGTAGCCTTCTTCCAAACACATGACATCACGCACGTGTTGATGGTAGCGGCTGTGTTTGCTGCAGGGCAATTTGTGGAGGGAAACTTTATCACACCACGTCTGGTGGGCGATAAAGTCGGCCTTCATCCGGTGTGGATTATTTTTGCGCTGCTTTCGGGTGGTGCGCTGTTCGGCTTCTTGGGTGTGCTGATTGCTGTGCCGCTTGCAGCGATTGTGGCAGTGCTCGTGCGTTTTGCTATCGCGCAATATCTCGCCAGCAGCCTTTATGCTGAAAGGCCTAAATCAGGTGTGAAGGTGAAGCGGGCGAAATAATATGCCGCAACAGCCATTGCGTTTTGAAAACAAAGCTGATTATTCTGCCGAAAATTATGTGGTGTCAGACGCCAACAAGGCTGCCGCTGCGCTACTGCTGAACGATGCGCCGTGGCTTGGGGCTGCGCTGGCGCTCGTGGGTGCTGCAGCTTCAGGCAAAACGCACTTGGCTTCCATTTGGGCGGCACAGCATCACGCTATATTTCTAAATGCGGCGAAACTGAACGAGCAGTCGCTTGAGCCACAATTGCGGTTCGTGGTGGTAGAAAATATCGAGCAGCTTGCATCTGAAACGGCGTTGTTCCATCTACTCAATCATATCAAAGAGCAGGGGGGCAAAATACTACTCACCTCTGCGCAGGAACTGGAGTTGCTTCCACTGCACCTGCCTGATTTACGCTCGCGTTTGCTGGCCGCGCAACGTGTGCGGATTGATGCGCCGGATGACACATTACTGCGCACGGTGCTGCTGAAACAACTGGCTGACCGTCAGCTTAAAGTATCGCCTGAAGTGGTGAATTACCTGATTGCCCGCATGCCGCGCACCTTCCGTGCGGCGATGGATGTGATCACCGCGCTCGATAAAACATCGCTTGAGCAGCGCCGTAATATCACCATTGCGCTGGCGCGTGAAGTGCTCGAAAAAGCCTTCGGTCAAAGCTCTCTCTTATAACGCGGTTATTCGCCGTTGAGTTCTTTTGGGAAGGTGAAGTGCGTGAGTGTGCCTTCCGCCTTATACACATCCCACCACGCATCACAATTCAGCTCAATCACCGCTAATGCTCCAGTGGGGAAGTTTTCTGTCATGCTGTGGATGAGTGTTTCATTTCCATGTTCGGTCAGGCGCATGGCAAGCAAGTGCAATCCGGGGTTATGCCCCACCAGTAAAATACTTTTATGCGCGTCATCTGCTTGGCGGATGACTTCAATTAGCTCCTCGGCGCTGGCGAGGTAGATGTCGTGGCGGTGTTCGGTGGGTATATTTTTGCCGAAGTGTTTCAGCACCAGCTCGGCCGTATGGGTGGTGCGTGTGGCATCTGAGCAGAGCACGTGCGTGAAGTCCGCTTTTATGGCGGTCAGATAATGCCCGATGGCTTCGCACGCCTTTATGCCTTTGGGGTGCAAAATGCGGCCGTGGTCTGACGTTAATTTCTTATGGGGCTGGCCCGCTTTGGCGTGGCGCAGAATATAAATGCGTTTCATGTTTTTTATCTCTGATCCCCGCGAACATAGCGTAAAGCAGCGATGCTTGTCCAAAAATTTTATTGAACGGTGCGGCTATAAAAAAACGGGCGTAAAACCGCCCGTTTTTCTTCTTGGCTGTGGTGGTTCTTTCTAAGCTTCAGCCAGCAGTGCTTGCTTTTTTTTCGGCGTACCTTTGCCTGCAGGGGCAGCAGCGGCTTTATTGACCGTGGCTTTGCCAGCAGAGGCTTTGGCAGCACCTGAAGCTTCTTGTTCTTTACCGGTTTCAGGGTCACGCATAATGTAACCACGTCCCCAGAGTGTTTCGATATAATTTTCGCCTTCAGCGGCATCCTGCAATTTTTTGCGCAGCTTACACACGAACACGTCGATAATTTTCAGTTCAGGTTCATCAATGCCGCCATACAGGTGGTTGAGGAACATTTCTTTGGTAATCGGCGTACCTTTGCGTAAGGAAAGCAGCTCAAGAATCGCATATTCCTTGCTCGTCAGGTGCAGCGGCTTGTTATCCACCACCACCGAGCGTTCATCCATATTAATGGTGACCTTACCGGTGCGGATAACAGATTCAGAATGACCTTTAGAACGGCGAACAATCGCCTGAATACGGGCTACCAGCTCACCTTTATTAAACGGCTTGGTAACATAGTCGTCAGCACCGATGCCAAGGCCGCGGATTTTGCTGTCAGAACCATTTAAGCCGGAAAGAATAAGAATGGGAGTTTTAATTTTATTTGCGCGGAAACGGCGCAGTACTTCGAAACCATCAATATCAGGGAGCATCATGTCGAGGATTACAATGTCGTAATCATAAAGTTGGCCGATTTCCAACCCTTCTTCACCCAGCGCGGCGGTATCGCAGACGATACCCTCAGATGCCAACGCGAGTTCAATAGATTTGGCTGTCGACGGATCATCCTCTACCAGAAGTACTCGCATCCCAAACTCCCCCTCTATTTTGTTGCACTTAGGTTCAGAAAGTGGCTATCCTAACCAAAAGCACGCTATAGTATAAATGTTAACATTTTATTAACGGAAACACTACCATTTTGTAAAAAAGGTAACTTTTTGTTAATAAACAATAACTTAATCTGTTTCATTTTAATACAGGCGTTTTATAAACCATAGGTATTTCAGTAGATTACACCGTGGCAGATCCAATCGACATCAGTATCCGCAAACTTAAAGAAATTAACGACCGCGAAGTCTACGGCAAAGTGACTGCCGTACAAGGTCTGTTAATTGAGTGCGCGGGGTTGGAAGGAATGGTCAGCATTGGTTCGCGCTGCCGAATTGTCACCACAAATGGCCGCGAAGTCGGCGTGGAAGTGGTGGGCTTGCGCGCAGGCATTGCCATGATGATGCCGTTTACCGATGTAGAAGGCATTGGCAGCGGTTGCCGCGTGATTATTGAGAAAAACGAGGCGGTAGCATTTCCGCATGCGGCGTGGAAGGGCCGAATCCTTAACGCATTTGCCGAACCGATTGACGAAAAAGGCGCGCTCCAGATGGGCGAGGTGGCCTACCCGTTCCGCGCCAACCCGCCTCCGGCGCATAAACGTTTGCCGGTGCGCGGCAAGATGGATTTAGGCGTGCGCGCCGTGAATACTTTCCTCACCTGCTGTCGTGGGCAACGTATGGGCATTTTTGCGGGCTCCGGCGTGGGTAAATCCATGCTGATTTCCATGCTCACGAAATATTGCACGGCTGACGTAAAGGTCATCGGGTTGATTGGTGAACGTGGCCGCGAAGTGCACGAATTCATTCATGAATATCTGGGTGCAGAAGGCCTCGAAAAAGCGGTGGTGGTGGTGGCAACCTCGAACGAATCCGCGCTGGTGCGCAAGCAGGCTGCCTATCTCACGATGGCGATTGCAGAATTTTTCCGTGACCAAGGGCAGGAAGTACTCTGCCTGATGGATAGTGTCACGCGCTTTGCTATGGCGCAGCGCGAGATTGGTCTTTCCGCAGGCGAGCCTCCTGCAACAAAGGGTTATACTCCTACCGTATTTGTAGAACTACCAAAGTTGCTAGAGCGCGCTGGGCCGGGCACTGGCAAAGGCTCTATCACCGGCCTGTTCAGCGTGCTAGTGGAAGGTGACGACCATAACGAACCGATTTCAGACGCTGTGCGCGGTATTCTAGATGGTCACATCGTGCTCGACAGGCTGATTGCAGAGCGCGGGCGCTTTCCGGCGGTGAATATATTGCGTAGCGTGTCGCGTACTATGCCAGCCTGTAACACGCCGGAAGAAAACCAAATGGTCGTAAAAGCACGCCAGCTGATGGCTACTTATAATGACATGTCAGAGCTGATTCGCCTCGGCGCCTACCGTAAGGGCAGCGATCCAGAAGTGGATGCTGCCATTTATTACCACGACAAGTTGGAAGATTTCCTGCGCCAGCAGCCGGAGGAAGCCTCGAATCTGGAGCTCGGCTACCAGCAGCTTGGCAAGATTTTAAACATGAAGCCCGCACAACCTGTGCAGCAGCCTAAGAAATGACAAAGTCGCTTAGCACACTCATAAAAATCCACAAGCGTCGCTTGGATGATATGCGTAAAGAGCTGGCGATTTTGCTCGATGCGCGCGATCAAACGGTCAAACATCTTACCAATCTTGAAAAAGAAATGCAGGCGGAACAAAAGCTGGCAAGCGAGTCAGAAGAAGGGCAGTTTACCTACACCAACTACCTCAAGCGCTCTCTCCAAACCCGCGAAAGGTTAAAAGGAATCCTTACGGATGCAGAGCAGAAAATCCGCTTTCAGGAAGAGCGCATCCGCGCCGAATTCGCCGAACAGAAAAAATACGAAATCATGAAAGAACGTAAAGAGCGCGAAGAGCAAGCCGAACTTGACCGCCGCGAAGGATTGATGCTCGACGAAGTGGGCATCAACAAATTCCTGCAAGACCGCAAGTCAGATACTAACGCTTAATCGCACTTAATTTGAGGTGGCAGGATTCCTGCTCACGGGTTAGTTCGAGTCCGATTTTTTCCATCACATCGCGCCGAACAGCGGCAAAGCCCTCGACCAATGTTTTTTCTACCGCATCGTAGGCTTTCGCAGATTCGCGGTCTTTGAGTGCGCGGACATGTGGCGTGTCATCATGGCGCGTCGCATGCGCGGCGGCATTTAATTTTCCGAGCAATGTATCATCCGCTTCAAAAAAAGGTTCGTTGGAACGGCCTAAAGGCATTTCAGCGCGGTACCTTTGCCGCTCAGCCATTTTAGCAAAAATATCAACGCCATCTGCTCCGAAGTATTTTTCAGGCGGCTCGTGGATTGTCTCTTTCAGCATACGTAGCCCTTCGAGCTTTGCTGCCTTTGGCAAATCAGATGCAATAATCTCAAGGCTTAGCAGCACCACATCATTAAAATAGGCGGCTAGCATTGGGGAGCGTTCCGGCTGTGCCTCCTTATTGCCGAAAAAATATTCACTGCAAATCGCGAATTGTTCTGAAAGGCTTGAGCGGCTGTTATCAGTGTATGTGTTGTTATGGCGCGTGACCATAATCATCCACAATTGGTCAGCAAGGCTGCGCTCTTTGTTTTTGTCGCTGCTAGAGGTTTTGGGGCTGTTCCTGTCCAGTGTTACGAGGGTTTCAAACACAGGCGCATTGGTGTGGCGCAGATATGCATCAAAGCCATGCCCCATCTCATGCACCAGCACATTGTCGGTAAATGGCAAAGCAATATAGGGTCTATAATCCGCCAGTTCTATAGGATAGGAAATATCGTACATCAGTCCTTTTATAACAAAATAGTGCGAGCATATCCCAACGCTCCCCATGATGCTGCTGTCAGCAGTGAAGAGAATACGCTGCCCGCCTTTGGCAAAGGAGTTAGCCACGGTGGGGTTAATTTCTGCCATCGTGTGGAAGTCTTCCACCATCCAGTCTACGGCGGCTTGGCCTCCGCGGATTTGGCTATCAAGCTCATAAAGCTCAGAAAATCTTTTGGGTTTTAAACGCGTATGCTTATCGGTGTGGTTTTCCAGATAATCCCGCCAATTGGCTTTGGCCTGTTCCACTCCACAGTCATGACAATTGATTGAATTGGGCATGCCCGGCGCAGCGGCAAAAATCATCATGATTTCTGGGGGCATAAGCTTGCCTTGCTGAACGTGCTCATCCAGCGTCAGATAGGTATCAAGGTCTGCTTTTTTCGGTATTATCATCATCGAACAATATACTTTATATTAATTAACAAAGGATTAAGGAGTTATTATGCACAAGCTGTTGATTTCTAAGGCAGCAAAACGATTTAAACTTTACTCTCGCGCCGTCTTTACCTATCTTTCCGTACTATGCAAATTTCGAACAAAATCATAATCATAAGCAGCATTGCTTTCATTCTATTGCTCGGGTGGATTACTGGCCCAATTTTTGAGAGCTTAGAATCGCAGAATTTGCATTACCGTCACCAGGTGGATGCATTTTTAGATGGGCGGTTTTTAATTTCAGAAGATCCGGCATATCTTGATATGGATATGACATGGAGCGGTGGTGGCGTTCAGCAGGTCTGGGGGCTTGGCATACCGCTTTGGCGCTTGCCCTTTACCATTTTGGCTAAAGCGTTTGGCCTTGATGTGTTGCCTGACCGCATTCCGTTGCTGGCTGCCCTTATGCTCTGGGCCTATGTTGTTTTGCGTGTGTTTCTAGGCCACTCCCGAATGATATTCATCGTGGAGGGACGGCTCAAAAAGGGCGAGGAAAATTTCTGGGTATGGCTTCTGGCAGCGCTTAGTATTTTATGTTTGCCCATATTCGTGACGCTCTTGCGCACGCGGCTCGATATTTATGAAGAAGCCGTTATCTACCAATATATATATGCAACGGGTTTGCTCTCTGGCTTAATCGCGTTGTACCGCAAACCGTCACGCCGGTTTTATAGTGCGTTGTGTCTTCTGGCGGGGCTTGGTGTTTTGATTCGTCCCACGTTTTTATTTTATGCCATTGCTGTTGTTCTTGTTGGTGGCGCCACGCAGTTAGGCCAGAAAACAAAAAATCAGCCTATGCTTAAAACCGCAGCACGATCTATGGTTGCAGCCATGCCTGCTCTAATTGGCATAATGCTCGTGCTGTGGACAAACTGGGTGCGGTTCGATCACCCCCTTGAGTTTGGTCACGCCATTAATTTACACCCCTCTTACGGCGCCATGTATTCCACACGTTTTGATTATCCTTATCAACATGAGCCGCTACTAAGTGCGGCGAAAGAATTATTCGGCGGGATGTTCCTTGTCACAAAGCCGGAAACGCCGGATTTTGAATTTTTTTCGCCCAATTTTATGCCACTTCAGTCAGAAACGATTCGCTGGCGCGAACTGTATTTTCATACGTATAGCATTTTTTACCTTATGTTATTCCTGGCTTGTATTTCTGCGGGCTTTAGCGAGTTACAAAAAAGCTATAAGACATTCTGCCAAAATAAAACATTAGAACTAACCATTCCCGGAATCATAACACTGTGGGGCGTTATTCCATTCACGCTCTTCGTCATTTTTTACTTACGTTACCCTATCGTTTCGTCGCGGTATTATGCTGACTTTGCTCCTGTGTTTGCCGCCACGATTGCGGGGCTTATCATTTTTGCAGGCAGCAAACTGAAAAATGAATGGTTGCGTTATGCCGGAGGGTTAATTCTTGTTGTGTGGTGTATCGGCACTATTGGCCGCGGTTGGGAAACATGGCCCGACACGATAGTGGATCCCATGCAGCATCGCAAAAAACAGGCCTCTCTCACTTTGCCAACAGAATATACAAGCGATCAAAAAAGCACACGTCGTGGAGACCCATTCCTTGCGCCGATGCAAAATATTCGCTTTAACGGTGTGGGCTGGAACCGTCAGAATGGTTTAACCAAGCCACTGGTTGTATTATTTGCAGAAAACATTGAGTTTGTGGAAGTAGACCTAGCCATAAACAATAATGTAAAAGTTCCTTACAGCGATTGGCATTGGGTGCGGGCCAAAGTGCAGCGCGAAATGCTTGAGCGCATCAGCGAGGAAGACATTCCGGGTGGCAGGCGCATACGGTTTAAAGCGCCCATGAATGAAAATTACCAGTATGGCATACAGGTTATTTTTCTGGCACTTGGCAAGCCAGAGGGGTTAGCAGATGAGGTTTCACCTTATAAGCTTCTTGCTGTAAGATGGGCCGATAAACCAGATACGGATTCAGATGAACCCCAATAAATCAGCATGCCTGTCGGTGGTAATGCCTGCCTATAACGAGGCATCGTATATTGATACGATTATCGGGCAGGTGCTTGCTCAGCCGGAAGTAATCCAGCTCATAGTGGTGGATGATGGTTCCGCCGATACAACAAAGGAAAAAGCGCTGGCATGGAAGGCGTGTGATGCTCGGGTGGAAGTAGTGGCTCATCCCGCAAACCGCGGGAAGGGCGCTGCCATACGTTCTGGGCTTGGTCAAGTAAAAGGCAAGGCTGTAATCATTCAGGATGCGGATCTTGAATACGACCCCAAAGATTATGCTGCATTACTGGCGCCGTTGCTGAAAGACGAGGCGGATGCTGTGTATGGCAACCGTTTCTTCGAGGGGAGTAGCTTTAATGGTTTTATTCACCGCTTTGGTAATAAAGCACTTACTTTTGTCGCAAGGGTACTAACCGGCTGGCCGCTGCATGACGAAGCAACATGTTACAAAATGCTGCGCACCGAAATTTTGCAGAAAGTAGAGCTGCGAGAAGAAGGCTTTGGTTTTTGCCCTGAAATTACCGTTAAGCTTAGCCGCATGGGCGCACGCTTTATTGAATTACCTATCCGCTATAACAGCCGCACCACAGAGGAGGGAAAAAAAATCCGCCTGTGGCACGGGCTTGAAGCGCTCTGGTGTTTAGTGAAATACCGTTTCCAGCCGAAATCATGGTTTCTAAAAAAATAGGGTGTGTATGAAAATACCGCACTGGCCCATTCCGCCTGCTAGCAAGACCATCGACCTTGGCTTAGAGCGCATGCATGCGCTGCTCAAGGCGCTCGGTAACCCACACCGGAAAATTCCGCCGGTGGTGCATGTGGCGGGTACTAATGGCAAAGGCTCATTCATTGCATTCTTGCGCGCAATGCTTGAGGCAGCTGGCCTTAAGGTACACGTATACACGTCGCCGCATCTGGTGGAGTTTAACGAACGCATCGTTTTGGCGGGCCAGAAAATCACCGATCATTTTCTGCATGAGGTGCTTGAGAAATGCCGAGTCACGGCAGAAAAAAATAATATCCCCGTTACCTTCTTTGAGGGCACGACCGTGGCAGCGTTTGAAGCCTTTGCGGAAGTGCAGGCGGACATTGTGCTGCTTGAAGTAGGACTTGGTGGCAGGCTGGATTCCACCAACGTGGTTGAAAAGCCTGTGCTCACGGTTATCACCCCTATTTCCATGGACCATATGGAATTCTTGGGTAATAGCATCGCTGAAATTGCAGGCGAGAAAGCTGCCATCATTAAACAGAACGTGACCTGTGTAATCGGGCCGCAGGTGGCTGAGGCTCTGGCAGTGATTGAGCGCTATGCAAAGAATCAGCGTGCGCCACTTCTGCGTTGTGGTAAGGAATGGCAGATCGAGGTGCAGGGCAAAACGTTCTCTTATGTAGCGGCCTCCAAAAACCTTTCACTGCCGCCACCGCATCTGGTTGGTCAGCACCAATATAATAATGCAGGTACGGCAGTTGCAGCAGCGCTTGAGCTAAGCAAAACATTTAAAATAACAGATAAGGCCATTGGCTCAGGTATCAGCTTGGCGCAATGGCCGGCGCGAATGCACCGCCTCACCAGCGGGCAGTTTCAGCATTTCCTGAATAAGGGTACTGAGTTGTGGCTGGATGGTGGTCATAATGAGGCGGCGGGGCAAATATTAGCCACCCATGCTGCCCAATATTGGAACAATGCACCACTTTACCTCGTATGCGGCATGCTCAAAACCAAGGCCACAGAAAATTTTCTCAAACCCTTTAAAGGTAAAATAGAAACAGTTTATGCCGTGCCAATGCCGGGCGAGCCCGCGGCTAAAAGTCCGGCAGAAGTTAAAAAAGCGGCAGAGACGGTAGGGCTCAAGGCTGAAATTGCTGCCAATGTGGAAGAGGCTGTGCGCCGTATTTGCCTTACGCGCACCACGCCCTGCCGTATTTTGATATGTGGTTCACTCTACCTTGCGGGTTCTGTGCTTGCGACAAATGCCTAAGATGTTGTAAAACAGTGCAGGTTCTTTTAAAAGGCAGAGCATGAGCGCAAAAGATCGCAGGATTACCGAACAGTTGATGAAATACTGGACCGAGCTGAAAGGCTCGCGCCGTTTCCCTTCAGAAACGCAGGTAGATCCAGATAGTCTGAAAGACATCTGGGCGCGCTGCTTCCTTATCGATGCCAAAGATTTTAAAACGGGCGGTACGTATAAGTACTCTTATCTTGGTGAAGAGTTGATTCAGGCATTCGGTGACCAGCTAACAGAAGAAGAGGCGGCGCATCTTATTTCCACCTCAAACGTAGAAGTGGCAGAAAAAATCAATCAGGTGCTGCGCTCGCGTGCGCCACTCATCATTGAATCGGAATTTACCAACACGCATAATGTGCGCATCCGTTTCCGTGAAATTTTATTACCGCTTGGCTCAAATGATGAAAATGCAGAATTCATTCTGGGCGGTATGCGCTGGAAGGCGTTTTAACCAATGGCTAAGGTGCTCAAAAAAGAATCAGGTGTTCAGCCTGTCGTATCAGGCAAGGTAAAATCTTTTAAAGGCAAAGCCACGGTACCAGGCGATAAATCTATTTCGCACCGCGCGTTGATGCTTGCTTCGCAGGCGATTGGCACCACCAAAATTTCTGGGCTCTTAGAAAGCGATGACGTCACCCACACGGCTGGTGCACTTCGCCTGATGGGTGCAGGCATCGAGAAATTAAAAAATGGCGAATGGCAGGTAGAGGGCCTCGGTGTTGGCGGCTTGCAGGAGCCATCTGGCTTGCTCGACATGGGCAATTCCGGCACGGCCTGCCGTTTGATGATGGGGCTTGTCACGCCCTATGGTTTTTCCTCCACGTTTGATGGCGATGCATCGCTTAGAAAGCGCCCTATGGCGCGTGTCATCACGCCGCTTACGCAGATGGGTGCTGAAGTAACTTCACGCGAGGGTGGCCGTTTGCCACTCACGCTGAAAGGCACGGATGAGCCGCTACCGATTTCATACGAAGTGCCGGTGGCATCGGCGCAGGTGAAGTCAGCGATTATGCTGGCGGCGCTGAACACCCCGGGCATCACCACGGTGATTGAACCCAAGCCCACGCGAGACCATACTGAGCGCATGATGCGCCACTTCGGCGCAGAAGTGAGCGTGAGGCAAAAAGAAGGCTGCACCATTATTGCTGTCACTGGCCAGCCGGAATTAAAAGCCAAAGATTTCACTGTGCCTGCTGACCCATCCTCTGCGGCATTTCCCATCGTGGCGGCGTTACTCGTGCCGGGTGCAGAAGTGACCATCAGCAATGTGTGCATCAATCCGCATCGCACAGGTCTATATGACACATTGCTTGAAATGGGTGCGGATATAAAATTCAAGAATAAGCGCGAAGTAGCGGGTGAGCCGGTGGCAGATATTGTGGCGCGCCACAGTGCGCTGAAAGCTGTGGAAGTGCCAGCCAGCCGCGCTCCGTCGATGATTGATGAATACCCCATTCTCGCCGTGGCAGCTTCTGCTGCCAAGGGCACCACGCGCATGTTGGGTTTAGAGGAACTTAAAGTGAAAGAGAGTGACCGCCTTGCAGCTGTTGCGGCTGGTCTTAAGGCCAACGGCATCAAACACAAAACGGGCGAAGATTGGCTCGAGGTCACAGGTGGCGATGTTGCGGGTGGCGGCATGGTTACCACCCATATGGATCACCGCATTGCTATGGCCTTTTTAGTCATGGGCATGGTGTCCAAAAAGCCAGTCACGGTGGATGATGCCAGCATGATTCAAACCAGCTTTCCCGACTTTTTGAAGCTGATGAACGGTTTTGGCGCTGCCATGGAGCAAGCGTAATGCCTAAAAAACCCTTGGTAATAGCCATTGACGGCCCTGCGGCCTCCGGCAAGGGTCTGTTGGGGCGGCGTGTGGCCGAAAGCCTCGGCCTTGTTTACCTCGATACAGGGCTCTTATACCGCTATGTGGGCTATAAAGTGATGCTATCGGGCAGGGACGTTGCTTTGGCCGAAGACCAAACGACCGAGGTTGCTTCTTATGCCATTCGGGTGGCTGGCGGCGAAATTTCACTCGAAGAACTGGGCGCGCATGACCTTTCCACCGAAGAAGTGGGTAAGGCCGCCTCCATTGTGTCTGCCATTCCCGAAGTTCGGCAGGAACTGCTTGATTTTCAAAGGAAAATTGCCAAAAATAAGCGCGGAGCGGTGCTTGATGGGCGCGATATCGGCACGGTTGTGTGCCCCAAGGCGGACTTTAAGTTTTTTATTACGGCGAGCCTTGAATCCCGCGCCGAGCGGCGATTTAAACAGTTGCAATCCAGTGGGAAAGCCGCTATATACTCCACCGTTTTAGAGGACTTAGAGCGCAGGGATAAACGGGATATGGGCCGAAAAATTGCCCCACTCGTCTGCGCAAAAGATGCGGTGCATATCGACACAACGGATATGTCGCCGGATGCAGTCTTGGAACGGGTGCTGAGAGTCATCAACGTTCCGTCTAAATAGTACGCATGTTCGCGCAATTCTTCAAAGAAGGCCGCTGCTGCTGTTTTTTCCTAAAATTACTGCCGTTTTAAGAGCATGCTCTGTTAAGCCACATGCATCCTGAAGCGGATTTTTAACCTAACCCAATGGCTTATTCGAAAGGACCTCTATCATGGTTAAATCAAACGCAGCAGAAAAAATGCAGGACTTCAACACGGGCGAAAATTTTGCTCAGTTGCTGGAAGAAACCTCTTTCTTAGCTGAAGGCGCGGTCACCAAAGGTGTGATTACCGCTATTGAAAAAGATTTCGTAATTGTGGATATCGGTGGCAAAACCGAAGGCCGCGTGCCATTCCGCGAATTCGTCCGCCTCGGCGAACCGGAAGACATTAAAGTCGGCGACACGATTGACATTTACCTCGAGCGTATTGAAAACCGCGACGGTGAAGCAATGCTTTCCCGCGAAAAAGCGCTCCGTGAAGAATCATGGACCAAATTTGAAGAAGCACACGAACGTGCTGAAAACGTTGAAGGCGTTATCTTCGGCCGCGTTAAAGGCGGTTTCACGGTGGATCTGGGCGGTGCGGTAGCGTTCCTTCCTGGTAGCCAGGTGGACGTACGTCCGGTGAAAGACATTTCACCGCTGATGGGCATTAAACAGCCGTTCCAGATTCTGAAAATGGACAAAAAGCGTAGCAACATCGTTGTATCACGCCGCGCTATCTTAGAAGAAACCCGCAGTGCAGAGCGCGAAGAAATGCTCTCTAAAATCGCGGAAGGCGTAACGCTGGACGGCGTCGTGAAGAACATCACCGATTACGGTGCGTTCATCGACCTCGGCAGCATCGACGGCCTGCTCCACGTGACCGACATTTCTTGGAAGCGTATCAATCACCCATCTGAAGTTCTGTCCGTTGGCCAGACTATCAAAGTGAAGGTGATTAAGTTCGACCAAGAAACCAAGCGCGTATCGCTCGGCATGAAACAGCTGGAAGAAAGCCCATGGCGCGATATCGAAACCCGCTTCCCGATTAAGGGTCGCTTCAAAGGCCGTATCACGAACATCACGGATTATGGTGCGTTCGTGGAACTGGCTCCGGGTATCGAAGGCCTTGTGCACGTGTCTGAAATGAGCTGGACGAAGAAAAACGTTCACCCAAGCAAACTCGTGTCTGTCAGCCAGGAAGTAGAAGTGATGGTGCTGGATATCGATTCCAACAAGCACCGCATCAGCCTCGGCGTGAAACAGTGCGAAGAAAACCCATGGGCACAGTTCGGTGCGAAACACCCAGAAGGCACCGTGCTGAAGGGCGAAATCAAGAACATCACCGATTTCGGTCTGTTCATTGGCCTGCCTGGTGGTGTGGATGGTCTGGTGCACGTGTCTGACGTTACCTGGTCTGGCAATGCGGACGAAGAACTGAAAAACTTCGCCAAAGGTCAGGAAGTGGAAGTAAAAGTGCTTTCCATCGAACCAGATAAAGAACGTGTCTCCCTTGGTATCAAACAGCTTACCGATGGTGGCAGCGCAGCCTCTGCGTCTTCCTCTAACGCCGGTGGCAGCGATGATGCACTGGGCGGCCTGAAAAAAGGCGGCGTCTCTACCTTCACCGTAACCGCAGTCAATGACGACGGTATCGAAGTGCAGGTTGCAGATGGCATCAAGAGCTTCATCAAACGTTCTGACCTTTCGTCTGACCGTGTTGAGCAGCGCCCTGAGCGTTTCGCAGTCGGTGACCGCGTGGATGCGAAAGTGATGACGGTAAATAAAGCCGCTCGCAAAATTTCGCTGTCCATCAAAGCACTCGAAGCCGAAGAACAGAAGAAGGCGATTGCCAGCTACGGTTCAACGGATAGCGGTGCGTCCTTGGGTGAAATCCTCGGCATGGCTCTGGATAAATCCAAGAAGGACGTAAAAGCGCCTGCAAAGAAAGCAGCGCCGAAAGCGAAAAAAGACGAAGCTTCCGCAGAAGAAAAATCTGCTAAGAAGCCTGCTGCAAAGAAAAAGGCAAAAGACGAATAGTCTACTAGCCTTAACATTAAAAAGGCCAGATCATGCCCATTAGCGCGGATGTGCTATTAGAAAGGATGAAGCTGAAGAAACAGCTGCATCTGTGGCGTGGTCTGGCCATTTTAATTACTATGTTTTTTGCGTGGATTTTGATGGGCGAGCCCATTGAAGACATCGCGCAAACCGATTACATCGCCCGTGTGCGCATTGAAGGCTTCATCATGGAGAAGCCGAAAGAACTCGAAACCCTCAAAGCCCTTGAAGAAGACAAACGCGTCAAAGCTGTTATCGTGCATGTCGATAGTCCCGGCGGAACGGTTGTGGGCGGCGAGTCGTATCACGATGCGATTACTGATTTAAAAACACAAAAGCCTGTTGTGGCTGTAATGGGTACCCTTGCAACCTCTGCGGCCTATATGTCCGTCGTCAATGCCGACCAGATTTTTGCCCGCCGCGGCACGCTCACCGGCTCCATCGGCGTACTTTTAGAAAGCGCTGATTTTGTCGACTTAGCTAAAAAGTTGGGTGTAGACATTACCATTATTAAATCCTCACCGCTCAAAGGTACACCGTCGCCGCTCGAGAAAACCACGCCAGAGGTCGAGCAGGCCCTTCGCGTAGTGATTGACGATTTTTACGATATGTTTGTGGACATGGTGGCCGCAGGGCGCAAATTGCCGCGCACGGAAGTAGTCAGGCTGGCAGATGGTAGGGTCTATACCGGACCGCAGGCGCTGGCAGGCAAGCTGGTGGATGCGCTGGGTGATGAAAAAGACGCGATTGCGTGGCTCGAAACCAACAAAGGCATCGCTAAAGAGCTGAAAGTTAAGGATGTTCCGCTTACCCCCCCTAAAAAGGGCTTAGAAAGCCTCATGGAGAGCTTCAGTGGTGCTAAAATACTGGATTTTAGCCGCTTTTCAACTCAGGGCTTGTTGTCGGTCTGGTAAGGTGGTATGATGTAACCTACTGAAGCGTAGGAAAAATTAGCTTCAGTGTGGTTAACATAAAAAAGAGTGAGGTCGCATGACCAAATCCGAACTCATAAAAATACTCTCTGCCAAACACCCGAATCTTTATTTGAAAGATGTGTCGCGTGTTGTTGACGCCATCTTCGGTGAAGTGGTGGCAGCGCTCGCGCGTGGTGACAGGGTAGAGCTTCGCGGCTTTGGTTCATTCTCAGTGCGCACGCGTAAAGCACGCACGGCACGCAACCCGAAAACAAACGAAGAAGTGCGCCTTGGCGAACGCCATGCGGCTTACTTCCGCGCGGGCAAAGAACTTCGCGAACGCGTGAACAACCACCCATCCAATCAGTAATTTGTTTTTTCCATGCGTCTGATTCGCTGGATCATGCTGGGCACGCTATCCGTGCTCGTTCTTGTGTTTGCGCTTTCAAACCGCCAGAAAGTTGGCGTTTCATTTTTTCCGTTTGAAACATCGCTCGAACTGCCGCTGTATGTGATTTTCTTTATCACTCTCATGGTGGGTGTGTTTCTGGGCGGCATCTTCACGCTGATTGAAAAGCTGAAAGAAATTCTCATGCTCCGCAAAAAAGACCAAACCATCAACGCGCTCAAGAACGAAGTGGAAGCGCTTCGCGCCGAGAAAAAGATTGCAGCAAGCTATCAAACAGGCGATAACTCCGCACCAGCCAGCAAGGCTCTACTACAGGTAAAGTAACTAATGTCAGTGCAAGCAAAAATCTGCGGCGTTACCACGCCGGAATCGGTTGAGTCGGCCATTAAGGGTGGCGCCTATTTTATCGGCTTCGTGTTCTTCCGCAAATCACCGCGCTATGTCAGCCCTGAAAAAGCATCCGAGCTTTCGGCGCGCATTCCTTCGGGAATTAAAAAAGTCGCCGTACTGGTGGACCCGATGGATAATGAAATTGACGAGATATTTGAATCCTTCGAGCCGGACTACTTACAACTCCACGGCAATGAAAGCCCTGAGCGTGTGCGCGAGATTCGCGCGACCTACAGCGTGCCGGTTATCAAAGCCATCAAGGTACGTTCGAGCGATGACGTTGCCATGTCAGGTGCGTATGCCAAAGTGGCTGATATGTTGTTATTTGATGCCCGTGCACCCGAGAATAGCACGCTGCCGGGCGGTAACGGCCTCGTGTTCGACTGGAATCTGATTAAAAACCGCAAATTTACCATACCGTGGCTGCTTTCCGGTGGCCTGAATGGTGAGAATCTGGAAACCGCCGTTAAAACCACGGGTGCGCGGATGGTGGATGCATCCTCAAGCCTTGAGAGCGAGCCAGGGGTGAAGAACCCAAAATTGGTTCGGGAATTTCTGGAAACCTGCGCGAAGCTGTAGTAAAAGTTTCGCATGGTAGAACGTCGCTCAAATAACTCGCCGGATGCCGATGGGCATTTTGGTCTTTACGGTGGCCGCTATGTAGCGGAAACGCTCATGCCGCTCATTCTGCAGGTAGAGAAGGCGTATGAAGCCGCCAAGCAGGACCAATCCTTTCACACCGAGCTCGATTATTACAATCGCCATTACACAGGTCGCCCCAGCCCACTATTTTATGCTGAGCGTCTTACGCAGCATTTAGGCGGCGCAAAAATTTATTTCAAGCGCGACGAGCTAAACCACACGGGTGCGCATAAAATCAATCACTGCCTCGGGCAGATTCTACTCGCTAACCGCATGGGTAAAAAACGTATCATCGCGGAAACCGGCGCAGGCCAGCACGGCGTTGCCACCGCCACGGTGTGTGCGCTGTTTAACCTGAAGTGCGTTATCTACATGGGCGCGAAAGATATGGAGCGCCAGAAGCCGAACGTATTCCGCATGAAGCTGCTGGGCGCTGAAGTGCGCCCTGTGGATGCTGGCTCCGGCACACTGAAAGACGCCATGAACGAAGCGCTGCGTGATTGGGTATCGAATGTACACGACACGTATTACCTCATTGGTACGGCGGCGGGGCCGCACCCATACCCCATGATGGTGCGCGACTTCCAGTCCATCATCGGGCGTGAAGCCAAAGAACAAATGATGCACGCCGAAGGCCGCTTGCCCGATTCGCTCGTCGCTTGCATCGGTGGTGGTTCGAACGCGCTCGGGTTATTCCATCCGTTCTTGGATGATACATCGGTGCAGATGTATGCGGTTGAAGCTGCAGGCAAGGGCGTGAACACAAAAGATACGGCTGCTTCCATCGCCAAAGGCAAAGTCGGTGTGCTACATGGTAACCGCACATACTTACTGCAAAATGCCGATGGTCAGGTGCTGCCGACGCATTCCATTTCCGCTGGGCTTGATTATCCGGGCATTGGCCCTGAACACGCGCACCTGCATGATATTGGCCGTGTGAATTATGTTTCCGCCACTGACAAAGAGGCCCTCGCTGCGCTACAGCTCTGTGCGCGCACCGAAGGCATCATTCCCGCGCTTGAGCCAAGCCACGCGCTTGCGCATGTTATGCGCATGGCGCCCACGCTTTCGCCGCACCATCTGATTGTGGTGAACATTTGCGGCCGTGGCGATAAAGACATCTTCACCGTGGCTGACCATTTAGGGGGGCTTTAAGTGGCGAAGGAACGTATTGACGCACGGTTCAAACAGCTCAAAGCAGAAAAGCGTGCAGGGCTTATCACGTACGTGATGGGTTTCGACCCTAGCCGTGAAGCCTCGCTGGAACTGCTGAAAGGCCTGCCTGCTGCGGGGGCTGACATTATCGAACTCGGCATTCCGTTTACTGACACGATGGCCGATGGCCCTACCATTCAGCTTGCTGCTGGCCGTGCACTGAAGAGCGGTGCGAGCCTCAAAGGTATCCTCAGCCTCGTGCGCGATTTTAGAAAGGGCGATAAAACCACGCCGCTCGTTCTCATGGGTTACTTTAACCCCATCTACGCCTACGGCACGGAAGCTTTTGTGCGCGACGCGGTGAAAGCGGGTGTAGATGGCGTGATTATCGTCGACCTGCCGCCAGAAGAAGAAAAAGAGTTCACGCAATTTTCTGTCCCGCTTGATTTGGCGCTGGTGCGCCTTACCACCCCGACGACGGACGATTCGCGCGCGCGCCGTGTACTCAAAGAAGCCTCAGGCTTTGTGTATTATGTTTCCATCGCGGGCATCACGGGTACAAAGTCTGCCAAGGCGACGGATGTCGGTGCGGCGGTGAAGCGCCTGAAAGAAGTGAAGCGTTTGCCGATTGCCGTGGGCTTCGGCATTAAAACCCGCAAAGACGTAGTGGGCATCCAGAAAGTGGCAGATGCTGCCGTGGTGGGCTCTGCGCTCGTGAAGCAAATCGAGCTGAATCAGAAGGCGCCGAAAAAAGCCGTGAAGGCGGTGCTTACCTTGGTGCGCGAATTGGCTGGTTAGGCCTCGCCTAAATAACGCTTCAGCAATTTTCCATTTTCAAATAAGGCCTGTGCCTCCGCGAGCGTCGCGGGCAGGGGCGGCAAATTATATTGCTTCTCAAATGCGTTGCCCCACACTTTTTCACCTGCATCAATATTGTTCGTGAGCCCCAAATGCACGCCGGCTAAAATTGCGGCAATCACCATCGCGGGGTCGGCATCGGCTCCGGCCACGCGATGCTCGATATGCCGTGTTTCAGGGTGGCGTGTGCTGGCGGGGATACGAATTGCCGTGGTGCGGTTGTTGCCGCCCCAGCTGATGTTTACCGGCGCATTGTTATAGCGGCAGGTGTCATCCTCATTAAATGCAGCGGTGAAGCGTGCGTAGGATTTTTCATGCGGTGCGAAGAACGGCATCGATTCCGGCATCATGGCGCACAGGCCGCCGATGGCGGCGCGCATCGTGGCGTTTTCTTCTTCATCACGGCCTTTAAGGAACGGGTTTTTATCTTCTTTGTCCAGCAGGCTTAAATGGATATGCAGGCCGCTGCCGGGTTTTTTTATATCATGCTTTGCATCGAATGTTGCATTAAGCTTATGTTTTTTTGAAACCTGCTGGATGATGGTTTTCAGTTGCGTGGTTGCTTCGGCCATGCGCACAGGGTCGGGCAAATGCATCAGTGAAATTTCATAATGATGCTCAGCCTTTTCGTCCACGAACTCGAAAGTCAGAATACCGCTGCTACCAAACTGTTCGTAGCACTCATCTTTAAACGCCTCGGTAATGGTGCCATTTAAATAAAATTCAATCTCGGAGGCAACAACGGGAATATAGCCGGTATCCCGCATGAATTGCTGCGTGATGCTTTCCAGTGCTTTCGCGGGGTTTATTTTTGCCATGCCCTTAAGCTAACAAAAAAGGCCCCTTTTACCAAGGAGCCTTTTTTGTCGTGTGAATGATAAAGTGGCCTTAGGCGACTTTCTTATCCACCAGTTTGTTTTTCGCAATCCATGGCATCATGGCGCGGAGTTTTTCGCCCACTTTTTCGATGCCGTGGCCCTTGTTTTCTTCGCGGAATTTATTCATGCGCGGGTAACCATTTTTTGCATCGTCCACGAATTCTTTCGTGAAGCGGCCTTTCTGGATGTCTTCGAGCACCTTCTTCATTTCGGCTTTCGTTTCTGCCGTAATGATGCGCGGGCCCGTTACATAGTCACCATATTCCGCCGTGTTAGAAATGGAGTAACGCATGTTCTGCATGCCGCCTTCGTAAATCAGGTCCACGATGAGTTTTAGCTCGTGTACGCATTCGAAGTATGCCATTTCAGGCGGGTAACCGGCTTCTACCAGCGTTTCAAAACCGGCTTTCATCAGTGCCGTTGCGCCACCGCACAGCACAGCCTGCTCGCCGAACAGGTCGGTTTCGCATTCGTCTTTGAAAGTGGTTTCGATAATGCCGGAGCGTCCGCCGCCTACGCCGCAGGCGTAAGAAAGGCCGATGTCTTTAGCTTTGCCCGTTGCATCTTTGTGGATGGCCAGCAGGCAAGGCACGCCGCCGCCGCGTTTATATTCACTGCGCACCGTGTGGCCGGGGCCTTTTGGAGCAACCATGAACACGTCCAAATCTTCGCGTGGTTTAATCAGGTTGAAATGGATGTTCAGGCCGTGAGCAAATGCCAGCGCAGCACCTTCTTTGATGTTGCCGTTGATTTCATTGCTGTACAGGTTTGCCTGAAATTCATCCGGCACCAACACCATCACCACGTCAGCATCTTTCACTGCATCGGCAGGTTCTTTTACTTCAAAACCAGCGGTCTTTGCTTTTTCAACGCTGGAGCTGCTGCTGCGCAGACCAATCACCACGTTTTTCACGCCGCTGTCTTTCAGGTTCTGGGCGTGGGCGTGGCCCTGGCTGCCATAACCAAGGATGGCAACTTTTTTCGTTTTGATCAGGTCTTGGTTTGCGTCTTTATCGTAATATACTTTGAGTGACATGGCTTTCTCCTGGTTTAATCAATTTTAGTGTTAGCGTTAATGGAAATACCTTCTGCGCCACGGCTGATGGCGGTCACGCCCGTGCGGCAAATTTCAATCAGGCCGTAGGGCTTTAAAAGGCGGATGAACTTGTCGAGCTTCGGCGGCGTATCCGAAAGCTCAAAAATGAAAGAATGGTCGGTGGAATCAATCACGCGGGCGCCGAAACGGTCTGCCACCTTCAGCGCGTTCACGCGGTTTTTGCCGCTGCTTGCCACTTTGAATAAACCCACTTCGCGTTCAATGTGTGGGCTTTCCACCGTTAGGTCGCGCACGCAATACACGGGCACCAAACGTTCCAGTAATGCTTTAATCTGGTCGATAATCGCCGGCGTGCCAGAGGTCACGATGGTGATGCGTGACACTTGCGTGTCGTGGTCCACTTCGCTCACCGTCAGGCTTTCAATGTTGTAACCGCGACCGGCAAACAAACCAATCACGCGCGCCAGCACGCCAAACTCATTGTCCACCAGCACAGAAATCGTGCGGCGTTCTTTTTCCTTCGAGCGTTTATCGGGCGTCATTACTTTCGCAGTGGCCATATCACACCTGCATCCTTGCTTCTTCTTCATCCACCTTCACCACTTTATCATAGGGCGAAAGCTTCATTTCATTATGTGCGGCACCGGCCGGAATCATCGGGTACACGTTTTCGTTCTGGTCCACGGCGATATCCATGAACACGGGGCCTTTGATTTTCAGCATTTCTTTAATGGCGTCATCCATGTCGGTGGGTTTTTCCACGCGGATGGCATCAATGCCGAAAGCTTTGCTGAGTGCGCTGAAGTCGGGCAGGGCGTCCATATAGCTTTCGGAGTGGCGGTTGCCGTGGAACAGTTCCTGCCACTGACGCACCATGCCCATGTAACGATTGTTCAGCAGGAAGATTTTTATCGGCAGGCGATACTGCACGGCTGTCGAAAGTTCCTGAATGTTCATCATGATGGAGGCTTCACCCGTCACGCACACCACGAGGTTGTCGGGGTTGCCGATTTGCGCGCCGATAGCGGCAGGCAGGCCGTAACCCATAGTGCCGAGGCCGCCGGAAGTCATCCAGCGATTCGGGTTTTCAAAGCCTAAATACTGCGCCGCCCACATCTGATGCTGGCCGACGTCAGTCGTCACGATGGCATCTTTATCTTTAATCAGCGCGTTCAGGCGATCGACCGCATATTGTGGCTTAATGATTTTTCCACTCTGCTTATAAGCGAGTGATTTGCGTGCGCGCCAGCCTTCAATGGTGGCCCACCACGTTTTCAGTGCCTTCGTGTCGGGTTTATATTTTTTCTTTTTCCATTCGGCGAGCATTTGCTCCATCACTTCGGCAGCATCACCCACGAGTGGCACATCAATCAGCACGTTCTTGTTGATGGAAGAGGCGTCCACGTCGAGATGAATTTTTTTCGAGCCGGGGCTGAAGGCATCCAGCCTGCCGGTGATACGGTCATCAAAACGTGCACCGATATTAATCATCACGTCGCAATCGTGCATCGCATTGTTGGCTTCATACGTACCATGCATGCCGAGCATACCAAGGAACTGCTTGTCAGAAGCAGGGTAGGCGCCAAGGCCCATCAGCGTGCTGGTAATCGGGAAGCCTGTCAGGCGAACAAACTCACGCAGCAGCTTCGTTGCTTTGTCACCAGAGTTGATAACGCCGCCGCCGCTATAAAAAATCGGGCGCTTTGCGCCAGCAATCAATGCCACCGCTTCTGCAACTTTTTTGCTATCGGCTTTGTGCGCAGGGCGATACGAAGGGCGCGAGAACTTCGCTTTGCTTCCCTGATATTTAATCGTTTGCAGCTGAATGCTTTTTGGCAAATCAACCACCACGGGGCCGGGGCGGCCGGTGCGCGCCACGTAAAATGCTTCGTGAATGGTGGACTCAAGCTTGTTGATGTCCTTCACTAGGTAATTATGTTTGGTGCAGGCGCGGGTAATGCCAACCGTATCGGCTTCTTGGAATGCATCGCTACCAATTAAATGTACGGGAACTTGCCCCGTCAGGCAGACCACCGGAATGGAGTCAAGCAGCGCATCGGTCAGGCCCGTTACGGCGTTTGTTGCACCGGGGCCGCTGGTCACTAGAATCACACCAACTCGGCCAGTCGAACGCGCATAGGCCTCAGCCGCATGGGCGGCAGCCTGTTCGTGGCGCACCAGAATGTGGCGGATTTTATTCTGCTTAAAAATTTCGTCATACAAGGGCAGCACAGCACCGCCGGGATAGCCAAAAATTGTATCCACGCCGCAATCATGAAGTGCCCGGATGATCAGGGCAGCGCCTGAAAGTTCCATAACGTACCTTTTTGCCTTAAATAATCAGGGGATAAGCTATTTACAGGATTTCGACCTTGAAGCCAAGGAATTTATGCTAGAACCAGTTCAGGAACTTGCGTTTCGGCTTTGGCTTTTCCTTCGGTAGCGGCATCGTCTCGTTAAACACGCAGGCGATGTCGGGGCCGTGGCGCAGCGTAAATACGCTGGAAACACGCTCTACCACCACATAATTTCCGGTCATACGGTAGTTGATAACAGCTTCTTTTTTATCGGAGTGAACCACAAAAAATGCTGGAATTTCAGCGTTCTTGTCCTTAAACTCGAAATAGGTGAATTCACCGTCGTCAAACACTTTAAGCGGCGTAATAAACTCCGAGCCGGAAACCGAGTAATTGAAGTTATATTTTTCGGCTTCTTCCTCAATGTCAGGCATATCCTTATTTATCGAGAACCGCTTGAGGTCGGCGTCGCCTGAATCGGGATAATGAAATCGGGCGGCAAACACCATCTCATCATCGCGTATGCCCTCCGCTTCTTCGCCGTAAAGTTCAAAATGGTAGATACGCTTACTGGTTACAACCGTCATATTCGTGGTGGCATCTGGCTCAATTGGCTTAAGAAACATGCGGTTTCCCTGAGGGGTTACTTGCCAAGCAAGGGAATCGCCCATCGAAACGGTGGCAATTTCCTCATCCGGTGAAAATTCGAGGCTTGATTGATAACGATAATGCCCAACGAATTTGTACACCTCATTTGGGTCATACACGAAAGTACGAATACGCTTATCTACTGCAATAGGCTTGTTTTCCTGAAGCGCCAGTACCTGTGGAGCATAGGCGCCCACTGCAAGGCTTGCCATTAAAGCATACGTAAATATGTGTTTTTTCATTTTTTTGCTTCCACTTGCTGCGCTTCGTAACGGGTCACCACAAAATCCATTGGTGCAAACTTCTGAGTGTCCTTGTAAAATACTACATCACTGAAGCGTACATCAAGGCTTGCTTTCCATAAGGCGTCAGGATTGGCGGTTGGCCCCTTTTCCTTTGCCAGAAAGTAAGCGGCAATCCGGTGTTGGTTGGGCGGTAGCCGCGAATCAGCTGTGCGTGGCAAAACTACCACTTCTTTTATTTCAATTACACGCTTGGTATGGTTGCGATACTTCAAAATCATGCTGTCGACTCTGTCAGGCTTCATAAAGGCGACATATCGCTCGTATTCCTGCTCTGTTGAAAACTTCTTAATATATTCCAAGTCGATAGGAAGCTGTGAGAAACTATAGTCCTCGCGAATCTGGATATACTTACCACTGAGGTATTTTATCACGGATACATTTGGATTTTCTTCTTTTTGTCCGATTTGGCGGAGCTCAAAACGGTAATCGGCCATTGCTTTGTTCGGCATGACGATGGGTAAAACCTGAACCACGGGTAATATGGAGTTCAGTATCATCAGAGATGATATAGATGTGATAACCGAAACAATGGTGACTAGAATAAAAAACGAGCGGTGGGTAACGGGCTGAATAAACTTGATGGTATACCAATCAAGCGCGTCCTTGAAATACTCACCGGTTTTAATTTGCGCGGTTATTTCTTCGTAGATGCTGATTGGACTACTATTTTCCACAGATTTATTGGCCATGTTGCCTTCAGATGGGAGTTAAAAAATGACAATATTTAGTAAAATTTTAACTATTTTTTGATACACTTGGTCCCTATACAGTGGAATATTGTATCTGAAACAATTTAAAAGCCAATATTAAAGTAGAAATATATCTTCAATATGAGTATGTTAATTGGCACATAAGTAATGCGGTAATACGATTTTTATGCGACAAAAACGCCATCTGATACCTGCATTAGTGGGGGGATTAGCCCTTTCCCTTATGCTCGTTTTGTTGCCGAAAGAGCCCCATGCGGCCAATGCAAATATCCCTGAACCGCAGTGCCAAATCCCGAATCGTATCACCCCGCCGGCAAACTCTAATTTTCTTAACCCATGCATTTACTTAAAAGGTGATACCAAGCAGGAGTGTCTTGATAAATCATATTCAGGCCCGCTCTACGAGGGTGGCTTAGAGCAATATTGGCCAAACATCACGGGCTGTTATCGCCCTGAATATCGTTTTACCAAAAAGCGTGACCCAAGTGAGGATGAGTACGAATTTAAGCGCATACCGGACGATCAGATTCTGCGCGTTGATCCAAGCTGTTCTGCAGGGTACAGCTTTGTATCAGGGCAATTGACGGAATCAGGTAAAAAGTCTTGCGCGAAGGACGACTACATCGACGACGTTGATGAATTTTGCAAATATTTTTTGAGGCCTGGCGGAGAGTATCGCAACAATGACACTACGCCGGAAACCCCCGGTGGCCCTCCTGATCCGCAAGGGCGTAAGATTGTAAAGCTAATCAACCCTAGCGACCACTATATGCCGCTGGCGGATAAGGAAAACCCCAATTGGTACTTAAGAGAGAACTTTGACCCAGTTGGCAACCCAAGCCACCTGCAAGATGTTATTAGCCAACCAGGTCAAAAATATAAACGTAAAGTCTGTATAGAGCTTTATATATCGGAGGCGGCATTCCTCGGCGATTGCGGCCAAATCACCATGCCGGATATGCCGACACACCTTTCTTATAATGACTGTCAGTTGATTCAGCGCACGCCGATGCGGAGTGAGCTGATGGATGCCATCAATTTCTACACAATGGGCTTTATTGATGTTGAGAAAAAAGTATGCATGAACCGGCTGTTAAATCCGCCGCCAACCCGCCCGCCAGATTTAAAGTTTCAATATGCGGAAAACGAGGACGCCCCACGCCCCACCAATGCTATGTATTTTGGTATGAGAGGCTGCGTGAGTAGTTATCCTCCTAGTGTTGGCGCCCCAGCAAATGGAACGCCTGCACCATATGACCGAAAATACGCGCAGGGGAACTACTTCCCCTATTATCCACCAATGCCATATTGGCGCATGATTCAACCTCCGCCATGCAAGGCGAACCCAAATTGTAAACCTCAGATGCAGCGTTGCACGGTCAGTAAATTTACCGACGGTTCGCCTGTTAGTCGTTGTGGACAGGGTGGCGGCAGTGGCGGTCCAAGGCACTGCGGTGGACCAGATATGGAAGGTTGCGATAACTATCTCCGTTTCTGCCAGGAAGACGTTCCGGAAAACATAAATGGTCACTGGGTGATGGATAATAATGGCCCGGGAACTCCTTCAAAGGCGACCAAGATACCCACAAGCTTCTATAAGCCGCCGGATGTTCCTGTCGATCCAGGGCAAGTATTTAATGACGCATATGATGCAGGCACGTGGTTTGCGCAATTCACACCGTCTAACATTAACCCGTTGGATTTTGAAGTACCGCTCTTTAAGAGTGCAAACTCAACGACCCTTGCGCCGTGGGTGCCACAAGACTCAACGCCTCCAACAGAGAGTGAAGCGCGGTATCCATTTGGCCCGACCAACCTTAAAACAGTCGAACGTATCCGCGAAATCTGTCATCCATATAGCCCACGTCCTGCGGTAGATTACCCCAATGATTTAAGTGCACCGTGGGCAGGCCGCGACGTTGCCCAATTCTTTTGTTACGACGAACGCTGCAACCTGTGGAAAGACCACCTGCAACGCGTTCACAAAAACATCGACATTCTGAATTTCAGGATGGAGCGCTTTGACTATATTTTTGCGCAAACCTTCCTTGTGTGCACAGGCTATAACTTCTATTGCCGTTGCTACGAGGACAATATTTGCACCCAAGGTATGGATGAATATGAGGATTGCAAACAGAAGGATATCAAACTGCACTATGAGTCATGGCGTAAATGTTTCTGGAATGCACGAGACCTTGCGTGCCCCATTTCCGAACGTGACGTTAGCCATACTATTCCACCGAATGAATTGGCACTGGAAAGTCCGGTATTAGGTCTGGATAAAAAATATAATCTCCGCTGGATGTTTGAGGAACCTCAATTATTGGCCTATTTGCCATTACCGCCAGCTGGCAAGCGTTATGACATGCACTATGAGTGGACGGAAGCACCATTTATGTCACCAAACGTACCATTGCCGACACCCAGAAGGTTGGCGGACGGTACATTTGTTAACAACCCTGTGCCAGCTCAGGTTTACGACACAGCCTATGGGATTATTGCTCGCTCCGTAACGGGTGCGAATTATGACGGCACCGTGTTTTCTTCGGACAGTGCTATCACCGCACGTCAAAAAGAAAACATTGTTGGCCCTCGTGGTTGCGCGATTGGCGGTTGGTATGAAATGATGCTCTACCAAGCGCGCTGTATGCGCAAATTTGGCCTGAATTGTATTTGCGACTATAACAAAAACTTTAAGGTCGGCAGCGCCACAGGGTATGCGATGCTTCGTGGGGGCATGTTCTTTAACACCGTAAAAACAGGCCGAGATGGTAGGCCAATTTATGACATGCTGCCTTGGCCGATTGTGTGGCGTGGTTTTGCGGGCCCCGACTTTGCCAATGACGGCATCAACTATGCTGGTAACGTCAAAGCGCGCCTATGGGAATATTATGCACCAAATAACACGATAGAATTTGGTAAGTATTATGACGAAGTCGGAACGCTTAGACCCGGTCAGAACTACACGATTCAGGGCAAATTTGGCGGCCTTGACTGCGCGCAAAAAGGCGACTTACTGATATGGGACGAAACAATCACCGAAGCTCTGCAAGCGGGCACCACCTATGGGGATGGTACGCCGCATCAAGACGCGTGTGATAATCCCTCAATGTCTGAGCAGGAGCGTAAAGAACGTTGCAACGCAGATGGTTCACCAAAGGATGGTCGTTACCGCAGACACATGGCATATGTTGAGGGCGTGGGCTTTGAAAGATATAACCCTGGCAATCCTTACAGTCTGACATATTCCCGCAACAGGGCAACGAGCACCACGCAGTTCGAAAACCTGAAGATGGATGCCAAGCAGCCCGAAAAATGGGTAAAACCTGCATGTAACCAATCGCCTGTTCCGCCTGGAACCGATTGCTATTACGCCTACGGCACGATAAGAAATTTTGTTCCGAATGACCCGGGGGACGACTTTAATGGCTACGATCCTAACGAGCCATGCAAATTCCAAAAAGGCGAGAAGTTTGTTCGAGTCAGTGAATCGAACTGGGGCAAGAACCAGGACATTTGCGGCAATACGGATAGGTGGAACAGGGTTACTAAACGTACGATCCACGAAGGCGGTTCATACCCAGACTGCCGCGACCCTGATGCACGCGTTTGTTCGGAGAAAAACTGGCGCCGCATAAAGGTTTATCGTCCAAGTTTGGATAGCAATAATTCCGACCAGCACAAAAATAAAATCGTGCAGATTGACGGTGTGTATTACCGCAATTACCTAAACCTCCTTCCAGCCCCTGGTGCAGGTTCTGCTGCTGGCCATATTACCTACGCGTGCAAACCGCCTCAGCCAATTACAAAAGACACGGCGGCCAATCCGATCGAAACAATGAATATTGGTACGTATCGTTTTGACGATGTTATGACGTTCTTAAAAACAGCAGCCGGTATGTGCGAGCCGCCGGAAGCATTGCGTGGTGGTAATGAACGTATACCTGGCACAACCGCCAGCAATCTGCTTCCCGCAGCATCTGCAATGAACTTGCCGCCAGACCCAAGTAGCGGTTCCTCATCTGGTTTTGGTTCTGGTTCCGGTGGCGGCTCCGGCGGTGGTTCTGGTGGCGGCTCCGGCGGTGGTTCTGGTGGCGGCTCCGGCGGTGGTTCGGGTGGCGGTTCTGGCGGTGGTTCGGGTGGTGGCTCTGGTGGCGGTTCTGGCGGTGGTTCTGGCGGCGGCTCCGGTGGTGGCTCTGGTGGTGGCTCTGGCGGTGGTTCCGGTGGTGGCTCTGGCGGTGGTTCCGGTGGTGGCTCTGGCGGCGGTTCCGGTGGTGGCTCTGGCGGTGGTTCTGGTGGCGGCTCCGGCGGTAGTTCCGGCGGTGGTGGCTGCACATGCCAAGAAAAATCAAACAACGTGTACTATAACTGTATCAGGGACATGGGCGACTTTATTGATTATGGCAATCAAGGTACCTGTGCAAGTCAGGCGAACAGCACATGGGTTGGCTGCAGAGCAGCATCAGATCCGCCAAACTATTCTGTAGGGGGTGGTTGTTGCGCCGAGCCCGCAACCTCTCCGCCAGCGGAATGTACATTTGATGCAGGGTGTGTGAACTGCCAGCAGTTTGCGAATACAAAGTATACTGAAGCTAGAAACTCTGGCTCGGATCACACGACAGCAACATCACAAGCTCAGGCTGAGTATAATCGCTGTGGTAACAACTGTGGTCCCCGTGTCGGTCTGCGCGATGAATGTGGTACGTCATACAACGTACTTGGCCAGTTAATATCGACGTGGACAGTGCCAAACCCGATTCCTGACCCAAATGCGACTCCGCCGATTGACTATCCGACGGGTTGTACGCCGCTTAAAGAGCCAGTAGGCCCCTAATTAAGAAATGATATTATGAAATTACCAACCGGCGGAGGAATCCTGCCGGTTGTTTTTTTGCAGGAAGGTTTCGGCCAGCGGAATCGCTTCTGGCGTACCGATATGCAGCCATGCGCCGTCATGCACCACGCCGTAGATGTTCTTTAGTGTGCCATCCTTCTGGATGGACTTGGAATAAATCCAGCTAATCGAGAAAGGCTCTGCTTCCATTTTTTCGAGCAACCGGGGGTGGAAAATCTGAATACCTGTATACACAAGGGCATGGTGGTCGGCAGGTTTCTTCATCAGCTGTTGTTGGTAGCTGATGTCAAAGTCTCCTTTGCCGTCATAGCCGATGCAGTCTTTGTCTTCCACGCGCTTCATCAGCAGCAATGCATCCATATTTGGGCGCCACAGGCGGGCGAGGCGGTTTAAAAACGGGCCAGCCTCTCCATCCATGCAGATGATGTCACCATTAATCACAAAAAACGGGTCGTTGCTGCCGAGCAGGGGCAATGCATTCACCAATCCACCACCCGTCTCGAGCAGCACCGGTTCATGCGTAATTTTAATATTAAGGCGGCGATAACTCCGTAAGTATTCACTCATCTGCGGGGCAAGGTGGTGCGTGTTTGCCACCACATTTTTTACCCCCGCTGTGGCCAGCTTATCGAACATATATTCCACCATTGGCTTGCCCATAACCGGAATGAGCGGCTTGGGTGTATGCGCGGTTAAGGGCTGCATGCGCTTGCCAAGGCCAGCGGTAAATACCATGGCAGATTTAGGCATCGTATACGCGGCTTTTGCATTCATGGGGACTATACTTTCGGCGCGGTGCGGCGCACCTCTGGGCTGAAGTAACGTTCAAGCCACGCTTTTAGTTCGACCAGTGCAGGGTGCTGTAAATCATGTTCCACATGCGCCCATACACGGGGCAGATATTTCAAATAATGCGCTTTGCCGTCGCGCACATACAGGCGTGCAAAGATACCAAGGATTTTACAATTCCGTTGTGCGCCCAGCAGGGCATAAGCGGTGCGGAAAGATTTTTCATCGGTGTTCGGCATCAGCGAAAGGTAATGCTGTATCATTTTTTCAGCGAGGGGGCGGGGCACATCGCGCCGCGCATCTTCCAGCAGCGAAACAAGGTCATAAGCCGTATGGCCTGCCAGTGCATCCTGAAAATCCAGCATCCCAACCTTTTTGTTGCCCTGACGCTCCGGTAGCCACATTAGGTTATCTGCATGGTAATCGCGCAGCACCAATATCGGTTTTTCAGCCAGCATTTTTGGAATCAGCGGTTGCCAGATGGCCTTATAGCTCTCTGTAGCTTCCAGCGTTGCCTTGCTTTTATCAATCAGTGGCAGTAGCCATTCCGGCAGCAGCATCACTTCCTGCAGCAGCTTTTCAGCATTATAAGGGGCAAGCGGCTGGGGCAGAGGCAGTGCGTGCAGCGCAACCAAGGCCTCAATGGCATGGCGATAAAGTGTTTCTTCTAGATCTGCACTCGCTTGCAGCAGTTTGGTGTAACTTTCGTTTCCCAGGTCTTCCAGCAGCAGAAATCCCTGCGCAGTGTCTTCCGCTACAATAGTGGGGGCACTAAAGCCATGTGCCTTTAAGTGTTTGGCGATATGGATAAAGGGGCGCACATCTTCTTTGGGTGGCGGCGCATCCATCAGCATGTAGGTTTTTCCAGCATGGACGATGCGTTCATAACGACGGAATGACGCATCACTGGGCAGCTTTTGGCGCTCGGCGTTCTTGAATCCATTTTTGGAAAGGAAACCGTCAATCAGCGTATCACGATTTTCAGTGCTGCTTGTTGCGCGTGTCATATCAGTGTTTTGAACCATGCGTTATCCAGTCTTTGTATCCACGCGCCCTGCGGTGTAATAATTGCGGTGCGGCCATCTGCCTCCGGTGCAAGTTTTACGTGCAGCGTGTCTTTCGGCAGCAGCGATGCGGCAATTTCCGGCCACTCTATCAGGCATATGCCTGATTGCAAGGCGTCTTCCAGTCCCAGCTCTGGCAAGTCCTGCTTTTTTTCGATACGGTATAAATCAAAGTGCCAGATGGGGCAGAGGTTGCCGTCATACTGGTGTACCAGATTAAATGTTGGGCTGCTGACTTCTGTATCCTGTCCGATAAGTGAGTGGATAAAGCCCTGCGCCAAGGTTGTTTTGCCGCTACCAAGATTACCCTCCAGCAAAAACACATCTCCAGACCGCGCACGGTTTGCAAGGGCTGCTCCCAACTTTTTGGTGGCATCTGCATTCTTTAAATGAAGGGTGAGGGAGGGCATAAATCCAGATTAAACGGTTTCAGTTTTTTGTTTTTCGCGGCTGGGGTTCAGTAGGTCGCGGTTGCGGCGTTTCAAGCGGCAGGTGATGGTGGTGCCTTTGCCTTCTTCCGACTGCATTTCAATCGTGCCGCCGTGCAGTTCGATAAAGCTTTTTACCACGGGTAGGGCGAGGGCGTTGCCGGTGTATTTACCGTCGCGCGCGCCTTGCGAAGCTTTGTAGAATTTCTCGAAGATATTTTTCTGCTCCATGGGTGGAATGCCGCGGCCTGTGTCTGCCACGGTGATAACAATATCATCCTTCTGTTCTAAAATACTAAGGCTCACGCTATCATCCTTGTTCGTAAAGCGGATGGCGTTGTTCAGTAGGTTTGAAATCACCTGCTTGATACGCTTTTCATCGCCCAAAATTTTACCGATATTCTTTTGGCAATCGAAGTGGAACTTGAGGCCATTTTCTTCTGCACGAGCCTTCAAGTAAGGCAGAATACTATCCACTGCCATATGCAGGTCGAACTCTTTTACATCCAGCGTCATGTAACCGGCGTCAATCGTCGCGATGTCGAGGATGTCGTTAATCAGCGCGGCCAGCTGCACGGATGAATTGTGAATGCCTTCGATATAGTCTTTCTGCTTGTCATTCAGGTCGCCGAAATAACCCTTTAACAGTACTTCCGAAAAGCCTTTGATGGACGTAAGCGGCGAGCGCAATTCATACGACACGTTATTGAGGAAGTTACTCTTTAAGTTATCCGCTTCTTTAAGCGCTTCTTTTTCAGCGCGTAGCGAACGTTCCACCAGCGTGGAGTCGGTCATATCCTGATAGGTAAGTAGCTTGCCGCCATCGGGTAGGGGCACGCAGTTCCATGCCAGCACCAGTCCGTCGGTGCGCTCAAGATTTTGTGTGTGCGGCGTGCGTGCCACAATGTGGCTCACCATCTTCTGCTTAAAGCTTTCCCAGTCTTTGTTATATTCATACAGGCGCTTGGTTCTTTCCAAAATGTCTGACATATGCGGCATGCCCGCCAGCACCTCGGGGTCAAGCTGCCACATGGTGGCATAAGAGGGGTTGTGCAGTTGCAGACGTCCATCTTCGCCGAACACGCAAATGCCTTCATACAGGTTATCAATGGTGGCGCGCTTCACGGCAATCAGCGTATTGTATTTTTGCTCGAGCGTGATGCGTTCGGTTAAATCTTCATACGAAAATAGTAGCCCGCCCAGCGAATACGGAATCGCGATTTCACGCACCACCATGCCGTTCGGCAGGTACATAATTTCTTCCTGCGCCTCCCGCAGGTTGGTAAATTTTTCCATCTGGTTCGTGCGGAAGGCTTTGAAATCCACCTGCTCGGGCAGCAAGCGGCGTTGGCGCAGCTGCTCCAACACTTCGCCGTAAGTCGGCTCGTTCTTTAAGTCCTTTTCATCCAGCTTCCACAGCGAAAGGAATGCATTGTTATAAAACTTCAAGCGCTTGTCGGTGCCATAAATCGCGGCGGCATTGCGCGAGCTTTCCAGCAGGTTTGACTGCGCCTGGATGTGCGTCTGTAAATCTTTTTCCAGTTCGCCCTGCGCAGTGATGTCGAATGCAAAACCAGCCGTGCCTTCGCCATTAGGCAAGGGCACTTCCGTCAGCAGATGCAGGCGGCGCTCGCCATTCACAATCACATGGTGTTTTTCACTTTGTGGCGCAGCAGCGGCCACTACTTTTTGTGCCAAGTCTTTGGCACGCGCAGTCAGTTCCTCAATGCCCTTTTCGTCCGCTACATAGCCGAGCGGCTTGTTGATGATTTTTAGATATTCTGCATTCACAAAGCGAATGCGGAGCTCTGCATCGCGCCGCCAGATGGGGTAGGGCGCGTTATCTAAAATCACCGAAGCGCTGTTTTCGGGTACGGCTGGAACGGAGATATTATTTTCAACCGCAGGCGCTGGCAGCGGTGCGAAGGGATGAAAGCTCAGCATCATGGTATGCATCTCGCCATCGTTCCCATTCATTGCCGTAATGTGAGCGGAAATAGCATTCCCTGTTTTTGTGAGAAGGCTTAAAGCGGTGTTATTTTTGCCGTCCTTTAGTTCCTGCAATGCGGAAGTCAATTTGGCGGCACTCACTTCTTCCAATGCAGAAGCAATCTGCTCAACAGTGCTTACACGCGCGCTAAGCCCAAGCAATGTTGTGAGCGCAGGCGAGGTGATGGCCTCTGCCTGTGACACATCCTTATAATAAAACGCGGTGTGCTGAAGGCTAGCAAGCAGCGTGGCATCGCCATCATTTTGCGCACGGCGTGGCAGCAGTACAAACACAAACAGGCAGAACAGTACAAGCAGCGCGACGCTTGCCGCGCCCGCCGCCAGCATCAGTGCTTCCGTGTTTTGCAGCAACAACTGTTCCATCTTCCTGCGCGTAAGCAGGCGGCTAGTAGCGGTAATGCTCGGGCTTGAACGGGCCTTGGGCACTCACACCGATATAGTCGGCCTGCTCCTTGGTGAGTTTGCTTAACTTAACGCCGATTTTCTTGAGGTGTAGAGCCGCCACTTTTTCATCGAGGTGTTTAGGCAGTACATAGACTTTGTTTTTATATTTACCGTGGTTCTGCCACAATTCAATCTGCGCCATCACTTGGTTGGTGAAGCTCATGCTCATCACGAAAGATGGGTGGCCCGTGCCGCAGCCAAGGTTCACCAAACGGCCTTCGGCCAGCAGAATAATGCGCTTGCCATCGGGGAATGCAATTTCATCCACCTGCGGCTTCACGTTATGCCATTTGTAATTACGCAGACCCGCGACATCAATTTCCGTATCGAAGTGACCGATGTTGCACACAATGGCGCGGTCTTTCATGCGGCGCATATGCTCCACAGTGATGATGCTTTTGTTACCCGTTGCAGTCACGAAAATATCGGCAATCGCCACCACATCTTCCATCGTTGCAACTTGGTAACCTTCCATGGCGGCTTGCAGTGCGCAGATAGGGTCCACTTCCGTCACTACTACGCGTGCACCTTGTTTGGAAAGCGCTTGCGCGCAGCCTTTGCCCACGTCGCCATAACCGGCAACTACAGCGACCTTACCCGAAATCATCACGTCAGTAGCGCGCTTAATACCATCTACCAAGCTTTCGCGGCAGCCATAGAGGTTGTCAAATTTCGATTTTGTCACCGCGTCATTCACGTTGATGGCGGGCACTTTCAGCTTGCCCTGTTTTTCCATCACATACAGGCGGTGTACGCCCGTGGTTGTTTCTTCGCTGATGCCTTTAATGTCAGTCAGCATTTTGGGGTAACGGTTATGCACCAGAACGGTCAGGTCGCCGCCGTCGTCCAGAATCATGTTCGGCGTCCAGCCATCGGGGCCTTTCACGGTTTGCTCGATACACCATTCATATTCTTCTTCTGTTTCCCCTTTCCATGCGAATACCGGTACGCCAGCGGCGGCAACGGCAGAGGCGGCATGGTCCTGCGTCGAGAAAATATTGCAGCTGCTCCAGCGCACAGTTGCGCCAAGGTGCGTGAGAGTTTCAATCAGTACGGCGGTTTGAATCGTCATGTGCAGGCAGCCGGAAATGCGAGCGCCTTTTAAGGGTTTTTTGCTGCCATATTCTTCGCGCAGCGCCATCAGGCCAGGCATTTCGGTTTCCGCGATGGTGATTTCTTTCCGGCCCCAACTAGCCAGATTAATGTCCTTCACTTTATAGTCATACAGCGAGGATTTTTTGGCCTGATTTTTGTTGCTGCTTTTGCTCATGGCGTAGAACTTTCTGGGCTAAGGTGCTGTTGTTTTGAAAAAATTGCTGTTTATCATGAACCATTTATTGTATTCTTGCAACGATTTATACCTTAAGTTATAGGCATCTAAAGGTGCTTAAAAGGGGCGAGGTTTACGTGACGGACAACATGAACGAGAAGCGGCTTTCTTCCCGCGTGATTGGATACTGGGAGAAGCTGCGCGGTGAAGGCGACAGAATCCCTGAAATATCAAAATTCCGCAGCAATATGCTGGAAGACGTATGGGGTCAGTGTATCAAAGTGAACATTAACTTTGCGAATGGCGCACCCAAATTTAAGTTCGAGCATATTGGCGATGATGTCTCCAAAGCTATGGGCAAAAAAATGCAGGATCAGCCTGTGACGGGCGTTGCCAACGTGCCGGGTGGCCGCATTTTAAACCGCATCACTCTGCTTCTGCCGCAGCTGTCTTCACCTATTCAAGACCACGGCGAGATGCTGAACGAAAAGAACCAGATGGTGAAATACCGTAGCTGTATC
>CAYXPR010000006.1:129838-130946 GCA_964467255.1 uncultured Rickettsiales bacterium | reverse complement strand
GGAAAAAGCCCCAAATGAGCCTGAAATCATCGAGATTGATTTCGAAAAAGGCGACGCGGTGGCGGTGAACGGCAAAAAACTCTCCCCCGCCAATTTGCTGACTAAACTGAACGAACTGGGTGGCAAGCACGGCATCGGCCGCCTTGATATCGTGGAAAACCGCTTTGTGGGCATGAAGAGCCGCGGCGTGTATGAAACGCCGGGCGGCACGATTTTATCAGACGCGCACCGCGCCATGGAGTCCATCACGCTTGACCGCGAAGCGATGCACCTGAAAGACGAAATCATGCCGCGCTATGCAAAGCTGATTTACAACGGCTTCTGGTGGAGCCCTGAGCGCACCATGCTGCAGGCGCTGATTGATACGAGTCAGGAAAAAGTCACCGGCACAGTGCGCCTTAAGCTCTACAAAGGCAGCATCATGGTGCTGGGCCGTAAATCGCCTTTCAGCATTTACAGCCAAGAACATGTGACCTTCGAAGAAGACTCAGTCTATGACCAGCGCGATGCCGAAGGCTTTATCAAATTACAGGCGCTACGCCTCAGGCTTGCTCGCAGATAGAGTTTCCATCGCTTCGCTTTCGCGGGCGGGTTCTGAAGAAAAAAAGATCTTCGCTTAAGACAACTTGCTCGACAAGAGCGAACCCATTCCGCAACTTCTTTTCTAAAGCTTTCCAATCATCTTGTTCATGTTTTCTAACGTACATTTAGCTTTCCTTATTTAATTTAGATAAGTAATTCTCTCATGGGGAGGGCTTAAGCGCAAATCACGCTGCTTTTCTTTGATTTCTGCTGCCTGCACGGGCATAATTTTGGCATGAAAAGAAAAAAGGCAAAAAAGCCGAAGCACACGGGGCTTGATTTTGCAGCGATGGGGCTGCAGGGCGCCCGCATGTGCATGTGGGAAAATTGCCATGAAATGGGCCTGTACCCCGCACCGAAAAGCCCTCAGCAATCGCCCGAGGGGCGCAGGCCCGACGAATTTTTCTGGTTCTGTATGGAGCATGTGCGGCAATATAACGTGCGGTGGGATTACTTTCGCGGCATGACGGACGCGCAAATCCGGCGCTTTCAGGAAGAGGCGCAGCTCGGCCACCGCCCGACATGG
>CAYXPR010000006.1:0-129828 GCA_964467255.1 uncultured Rickettsiales bacterium | reverse complement strand
CATGGAAGATGGGTGTGGCAGGCGGCAAACCCAAGGGCAGAAAAACGCGCCAGCAAGAGCTGTATGAGGCGGTAGAAAAATTCGCATTTTTAACCGAAGATTTTAGTTATTATCCTCCTGAATATCCGAAAGAAGGTAAGGCCGCGCTGGCGGTGCTGGAGCTTTCTTACCCTGTGACGATGAAGGACATTAAGCTGCGTTACCGCGAGCTGGTGAAACGCTTCCACCCTGATAAAAACCAAGGAAAAAAGGAAGCCGAAGAGCGCTTTAAAACCATCAACGAAGCCTACCATTACCTTAAAAACTGTGGCTATTTTACGGCCTAGGCGCTAGAGTGGCGGCGGTTAATACGCTGGCAGGCCACGCACGCATGGACGAACAAAAAGAAATGCAGGAGCTGATTAAGGCGCACGAAAAAGAGCGCCTCGAAAAAGCATCAAACGCCAAACAGCGTACCGGCCTTGATCGCCGCACTGGAAAAGACCGGCGAAAAAAAGAAACGCCCTATGAGGGGCCAGATAAACGGAATGGCGGTCGCCGCGGCAAATTTGACCGCCGCACCGAAGGCCCGAATTTTGGATATAAAGACGAAGACGAAAAGGAATGAATATGGCTAAAGCACACGATATCCGCCTGCCAGACAAAGCAATTCAGGTAGAAAAAACCTTCGGGGTAAAATCAAAACTTAAAGTACATGGCTTTGAAAAGCACAGCGAGTTTGTACCCGATGTGGATGAGAATTATCGCTTTGACGAAGAAACCACGCTGGCGATTCTTTCCGGCTTTGAGCATAACCGCCGTGTGCTGATTCAGGGTTTTCACGGCACGGGTAAATCCACGCATATCGAGCAGGTGGCGGCGCGCCTTAACTGGCCGCTGATTCGCATCAACCTCGACGGCCATGTGAGCCGCATCGATTTGATTGGTAAGGACGCGATTGTGCTCGAGGATGGCAAGCAGGTGACCAAATTCCGCGAAGGGTTTTTACCGTGGGCGATGGAACATGGCGCCGCTGTGGTGTTTGATGAATATGATGCTGGCAGGCCGGATGTGATGTTTGTGATTCAGCGCTTACTCGAAAGCGGCGGTAAGCTGACGCTGACCGACCAGAACCGCGTGATTACACCGCACCCCGCCTTCCGTTTATTTGCAACAGCGAACACGGTAGGGCTTGGCGATGCGACGGGTTTGTATCACGGCACGAACCCCATCAACCAAGGGCAAATGGACCGCTGGAACATTGTGGTGCAGTTGAATTACTTGCCGCAGATGGAAGAAGAAGCCATCGTGCTCGCCAAAGCACCGGAGCTGAATACGAAGGAAGGCAAGCAGCTGGTGAAACACATGGTGGCACTAGCAAACCTCACGCGCGAGGGGTTCCGCGCGGGCGATATTTCCATTGTGATGAGTCCGCGCACGGTGATTACCTGGGCGGAGAATTATCAGATTTTTGGCAATGCTGAAAAAGCCTTCCGCTATGCATTCCTCAATAAATGCGATACCACCGAACAGGTGGTGATTGCGGAATATTATCAGCGCTGCTTTGGCGTGGAACTGCGCGAAGCTGCGTTAGCAACACACAAAGCCTGATGGTTGATTTTGGCGTCATCTTCCTTCTCGCATCCTCACGTACACAAAGGACGCTGTGGTGCTGCGAGGGGCGATTCCTAAAAATCACCACACCATGCTTTGTGTAGAAATTTTGGTGGACTGAACGATGGTTGAAAACGACATCACCCGCCAGCTTGAGGCCTTCAAGGATGGCACCGCGGCGGCCTTCCGCGCTATCTCGGGCCATGAAAAAGCGCAGGTGCGTTTTGCTACCGCGTATCTTGCTACCAGCAGTCCCGGCATTTTAGAACCTGCTTACAACGATGCGGCAGACATGCTGACCGTGCCACTCGCGGAAGAGCTGGATGCTGAAGAACTCGAACGCCTGCGTGGCCGCGTGGATGCCATGGCGCTGCGTTTGAGGTTTCATGATGAAACACTACATGGAAAATTACGCCCCGATGGTGTCCCTGGCGAACTGCTCGACATGATGGAACGCGTGCGCGTGGAAGCACTCGGCGCGGCGGCGATGAAAGGCGTGGCAGAAAATTTAGAAGCCATGCACCAGCAATATTTTGAAACACGCGGCTACGACAAGCGCGAGCACGTGAAAGATATGCCGCACGCGGAAGTGATTGCCCGTTTAATTTTCGAAAAAATCAGCGGCGTGAAAACGCCTGACTTTGCCAAAGTGATGCAAGATAGCTGGGGCAAGCTGCTACAAAAGAAAATGGGCGGCGTGCTGGATGAACTCAAAGAAAGCGCTGAAAATCAGGAAGCCTATGCTCGGCTTGTGCGCCATATGGGAAAAATTCTCGGCATGGAAGGCGCGCTCGATGAAGCCTCGGTCAGCGAGGACACGCCGAAAGCCGTAAACACCCAAAAGAAAAATGAAACCACCGAAAACACGCCTGCTGAAGAAGTGCCGACTGAAGCGCCGCTGCCCGAAAATATGGGCGACGAAAACGTGGCGAGTGATAAGAACAAAGAGAAAAAAGATTCAGGGCCCGACAAGCCCGACAAAAAAGGTGCAGAAGATCCACGTGGCGCACCGCCGCCACCCAAGCGCAACACGCCCGCCATTCCGGTGGCGTTTGCCTACCGCGCCTACACCACGAAATTTGACAAGGTCGCGCGCGCCCGCGAATTGGCCGCGCCAGATGAATTGCAATATCTGCGCCATCAGCTCGACCAGCGGCTTTCAAACATCAAAGATGTCACGAGCCGCCTTGCCAGCCGTTTACAGCGCAAGCTGATGAGCCGCCGCATGCGTTCATGGAAGTTCCACATGGAAGAGGGCGTGATGGACGCAGCAAAACTGACGCACATCATCACCGACCCATCCTATGGCTATTACTACAAATATGAAAAAGATACGGACGACCCGAATACGGTGATTTCGCTGTTGATTGATAATTCCGGCTCGATGCGCGGAAGGCCGATTACGGTGGCGGCGCTTTCGGCGGATATTCTGGCGCGCACCCTTGAACGCTGTGGTGTGAAGGTAGAAATTCTGGGCTTCACCACGATTGACTGGAAGGGCGGACAGAGCCGCCGCGCATGGGAGGTGGCAGGAAGGCCGCCGCAACCAGGGCGCCTGAATGATTTACTGCATATTGTGTATAAAACAGCCGATGAACCATGGCGCTTGGTGCGCCGCAATTTGGGGCTGATGCTGAAGGACGGCATCCTCAAAGAGAACATTGATGGCGAAGCACTTTTGTGGGCGCATGACAGGCTGATAGCGCGGCGTGAGGAACGTAAAATTCTGATGGTGATTTCCGACGGTGCGCCGGTAGATGATGCTACGCTGGCGGCCAACACCGGTGATTATTTGGACCACCATTTGCGGCAGGTGATTGGGCTGATTGAAGACACGTCACCCGTGGAATTGATTGCCATCGGTATCGGGCATGATGTGGGTGCATATTACAGCCAAGCGGTGACGATTCGCGAAGTGGAGCAGCTCGGTGATGCGATGATTAGTCAGCTCGGGCGGTTGTTTGAAGGCGCAGCTTCCACGCGCCCACGCAAGAAGCGGGCATCATGAAAATGTGGCTGGAAAAAAATTGGCGTTGGCTACCGCTATTTACCCTTGCGGCGCTACTGGATTTTAACATCATCCGCCAACTGTTGCTGAATGGCTGGCACTTTACCTATGCACTCGACGATGCGTATATCAGCATGCGTATGGCAGAAAACATTGCGCACGGGCATTACGGAATGAACGCGGGAGAATCTGCCTCGGCCGCGTCTTCGATTATCTGGCCATTTTTGCTGGCACCGTTTGCGGGGCTAGGGCTCTTGGATTTCGCGCCACTGGTGCTCAATATTTTTTTTGGGTTTTGTGCGGTATATGTGCTGACGCAGACCACCGCGTTTATCTTCCGCCGCGAAGAAAAAACACTCTGGCCACAACTGGCGCTGATAAGCTGCCTGCTGGTGCCAGCGCTGAACATGCCTGGGCTGGTGCTGCTCGGCATGGAACACATGCTGCAAGTGTGGCTAGTGCTGCTGGTGACTTCTGTTCTGGTGCAGATGTTTGAAGAGAAAACTATGCCGTCGCGGTGGTTCTATGCGGTGCTGATTTTTCTGCCGCTGGTGCGCTATGAATGCCTTGCGATTTCAGGTGTTGTGCTGATGCTATTGTTGCTGCGTGGTCAGGTGAAACAGGTGCTGATAACGGGTGCATGCATTACTGCATTGGTTGGTGGGTTTAGTTTTTATTTAACGTCGCTGGGGCTTGCGCCGCTCCCGCACTCGGCGCTAAATAAATTAGTGGCGGGCGATGCGTGGTGGGAGCGCATGCTGGTGAACACGAATCACGCTCAACTGTGGCTTATGGCGATGAGTGCTTTTGCTTTTCTGTTGGCAGCATATCGTACAAAGAGTCATCGAATGACAGGGATGATTTTGGCACTGCCAGTGCTAGCGCAAATGATGGTGGGGCGCATTGGGAATGGTCACCGATTTGAAATGTATGCGCTGGCCTTCAGCGCGGTATTACTGCTGTATCTGCATCGCACTGCGCTGACCGCACTCCTGCAGCGCGAGGAGCACGCGCGCAGCCTTGGGCGCGTTTTTCTGGCGATACTGTGCATATTTTATGTGTATGTAAGCCATAGCGTGTGGCAGGTAGCCTATGCGACGAATGATATCTATCTGCAGCAGCAACAGATGGCTGATTTTTCAAAACACTATTATAAAAAACCCGTGGCGGTGAATGATATCGGCCTGGTGAATTATAAAAATCCATCCTATGTGCTGGATGTGGTGGGGATTTCATCTACGGAATCTCGTGCGGCGGTGAAGAACGCAGCTGTTCAGGACCTGATACAGAAACATAATATCGGGCTTATGATGGTGTATGCGCCGTGGTTTAAGGCGTATGTGCCGAAGGGCTGGAAGGTGGTGGCGAATCTTTCGCTGGCGCGCGAGCCTGTTGCGGCGCAGAGCGGCACGGTGACGTTTTATGCCGCGCCAAAAGAAATAAAAGCTGTTCGCGCGGCCTTAAAACAATATGCCCCCCCCGTTCCGGCAGGGGCATATTTAGATATGGCTGAAGAATAAAACTTATTGTTGTTTGTGTTCTTTTTTAGCGCGGTGTTCTTTGCGCTTTTCTTTCATTTGCTGCTTTTCAGCACCGGACATTGAGGCACGTTTTGCCTTGGCTTTTTCCCGCAGCTCTTGTTTCTTTTCTTCCGGCAATGCATCCCACTTTGCCTTTGCTTTTTTCTTCAGCTCTTCTTTTTTCTCAGGTGGCAGCGCATCCCAGCGCGTTTTTGCTTTTTGCAACGCGGCACGCTTTTCTTCATCGGACATGTTCTTCCAGTTTGCCTTTGCCTTTTCCATATAGGCCTGTTTTTCTTCGGCAGAGAGGGCATTCCATTTTTCACGCCCGCCTTCTACTAAATCTTCCTGAACATCGGGGCGGATTTCATCCCACGACATGACCTCGGCAGAAGCTGGAAGGCTGACAAAAAGGGCGGTAGAAAACAGAAATATCGCGAGTGGTTTTTTCATAGGAAGCGGTCCTTACGGTTAATTGCGCGGATGGGTCTTTTTATACATCAGCATTAATCTTGCGGCATCTACTTTCGTATATACTTGCGTGGTGGAAAGGCTGGCATGGCCGAGCAGTTCCTGAATCGAGCGCAGGTCGGCGCCGCCCGCGAGGATGTGTGTGGCGAAGCTATGACGGAAAGCATGCGGTGTGGCGGTTTCAGGCAGGCCTAGAAGTCGGCGCACGCGGCGCAATTCATGGCGGAACACATTGGGGTTTAAGGGCCCGCCACGGGCACCTACAAATAAGGCCCGATTTGGACTCTCTGCGTGCGGGCATGCGGCGCGATATTCGGTAACGGCACTCAGTATCACGGGTAGCACAGGCACCTCACGCTGCTTGCTGCCTTTGCCCGTGATGGTGAGCGTTTCGCCCTTAGGTGCCGTGGCGCAGGTGAGGCTTAAGACTTCGCCAATACGCAGCCCCGCACCATACATAAGGAGCAGGAGCGCGATGTTGCGTTTGGCCAGCCACGGCTCGGAGGCTTCTTCTTCCATACCGTCGATTGCCGAGTAGGTTTGCTCAACGGAGAGAGCCTTGGGGAGCGTTTTTGGTTTTTTGGGTGCGCGGATGTTGAAGATGGCAGCGTTATGCAGAATGTTGTTTTTGTCCAGCCAGCGGAAAAAATGCCGCACGGTGGAAAGAGAGCGTCCTGTGGAAGAAAAAGCATAATCTTCACCCTTCCGGTGCGATAGCCACGCGCGGAAGTCACGCACGGTGAGGCGTTTTAGTAAGTCGGCAGAAAGTTCTTCGCCGTGATGCTGCGTTAAAAAATTGAAGAAAAATTTGAGGTCTTCGCCGTAATTGAGCACAGTGTGGGGGGAAAGGCGCTTTTCCTGCGCCAGACTCTCCAGCCATTGCGTAGCGAGTGCTTCAATCGTTGCCATCAGGCAACTATACTATCTTTTGGCCGGTCTTTTTCCAATCTTCTAAAAACGCGGCGAGACCTTTGTCGGTCAGCGGGTGCTTTACCAGACCTTTTAAAACCGAGGGCGGCACCGTGGCTACGTCTGCACCCATCATGGCGGCTTGTACGATGTGGATGGGGTTACGCACGGAAGCGACCAGCACTTCGGTTTTAAGATCAGGGTAGTTTGAGAAGATGGTAACGATTTCTTCAATCAGCTGCATACCATCTTGCCCGGCATCATCGAGGCGGCCAACGAACGGCGACACGTAGGTAGCGCCCGCTTTAGCAGCCAGCAGCGCCTGCGGTGCGGAGAAGCACAATGTCACGTTGGTTTTTACGCCTTCACTGGTGAGGGATTTACAAGCCTTCAGGCCATCCCATGTGAGCGGCAGTTTGATGACGACGTTGCTGGCGATTTTTTTCAGCACCGCTGCCTCTTTCATCATCTGGTCATATTCAGTGGCGGCGACTTCAGCGCTGACGGGGCCTTTCACGATACCGCAGATTTCTTTCACCACTTCGAGGAAGTTGCGGCCCGATTTTGCGATGAGCGAGGGGTTGGTGGTCACGCCATCTAGAATGCCAACGGCGGCAAGTTCTTTAATTTCTGAAACTTCAGCGGTATCAACAAAGAATTTCATGGCGTGGCCTTTATGCTTTTTAGCGGTGGAAGAATGTTCGCCGCATACTAGCCGGATTTATTGGCAATGCAAGCGCCGCCGCGCTATAAACACCTTACTTAAGGGAACGAACAGCAATGCCATACGCAAAAATTTTACTGCCGGTTGCCACGCCCACGCCGTTTGATTACCGCGTACCGGAAGGCGTGGCTGTGCAAAAAGGCAGTATCGTGAGCGTGCCGTTCGGACGAAAAACAGAAACCGGCGTGGTGTGGGAACTTACCTCCGCGAGCGATGTGCCTGCCGCAAAACTGAAGTCAGTGCTGGAAGTAAAACCTATTGCCCCGCTTTCAGAAACATTCATGCATTACATTGCGTGGGTGGCGGGCTATTCCCTTGCCCCGATGGGTAATGTGCTGGCAATGGCCTTAAGCGCACCGCAAGCCTTAGAGGCGGTGCGAAATGAAGTATATGTCGCGCGCGGTGTGGCACAGCCCGCAAAGCAAACCGCCGCGCGGGCAAAGGTGTTGGCGCTGCTTGAAAAAAATGAATTACCGAAAGCCGATGTGGCCGAGTTGGCAGGCGTGAGTACGAGTGTGGTGAATGCGCTGGTGAAGCAAGGCGCGCTCGTTGAAAAAGAAGTGCCTACGCTGCCTAGCGTGTATCCGGCGTATGATGCGAAGCGCGTGGTTCCACCCACCTTATCTGAGGCGCAGGCCATTGCGGCGAAATTATTGCGGCAACATGTGGCGGATAAAAAATATGCGGCAACGTTGCTTGATGGCGTGACGGGCTCAGGCAAAACAGAGGTGTATCTGGAGGCGGCAGAAGAAGCACTGCGCGTGGGAAGGCAAGTACTGATATTGCTGCCTGAAATTGTGCTCACTTCGCAGCTGATGGCGCGGTTTGAGGCTCGGCTCGGCTTCGTACCCACGCCGTGGCACTCGGCACTTACGCCGCGGCAGCGCCGCGAACACTGGCGCGCGATTCACGATGGCCGCGCACAGCTGGTGGTGGGTGCGCGCTCGGCATTGTTTTTGCCGTATCACGACCTTGCGCTGGTGGTGGTGGATGAAGAACATGCGACCTCGTACAAACAGGAAGACGGCGTGGTGTATCACGCACGCGACATGGCGGTGGCGCGGGGCTTCACGGAAGGTTTTCCGGTGGTGCTGGTTTCCGCCACGCCCTCACTTGAAACGGTGAATAATGTGGATGCTGGAAAATTTAGCCGCGTGCATCTGCCCGAGCGCCATGGTGCGGCCACGCTGCCCGATATTGAACTGATTGATATGCGCGAAAGCGCGCTGGATAGCCGCCACTGGATTTCATCTGCGCTCAAAGAAGCCATTATCGATACGCTAGGAAAACAACAACAGGTGCTGCTCTATTTGAATCGGCGTGGCTACGCGCCGCTCACGCTGTGCCGCACCTGTGGTCACCGCCTGCAATGCCCAAGTTGCAGCGCGTGGCTGGTGACGCATAAACATCCTGAGGGGCTGCAATGCCATCATTGCGGCTATCATGCGCCGGTGCCAAAAGCATGCCCCGGCTGCAACGCCGAAAAAAGTTTAGTCGCCTGCGGCCCCGGTGTGGAGCGCTTGGCGGAAGAGGTGAAAGAACTGTTCCCCGATGCGCGCGTGGTGCAGATGACGAGCGACACGATGGAAAATCCTATCGACGCTGCTTGCACCGTGAAAGCGATTTTAGAGCGCGAGACGGATATTATTATCGGCACGCAGATGGTGGCAAAAGGGCACCATTTTCCGCATCTGACGCTCGTGGGCGTGGTGGATGCTGATTTAGGGCTTGAGGGGGGTGATTTGCGCGCCGGCGAAAAAGCATATCAGGTGCTGCATCAGGTGGCTGGCCGCGCGGGGCGAGAAGATTTTAAAGGCCGCGCGCTGATTCAAACCTATCAGCCGCAGCACCCGCTGATGCAGGCATTAAAAGCGCATAACCGCGACCAGTTTATGGCGCGCGAAAAAGAGCAGCGCCAAGGGGCGGAGATGCCGCCGTTTGGCAAATTAGCCGCCATTGTGATTTCCGGAAAAATAGAGGCCGATGTGCGGCGCTTCGGGCAACAGCTTGCAGCCTCTGCGCCCACGGCCAAAGGCGTGCGCGTGCTGGGCCCCGCACCCGCACCGCTTTCACGCCTTAAGGGGCAACACCGCTACCGCCTGCTGCTGAAAGCACCGCGCAGCCTGCCGCTGCAAAAGTACCTAACTACTTGGCTTTCCAGCCAAAAAACACCCAGCGCCTTGCGCCTGAAGGTGGATATCGACCCTTACAGCTTTATGTAGAAGCGTTTACGAATCCTTAACCTCTGCCCGCTAGAATAGATAGGTAAATCAAAGTCTAAGGGGTTATTTATGGCAACGGTCAATATCTTTGCGGCCATACAGGACGCGCTTAAAACCCGGATGGATGATGTGGAAAATTATGTACTCATCAAGGGCCTAAGCCCCAAGCAAGCTGATGCGGCAAAGGTAATACTTGCAGATGCGTACATGCTGACCAAAACCCTACGCGATATCGAGAAACCTTCGCTTGTGCTGCACAAAGAAGCACAAGTAGAGTCGCGCGAGATTTACGACAATCTTTCATACGACGCTGGCGCGCTGAAATTGACCTTTCCGGTGGAAAAAGGCGACCTTGACCCCACAAGCCTCAGGCTGGCAGTGGAGGCGCTGCATCAGGAAATATTCAAAAACCCGCTGACGAAGCCACTGGCCATTGCCCTACCTAACGAAAAAGCCACGCGCAAAATGGGTACACCACAATTCAAAGCTGTGGATGCGGTGGTGATTTCACACCCGATTATACGCGGGGAGGGGGTGGACCCGGTGCGGGCACGCGAACTATCAGAATTGTTTGTTACCCTGCAATATGAACGTGTGGATTTGCTATTACAGGCACATGGCCAGCAAGGGCAGTGCTGGCGCGCGCAGGAGGGGATTGATGGAAGGGATCGTAATGGCCGCGTGATGTTTATCGAGCACCCTTCCGTGGTGATTAGCAAGGCGGCGTTTGAAAAGGTGAAAGCCCTCGAGGCGCTACCAGATTTGCCGCCAATGGGTGGTTAGGGGAGCAAAGTGGTTTCGGTATTCGAAGAAGCAATCAATGTGCTTAAGGCGGCGCGGCAAGAGGTGAGTGACCGCGGCGGCATGCCATATCACTTGAAGATGAATGGCCTGGATGACAACTTCGTATTGGCTCGACGCCCCAAGGAAGCACCCGAAGATGTAACATACATGACGGCCATAATGGCTGTGCTCGGCCTTGCCTATGATGACTGGAAATATGAGCAGCGAGTAGGCGGCGGGCAGATTCATGACCTGCCGGGGTTAGTGATGTCGCTCAGCGCTAAAGAAACCTCTATTGAGTTTGCGGCGGGCGAATTTGTGCGCGGCCTGCCTTTAAGGGCGCTTGAGCAGGAAGTGATGCATACGAGGGATTATCTGCTGCCGCAAAGCTATAACAATCCGACCTCACCGGTGAGGGAGCAAAAAGACGGCACCATCGGCGTGGTGATGGGTGACTTTGAGGCTGCCTCGCAGGTGCGTGAGATTTTTTTGGTGCTGGGTGAAATTCACGGTGTAGCGAAGGGCTTGGTGAAGGGCATGAATATGCACCAGTCGACCGACGGCGTGCCCTTTTATGTGATGAAGTTTGATAAAGAAAAATATGAGGCCATTCGCAGTGCCGAGCGCAGTGCCTTTCCCGACCTGCCCAACCACTAATTAAAAAACTCATATTTTTCAGCCAACTAGAATCATTTTCCCAAAAAAAGCTTTTTGGCCCAAGCTTGCGCTTGCAAGCACAGGGGGCTTATGTTAGAAAGCGGCACGATTTCGGGCTTAAAATGCGTCAGTTTGCTCGGAAATGGTTGGGAAAACTCTAGATATAGTAAGTGTAGCCACGTGCCTGCGAAAAAAACGGGAAAAGTTGGCCTTGCGCGCCGTTATGCAACGGCGTTGTTTGATTTGGCCAAACAGCAAAATGCGCTGGAAAGCGTTGCAAGAGACCTTGAAGCGCTCGATGCCATGCTGCTTGCATCACCAGAATTGGTGATTGCAGCAAAGAGCCCCGTGCTACCGACGGCAGAAATCGGCGCCGTGTTTGAAATACTGCTGAAACAGCAAAAAGCACAAGAAGTAACGCTGCGCACCGTGGCGCTGCTTGCGGCCAACCGCCGCCTTGCTATTTTACGCGACATTGTTGAAGCCTTCCGCCGCTTGGTATCCGCCGATAAGGGCGAAGTAACGGTGGAAGTGACGAGCGCTGTGCCGCTTTCCACGCAGAACCGTGCCGCCCTTGAAACCGCCATTAAGAAGCTGGTGGGCAAGCAGGTGGCGCTAAAAGAAAGCGTAAACCAGAATATTCTGGGCGGGCTGAAAGTGAAGCTTGGCTCTGAACTGATTGATGCCTCGGTGGAGGGACGCTTAGAGCGCCTTGCCCGTGCACAAAAAATTGCAAACATTAAGGGATAGTTTTTAAAGGGAGTATTTGATCCATGGACATTCGCGCCTCTGAAATCGCCAGCGTTTTGAAAAAACAGATCACCGACTTTTCCGGTGAAGCCGAACTCAAAGAAGTTGGCCAAGTTATTTCCGTGGGTGACGGTATCGCCACCGTGTATGGCCTTGATAAAGTGCAGGCTGGTGAAATGGTGGAATTCCCCGGCGGCATTAAAGGTATGGCGCTGAACCTGGAAGAAGACAATGTGGGTATCGTGCTGTTCGGTAACGACCGCGATATTAAAGAAGGTGATACGGTAAAACGTACGGGCGAAATCGTGAGCGTGCCAGCAGGTAAAGGTCTGCTCGGTCGCGTGGTGGACGGTCTTGGTAACCCGATTGACGGCAAAGGCCCGCTCAAAAACGTGAAGCAAACCCGCCTTGAAGTGAAAGCTCCTGGTATTATTGCCCGTAAGTCGGTGCATGAGCCAGTGCAGACGGGGATTAAAGCCATCGACGCACTGATTCCAATCGGCCGTGGTCAGCGCGAACTGATCATCGGTGACCGCCAGACGGGTAAAACCGCCGTGATTCTTGACGCATTCTTGAACCAGAAAGCGGTGAACAGCGGCAAAGATGAATCCAAGAAACTGTACTGCATTTATGTGGCCATTGGTCAGAAGCGCTCGACCATCGCCCAGCTGGTGAAAAAACTGGAAGAGCAGGGCGCGATGGAATACTCCATCGTGGTGGCCGCATCTGCTTCCGAGCCTGCTCCGATGCAGTTCCTTGCGCCATACACGGGCTGCGTGATGGGCGAATTTTTCCGCGACAACGGTATGCATGCGCTGATTGCGTATGATGATCTTTCTAAGCACGCTGTGGCCTACCGCCAGATGTCCCTGCTGCTGCGCCGCCCACCAGGCCGCGAAGCCTACCCGGGTGACGTGTTCTATGTGCACTCACGCTTGCTGGAACGCGCTGCAAAAATGTCTGACGAACAGGGCGCTGGTTCGCTCACCGCACTGCCGGTGATTGAAACGCAGGCTGGTGACGTATCTGCCTACATCCCGACCAACGTGATTTCGATTACGGACGGTCAGATCTTCCTTGAAACGGAATTGTTCTACAAAGGTATCCGCCCGGCAGTAAACGTCGGTCTTTCCGTATCCCGCGTGGGTTCTGCCGCACAGATTAAAGGCATGAAACAAGTGGCTGGTTCGATTAAGCTCGAACTCGCTCAGTTCCGCGAAATGGAAGCGTTTGCGCAGTTTGGTTCTGACCTTGACGCTGCAACGCAGAAACTGCTCGGTCGCGGTGCGCGCCTGACGCAGCTCCTCAAGCAAAACCAGTACACCCCGCTTGCAGTGGAAGAACAGGTCTGCGTGATTTACGCCGGCGTGAAAGGCTACCTCGATAAGGTGCCTGCAAAAGACGTCAGCCGTTTTGAAGAACAGCTGCTGGCAGACCTGCGCGGCAAAAACGTAAAGCTGCTGGAAGAAATCCGCACCGAACAGAAACTGTCGGACAAAACGGAAGAAAAACTGAAAGCACTGCTGGAAAAATTCAGCAAGCTGTTTGCGTAAACGAAACATTGGTAGCGCGAAGGAAAAGGTTTAAGCCGTGGCAAATTTAAAGACACTGCGCCTCAGGATCAAAAGCGTGAAGTCCACGCAGAAGATCACCAAAGCCATGAAAATGGTGGCGGCCAGCAAACTGCGTCGTGCGCAGGAACGTGCTGCGTCGGCTCGCCCCTATGCGGAACGCATGGAGCGCGTGATTGCAACCTTGGCACTGTCGATTAAGGAAAAAGAAAACGCGCCCGCGCTGATGGTGGGCCGTGCCAGCGATAAGAAGCACCTGATTGTGGTGATTTCATCCGACCGCGGTTTGTGCGGTGGTTTCAACACCAGCGTGGTGCGCGCCGTGCGCAATCGCATGGAGCAACTGAAAGCCTCCGGCAAAGAAGTAAAGCTGCTACTGGTGGGTAAGAAATCCTACGACCAGCTGAAGCATGGTTACAAGAGCGCCATCATCGACCGCATGGGCGAAGCCGGTAAAAAGCAGGTGGAATATACCGACGCCGCACAAGTGGGTGCGAGGGTGCTTTCGCTGTTTGAAAGCGGCGAAGTGGATGTGTGCTCGGTGGTGTATAACAAGTTCAAATCTGCTATTTCGCAGGTGGTGACGTTCCAGCAGCTGATTCCGCTCGACATCAACGCGCTGTCGGAAAAAATCCAATCCGCCCCCACGAAGGGCCCTGAGGCGGTGTATGATTATGAACCGAGCGAAGCGGCCGTGCTGTCGGATTTATTGCCGCTGAATATCAGCGTGCAGATTTTCCACGCACTACTCGAAAGCTCTGCCAGCGAGCAGGGAGCGCGCATGACGGCGATGGATAACGCCACGCGCAACGCCGGCGACATGATTAAGAAACTCACGCTGGAATATAACCGTAACCGTCAGGCGACGATTACGAAGGAACTGATTGAAATTATTTCCGGCGCGGAAGCAATTTAACGAACGTATTTATTTTTAGAAAAAGTGGAGCGAACTATGGCACCGAAGAAAGAAGCACCAAAGAAAGCAGCAGCCGAAACCAAAGGCAAAAGCAGCAACGTTACGCCGCTGGCCAAAGGCCGAAAAGGCAAAGTCACGCAGGTGATTTCCGCTGTGGTGGACGTGCAGTTTGACGGCTACCTGCCGCCGATTCTAAACGCGCTTGAAACGCAAAATGACGGCAAGACGCTGGTGATGGAAGTGGCGCAGCATTTGGGCGAAGGCTCTGTGCGTTGCATCGCGATGGACTCCACCGACGGTCTGGTGCGTGGTCAGGAAGTAATCGATAGCGGTGAGCCGATTGCCGTGCCGGTCGGCCCTGAAACGCTGGGCCGCATTATGAACGTGGTGGGTGAGCCGATTGACGAAAAAGGTCCGATCAAAACGAAACAGAAAATGGCGATTCACCAGCCCGCTCCATCCTTTATCGAGCAGGCAACGGAAACCGAAGTACTCGTTACCGGTATTAAGGTGATCGACCTTCTCGCGCCTTACTCTAAGGGTGGTAAAATCGGTCTGTTCGGTGGCGCCGGTGTGGGCAAAACCGTTCTTATCATGGAACTCATCAACAACGTGGCGAAAGCACACGGTGGTTACTCGGTGTTCGCCGGTGTGGGTGAACGTACGCGTGAAGGTAACGATTTGTACCACGAAATGATGGACTCTGGCGTTATCAACCTCAAAGACCAGAGCAAATCCAAAGTAGCACTCGTATATGGCCAGATGAATGAGCCGCCAGGTGCGCGTGCCCGCGTGGCGCTGACGGGTCTGACGGTGGCGGAATATTTCCGCGACCAAGAAGGTCAGGACGTGTTGTTCTTCGTGGACAACATCTTCCGCTTCACACAGGCCGGTTCTGAAGTATCCGCGCTGCTCGGTCGTATTCCTTCTGCAGTGGGTTACCAGCCGACGCTGGCAACCGAAATGGGTCAGCTGCAGGAACGCATTACCTCCACGAACAAAGGCTCCATCACTTCGGTGCAGGCCATTTACGTACCTGCTGACGACTTGACGGACCCTGCGCCTGCGACCTCTTTCGCGCACCTTGATGCGACAACGGTGCTTTCCCGCCAGATTGCCGAACTCGGGATTTACCCTGCCGTGGATCCGCTGGACTCCACCAGCCGTATTCTTGACCCACGCGTGATTGGTGATGAACACTATGCCGTGGCCCGTGAAGTGCAGAAGATTCTGCAGACCTATAAATCGCTGCAGGACATCATCGCGATTCTGGGCATGGATGAACTTTCGGAAGAAGACAAACTGGTGGTGGCACGTGCGCGTAAGATTCAGCGCTTCCTGTCGCAGCCATTCCACGTGGCCGAAGTGTTCACGGGCGCTCCGGGTAAATGGGTGAGCTTGTCTGACACCATCAAAGGCTTTAAAGCAATCTGCGCCGGTGAATATGACGACCTGCCGGAATCTGCTTTCTACATGGTGGGCACAATTGAAGAAGCCATCGAAAAAGCTAAAAAGCTGGCTGCTGAAGCGGCGTAAAACCATAAGGTAGATGCATGTCGAAACTGACGCTTGATTTAGTCACGCCCACGCAGGTGGTGTTTTCAAAACCGGTGAAGATGGTTGTCATCCCCGGTGCCGACGGCACGTTTGGTGTGCTGGAAAATCATGCGCCGATGGTGGCGACCATGCAAAGCGGCGTGGTGGATGTGTATGAAAATGGCGAGCAGATTACGCAGCGTATTTTCGTGTCCGGCGGTTTTACCGAAGTTAGCACCACGGGCTGCACGGTGCTGGCCGAAGAAGCGGTTGATTTGAAACTGGCGAAGCGTTCCGATGCAGAAGAGCGCCTTGAAAAAGGCAAGAAGGCGCTTGCCAAAGCCGCGAATGATTTTGACCGTCAGCTTGCCGAAAAAAATATCCACATCGCCGAAGCGTTGCTCACCGCGCTGCGTTAGAGATTCCCATAGGGAGGTAGTATGCCCTCTGTTAGCGTTGTCATGTGTGCATATAACGCGGCGGAGTTTATTGCCCTGGCGATTCAGAGCATTTTAGACCAGACGCTTACAGACTTCGAACTGCTGATTGTGGACGATGCTTCCACGGACACTACCCGCGACATTATCCATACTTTTAAAGACCCCCGCATCCGCGTTTTTTATCATGAAAAAAACCGTGGGTCCGCTGCTGCCAGAAACACGGCATTACGTGAAGCCAAAGGTGAATATATTGCGCTGATGGATGCCGATGATATTTCATTACCCTCTCGCCTAATGCGCCAAAAAAGGTACCTTGATACACATAAGGATATTGGACTTTTGGGCACAAACTCCATTGGTTTGGAGCGTAATCGCTTTCAGCCCAGACTTTGCTCAAACCTATTTGCGAGCTTGGGGGTGGATGTTTTGATAAAAATGGAATTTGAGAACCCAACCCTTATGTTTCGTAGCAAAATTTTTCGCGAAAACCACATATATTATGATGAAAGCTTTGTGCATGGGGAGGCAGAAGACTTTGAATTTATTTCCCGGATTTTACCCCACACGAAAGTAAGGAAAATGGCTAGGCCACTCTTAATTTATCGGGTGCGCGCCAACAGCCAATACCACGGTAATTCTTTAATTTCTGGCCGAAGCGCTGCCCATACGGCTACAAAAAACCTCGGACGCGTTATACCGATTTTTGTTAGAAATCATCCAAAAGACACACAGGATTTTCTCGAGTTTTTTCTGTCCATAAAAGAAATAAAAAACCCGCAGGAAATAAAGCGAATTATTATTACATGGCAAGGCATTGAGAACGCCTTGGCAGAAAGCCTTCATCTGCGCCCATCTTTGTTTCTAAGAAAGAAATTAGTTAGAAAATTGGTGCATGCATGCAGATCTATTGGACATAGGCGGCTGTATTTATATTACGCTATTGTGTGCAACAGTCGCTCACTGACAGCGGCGCTTCTGTATAAAGATATTCCCATCATTATCAGCCAGCCACTATTGAAGCTTTTTTATAACCATATTAGTTCGTACAGAGCAGTGCTTGAGAACAAATAATCAGCATTTTGCGCGTAGGATATAGTTAACACTCGGGTCGTTTGTGAGAAGGAAATCACCCGAGATAATGCGGTAATTAACACCTTTAATATCGTCTGTTTTTAAACCCTCTTTTTGCAGAATTTCCGCGATTTCGGATGGCTTCAAGAATTTCCGCCAGTCATGCGTGCCGCGCGGTAACCAGCGCATGACATATTCTGCGCCGAGAATGCCAAACAAAAATGATTTAGGCGTGCGGTTGAGCGTGGCGACGAATAAAAGCCCACCGGGTTTTACGAGCGCAGCACAGGCCTTTAGAAAGGCATCTACGTCGGCCACATGCTCAACGATTTCCATCGCCAGCACGACATCGAATTGTTGTTTTTTTGAAACCAAATCTTCTGCCGCATGATGTAAGTACGTTACTTTGGTGTTCGTTTTTTTGGCATGTAAGGATGCGATGCGAATGTTCTTTTCGGAGGCATCTACACCGGTAACGGTTGCGCCAAGGCGTGCCAAAGGTTCGGCGAGCAAGCCGCCGCCGCAGCCGATATCCACAATACGGATGCCGCTTAAAGGCTTCGGCGCTTCTGGTTTTTTGTTAAAGTGCGTGGCGATAGCGTCGCGTATATAGCGGATGCGCACGGGATTGAATAAATGGAGCGGGCGGAATTTGCCGTTCTCGTCCCACCATTCATCTGCCATGGCGGTAAATTTTGCCACCTCAGCAGAGTCTATCGTATTGTTTTTTAAAGATTTTGGCATTTTTGCGTTAAGCAATTATTAAGGGGTTTTGTGCTATACTGCGCCTAAGGATTACAACAATTTTGAGAATGACGCCATGGCAAACGAAGGTGAAATACCGCTCCCAAGCACGCCGGAAGAGCATTTGTATCTGTTTGTGCGCGGTATGGGTGATGTGCTGGCCAGTGCCTATGGGCGGATGCAGCACCCAATGCTTCAAGGTTTAAAGGATCGGTTGTTTTTCGACAATGTGATGGTAAGTGTGGGCCGCCTCAGAAAGGCCATGGAGGCGCGTGAGACGCCGGAAGGACCTTCGGGCAAACACATTGATATGGTGGTGAGCAGGGAGCGCGTGGCCGCGCTCGGCGATGACCTGAAGGCGCTACTTGATATTGCAAATGCGGTTGGCGAAAAAGGCGGGCTGCTTGCAGATTATAACGAGAAAGTGAAGGCAGAGGTAGATGATATTGAGCAGCTTTCTGCCACACTACACGATAAAACGATGGCTGAAATTAGGGGTGAGCCCGTGCCGCCACTTGAAGCCAAGCATGAAGAACTACTCATGAAATTATGGGACAAATACAGTGATCGGATTGACCAATCACCTGGGATGCAGATGTACCGAGTTACTGCGGCAAGGGCAGATGAAGTAACGCCTGGTATTGGCGCTCTTTTTGAAGAAAAAAAACGTTCATTTGAAGAGCACGCCGTGGCTCAGGTGGCAATATTGGACTATATGGCGGCGAATAACGAAATTATTAATTCACTTGTTGCGCTTCACAACATACGCAGCGCAGCCTTAGGCATTGTTGGGAATTATCTCGGTATGCAGGCCGAAAAGTCAGGCGAAGACCTACCGCCGAAAGGATAGAAGCTGCTACTGCCCCTCCGGGTAAGCAGGACGCTCGGAAATCAGGATGCGGAAACTTTCTAATGTAGGGATGCGGCGCTCAAGCCACAGCGTTTCTTCCACGAAGGCCTCATATTTGCTCAATTTTTTATCTCCATAGGGGCAAAGCCAATCGGGCTTTGGTCGCCCCACGGCCTGTTCTTCTTTGAGCAGCGCCAAGGTGCCAGCAGATACGCGTGCGCCCGGATGTTCATCCAGATAATCTAACGTGTCTGGAAACAGGGACTCCATTTGCATGATGAGTTTTTCGGCGCTTGCATCAAGGCAATATAGCAAATCAATACGCGCAAGAAGGCCAGCGCGGAAATAATAACGGATGGCTTCTTCAGGCTTCTGTAGCACATTGAGATGCAGGGCTTGTGCATAAAGGTAAGGAGCGAACGCCCGCTCTTCGCGCTTTTCCAGCCACGGCAGCACGGCTTCGCTAAAGGCAGTGCCCTCGCGTTTGCGGAAAAGCGCATTGGCCAGTCCGGGATAATCCTTGGCTTGCTCATAGCGCTCTAACTCGGCCAGATTGGGGTCTGAGGAAAATGCAACACGGTCGCGCCAGTACGCATAGCCCAGATACGACAGGCCAATCAGCGTGAGGAGTGAGAGTGCCGCAATGATGGTTTTAAGATAGGTTTGCATTAAATATCCGCATAGCTATGGGTTTCTTTTGCGCCGCCCGGATGGGTGACCGCACCGTCTTTCGCGGGGCCGACTACTTGCGCATATTTCCACAGTGAGCCGGATTGGTAATCGGTCGCGCGCGGCTTCCATTTTTTCTTACGCTCGGCGAGTTCTTTTTCAGTGAGGTTCACGCTGATAGTGCCTTTCAAGGCATCCAGCGTGATGATGTCACCATCTTTGATAAGGGCGATTGGGCCGCCTGCGGCAGCCTCGGGCCCCACATGGCCGACGCAGAAACCGCGCGTGGCGCCGGAGAAGCGCCCGTCGGTAATAAGCGCCACACTGTCGCCCTTGCCTTGCCCATAGAGCGCGGCGGTGGTGGCGAGCATCTCGCGCATGCCAGGGCCACCTTTAGGCCCTTCATAGCGGATAACGAGCACTTCGCCTTCTTTGTATTTACGTTTATCGACGGCGGCAAAGGCATCTTCCTCGCGGTCAAAACAACGCGCAGGGCCAGAAAACTTCAAATTCTTCATGCCCGCCACTTTCACGATGCAGCCTTCCGGCGCAAGATTGCCTTTGAGCGTGACCACGCCGCCGGTGGCGGTGATGGGGTCAGATGTGGGGCGCACGACGTCCTGATTCTTCGGGAACTTCACGCCCTTCAGGTTTTCAGCGATTGTTTTTCCGGTAACGGTGATGGCATCGCCATGCAGGAAGCCACCATCCAGCAGCGCTTTCATCACAATCTGCACACCGCCAACTTCGTATAGGTCTTTCGCCACGTATTTACCGCCTGGTTTCAGGCTGGCGATATAAGGCGTTTTATGGAAGATTTTGCCGACATCCTCGAGGTTGAATGTAATGCCCGCTTCATGTGCGATGGCAGGCAGGTGCAGCGCACCATTGGTGGAGCCACCCGTGGCTGCAACCACTGCCGCCGCATTTTCGAGCGCCTTGCGAGTGACGATATCACGCGGGCGGATTTTCTTTTTTAAGAGCTCCATCACCTGCTGGCCGGAGTCAAAGCCGAACTGGTCGCGTGTGTCATAGGGGGCTGGCGCGCCCGCAGAACCCGGCAGCGCGAGGCCGATGGCTTCGGATACGCAGGCCATGGTGTTGGCGGTGAACTGGCCGCCGCAGGAACCCGATGAGGGGCAGGCGACCTCTTCCATGGCGTGGAGTTCTTCATCACTCAACTTGCCGGTGCTGTGAAGCCCAACGGCTTCGAACATGTCCTGCACGGTGATGTCCTTGCCCTTGTAGTGGCCAGGCAGAATAGAACCGCCATAGATAAACACGGATGGAATATTCAGTCGCACCATCGCCATCATCAGGCCGGGGAGGGATTTGTCGCATCCGGCAAGGCCGACGAGCGCATCGTAGCAATGGCCGCGTACGGTGAGTTCAACGGAATCGGCAATCACATCGCGCGACACGAGAGACGACTTCATGCCCTGATGCCCCATCGCGATGCCGTCGGTGACGGTGATGGTGGTGAATTCACGCGGTGTGCCGCCAGCCGCGCTGACGCCTTTTTTAACCACCTGCGCCTGACGGGCGAGTGAAATGTTACACGGCGCAGCCTCGTTCCATGTGGTGACCACGCCGATAAGTGGCTGGTGAATCTGCGCTTCGGTCATGCCCATGGCATAGTAATAGGAGCGATGCGGTGCGCGCTCTGGCCCCTCGGTTACGTGGCGGCTGGGCAGTTTAGACTTATCAAAAGGCTTTTTCATCACCGTGTCCTTCGAGTGGCGGATGTCGTTGAGGGTCCATGTGGATGGGTTATTTTTAGCGGTTTAGCACAACACTGCCAAGCAAAAAGCGAGGGCGTGACCTATTCTAATTCTGCGGGGATTTGTGGGCCAACGGCGGGGATTTCATCTTTTTTCTTGGCCTCACCGGACGCATCTTTAAACATTTTATCCACCGCATCCATCGCAGGGTCTTTTGATTCTTCTTTTATTGGCTCTTTCGGTGTTAAAGCCGGAATAACGCCTTTCTTCGTATCCACAGAGGGCACACCGAGCTCGTTACTTGATGTGCTTGGGATTTCAGCGGCTGGCGTGGCCGGCGCTGCGGGCGTTTTCGGCGCTGTGGGTTTTTCCTCCGGCGTTACAAAACTGTCGAAGGAGGGCATTTCCGGCAAGGTAAGGTCTGATGGCGGCTTTGCCGCAGGCTTGCTTGCAGCAGGCGGCTCAATGGCGGCAGGCTTGGTTTCTGTAATCGGCGCAACGGGTTTAATGGCCTCGGCGGGCTTTGTGGGCGCCAGCGTCGGCAGACTGGTCGATGGTGTGATCGGGGCAGGGATTGCAGGGGGGGTTACAGTAGGCGCCGAGGCAGCGGGTGCCGTTAGTGCAGGCAAAGTTTTCGCTGGTGCAGAGGAAGACGCAGGCGGTGTTGTGGTGGTGGCCGCAGGTGTTTTAACTGGTAGCGGTGGAATTGGTGCGGCAGGCTCTTCATCCGGTGCGCCCACAGAAGGTGCTGGAGCATTTTCTGGTGCGGTGATTTTTGCGGCTTCCGGAGCTTTTTCAGCCGCCGCCGGGGCGGTAAGTGTCGGCAATGAAGGACTCGTGGTTGCTGGCATGAGGCTTGGCATCACCGGTGTGGCGGTGGGTGGAGTCAGGCTTGGCGCAGTGGGCGTAATCGCCACCGGAGCAGCCTGCCCAGGAACGGCTAAAGATGGCGCTGTGCCGGTTGCCGTGGTTTCGGGCGGTTTTTGTGCCGCTGCACGAGCAGCAGCAGCGGCTGCCTTCTGTGCCTCTTCGTTTGCCGCATCCTTGCTGATACTTTCAGGCTTTGGCGTAACAGGCACGCCATATAAATCTTTTACGACACCTTCTTCTTGGAGCGCGCTTGGCGGCAAGGTGGCGCTTTCTGCAGTGAGTGCCTCAGGCTTTACCGGCGGCTCCGGCTCTGGCGGCGAGTAAGGCTTATTCACCACTAGCCCATCCGGCGTGGTATTGGTTTCTGCAATTGTTTCACCCATTGCGGCTGGGTCGCCTGGCGGCTTGCCGTGCTTGACAGCCTTCATCTGTGATGGATTTTGCACCAGTTCCGATAGGAAGCGCGCTTCGCGAACGGCGCCACCATCCAGCAAGGCTTGTGCCGTGGCAAAATGCTTGCCTGCGGCAGCAAACATCAGCGGCGTGTTGGCATAACTGTCTTTCAGGTTGGGATCCGCTTTCATGGCGAGCAGCGCTTTCACCACATCGGTGCGGCCTTTTTGCGCTGCGATGTGTAAGGCGGTGAGGCCCAGGTTATTTTGCAGGTTGGGATTTGCTTCACGCGCCAGAAGCAAGCGTGCGGTATCAACTTTGCCATGCAGTGCGGCGCTCATGAGTGGGGTGTTGCCGTAAGTGTTGCGAACATCAGGGCTGATAAGGCCAGTGTCGAGCACTGCGCGCAGGCCGTTAATATCGCCTTGCTCAGCTGTTTCAAAAATGCCGCGCTCTAAATCAGCGCCATCTAAAGAGAGAGGTAGGTGCGCATTGGTGCGTTCGTAATCTTTACGGTAGATGACGTCCGGCAGATATTGTGTTTTGAATTTTGCGTCCGGATCTTCTGCCTCTTCCTCGCCCTCCTTACCTTCGCCCATCATTTTGCGGTACTCATCCGGCAGTGGCACGGAGGGCTTTTTTTCCTCGGCGGTGCCACGGTTTTCTTTCAGGATTTTCATCTCCTTTAGAATGTTATCTAGATTCTCCTTCCCCTTTTCTTCTCCGGCGGCGGTTGGTGATTCCGGCGGTGGGGTTACAACCCCGCCCTTTGGCAAGGCGGGATCTGGAATGGCGACGGGCTTTGTTTCAGGCGCTGCCGGTGCGGCCAGAGGTGTGCTTGCGGCGCCAGGCAAAGGTATGGCAGGCAGATTTAATGTTGGCGCGGAAAGAGTTGGCATCGGAAGCGAGGGCATGTTCGTTTTTTCTTCAGAGGGCACTACGCCGCTGACACTTGGAATTGTGGGTGCGCTGACGGAGGGCATTGACGGAGCGGTAATGGAGTCGGCGGCAGCCTCAACGGATTTTGCTGCATTTTGTGCCGCCGGAACAGCCGACTTTGCTGCGTTCTCACCAAAATCAGCGACTTTTTCAACGTAGCCAAAGCCAGGAATGTTGCTCTCAATCGCACCTGCAACCGTGGGGTTTGAGTCCGCTTGTTGCGCTTCGGCGTTGCTGACAAGGGCGCCCTGCGCCAGCGTGCTGACGCTCGCCAGAAGGGAAAACACCACTGCCTTAAGCCGCGATAATGCCAAGTCTTTGCCCGTATTTTGAACAGGTTAGCCTAGGCCATTTATATCCTATTTTCTGAGACAAGTGTAGCCCTTTCATGCAGAGTACCCGCAGAAAGAGATAAAAAATCAGGCGGATAGCAGTTTCGCCACACCTGCGGTGCTTTTGATTTCTGCCAGTGTGGTGCGCGGAATGGCATAATGGTCGGGCAGTTGAAGCGTAACCAGCATACCGCCCGCATCCACCTGCAATGCCACACGCACGCGCCCCTTGCCGCAGGTTGCCAGCGTTTGCCGCAAAGCAGGCAGACCTTTGGTGCTGCTAAGCTGCACGACAAGATGTTGCGGGCGTTCATCCAGATAGGCATCCAGCAAGCCAATATGGCGGGCAAATAAGCGCAGGCCGCCTTCATCTTTTTTCGCATCGACAGTAACGATGAGTGGTTTTTTCCCCTCAAGCACCTCACGTTTTTCGGTGAGCATCTCTTCATCAAAAATCGCAATTTCAATTACGCCACTGGGGTCAGAGAGTTGGAGGTAAGCAAATTTACGCCCACCGGAAAGCCGGTAGCTAATAGCGGTCGGCATACCCGCGAGCTTAATTTCGCCTGCGCCGGTAATTTTTTCCTCCAGCCCCAAGATGCTATAAAACCCAAGGCGCTCGAGTGTTTCCTGATAATCTTCCAGCGGGTGCGCGGTAAGATAAAAACCCATGGCATCAAATTCCTGCGCGGGGCGTTCCTCGCCGTTCCAGTCTGTAATTTCAGGTAAAGCGGGGTGATTGACTGGCGCAGCGCTGCTGCCACCAAATAAATTGACCTGCTGGCTGTCTTTTTCTTCCTGCACCGCACTGCCGTAACGCGAAAGCAGTGTCGCGGCTTCAAACATTTGCTTGCGGTTGGGGTTCAGGCTGTCAAACACACCAGCCTTGGCCATGCTTTCGAGCTGGCGTTTGGAGAGTGCGCGGCTGTCGCAACGTTCTGCCACTTCAAACACATTTTTAAAGTCGCCGTGTGCGCGCCGTTCTTTCTCCACCACTTGCATTGCGGCCAGCCCCACGCCTTTTAAAGCGCCCAGCGCGTAACGGATGGCGCGTTTTCTACCTGTGGCGGGTGGCGGATTTAATTTTTCGGTGATGAATTCAGCGCCGGAGCGGTTGATATCGGGCGGCAAAATGGTGATGCCCGCTTTCATGGCTTCGCGGCGGAAGAGGTTGATTTTGTCAGTGTCGCCAATGTCGATATTCATTGAGGCGGTGTAAAATTCCACCGGATAATTCGCTTTGAGGTAAGCGGTTTGATACCCAATCACCGCATAGGCGGCAGCATGCGATTTATTGAAACCGTAACCAGCGAATTTATCCACAAGGTCGAAAATATGCGTGGCTTGTTTTTCATTCACGCCTTGCGCCACTGCACCTTTTACGAACTGCTCGCGCTGTGCTTCCATCTCCTCTTTGATTTTTTTACCCATCGCGCGACGCAGCAAGTCTGCACCGCCCAGCGTGTAGCCGGACAGAATCTGCGCAATCTGCATCACCTGCTCTTGGTAGATAATCACGCCGAAGGTTTCTTTCAGCACGGCTTCAAGCTTTGGGTGCATGTAGTCGACTTTTTCGCGCCCGTGTTTGCGCGCCACGTACATGGGAATATTTTCCATCGGGCCGGGGCGATAGAGCGAGATAAGTGCGATGATGTCTTCAATCGTGTCCGGCCGCATTTTACGAAGCGCATCACGCATACCTGCCGATTCCATCTGGAACACGCCAGTGGCGTCACCGCGCGCGAGCATTTCAAACGTGGCTTTATCATCAAACGGGATGCGCTCAATGTCGATGTTTGTGCCCGCTTCACGAATCAGGCGGCAGGCGCGGTCAATCAGCGTCAGGGTTTTAAGACCCAAAAAGTCGAACTTCACGAGGCCCGCTTGTTCGGCCTGCTTCATCGCATACTGCGTGACGGGCATGGAAGTGCGCGGGTCGTAATAGAGCGGAATCAGTTGGTCGAGCGGCCTGTCGGCAATCACCACGCCAGCCGCGTGGGTGGAAGCGTGGCGGTAAAGGCCTTCGAGCCTAAGACCCATGTCGAGCAGCTTGCGGATGCTTTCATCTTTATCGCGCTCGCGCTGCAATTCTTTGTCGAGACCAATGGCTTCTTTCAGCGTAATAGGATTCGCGGGGTTGAATGGAATGAGTTTGCAGATACGATCCACCTGACCGTAAGGCAGCTGCATTACGCGGCCTACGTCGCGCAGCACCGCGCGCGCCTGTAATTTACCGAAGGTGATAATCTGCGCCACGTTTTCGCGCCCGTATTTTTCCTGCACGTAACGAATCACTTCGTCGCGCCGTTCTTGGCAGAAGTCGATATCAAAGTCTGGCATTGACACACGTTCGGGGTTTAAGAAGCGCTCAAACAGCAGCCCGAAACGGATGGGGTCGAGGTTGGTGATTTGCGTGGACCATGCCACCACCGAGCCTGCGCCGGAACCGCGCCCCGGACCCACCGGAATGCCGGAGGCTTTTGCCCAGCGGATAAAATCTGACACGATAAGGAAGTAACCCGCGTATTTCATGCGGTTGATCACCGAAAGCTCGAAGTCGAGCCGCTCGGCATATTCTTTTTCGGCAGATGCTTTTTCTTCTGCCGTGGCGCGGAGCGGCAGCACTTCTTCCGCGAGGCGTTTTTTTAGACCCTCATGCGCCACAAAGGCGAGCTCTTCTTCCTGCGTGCGCCCCGCGCTGGTGGGGAAATTTGGCAAAATTGGTTGCCGTGCTTCACTCATGACCGAGCAGCGTTTGGCAATCACTTCCGTGTTCAGCAACGCTTCGGGGATGTCGGCAAACAGCGCCGCCATTTCAGCAGGCGATTTAAAGTAATGTTCACGCGTGAAGCGTTTGCGATTTTCTTCGCTCACATAACGGCCTTCGGCGATGCAGATGAGCGCATCATGCGCTTCGTGCATGTCGGGTGTGGCGAAATATACGTCGTTCGTGGCGACGAGCGGAATGTCATATTCATAGGCGAGGTCAATGAAGTGCGGCTCGGTGGCTTTTTCTTCCGGCAGGCCATGGCGCAGGAGTTCGATGTACAATCGGTCAGGGAAGAGGTCTTGTAGTTTTTCCAGCCGCGCGCGCGCGGCCTCAAGCTGCCCTGCCTGAAGGAACTTGCCAAGCACACCATCGGCACCGCCAGTGAGGGCGATCAGCCCCGCCGAATATTCACCCAGTGTGTCGAGCCGCACAATCGGCGTAACGGTTTCACCGCTTTCAAGATAGGAGCGGCTGATGATTTTAAGCAGATTCTGATAGCCAATTTCATCTTTCGCGAGCACAGGCAGTAAGCTCGTTTCCGGCTTGCCCGGGCGGCCGGTTTCTTCTTCCACCGCCAGCACCACGCCTACGATAGGCTGAATGCCTGCATCTTTGCAGGCGAGCGAGAACTCCAGCGAACCGAACAGATTATGTGTGTCGGTAATCGCCAGCGCAGGCATGTTGTTTTTCACCGCCAGCTTGACGAGGTCTTTCACCGGAATCGCGCCAGCGGAAAGGGAAAACGCACTATGTGCCCGCAAATGGATGAAACGCGGCACTTCACCCGTGGCGCTTTGCAGGGCAAGCGCCTTCTCGCGCACCTTACGGCGCGTGCTGCTGATGGGGGCTGAAATGTGATTGGACGTTGTCATTGGTGTGAAAATAATGGTATAGCCATGCAAAAGCAAAATGAAACAGAGGCCTCATGCCAAAAAATACACCGAAGCTCTCCGTTATTGTGCCTGTGTATAATGAACAGGCGAATATTCTGCCCATGGCGCAGGCTGTGAAAGCCGCCATGAAGGGCGTGGCGTATGAGCTGATATTTGTGGATGATGGCTCAACCGACGGCACGCAGGAGACTATCAAAAAACTCAAGGATGCGGCGGTGCGCGCCGTGTTTTTCAAGCGCAACTTCGGCCAGACGTCGGCGATTGCAGCGGGCATTGCCGAAGCACGCGGCGACTATATCGCCACGATGGACGGAGATTTGCAGAACGACCCTGCCGATCTGCCCATGATGTTGAAAAAGCTTGAAAAAGAAGACCTCGACATGGTGGCGGGCATCCGCAACAAGCGCAAAGATGGTTTGTTCCTGCGCCTGATTCCGAGCAAGATCGCCAACATGCTGATTCGCCGCCTGACCAAGGTGGATATTAAAGACTATGGTTGCACGCTGAAAGTATTCCGCTCCGAACTTGCCAAGCAGCTCGATTTATATGGTGAACTGCACCGTTTCATTCCGATTCTGGCGGTGATGCTGGGCGCCAAATTCGCGCAGGTGAAAGTGAGCCACCATGCCCGCCAGTTCGGTGTTTCAAAATACGGCATCGGCCGCACCTTCAAAGTGGCGAGTGATTTGCTGCTGATGTATTTTTTCATGCGCTACCGCCAAAAGCCGATGCATCTATTTGGGAATCTGGGTCTTGGCTCTTTTATCCTTGGCGGCCTCATCGAGTTTTACCTGCTGGTGTATAAATTATTGGGCAATGACATTGGCGGCAGGCCGCTTTTTTACGTTGGTATTTTGCTCATCATCATGGGCGTGCAGTTTATTACCGCGGGCTTTGTGGCCGAGCTGGTGATGCGCACCTACTATGGTTCGCAAAACAAAACCCCTTACATTATTTCAGCACGCTATGAAGCAGGCAAAAAAATCTCCCGCAGTTGATGCGGAGCTGTTGGAAGAAACAAAAAAGAAGCCGCTGTGGCGGCGTGTGCTTGGCGTTGCGGTAAAGTTAGGGCTTACCGTGCTCGCGCTTGCGCTGGTGTTCACGCGCATCGATATGCAGCTGATGTGGCAGCAGGTTCACGCGATTCCACTGCCGTATATTGTGGCGGCGTTTGTGTCGCTGTTTCTTTCACAGGTGGTGAGCGCTGCACGCATGCGCTATTATTTTTCGGATGCGGGGCACCCGCTCAAAATTCAGTTTTGCATCCCGATGTATCTGACAGGCGCGATGGTAAACTTGGTGCTGCCGGGCGGCATTAGCGGCGATGGCTACAAGGCGCTTTTTTTAAAGAAGCATAAAAAAATTCCGGCGATGCGTGCACTGAAATTAGCGCTGAGCGAACGTGCGAACGGATTGTTTTTCCTGCTACTCATTGCGCTGGTATGCGCGGCGGTGAGTGATGTGGCCCGCCACATTCCCTATGCGCTGCCGATGCTTGCGGCAGCAGCACTGTTGCTGATACCCGCTTATGTGATTTCCGCACGGCTTATTTTAAAGGAATCACCGCGTACCATGATTGGTGCAAGTCGCTTTTCTGCCGTAAGCCAATCGATGGTGGCGTTCGGTGCGTATATTTTGTTCGTGGCGATTGTGCCGCCGCACCAGTTGATGGAGTATCTGGCGATATTGATGGTGTCAAACGTGATTGCGATTTTACCGCTTTCGATTGGTGGCGTAGGTTTACGCGAACTGACATTTTATTATTGCGCAGTGTGGTTTGGCCTGCCCGCGGAGCAAGGTGTGGCGGCCTCACTGATTTTCTTTACCGTGCATGTGCTGGTGGCAATGACGGGCGCATTTTTTATCACTCACCTGAAGGACATATCCAAACGTTACGATTAACCAGTAGGAGGCATGTATGGCGGCACTGACGACACCACAGGTTACGATTGGCTGGAAAGCAGAAGAGTTTACGTTGAAGAGTGTAGATGGGAAAAATTATTCCCTGAAACATGTGCGTGGCGAAAAGGGGTTGGTGGTGATGTTTATTTGTAACCACTGTCCGTTCGTGCGGGCGATTGCAGACAAGCTGGCGGCCGATATGAAGCTGCTGCAAAACGAAGGCGTGGGCGTGGTGGCGATTAATTCGAATGATGCCGAGGAATATCCGGAAGATTCATTTGATAACATGAAAGTATTTGCCCAAAGCCATGGCTTTACCTTCCCATATCTGTATGACGAAACGCAAGAAACCGCACGCGCCTACGGCGCGGTGTGTACACCGGATTTTTTCGGTTTTGATGCCAACCTGCATTTGCAATATCGCGGCCGGTTTGACAGCTCCGGTATGCAGGCTAATGCAAAAAGCGAGCATGACCTTTTAAACGCCATGCGTTTGGTCGCTAAGACCGGCAAGGCGCCTGAGCAACAGTCGTCCAGCATCGGCTGCTCCATCAAGTGGCGGCAGGTTTCCTAAACCATTTAGATTAATACTATAATCCGATCGGTTTAATTTATTGATATATTGTCAATAAGACGCGTTTTTCCAAGATGCACGGCGACGAAGATGCGGGCTGGCTCCGTCGTTAATTTCACGAGCGGTTCGAGGTTTTTTCCGGAACGAATTTCCAGATAATCCATCTTAAACCCTTTTTCAGTGAGGTGCTGTTTTCCTTCCGCCAGCGCCTCTGCAACCGACACATTTTCTTTGCAAGATTCAGCCACGGCATTCAGTGTGCAGAAAAGGAGCGGCGCGAGGGCGCGCTCTTCGGGTGTTAGATAGGCATTGCGTGAGGACATGGCTAGGCCATCCTTCTCGCGCAGAATCGGCGCGGGGATAATCGTGATGCCAAGCTTCAGTTTATCCACTAGCCAGCGTATGACCATAAGCTGCTGAAAATCTTTTTCACCAAACACAGCGTGAGTCGGCTGTGCCAACTTAAGCAATCGTGCCACCACCGTGGCGACGCCATCAAAATGCCCGGGGCGGTAGGCCCCACATAAAATGGCGCCGAGATGCTCTGGCACAGCAATATCGCTAACGGCACCAGTGGGGTACATGGCTTCCACCGTGGGCAGGAACAGAATATCCACACCCGCTTTTTTGAGCATTTCAGCGTCGGCGGTTTCCTGGCGCGGGTAGCGGGAGAAGTCTTCGTTGGGCCCAAATTGCGTGGGGTTTACGAAGATGCTGGCCACCACCGCATCGGCATTTTTGCGCGCCAAATCCACAAGGGAAAGATGCCCCGTATGGAGCGCACCCATGGTCGGCACAAAGGCAATTTTCTTGCCCGCGCTTTTAAGACGGTCTATATGTGCCGAGAGTTCTGTGGGCGTGCGTGCGATTTCCATGGGGCAATCTATAGAGGATTTTGTCAAAAAATGGAAACGGTTGTTGAGTCCGCCAGCAGCATCAAGGCAGTGTATGCCCAGTGGGTGCGGCAGAAGAAAATCAAGCCCGACCCGCGCCAGCAGCGTGTGGTGGAAAAGCTCGATGTGCTCCGCGCCGGCCTTGGCCAATATGCCCGCGAAAAAAAACATGCTGGCTTCCTAAAGAAGCTGGTGAAGAAAACCCCCATGATGGCTTCGCGGGGCCTTTATATTTATGGTGGCGTGGGGCGCGGAAAATCCATGCTGATGGATTTGTTTTTTGAGCAGGTGGCGGTGCCGAAAAAGCGCCGCGTGCATTTTCATGCCTTCATGCTGGAAGTACATGCCCGCCTGAATAAATATAAAAAAGAACATCCATCCGAAACAGATCCGCTGGAAGCCATTGCGCAGAAAATTGCCGATGAAACAACGCTGCTATGCTTCGATGAATTTCAGGTGACCGACATTGCGGATGCGATGATTTTAAGCCGACTGTTTTCGGTGTTGTTTGAAGAAGGCGTGGTGATGGTGGCAACCTCGAACCGCGCGCCGGACGATTTGTATAAAGACGGCTTGCAACGGAAACGCTTCGAGCCTTTCATCGCGCTGCTCAAAAACAGCGTGGGAGTGGTGGAACTCGATGGTGATGTGGATTATCGTCTTGAGCATTTAAAGAGCCTTTCCACGGTGTATTTCACCCCGCTGGGTAAAAAGGCGGATGCTTTCGTGCGCGCAACATTTTCCGGTCTCGTGCAGGACGCAGAACCCGAAAGCGGCGAGATTGAAGTGGACGGCCGCCGCATTCCGGTGCGGGCCATGCATGGCGACGTAGCGATTTTTTCGTTTGAAGAACTGTGTTCGCGCCCGCTCGGCGCGGCGGATTATTTGGAGGTGGCGCGCAATTTCAGCACCGTCATTTTGCACGATATTCCGAAACTAAGTTCCGAGAAGCGCAACGAGGCTAAACGCTTCGTCACTCTGATAGATGCGCTGTATGAACAAAAGACTAAACTCATCTGCACCGCAGCGGTGCAGCCCACTCTGTTATACCCCAAGGGGGATGGGAAATTTGAGTTCGAGCGTACGATTTCCCGCCTGATGGAAATGCAATCCGAGCAATACTTGAAGCTTGCGCACCAAGCCTAATACACTGATATTTCTATCATTAATCCCTATCGCGCCAACGGGTGAAATACGCTAGAATAGCTCTCAAGTTGTTTTACCTCGCGGGGAAGATGAGATGAAACGCTATGCCGTTGTTGCAGCCTTGGTGCTGCTACATTTAGTGGTGTTTGAGGCGCTGATTCGCTGGCTGCATTTGCGCGAGTTTGGCTACCATATTCTGCCGAGAGATATTCTGTTGTTGTTATGCGTACCCTTTGCAGTGCCCACGATTCCGGCGCTTTTAGAAACACGTCTAGTATCGTTCGCGATTGGCGCGAAGCACCGCGAACGCCTAGAACAAGGCGTGTATCCGGTGGATGTGGCGGCGGGGCTGGTGGGTGTGGCGCTGGCCAGCATTGTATTGGTGGTGGTGGATGAGTCCTCGCTGCTATGGGCCCTTTTAGGGGTGCTGATGGTGGTGGTAATCGCCTTCTCCGGCTGGGTGAAATATGGATTTTTACGGCAAGTAATGGGCCGTAGGGTGAAAAAATCGCTTGGCGCGGCGGTTTTTGGCGGTAATATGCTCGCCTGCGGGCTGTTTCTCGGCGCCTGGTTTGTGCTGCTGACGCAAAAACTGCTCTCATAAAAAGTGCGAATACTGGAATAGCTATGTCAAAAATAAAACTGATACTGGCGCAGCCGCGCGGATTTTGTGCCGGTGTGGACCGCGCGATTGAAATCGTGGAACGCGCTCTTGAGCTCTATGGTGCGCCGATTTATGTGCGCCATGAAATTGTGCACAACCGCTATGTGGTAGAAAACCTGAAAGCCAAGGGCGTGGTGTTCGTGCAGGAAGTGGCCGAAATTCCCGATGGCGCGATTACGGTATTTTCTGCGCATGGCGTTTCAGAAAAAGTAGAGGGCAGCGCGCGCCTGCGCGAATTACCGGTGATTGATGCGACCTGCCCATTGGTAACAAAAGTGCACCGCGAAGCACAGCGTTATGAAGAAGAAGGCCGCCAGATTATTCTGATTGGGCATGAAGGACATCCGGAAGTAGAGGGTACATCGGGCCGCGTGAAAAATGGCGTGCTGCTAGTTTCCACCGCAGCGGATGTGGATGCGCTGCAAGTGGATGATCCTGAGAAGCTTTCTTACGTGACACAAACCACCCTCAGTGTGGACGAAACCTCGCAGATTGTGGCGGCGCTGAAAAGCCGCTTCCCTGAAATTAAAGGGCCAGAGCTGCGCGACATTTGTTATGCCACGCAGAACCGTCAGAACGCGGTGCGCAAGTTGGCAACGGAAGTGCAATTACTACTGGTGATTGGCTCAAGCAATAGCTCAAACTCGAACCGCCTGCGCGATTTGGGTGAAGAAATGGGCACGCCGTCCTACCTGATTAACGGCGCACAAGATATTAACGCAAAATGGCTTGAAGGCGTGAATGCCGTAGGTATCACCGCTGGCGCTTCTGCACCGGAGCTGCTGGTGCAGCAAGTGGTGGAACATGTGAGCACGCTGGCAGAAACGGAAGTTACCACACTTGAGGGTATTGTAGAAAACACAAAATTCAGACTGCCACCGGAAGTACTTTCCAAAACACTGGTGGCATAATTTTCTTTAAGAGAGTTTTTTGAGATGACCGCGCATACACCATCCCCTTTTGCCGTTCCGTTTCCTGCTATGCCAGAAGTGGAAGGCGTGCGTCTTGCTGCCGCCGAAGCCAATATTCGCTACAAAAACCGCAATGATGTGATGCTGGCGGTGTTTGCGCCAGGCACCACGGTGGCGGGTGTGTTCACGCAAAATAAAATGCCGGGCATTCCGGTCGACTGGTGCCAGAAAATTCTGCCACGCGGCACAGCGCGTGCGCTGGTGGTGAATTCCGGTAATTCGAATGTATTCACAGGCGAAAAAGGCCGCAAGGCCGTGCGGCAAACGGTGGAAGCTGCGGCGGCGCTGGTGAATTGCTCACCTGAGGATGTGTATGTGTCTTCTACGGGTGTGATTGGTGAAGTGCTGCCGGCAGATAAAATCGTGGACGCGCTTCCTTCTGCACACAAGATGCTGAGTGGCAAAAAATGGGAAGCCGCTGCCCGTGCGATTATGACAACAGATACGTTTGCCAAAGGCGCGACACGCACGGCAAAAATCGGCAGTGCAAGCGTACACATCAATGGATTCGTAAAAGGCTCCGGCATGATTGCACCGGACATGGCAACCATGCTGGGCTATGTGTTTACCGATGCGGCCATCCCTTCGGATATTTTGCAGAAACTGTTGAGCGATGGTACGCAGGAATCGTTTAACGCCATCACGGTGGATAGCGATACATCTACCAGCGATACGGTGCTGGCATTTGCCACGGGTAAAATCGAACATAAGGAAATCAAGAAAGCGGAAGACACGGCGCTAAAAGATTTCCGCGTGAAGTTTTTGGAAGTGCTACAAGAGCTTGCCATGCTGGTGGTAAAAGACGGCGAGGGCATCACTAAGCTCGTGAAAATCACCGTGAAGGGTGCTGAAAATAATACGGCGGCGCGGCGCGTGGGGCTTTCTATTGCGAACTCCCCGCTGGTGAAAACCGCGATTGCCGGTTCCGATGCCAATTGGGGCCGCATCATTGCGGCCATCGGCAAAGCGGGCGAAAAAGCGAACCGCGATAAAACGTCTATCTCAGTGGGTGGTTTTCTGATTGCAAAAGAAGGCGGCCGGAATCCAAAATATGTGGAAGCGCCAGTGGCAAAATACATGCAGGGCCGCGAGATAGATATTGTCGCGGATATTGGTGTGGGCAAGGGCACTGCCACCGTGTGGACATGCGATTTAACCCATGCGTATATCGATATCAACGTAGGCTACCGCAGCTAAGATGCACGCCGTTGCCACAGAAACGTTACCAATTATTTATGCTGTTGCGGCTGCACTAGTGGACCGCGATGGGCGCGTGCTGATTGCGCAACGCCCCGAAGGAAAAATTATGCCTGGCTACTGGGAATTTCCGGGTGGGAAAATCGAAAAAGGCGAAACGCCGGAAGCAGCACTGAAGCGCGAAATCAAAGAAGAAATCGGTGTGAAGATGGGCTGCATGGCGCCTTTAAGTTTTATCTCAGAAACACGCGATACTTACCATGTGGTGGTGATGTTATATGTGTGTCGCGAATGGGAAGGCATCGCGCAGGGGCTTGAAAACCAGCAGCTTGCATGGGTGCGCCCCATGGCGCTGCCGCAATATAACCTGCTGCCGTCAAACGCGCCGCTGGTTCCCATTGTGCGCGACTTTATCTAGCGGTATCATGGCGGCATGACACAAGACCAGATTGCTGCCCATTTACAAAAAATATTCGGCACAGATTTTCGTGAATTCTCCGGCAATCCGGAAGGTTTGCGTGCCGCATTTTTTGGCCACACCCTTACCATGCAGGATTTGTATCAGACGTATAAACTGATCGCTGACCAAGAGATTGTGGTGGATGTGCCGGAAGCACCGGAGGGAAAAATTTCTGTGCCCGCCGCCATGTGCATCGGTGATGAAAATGCCAAAACGGCGGTGCTGCAGCTGGCACAAGTGCATGGCAACGAACCGGCAGGATTAGGTGTTTTATTGTTCGGCATGGCGCTTTCAGAGGCAGGCCTGCTGGAGGGAAAAATTTACGGTGCGCTGGGCAACCACCATGCCGCTTCGTATTTTTGGGAAGCATGGCGCGACCAGCCGCATATTCCGGCTGCGGCACGCTCTCCCACGCGCACGATGATCGGGGAAGAAGACCGGATGGATTTGAACCGCTTCCGCCCAGACCGTGCCGAAAAACTGCGGGAAGATTACGCGGCATTTTTAGATGAGATGCTGTCGTCTGACAACGTGATGCTGCATCGTGGCGCAAAATTATGCGCGCTGGCGCGTAAGCCTGAAATTGCGCTGATATTTGACCCTCACACCAGCCGCCAAGAACCGGAAGGTATCCGCACGATAAATATTTCCTCACGCCAGATGCAACTGCTGGAATCCGGCGAAGGTGTGTATGGTGGGTTGCTACGCGGCGTGCCGGACGATATCCGTATTTTTCCTTCCGGTCTGTTGGGTAAGCTTGGCCAGAGCGACCCCAAAATTACGCTCAAAGAATTATTTGAAGCAGCGAAGGGCGATAAAAAAATTCCGATTATCGGCATTGAGTGCGGCCACCATGAAACGCTGCACGACTGCGCGCCGCGCGCCATTAAATTTTATAACGCATTGCTGCACAACGTGGGCTTAAGCGGTATGCGCCCAGAAGGCTATGCGGCGGATAAAGGTCAGTTCCTGCGCTATGAAGTGCAGGGGCGTTTGGGGCTTGGCTGGCTGCAAGGCGAAATAAAACAGGGCGATGTGATTTATCCGGTGAAGCCACTTGTGAGCGCAGCAGCGCTTCCGGCATTGCCACGACCGCAGGATGTGAAGCATAAATACGTAGACCCGCTACAGGTGATTTTCACTTCGGCCAAGGGCGCAAGCTTGGTGACGGCGGAGGATGATGCGTCGCGCAGCATGATTGCAGCGCGGATTGAAAAAGGTGAAAAAGCGCATCTGGTGTATCAGTTCCGCGAGATGGAAGAAATCCCCAAAGGCCAAACGGTGATGCTGGGCGTGCCTTCCGGTGAAGCACTTAAAACGCCACAGGAAATGATGGTGTTCTTCCCGACGAAGTCGTCCTACGTTTACGGCAATAAACCGGGTATGTGGCCGGTGGAAGTGAAAGATGTGGCCACGGCCAGCAAAGCAAAATTCGGTTACGGTATTTTCGAGAAAAAAGAATTCACGCTGCCGCTTTCACCCACCACGCACCCACGGGTGAACGGCGGCCTAAAAACGGGTGGCGTAGAGCTAACTTAGTTGTTCTCGCGGGGCACTGCATCGAGAGCCTTCAGCACAGAAGGCATAATTCCTTCGACGATTACACGCACCCCTTTTGCATTCGGATGCAGTCCATCTGGAAGATTCAAAGAAGATTTGCGTGCGACGCCTTCAAGAAAAAAAGGATATAAAACGACACCATGTTTTTTTGCGAGCGCGGGATAGATTTTATTGAATTTTGCGGCGTAATGCGGCCCCATGTTCATGGCAGATTTCATGCCTGCCAGCACGACCACGATATTCTTTTGAGTTAGCGTCTGAAGTATGCTATCCAAGTTTGCGTGCGTGAGCGTGGGATCTATGCTGCGTAACATGTCATTTGCGCCCAGTGCGACAATGACTATCTGCGGCTGCTGTTTCAGCACCCAGTTCAGGCGGGCTTTACCTCCGGCGGATGTGTCGCTCGGCACCCCGCCATTGATGAGGGTGACATCTTTGCCGAGTGCCTTGAGGTGTGCCTCAAGCTGTGCCGGGAAGGTTTCTTCTGGCTTTAGGCGGTAGCCCTCCGTGAGGCTGTCGCCCAATGCAACAATGGTGATGGCATATGCCGGGAAGGCTGTTGTCCCAAGCAAGAAAGAAAATGTGATGGCGATAAAGAAGCGGAAGAAAAAAGAGGACATCAAACCAACCATTGAGTTGCGCAAAATTTTTCTTACCCTAAATAGTCAGGCGGGCAAGGTCAATATTTTGAAAGATGTGAGCCTTTCGGTGGAAGAGGGCGAAACCATGTGCGTGGTGGGCCCCTCCGGTTCCGGCAAAACGTCGCTTTTGATGATTATTGGCGGGTTAGAGCGCCCCACACGTGGTCGCGTGGTGGTGGGTGGTGTAGACATTACCGATTTTTCAGAAGACCAGAAGGCGGCTTTCCGCCGCGACACGATTGGCATTGTGTTCCAATCCTTTCATTTGATTCCAACCATGACAGCGCTCGAGAATGTGGCCGTGCCGCTTGAAATGGCGGGCCACCCCGATGCATTTGATGCCGCCGAACGCGCGTTGAAAGTAGCGGGTTTGCAGCGCCGCCTCACGCACTTCCCCTCACAACTTTCCGGGGGTGAGCAGCAGCGTGTAGCACTTTCACGTGCCTTTGCTTTGCGCCCGAAACTACTGTTGGCAGACGAACCAACCGGAAACCTAGATAAGAAAAACAGCGAGCAGGTGATTTCGTTACTGTTTGATTTGCGCGAGCAATTTGGCTCGACGCTGGTGATGGTGACGCACGACCACGGCATCGCGAGCCGCTGCTCACGTGTGATTGCAATGGAAGATGGAAGGTTGAAGTAAGCCGATGCGTAACTCCGCGGGCATTGCATGGAATATCGCCCGCCGCGAATTACGCGGGGGCCTCAGCGGATTCAAAGTATTTCTGGCGTGCCTAATTATCGGTGTGGGCGCGATGGCTACCGTCGGCTCGCTGATGGAAAGCATACGTCATGGCTTGGCGCGCGATGCTCGCGCTATTTTGGGCGGCGATGTAGAGATTTCACAAAATGTGCGCCCGCTAGGGCCCGATGCGATGGAGTTTTTAGCACAATTCGGTGACATTGCTGAAACCGTGGAGCTTAAAGCCATGACCGCAGTGGGCGAACAAGTGGCGTTGGTGGAGTTGAAAGGCGTTAGCGAAAACTATCCGCTGTTTGGCGAGGTCAAACTCGAGCCGGAAAAAACGTTAATGGCGGCCATGCAGGCAGGTGGTGTGGTGGTGGAGCAGGGGCTGCTCGGCCAGCTTGGCATTATTGTGGGTGATGCCATTACGGTGGGCAAAGAAAATGTGGTGATTCGCGCTGTGCTCGCGCATGAGCCCGACCATATTACTGCGCCTTTGCGCCTTGGCCCGCGCATGATTATGGATAAAGACGCTCTGCAATCGACCGGCCTTTTGCAGGCGGGCGGCCTTGTGCGGTATCGCTACCTGATTAAATTCAGCGGGGTGACGGATGTTGAGCAATTCCGCAAAACACTCGCTGGTGCATTCCCCAGTGCCACGTGGCAGGTGCGCGACTATACCGAGGCGAGCACCACGGTGCGGCGTTATCTGGATAATCTTTCCGTCTTTCTTTCGCTGACGGCGTTGACGGCGCTGCTGTGCGGCGGCATCGGCGTGACTAACGCCGTGAAGGGATACTTGCGTAAAAAAACTGGCACCATTGCCATTTTAAAAACCATGGGTGCGTCGGAGATGGAAATCTTTCTGGCATACCTGATGCAAATTTCCATTATCGCGGTGCTGGGTGTGATACTGGGTGTGATACTGGGCGCGTTTGTGCCAATGGCCGCTCTGGCTGTTTTTTCGGACAAGCTGCCGGTGATGCCAAAATATTCCCTCTATGCGGCGCCACTGTTTTCATCCCTGATGTTTGGTGTGCTGGTGGCAGTGACATTCTCGTTGTGGCAAGTAGGTGTGGCAATGCGGACGCCGCCTGCGGAACTGTTCCGCCGTAAAGTCACCAGTTCAGGCAGACCTGCTTTATGGGTGCAGGCGCTTTCGGTGGTGATGGGTTTATTTTTCTGCGTGCTGGTGATGGAAACATCAGACAAGCCCGCGATGGCGCGTGGCTTTATTACCGGTGTGGTGATTTCGATCATCGTGTTTTACCTGTGCGCTGAAATTGTGATGTGGATGGCGTCGGTGATAAAATTCAAAACACCCTGGCTGCGGCAGGGGCTTAGTAATATCTACCGCCCAAGTTCAATGACGCACTCGGTGATGATGTCGATGGGTATTGGGCTTTCTGTACTGGTGGTGGTGATGGTGACAGAGGGCAATTTCGTGCATCAGGTGAAAAGCCGCATGCCAGAAGAGGCACCCTCTTTCTTCCTGATGGATGTGCAGCCAAAACAGTATGAGAGTTTGCGCCTTCGCCTTGAAAACCTCGGCGTGGTGAAAAACATGAACTTTGTGCCGATTGTGCGTGGGCAAATCGTGAAGCTGAACGGCAAGCCGGTGGAAGAGGCCAATATCGACCCCGAAGCACGCTGGGCGCTGGATGGTGACCAAGGCTTTACCAGCGCGGCTGCCCGGCCCGAAGACGCTGTGGTGGCGAAGGGGAAATGGTGGGATGAAAATTATAATAATCGCGACAAACCCCTTATTTCGCTCGATGTGGAGTTGGCAGAAGGTTTGGGTCTGAAGCTGGGTGACACCATTACATTCTATGTGGTGGGGCACGAGATTGAAGCCACCGTGCAGAACCTGCGCCACGTGGATTACACGAATATGCAGATTAATTTTGCGATGATTATTTCCCCTGGTGTGATTGAAAAAATACAGAATACCTATATCGGCACGCTGAAGGTGAACAGTGAAGAGGCAGAAGGGTTGGTGCTGCGCACCTTGTCGGATGAGTTTCCGAACGTGTCTGCCGTGCGCGTAAGAGAAACGCTCAAAGCCGTTTCTACGGTGATGGAAGATGTTGCGGCAGTGGTAAAAGCCATGGCGGTGGTGACCGTGGTGGCGGCCGTGTTGGTGCTTGCAGGCGCGCTGGGTGCCATGGAAGAAAAGCGCACCTATGAAACCACGGTGCTGAAAGTGCTTGGCGCGCGGCGCCGCGATATTATTAAAACGTTTGTGGCGGAGTTTTCAGCGCTTTCAATTGCGACCACCGCGGTGGCATATGTGATTGGCACAATGGGGGCCTATGGGGTGGTGAGTGTATTTAATTTTATGCAGTTTACCCCACGTGTGGAGATTGCGCTGTGGACGTTGTTCTATGCGTCCTCTGCGGTGGTGGCGGTGGGCGTACTCAGCAACGTGCGTGCCTTTAGCATTCGCCCGGCAGAGATACTGAGGAACGAATAAGCCTAAAACGGTTGCGGGGTTCGGCACAAGCCGATACACTTGCGGCACTGCAAACACTGGCGATGTATTGATGGCAGACGAAAAGTTTATCTCCGCAGAAGATGTAAAGGCGCTGACCGAATCAAACACCGGTGAGCAGCGTGTGGCTGTGGCACAAAAAATTTCCCATCATTATACGGGCACAAACAAGCGCGGGCTTTCGCCGGAACAGCAAAAAATGGCGGAAGAGATTTTCCGCTTGCTGGCAAAAGATGCCGACGCCACCGTGCGCCGCTCGCTTTCTGAAAACCTGAAGCTGGATCGGAAAATACCGAAGGACATCGTCCGCTCACTGGCAAATGATTTGGAAGATGTGGCTGCGCCCATGCTCGAGTTTTCAGATGTGCTAGATGACAGAGATCTTATTTCCATTATACGCTCGGCGCAAACACGCCCAGGCCACCAAGAGGCCATTGCCAAGCGCAAAAACCTTTCGGAAGAAGTAAGTCAGGCGCTTATTGAGACGAATATTGCCAGCGTGGCGCGCACATTATTCTCCAATGATACGGTAAAGTTTTCAGACGGGGCCTGCCAGAAAATGCTGGGGAATTTTGGTGACAATGAAGAAGTGATGGAAGCGCTGCTGATGAAGCATGGCCTCCCGGAAAATCTTATCAGCGAAATGAAGCGCCGTTTGGCGACCAATATTCGCGAGCAGCTGGAAAAGAAATACAAAGCCAAACTGGATGAAATGGCCTGTGCCCGTTACCGTGACCGCGTGGCTGTGCCACTCAGGCATGTAGAGGTTCGCCCCATGGCGCTAGAAGTGATTAAGGCGCTGAAGGCAATTGAGAAGCAGGGCAGCTTACAGCTGGTGATGGCGCTAACCACGGGGCATCAGGATGCGTTCCTGACGATTTTAAGTAAGGATGCCAATATCCCGATGGCGAACATCAGAAAGCTATATGCTGACGGCAACCATGATGCGATTAAGAAATTGCTGGCCGAAGCCGAGGTGCCGGATGCGATGATTGATGGTGTGTGCATCATGAGTGCGGTGCTGCTCGAAATGAAGCACCCCTACCGCACGCGTGAGGATAACCTTGACGGTTTCCAGAAAATGTATACCGATGCGGTGAAAGAACGCTCGGTGGGCAGCAAGGGTGTGACCGAGGCGGGATATTTGTGCCAGCTTGTGGAGCATTACACCGAAGAAGAAAAGCAGCGCCGCGAAAGCCGCAAAAAGAAAGACTAATCCAGCATATTTCTTCCAGAAAGAAGAAAGCCCCGCTTCGAGGAGGGGAAGAAGCGGGGCTTATTTGCGTCAGTCGGTTGGATTAGTGTAAAACCATTGCCTTGTTTAGGAGGATGAGGCTATTACCTTCCCGCAGAAACATCCGATCCAGTGTCAGTTCCTGCATATGGCCGTCAAGGTCGCTTTCCAAAAGGCTCTGAAGAGCATCCCGCGCTGTATAGCCTTCCGCTGTAATACTTCGGTTTTTATTCCCGATATCGCGAAACACAAACACATAGTGGGTCATTTGGCATCACTCCTTTTAACCACTATATTTAGTGGTAAAAAGCCTATCTATTACCAGATTTAGCATTTATCGGGGTTTCGGTCAACGATTATTTGTGCGTGGCGGCAAACCGCGCTATAGCAAGGGCCCCTTCTTCTTACAAAAGGCTATCATGGTAAAGCCGTTACAAGTCCGCATGAATAAGCAAGGCGAGGCGCTGGTGCGCAAAAAGCACCCGTGGGTGATGGTGCATGGCATTGAAGCCGACTCCTCGTTGGTGATTAGCGACCCCGGCGAGTTGGCGACGGTAACGACGCGCAACGGGGAATATCTGGCCACGGGTTATTACAACCGCAATTCGCACATCGCCGTGCGGCTTTTAACATGGAATGCCAAAGAAGCGATTGATGAAAAGTTTTTCCACCGGCTTTTTTCCGACGCACTGCTGGCACGCACCACGCGGTTTGATGAGCCATACTACCGCCTGATTCATTCCGAGGGTGATGGCGTGCCCGGCTTGGTGGTGGACCGCTTCGGCAGTGTGCTGGTGTATCAGGTTTCAACCGCAGGCATGGAGCGCCTGATGCCGGTGTGGCTGCCGGTGCTCGAGAAACTGCTTGCGCCCGAAACGATTGTGCTTAGGAACGATATTCCCTCGCGTGAAAAAGAAGGACTCAAGCAAGAAGTGCGGGTGATAAAAGGCGAGGTGAACGGGCCGGTGCTGGTGAAGGAAGAGAACACGTTGTTTGAAGCGAACGTATTAAGCGGCCAGAAAACGGGCTGGTTTTTTGACCAGCGCGAAAACCACCGTTTTATTGCAAGCCTCGCAAAAGATAAAACCGTGCTTGATGTATACGCCCATAGTGGGGGCTTTGGCATTCCGGCGGCACGGGCGGGCGCAAAACATGTGCTGATGGTCGATAGTTCTGGTCTTGCGCTTTCACTGGCACAGAAAAATGCGGCGCTGAATGACGTCAGCGAGCGTTGTGAAACACTGCAAGGCAAAGCCTATGAAGTGCTGGAACAATTAGCGACCGAAGGAAAAAAATACGACATTGTGGTGCTCGACCCACCTGCGTTTGTGAAAAACCGCAAAGACAAAGCAGCGGGACTTAAAGGCTATCAGAAACTAGCGCGGCTGGGTGCGCCGTTGGTGAAAGAAGGTGGTGTGCTGCTTGAGGCATCCTGCTCGCATCACGCGACGCGAGCAGAGTTCTTTCGTGCAGTACAAACCGGCATTGCACAGGCCGGAAAACAGTCAGACGTGATGCGGAAACTCGGCGCGTCGCCAGACCACCCCACGCATCCGATGCTGCCGGAAAATGATTACTTGAAAGCGATTGTGCTGCGCGTGCATTAGTGCACTACCGCCCATTACCTTGAGCAACACCCTCAACACCATCGGTTTGCATGCGGTGCTTCGCCCCAGCCTGAAGGGAAAGCAGAAGGTTATTATCCCTCAGCCATGTCAGGATTTCGTTTAGATTGCTGCAATCTTCACGCAGCTTGAGGTCTGGTGCATCGGGCGATAATTCAGAGGACTTCACCATACCCGACATCAGCAAAAAAACACCTTCACGCTGTGTTTCTGGCACGACAATGAGCGTGGCATCGCCATCAAGCGGCTTTGTAATATTGCGGGACTTGTTTGCAAGGCCCCCGTTGCCAATGATGATGATTTCTCCTCCGCCTACCATTGAGCCGGGCTCTAATGTATAGGCAGAAATAATGGTTCCGGGGGCCATTGTTGCAGAGGAAGCCTTGGTCAGGTTGCCTTCAAGATAAATGCTATTTTTACCGACAATTGTGGCGCGTTTCGGCAAGTCCTGACCGAGATAGAGGATTGCTTTTTCGTCACCTCTTTCGGGTGTTAAAAGCGGCTGGTTCTGTAAAGGAGATAATTGGATATAAAAGCGATCCAGCGGATATTCTGGACGCAATGCAGCCCAATCTGGATTGGCAGTTTCAGGAATATACGGGATAAGGTCGTGGCGGATTTCTGTGTTCAGGTGGTCGACCCTCAGCGGTTCAGGGATTTTTTTCTGAACGACATCTTTCACGCCAAAGCGCTCGCGGTATTGGTCTGGTGGCAAGTGGAGAGATTTTACGATAGGTTGTCGTTCGGAGCCAATGGCATTGGCACAATTATGGCTGGCATTTCGGGCGCTATCAATAATGGCGGAATTAAAAATTCCATCTTCTTCACGCTGTTTTTGCAAGGCCTCAAGATCGATGAAATTATGCGGCCGGAACTCGTTCCACGCGGCATTTGTTTTTCCGCGGTTCAGTGGGTCGCCCTTCAGGTGAAAAAGTTTTCCATCTTCCCTGACCCTGTCGCGCCATGCGCCCATGAGGGTGCTATCAACCTCTGTATTGGCGCCCATTGGCTGCAAAACCATGACATGACTGGCTTGTTCAAAGGCATCTTGCATGCCGTGAGAGTTCCCAAAACGCACACTGCTGATTTGTGCGCTGATTTTTCTTTCGCGCAGCATTTGTGTGGCGCTTCTTACATGCAACTCAAGTCGTTTATCATCTGAGTCGGTTAAAATAATTCGCCCGGCGTTGCTGCCTAGAATTTTTAGCATGGATTCAGTAATGCCATCTTTTTCAGCAACCAGCAGCACGGTGTCGCGGCTGGTAATGCCCGCCATGCTGCGTGCCGTGACGCCGATTTCAGTGCTGTGTGGCCGCATGTTAGAGAGAATATGGTTGCGGATGGTTTTGGAGTCACGAAATGCGGTTTCAACAATATCACGCAAGGGCGCTGCATCTTCCGGATTACTGAGAGTATGGCGTTCCCACGCGCGCTTCATTTCCCCAATGATGCGTGTTTCGCCGGGGTTTTTGTCATCCAGCCCCGTCGCATTCGCTAGAAAATAGGCGTATGCTGTTTCTCCAAAAAGCACCTTCGTGCCATCCTGATCGAGGACCTCTTGCGGGATTTGGTCGAGGTTTGCCTGATTACCGATGAGAAGCTGATAGGCGCAGGACTCGCCACAAAACATCTTCTCTTTGCCCTCCCACACAGGGGACTCTTTGTCCGTTTTTAAATCCACAACAACGAGGTCATGCACGTTCATGGCAGTACAATCCGTTTACAGATATAAAATGTGTGGTGCCACCAGCCCAATACCGGAAACACCACTCCACCTTAGTAAGCCTAGACGCAAATGATTAAGAATCAGTAAACGGGGTGTTAAGCCCCTCAAAATTAATCCTTTCTTAAGGAGTTGGCGGTAGAGTAGTAAGGCTAGGAAACGACAGATTCGAGAAGCGGCATGATGAAACGTTCGATTTTACGCACCGATGATCCGGAATATTTTGTGGTGGCAGGCCACGGCGCCGAGCTCTTGGTGATTGACGTGAATGCGCCCAACGCCGAGCAGCGTGCGGCCGAAGCGGGGCAGATTGTGTCTGCCAAACTGATGCAAGCATTTGCCGATGAACTTGGCGAGCAGATGCGCAAAATTCCTGCCGATGCATTTGCCTCAAGCCGCGCAGCGATGGCAACAGCCATCGAGAAAGCACAGGCACGCGTGTATGGCGAATTGAAGTCGGGTGATTTCCTGAAAGCATTTCCGGAAGTGCAGCCAGTGATTGATATGGCAAGCGGCATCGCCGTGAATTCGTTTGGCAACGTGAATCCGCTCATTACGAGCGCCGCTATTCAGCAGATGCTGACGATTGGGCATACCTCGCAGGACCACACGACCGCCACGCTTGAACGCGTATCACGCACACTGGCGAAATTATTTGGTGATGATAATGCCGTGGTGTTCTGGACGAACTCTGGCGCGGAAGCCAACGAAGGCGTGATTACGGCGATGAATTCCTACCACCATTTGCGCGGTGAACCGGAGCGTAGTCAGATTATTGCTTTCAACGGCGCGTTCCATGGTCGCACGGGCCGTGCGCGCGAAGCGATGAATTTTGCCACGACCGGCATCGGCCCGCTCACCGGCGGGTTTGTGCATGGTGAGTTTAATAACCTTGCGTCGGTGGAGGCGCTGATTGGCCCGCGCACCTCCGGCATTATGGTGGAGCCCGTGCAGGGCGAAGGCGGCATTGTGCCTGCCACGAAAGAATTTATGGAAGGCTTGCGCGCATTGGCAGATAAACACGGCGCGCTGTTGCATTTGGATGAAGTGCAGGCGGGCATGGGCCGCACGGGCAAAGTCTATGCGCATCAGCATTTTGGTATTCAGCCGGATTGCATGTCGACTGCGAAAGCGCTTTCCGGCGGCGTGGGTGCAGCGGTGGCGGCATTCGTGGTGAGCGGAAAAATGAATGATGTGCTGACGGATAAAGGCGCAAAGCGCTTCAGCCACGGCAGCACGTTTGGCGGCAGCCCGCTGGCGGTGACATTGGCCGAACAAACATTAGAAATGGTGCAGCAGGCAGAACATATCGGCGCACCCGCACAGGAAAATGCGGCACATTTACGTAAGCGCCTTGAAGAAATTGCAGCAAAATTGCCCGAAGGCGCGGTAAAAGAAGTGCGTGGGCTTGGCTTCATGCAGGCGATGGAACTTGACCCATCCCTTTCTAACGCAGAGGCAATGACGGCGCTGCGCCAGGAAGGTGTGTTCGTGATGGATGGGCGCAAAAACACGCTGCGTTTATTGCCGCCGCTGAACATCACCGCGCAGGAAATTGATATAGCGACCGCGCGGATGGAAAGCGGCTTGCAGAAATTCGTGCAGGCGAAATTTCCGCCGAGCACCGGTAAGCCCGTTGCAGCGGTGGATGTGGCGCCGGAGCCGGGGAAACAAGTATGAGCTTTGCCGGCGCGATTAAGCAAAAATCAGATACCACGTATTTGGTAACGCTCGACACCACACGCGGCACCGCATGGTTTTATCTGAAGGTGGAAAAAGCCAAAGCCCCGATGTTTTTAAACGCCATGAAACAGCCCAGCATCGATATTGCCGCCTTTGGCAGAATTTTGGCGCGCGGCTTCGGCAAAACCCCGCCTGAGGAGATGCGCGCGAAGTTCGCCGCATAAACCTCTTTTTAAAACACCTGAAAACCGCTATAAAAACTTTCATGAAGATGGAAGAGAAAATCACGCGCGCGGCGCTGCTCCGCAAAGCGACAGCTGAACTGATAGGCACCTTTACGATGGTGTTTGCTGGTTGCGGCGCCATTATGGTGCACGGGCTTTACCCCGCCACGCTGCCCGCCGTTGCCATCCCCGTGGTGTTCGGCCTTGTGGTGGCGGCGATGGTATATGCGCTTGGCCATATCAGCGGCGCGCATTTGAATCCGGCGGTCACAATTGCTTTTGCAGCCGTGCGGCGGTTTTCATGGTGCGAAGTGCCACTGTATGTCGCCGCGCAACTGCTGGGCGCGTTGCTGGCCATCGCGCTTTTGGCATATACGCTGCCAGAATCAAACAATTATGGCGCAACGTTGCCATCTATTGCGCTGGTGCATGCTTTTATATGGGAATTCGTCCTGACATTCTTCCTCATGTTCGTGATTATCGCCGTGGCAACCGATGCCCGCGCCGTGGGGGTGATGGCAGGTGCCGCGATTGGCGCCACGGTGATGCTGGATGCCTTTATTGGCGGCGCGCTGACCGGTGCCTCCATGAACCCCGCACGCTCGATAGCACCTGCGCTGTTTGCCGGAAACATCGAAGTATTGTGGCTGTATATTGCCGCGCCGATTGCTGGCGCGCTGGCGGCGGCGTTTCTGTATGAGCTGATTCGCTGCGAGCCGAAGCAAGACCGCAAACACGTGAAAGGCTGCTGCTAATGATTGGCACCTATTTAAAAGTAGTGCTGGGTTTGATTATTGGCTTTGCCATTGTGGCTGCCACGCTGACAGTGGGGTTTATCGTGCTGATTGGCGTGGCCGTGGCGGGCGCGGTGCTGCTGGTGTGGTATCGCATTAAGCTGGCGCTAGCACCGGAAAAAGAAATTTTTACCACCACCACCCGCCGTGAATCCACCGACGCGCTCGAAGTGGAATATGAAGTGGTGCAGACGACACGAGAGAAGAAGTAGGGGTAATGGAAGCTACTTATTTAATCGACTTTTATACCGAGTTAAAAAGCTGGCAAAGCGGCATCGCAGCTCTTCTTGGGTTTTTTGCTTTGTTTTTTGGTGCATTATATAACTTTCATCTTAATAGAGTTAGAGATGTAGCCCTAAGAAAAGAAGAAATCCTTTCAATAGCAATTGCTATATATAGTGAAATACTAATTTTCCGTGATGCTGCTGCGAAGATCGCCAGAATTGTTGCCAATAGAAAAACAAATGGTGCGGATTTTGACGACCAATTTGTAGAAGATTTTAGACTTCGTGAACCTAGGATTTATTTTGAATTAGCTAGTAAGTTAGGATTTTTACCACCTGATGTATTGATACCAATTACGCGTTTTTATGGGAACTATCATGAAGTAAAAGAAAACATGAAGCTCCTTGTGGAGCGGGAGCGGACTTTTTCTAGAGGTACAGTTCACACGTCATCTTTTGGAGCTTCTGTGGTGCTTGAGCCTGCATTAAAATCAATAGAGGAGGCTGAAAAAGCTCTTAAGAAAATTGAAGACCTTGCTTGTTTGGCGCCGTCGCAGCCTCCGAACACGGGCAATGCGCAAGATGTGCTTGAAATAGAACAGGGTATTTAAAAATAGGCCGCCCAATCCATATTCATACGTGGTTTTTTGGAGGGATTGGCTCATTGCATTCGCCGCTGCTCGGCGTGCCCGCCTCGCGGTCGAACTATAGTTCTCATCCCATTTCATGAAGTTATTTTTCAAAATGATGCCGCGCGTGTTCGCGCTTTAGGCATATTTTGAAAAATGGCTCCGCGGGAGGGATTCGAACCCCCGACCAAGCGGTTAACAGCCGCTTGCTCTACCACTGAGCTACCGCGGAACAAAGGGTGAGCGCAATTGTGGCTAAAAGAGGGTAGGATTTATAAGGCATCTGGCAGTAATTGCAAGTAATTTCTGCCCCGCAAGATGCAGGGGGCGGGTGCTGTAAAAGCGCAGGATAATCAGTGAATTAGTCCCCACGCACGGCGATGCATGGCACCGCTTCGGTTTTAAGCTGGCGGCATTTGGCGGCGGCCTCCATCTGGTCAGGCAGCGGGCCTGCGCGCATGCGGTAGGTGCGCTGTTCAGCGCCGGAGAATTTCGGTAGCTGGATATTCAGCTTTAGGTCTTTGAACAAAGTGGGGTGGCGCTGCGTCAGCTTTTTCCATGCGTCCACGGTTTCCTGTTCCGAGGCGTGCGTGCCAAGCTGCAGCCAGAACACCTGCTTACCGCGGGGGCCTTCATAGGTGTAGTCCGGCAGCACCACGCCGCCTTTGCCACTGCCGCTGCTTTGGCGTTGGGCATAGGCCGGAGCATCGGATTTCATTTCATAAATTACCGAGCAGCTTAACCCCTCACCTTGGAAGGAGAGGCAACTATCGGCCGCTTCGCGCGCGGTTTTAAACGGCCCTGCACGCAGCAGAATCTGATTGTCTTTCGTGAGCACACGTACGCGCAGACTGATGCCTTCCTTGCTTAGAATATTATCGAAGTGGCTGAAGGCGCTGTCTTCGCTTTCAAAGCTACCCACTTGCAGCCAGAAGCCGCGGCCTGCATCTTTCCGGCTAGGTGAGAAGAGGCGCGGAGTATAGGTTTGCGGAATGTCTTCCACGCGGGCATCGGGGTTTATTGACACATCACGCGGGGCGGAAAGCGGCACGCGCACGGCTTGTGCCACATCCACCTGACCGCCATCCTTGCCGGATTTTTCACCCGGTAATTCGGCGGGAATATTTTCCGGCATCTCGTTGCCGCTGACTTCCACCGGCTCACCCGTGAGCGGCGGCACTACTGGCATGGGCATGGCGTCGAGTTCCTTGTCGCTCGATGGTGTGGGCAGCGGCCTGCCTTCGCGAATGGCGAGGGCGCGTTTTTCCAGCGCCTCCATCCGGCGGCGGATTTCCTCTTCCTTCATCGCATCACGTGGCTTGGGTGGTTTTTTACTTTCCACGGGCGGCGGAGGCGGTGGTGGCGGTACGGGCTTGGTGCCGCCTGCAGGTTTTTCTTCTGCGACGGGCACAGGTGGCGCGGGTTCAGTTTTTGTTGGTTCTGGTAACATCTCCGGCAGCTCTGCTTCTGCTAGATCAATGCGGTTGGAATCAGGCGCGGCACCAACGTCACTCGGTGTGTCCCCCGGCAATGCAGCGGGCATATCAGAAAGCCACGGCAGATTATCGACCACTCGCGCATAAGGCCGCGCCACAGGCACGGGGCCCGGCGAAGGCGTAATCGGGAACGGCGGCGCCACTTTCGTGGAGGGCTGCAGTGCAGGCTCTGCTTTCGGCGGTGGTGGAGCGACAGGTGCTGCTGGTGGTGGCGTAGGCGGCGCAGGCGGTGCAATTTTCTTTGGCTCTTCTTTTGAGGGAGCGGGCGGCGGCGTAGGTGCGGGCTCTGGTTTCAGTTCAGGCTCTTTCGGGGCAGACATTTCCGGCAGCCACGGCATGGGTGGCGGGGCTTCATTCACGATAGGTTTAGGGGCCACAGGCGGTGGTGCAGGTGGTGTTTCTTTTTTCACCACTTCAGGCTCCGGCGGTTGTGGTTTCGGCTCTTCTTTTGGCTTCGGCGCCTCGGCTACGGGCTTTTCCGGCTCGAGCTCCGGCTCTTTTACCTCAGGCTCTGCAGGTTTTTCCGGCGCAGGTTCGGGTGCATTCAGCCGTAACTCTGGCAGCGCAATCAGCGGCGGCTTTTCGGGTGCTGCAATTGCAGGCGGCTCAGGCGTGGGTGCTGGTGTGGGCTCAGCAGGTGGCGGAGGGATGGTTGCTTTCAGCGCGGGTAATTCCGGCTCAGGTGGCGGCGTGAGCAAGGCAATTTGTGCGGCTGGTGCTTGTGGTTCCGGCGCTGCGATTGCAGGCGGTTCGGGCGGCGGCGTTATTTTTGCGCGCGGTGCTTCGAGTGGTGCGGCGCGCTGCGTTTCAGCGCCCAGCAGTGGCGGTGTTTTTTCTTCTTTTGGCCGCATGGTTTCATCGGGTATCGCATCGGGTGCAACACGTGGCTGCGGCGCCGGAATCACAACCGCAATTTCAACAGGTGGCGAGGGTGGTGCTGTGGGTGCAGCCGCAGGTGCCGGAGCGGGTTCAGGTGGCTTTACCTCTGCCACTTTTGGCGCAGCAGGTGGCGGAGCTGCAGGTGTGGGTGGTGATGCGGGCGGCACAACTTCTTGCGTGGCCACAGGCGGTATTTCCGGTGCTTTTTCTTCCGGTGGTGCAACAGGCGCAGGTTTTACGAGTGCTGTTTCAGCGGGTTCTTCTTCAAACGTTTCTTCTTCCAGCACAAACACTTCCGGCGTGGGCGCGGCTTCCATTTCCGGCGGTACGAGTGGAATTTTTTCTGCTTTTGGTGCGGGTGTGGGTGCTGCAGGTGGCGCTTCCGGCGCTTTGGGCAGCGCAGGTCCGGTTTGCTCTGGCAGATTATCGGGCAGCGCGATTTCTTTCTTCATGGCGGCGGCAACTTCTGCACCATCAGGGAATGCTTGCGGTGGTGGTGCGGCAGGTGCAGGCAAAGGCGTCGGCGCAGGGGCTTGTGCTACGGCAGGCGGCGGCGCAGGTGATGCAATGGGTGCTGGCGGCGGCACTTCTGCTGCCGGAGGTGCGCTTGGAGCGGGAGGCACAGCTTGGAGGCGCTGTGTTTCCATTTTGAGGACTTCCTCAGCAATTGGCGCTGGCGGTGCGGTGGGTGTTGGCGTTGGCGCGACTTGTGACTGCAGTATTTGCGGCTGTGGTGCGGGTTCAGGAGCAACGGGAGCCGGTGTAACCGGTGGTGGCACGGGCTGTGGCGCGATATAGGCTTGCGGTGCGGTTGCTTGCGGGGCCGGAGCTTGAGGGGCGGGCGCAGCAGGAGCAGGTGCCGCGGGCGCTTGGACGACTGGTGTGGGCTCTGCTTGTGCAGGCGCTATTTGCGGTGGATTATTTTCTGCGAGCAGTGCGCTATTTGCCGGAATATTGACTTTCGGTTCCTGCGCGGCTTGTTTTTTCTCGGCGCCACTTTCCTTGATTTCAATGAAAAGGCCGGGCTTGTCGATGCTGGTCGCATACACGGTCTTTTGCTGTGGGGCGGTGTTACGCGGGGCGGGGCGTGAGCGACCGAGCTGGATGTAGGACACAAGCAAGTTTTCTACCGACGCCACACCGCGCTTGCGGGCAATTTCAAGCGCACTCAGGCCTTCGGCATTTTTTATTTCAGGGTCTGCGCCGCTGGCAAGCAGGTAACGCGCAATCTGCGCATCACGCTTTTGCGTGGCCAGCATGAGCGGCGTTTCGTTTTGGTTGTTGGTGGAATTTACATTCGCACCAGCCTCGATGAGTGCCTGCACCGAGCGTTCTTGTTTGGCGCTTACGGCGCGCATGAGCGGTGTCCAGCCTTCGGCGTCGGCCATGTCGGGCAGGGCGCCGTATTTCAGCAGCATTTTGACGAGCTGAATGTGCCCCTCGCGTGCGGCCAGATGCAGCGCCGTGGCGCCGCCAATATCCACACTGTTGGCGCTGGCACCCACGTTGAGCAGCAGTTCGGTTATCTGGCGGTTGCCGCGATAGGACGCGCGCATCAGCGCGGTGACTTCAAACTTTCCGCGGCTATCAGGCGGGTGGCCCGCTTTTAAAAGCTCCATCACCGCTTGCGCATCTTCGCGCTCGGCAGCATCTACCAGTGGGTCGTTAAAGCTAATATCCTGAGCAAAGGCGGCATGAAACACCGCAAGGCTGAAGAGCCACGCGAAGACAAGCGCCAGAAGAAGGGCATATCGCTTCGTTAGAATTACCCGCAAATCACTACCTACACGCCCCGAATCATCTGTACCATTATTAACGAAAAAACCTAAGTTTTCCAACTAAATAATGGGGTTTTAAACACGGGTGCCACAAGGGAATGTGGTGGTGTGTTTTTAAAAGCACGTGGTTTTATGCGAGAGATGGGTGGAGGCCGGGGGCGACCCGAAGGGCGGCGAAAGCCAAATCGAACCGCCAAACATCATCCCCCCAGGGGTGATGATGTTCATTAAAACTGCGGCGGTACTACGATTCCAAGATTTTTTGTGGGTAAACTGGAGGCCGGGGGCGGAATCGAACCGCCGCATGGCGGATTTGCAGTCCGCCGCATTACCACTTTGCTACCCGGCCATCGGGGAAACCTGTATAAAACCTTTTATTCAGGGATGCCAGAAATTTTTTACGACGGTAAAACCGCCTTACTCCATGTGGTGACCGCCATTGACGGAGATGGTTTCACCCGTGATGAAGCCTGCTTCGTCGGATGCCAAAAACACCACGCAGCGCGCCACTTCATCGGGCGAGCCAAGGCGGCGCACCGGAATTTGCGCGATGATACGGTCCAGCACGTCCTGCGGCACATCGCGCACCATTTCTGTGTCGATATAGCCTGGCGCGACGGCATTTACCGTGATGCCTTTTGCTGCCGTTTCGCGGCTTAAGGCTTTGGTGAAGCCAAGAATGCCTGCTTTAGCGGCAGAGTAATTCGTTTGCCCGAATTGACCAAGCTGCGCGTTGATGGAGCTGATGCTGATGATGCGGCCATAGCCACGTTCACGCATGCCTGTAATCACGGCGCGCGACATGTTGAAGCATGAGGTGAGGTTGGTTTCAATCACGCGGTGCCAATCTTCCGGCGTCATTTTCTGCAGCACCACGTCGCGCGTGATGCCAGCATTATTCACCAGTATTTCCACCGGTGCGTCCATGTCTTCCGAGATTTTCAGCACGCCGTTTAAGCATTCTTCGGCGTCGGCCACGTTCCATTTGTAGACGGCGATGCCCGTTTCTTTTTTGAAGGCCTCAGCGGCTTCATCATTCTTCGCGTAATTGGCCGCGACCTTAAAACCATAGGCTTTGAGCGCCTTAGAGATGGAGGCGCCGATGCCGCGTGTGCCGCCCGTTACCAGTGCCACGCGTTGTTTTGTTGCTTGTCCCATTTGTACTTCTCCTCGCGTTTATCCGCAGTAAGCTTTAATAAATTTATCGTTTTTGTCTAGTTCCACATTGAGGCGTTTTGGATTCATGTCCATGGTGAGCGCATCGCCGGTGTGATAGAGGCGCATGTGCCCGTCATAATCGCCATCATCGCAAGGTAATTTTGTTGGCAGGGCCTTTATCTGTTCGATGATGTAGGTGCGCTGCTGCACGTTTTTATAGGGCGAATAATCTTCCGCCTGTGCAGAAGAAAATATCAAAAATGACAGTGCGAGAAGAAAGAGTTTCATGACACGCCTTCCACACACATGGCGATGCCCATGCCGCCGCCGATGCAGAGCGTAGCGATGGCTTTTTTAGCTTTGCGTTTTTGCATTTCATGCACAAGGGTGACAAGAATGCGCGCGCCCGATGCGCCAATCGGGTGGCCAAGCGCAATCGCGCCGCCATTCACGTTTACTTTGCTTTCGTCCCACTTTAGTTCGCGGTTCACCGCAATCGCCTGCGAAGCAAACGCTTCGTTAGCTTCAATCACATCGAGGTCGGCAATTTTCCAGCCCGCCTTCTCAAGCGCCTTACGTGCAGCCGGAATCGGCCCTGTGCCCATCAGCGAAGGCTCCACACCCGCCTGCGCCCACGACGCAATGCGCGCCAAAGGCTTCAGGCCGCGTTTGGCAGCCTCGGCGGCGGTCATCAGCACCACGGCGGCCGCGCCGTCGTTAATGCCTGATGCGTTGCCTGCGGTGACGGTGCCTTCTTTATCGAACGCGGGGCGGAGTTTGCTAAGTGCATCGGCAGTGGTGCCATGGCGCGGGAATTCATCCACGCTAACGATCACATCTTCTTTGCGGCCCTTCACGGTGACAGGCACGATTTCATCTTTAAAGCGGTTTTCTTTCTGCGCTTTTTCAGCTTTTTGCTGCGAAAGGGCAGAGAAAGCATCTTGGTCGGCGCGGCTGATGCCAAATTTTTTGGCGACATTTTCTGCCGTGATACCCATGTGTGTGGTGGCAAACGCGTCGGTGAGGCCGTCGTTAATCATGGTGTCGACCAGCGAGGCATTGCCCATTTTTACACCCGGGCGCATCAGCACGGCGTGGGGCGCATTGCTCATGCTTTCCTGACCGCCGGCAATCACGATGCTGCTGTCGCCGCTGATAATGGCCTGCGTGGCAAGCGCCACAGCGCGGAGGCCACTGCCGCATACTTGGTTGATGCCCCATGCGGGCACTTCTTTGGGCAAGCCAGCATGGATGGAGGCCTGACGTGCGGGGTTCATGCCCTGTGCGGCGTTTAATACTTGGCCTAAAATCACTTCAGAGACATCTTCGGCTTTAATGCCGGTGCGTGCCAAAAGTTCTTTGATAACCGCTACGCCGAGTGCATGCGCCGGAAGGCTGGCAAAACCGCCTGAAAAATTCCCGATTGCAGTGCGTGCAGCGCCAACAATAACAATATCCTGAGCGGCCATGAAAAACTCCTTGTGGCTGGAATCCGTTTGGGGCTTTGTTTTTACAAGGATTGCAGCCATTTTGCAAGCGGAAGCCAGAGGCTTTCTCGCGCGCTTCGCCCCACAATCATCCCCACATGGCCCGAGGGGCAGGAAACGGTGCGCGCATCTTTGATTTTTTCTGCCAGCGGTGTGGCACAGGCGGGGGGCACAATCTGGTCATATTGCGGCAAGGCGATGAAGGTGGGTGTGCGGAGCGCGGCAGGGTTGATGATGGTGCCATCCACGCGCCACTGGCCTTCCACCAGCGTGTTATCGGCTGCCCAATCGATAAAGCAGGTGCGCGCCACCTCGCGCGTTAAGGGGATGCCGTCATTCACCCAGCGCTCGCGCGCCAGCAGCACGGGGCATTCTTCGTGCTCGGAAAGCGCATAGAGCCGCTCAAATTTACGGTGCACGGCAAACGGGTTCATGAAATAAAATAGTGCATGCACGGTTGATGCGGGCAATAAGGGCGATTGCATCAGCAGATTTTCAAGCGTGTGTACCGCGCCGGGGGCAAGAGCAATGCGTGAAACATCGGACGCATGGAAGTCCCACGGCGTGGCCAGCAGGACTAATCCTTGCACGCGCTGTTTTTTGCGCAAGGCCGCAGCCATAGCGAGCAGCCCACCCATGCAATAGCCTGCCAGCACCACGGGGCGGCCAAGCAAATGCTGTGCTTCTTCGAGCGCGGGCTCGACGCGCTGGGTGACGTAATCTTCGAGCGTGAAGCCTGCTTCCGCTGCGCCAGGCTCGTTCCAATCGAGCAACAGGGGGTGAAAGCCTTCGTCGCTTAAGAATTGCAGCAGGCTGCGGTCTGGCATCAAATCCAGAATGTAAGACTTATTAATCAGCGAAGGTACAAACAAAATGGCAGGCTTATCGGCTTCGCGCGCCCGAACACTGCCATAATCCAGCAATTGTGTGGAGCCTTCCTGCCACAAACAGGCGCGCGGCAGGCGCGGCACTTCCGGTGCGGGGGTTTCAAGGTAAAATTTAATGCCTTCAAGGAAATGAATCAGCCGTGTGTGGGCTGTGTCTTCAAACGCGGCATCGGCGCGAAGGTTATTTACGCTTGGTGGTTTTAGCAGCGCGGCGGCTTGGCTTTGCAGCGCCGGATTCCAGTGCAGCAATCCGCTTTTCCAAAGCTGCCACGCGGCTTTTGAGCTGGCGTAATTCGTCGTTGCCGTGCTGAGGTACACTGGCAGCGGCAGTGCGAGGGGATTTTTTGCCTGAGACTGTTTCATATCCTGCACCCGTTTGCGCATTTGTCGCGTGTGCGCGCACATTTTCCAGCATGGCACCCACAATGCCGGGGTCGTTAAACGTAGCCACAAGCTGCTTCTGCCACAAGTCTAAAAACGTGGCGGTAAGCTGGGTGAAATCCGGTGTGGGTTTGGGGCTCATAAGCGGCGCGAAAATGAGATATTTAAAGGGAAATGGCGCGAGTGACGGGACTTGAACCCGCGGCCTCCGGCGTGACAGGCCGGCGCTCTAACCAACTGAGCTACACCCGCTTAAAAGGCTTAGTAGGGGCGTATACATAGAGCATGTTTTTGGGAAGGGCAAGGGGTATTTATGGGGCTTTTAGGGGGTATAAACGGTGAAAACAGGGGAAATAACGGAAAATCCGTAAAACACCGACCCCCGAGGACAACCATTTAAGGCTGTCGCTCGGAGAATCGAACTGCTCAAGTCACGAACTCAGCGTTGGAAGCTTAGTAACGCGGGTCGTTGCGGGCCTGTTCGGTCAGCCAGTCGAGGTAGTCCTCGTTCTGGGCCGCCTCGGTCGCCGCCTTCTTCGCGTCGTCGGCCTCCTTGAGCGCCAGCGTCGCCTCGATCGACACCAACTGCACCACGATCGCCTTCACGTGCTCGGCCCCGAGGTCCTTGTCGTTGTGGACCGTGATGAGCAGGGCGCGGAGGGCGCGGAGGTGCTGCGTGGTGACCGTGACGTCGTTGCCGGTCGTGACAGTGTGAACCGTAGCCATGTGTAGCCCGTCCATCAAGAGTAGCAGATAGCGCCCCGGTACTTACGATTGCCCGGAAGATGCGCACCTATCAAAACCACCAGAAGCCGGAGCAGCTGGGGGTTAAGACCAAAACAAAACACAAAAACTAAAAAGCTCAAGCGTTCAGAGGTCAAGTTGAAGCGTTCAGAATAGCACGCGGGTGGTTAAAAAATCCTTAAAACCCGCAGAAATCTAAGAGTTTAATGGATTGTATTTTAGTGGTATTTTAGCGTTTTAGCGGCTCGCTGAAAAAGGGCGATATATGAAGGAGTTATGGAGAAGGCGCAAGCGTGCGAGGAAATGGTGGGCGATGAGAGACTCGAACTATCCTATCTGCCGCAAGGCGTGCAGATAGGTCTTAAAATAGGAAAAAGGGAGTTCGGGCAAAGGTGCGAGGAAATGGTGGGCGATGAGAGACTCGAACTCCCGACATCTTCGGTGTAAACGAAGCGCTCTACCAACTGAGCTAATCGCCCGCTTCAAGGGAATGCTAGAAAAGCCTTATTTCCCTTAGCAAGAGGCGCACTTTCTAAACCATCCTTCCAGAAATGACAAGAAAAAAGGCATTTGCTGCAAAAGGGGCAAAAAGCCATGAAAAAACGGGCAGTCAATCGACTGCCCGTTTTTAATAGCAACAAGTGTTTAAAAACTACTTGTTCACTGCTTCTTTCAGCAGTTTGCCAGCGCGGAATTTCGGCTGCTTGGATGCCGGAATTTTGATAGGAGCGCCGGTGCGTGGGTTACGGCCTTCGGTGGCTTTGCGTTTAGCAACCAGGAATGTACCGAAGTTCACGAGGCGAACTTCCTGACCCTTTTTCAGCTGGGTCGTGATGACGCCGAAAATGGCATCAATGGATTTGGAGGCATCAGCTTTGGTAGAACCAGTTGCTTTTGCTACGGCTTCGATCAGTTCGTTCTTATTCACAAGAAACTCCCTTATTGGATGTTAATGGCATTAGTTACGTTTAGCTGTAAACCTTAAAGAAGCGAGGCTTCCTGCGGGATACGGCGTATAATCAAGCACTCCCCATTTTAAAAGACAAGTGAAAAAGTGCTGCAAGGCGCAAAAAACGTCACTTTTTTGTAAAAAAAATTACTTGCAATCATCGAAACAGCGCATCTCACGGCAGTGAACCCGCGCAAACGCGCTTCACGCCTTGTGAATTCACCATCTTGTTTGTGTGAAATGAAAGCGATTGCGCAAAGCATGAACGCTGTTCAGTGCACGCGAAGAAAATGCAATTAATGTGTTAAGATGCCTTCCGCACCGTCTTTTCCGGTCTTTGCGGCGGCCACGTCTTTTGCAGGCTCTTTCCACTCAATCGGCACCAACGGTTTTGTGAGTGCGGCTTTCAGCACTTCATCTACGGTTTTCACCGGCACAATTTTCAAGCTCTTCCTCACGTTTGCCGGAAGGTCTTCTAAATCCTTCACGTTCTTTTCGGGAATGAGCACCGTTTCAATACCGCCGCGCAGTGCCGCCAAAAGTTTTTCTTTCAGGCCGCCAATCGGCATCACCTGCCCACGCAGAGAAATTTCCCCCGTCATGGCAACGGATTTTGACACCGGAATGCCCGTGAGGGCTGACACCATCGACGTGCACATTGCCACACCGGCGGAAGGGCCGTCTTTCGGAATTGCGCCTTCGGGCACGTGAATGTGAATGTCGTTATCCTGGAATTTCGGCGGGATAATGCCGAACTCCAGCGAGCGCGAGCGGATGTAGCTCCACGCGGCTTGCGAGGATTCTTTCATCACGTCTTTTACGTTACCGGTGATGGAGAAGCGACCCTTGCCCGGAATGAGCACCGCTTCAATCGGCAGCAAGTCGCCACCAGATTCTGTGTAAGCAAGGCCCGTGGTTACGCCCACGCGATCCTGTTCATCCATACGGCCATAATCGAAGCGTTCCACGCCGGCGAATTTGCGCAAATTCTTCATCGAAACGGTGAGAGATTTGCTTTTCTTCACCATCATTTCCTTAATGGATTTGCGTGCCATTTTTGCGATTTCGCGCTCAAGGTTACGCACACCGGACTCGCGGGTGTATTTGCGAATCAGCTCATGCAGCGCATCATCAGAAATATTCCATTCTTTCTCCGAAAGCGCATGGTCTTTGCGCACTTTCGGAACCAAATGGCGCTTGGCAATTTCCACTTTTTCCTCTTCCGTGTAACCCGACAAGCGGATGACTTCCATGCGGTCGAGCAGCGGGCGCGGAATGTTCAATGTGTTCGCGGTGGTAAGGAACATGACTTCAGACAGGTCATAATCCACTTCCAGATAATGGTCGTTGAACGCGCTATTCTGTTCGGGGTCGAGCACTTCCAGCAGCGCCGAAGCGGGGTCGCCACGGAAGTCGGTGCCCATTTTATCGATTTCATCTAAGAGGAAAAGCGGGTTTGAGCTCTTCGCTTTTTTCATCGATTGAATAATTTTACCCGGCATGGAGCCGATGTAAGTGCGGCGGTGACCGCGGATTTCCGCCTCATCGCGCACGCCGCCCAGTGAAATGCGCACGAAGTTGCGGCCCGTGGCTTCGGCAATGGATTTGGCGAGTGAGGTTTTGCCCACGCCTGGAGGGCCCACGAAACATAGAATCGGCCCTTTGGAATTATTTTTGGTGCGCTGTTGCACCGCGAGATGTTCCAAAATACGATCTTTCACTTTTTCGAGGCCGTAATGGTCGCGCTCTAAAATTTCCTGCGCGAGCGCAAGGTCAGCCTTCACTTTCGTGCGGCGCTTCCACGGAATGTTCACAATCCAGTCGAGATAGTTGCGCACCACCGTAGCTTCGGCAGAAAGCGGACTCATCTGGCGCAGCTTTTTCAGCTCACCGAGGGACTTATCGCGCGCTTCTTTGTTCAGCTTGGTCTTCCTGATTTTTTCTTCCAGCTCGACGAGTTCGTCTTTGCCTTCGCCATCGCCCAGTTCTTTCTGAATGGCCTTCATCTGCTCATTCAAATAATACTCTTTCTGGGTTTTTTCCATCTGGCGCTTTACGCGGCTGCGGATTTTGCGTTCAGTGTTCATTACACCGATTTCACGCTCCATCATCTCGAGCACTTTTTCAAGGCGGGCCGCAAGGCTGGTGTTCTCGAGTAACGCCTGCTTTTCGTTGATTTTCAGTGTGAGGTGCGAGGCAATGGTGTCGCACAGGCGTGAGGCATCTTCAATCTGCCCGAGCGAGCTTAAAATTTCCGGCGGAATTTTTTTGTTCAGCTTCAGATATTCTTCGAACTCGGAAATTACCGAGCGGCGCAGCGCTTCAATTTCCTGCGGGTCGCGCTCATCTTCAGCTAAATCTTCGGCGAGGGCTTGGAAGAAACCGGGGTTTTCCACAAACGCATTGATTTTGGCACGGCTGCTGCCTTCCACCAGCACCTTCACGGTGCCATCCGGCAGCTTTAACAGCTGGAGAATGGTGGAGAGCGTACCGATGCGGTAAATATCTTCTGTTGCCGGTTCATCGAGCGCGGCATTTTTCTGGGTGGCGAGGAGGATTTTACGGTCTTCCTTCGCAACTTCTTCAAGGGCTTTGATGGATTTTTCGCGGCCAACGAACAGCGGCACAATCATGCCGGGGAACACCACGATGTCGCGCAACGGAAGGACGGGATACACCTGCGCGTCTGCATTATCAGAATGAGAAGATTTGCCAAACATCGCGCGCTCCCGCCACAAAAATTGCTACAGGCATTATATAGGAGCGATGCCGCGGATATCAAGGCCATAAGCCTAGATAGCGCAAGAAACCCGCCCAATGGGGATAATCGCGTTAAGCGCTTATTTTTTCTTGGATTTCTTCTTACCTTCGCTGCTGCTGCTGAAGGTGACGAGCGGTTTTGCCGTGCCAGCCACCACTTTTTCATTGATGGTGACGCTCTCGGCATTCTCCATGCTCGGGATTTCATACATCAAATCAAGCAGCGTTTCTTCCAAGATGGCGCGCAGACCACGAGCGCCCGTTTTGCGCTCGATGGCTTTGCGTGCGATGGCAAGCAGCGCACCTTCAGTGAACTTCAGATCCACATTTTCCATCTCGAACAGCTTTTGGTACTGCTTCACGAGCGCATTTTTCGGTTCGGTGAGGATGGAAATGAGTGCGCCATCGTCCAGATCATCCAGCGTGGCGAGCACCGGCAAGCGGCCGACGAATTCCGGAATCAGGCCGAATTTAATCAGGTCATCTGGCTCAATTTTGGACAAAAGCTTGCCCGTATTGAGCTTTTCTTGGTTGTTGACCGTCGCGCCAAAGCCAATGGAACTGCCCATTTCGCGCTTCGCGATGATTTTTTCTACACCCGCGAACGCACCGCCGCAAATGAAGAGGATGTTTGAGGTGTCCACCTGCAGGAATTCCTGCTGCGGATGCTTACGACCACCTTGCGGCGGCACAGAAGCCACAGTGCCTTCCATGATTTTGAGCAGCGCTTGTTGCACGCCTTCGCCGGATACGTCACGCGTGATAGAAGGGTTGTCGCCTTTGCGGGAAATTTTATCCACTTCGTCGATATACACGATGCCTTTTTGTGCGCGCTCAACGTTATAGTCGGCAGCTTGCAGCAGGCGCAGGATGATGTTTTCCACGTCTTCACCCACATAACCGGCTTCGGTGAGGGTGGTGGCATCGGCCATGGTGAACGGCACATCCAAAATGCGTGCGAGGGTCTGCGCCAGCAGCGTTTTACCGCAACCGGTTGGGCCCATCAGCAGGATGTTGGACTTCGCGAGTTCAATATCCGTATTACCTTTTTCGATGTAATAAATGCGCTTGTAATGGTTGTGCACAGCCACGGAAAGGATGCGCTTTGCGTCTTCCTGACCGATGACGTAATCATCAAGCACTTTGCGGATGTCCTGCGGCTTTGGCACGCCACCATCGCTATCCAGACCCAGCGGAGATTTGGTTTCCTCGCGGATGATGTCGAGGCACAGCTCAACACATTCGTTGCAGATAAACACCGCCGGACCCGCGATGAGTTTCTTCACCTCGTGTTGGCTTTTTCCGCAGAAGGAACAATATAATGTATTGTCCGAATCGTTGGTTTCTGTGGTTTTATCGGTCATCGAACCCTTACTCCTAAGCAACACCTGCTTTCATTATACTATGAGAGCAGAAAATAAGAAAAGTGAAAAAAACAGATTAAAAATCAGCGCTTTGATTCTTCATCCGGCACGGGGCGTTTGCTTACAATCTGGTCAATCAGCCCGAATTCCTTGGCTTTTTCAGCATCCATGAAATTATCGCGCTCCATGTTTTTCTCAATAATCGCCAGTTTCTGCCCCGTATGTTTTACATACATCTGATTCAGGCGCTTCTTGAGAGACAGGATTTCCTGCGCGTGGATTTCGATATCCGTTGCCTGACCGGAGAAACCACCAGAAGGTTGGTGAATCATGATGCGGGCATTCGGCAGTGCAAAGCGCATGCCCGGCTCACCCGCCGTGAGCAGCAAGCTGCCCATCGAGGCGGCTTGGCCCATGCAGAGCGTTGCCACCTTCGGGCGGATATACTGCATCGTGTCATAAATCGCGAGGCCAGACGTAACCACACCACCCGGCGAGTTGATGTACATGTAAATGTCTTTATCCGGATTTTCGGATTCAAGGAACAGCAGCTGCGCCACCACCAGCTGCGACATATAGTCGTGCACCGGACCGTTGACGAAGATGATGCGCTCTTTTAAGAGGCGCGAGTAGATGTCATAGGCGCGTTCGCCGCGGCCGGTCTGTTCGACCACCATCGGCACCAAATCCATCACCTCATCAAAATGCTTGGCTGTTTTCTCGTTCATGTACACTCCTAAAACGTTAACACCCGCGAAGGTTATTTTTTACCGGACTTTTTACCACCGGCATTTTCGCCCGAGGCTTCGGCAATTTCAGCTTTTTCGAGTTCATCCAGTTTTTTCTGGAGGTCGTCGGCTGAAAGTTTGGTTTCCGTCAGTGTGGCTTTTTCAATCAGAAAATCAACCACTTTCTCCTCTAAGATGGGGCCGTGGAATTCGGCGAGGGCTTGCGGATTTTTCTGATAGAACTCAAACACGCGCTGTTCCTGACCCGGGAACTGACGTGCCTGCACATTTACGGCCTGAGAAATATCTTGCGGCGTGACCTGCACTTTTTCCATACCGCCGATTTCAGACAGCAAAATACCGAGGCGCACGCGACGTTCTGCAAGTGGGCGGTATTTTTCTTCTTCTTTCGACACAGTCGGGTTGTTGTGGTCGTGCTCGCCATGCTGGAAGCCCAGCTGGTGCGCGATGGCATGGATTTCCATGTCGACCATTTGCTGTGGCACATCGAATTTATATGCGCCATCAAGGCTGTCGAACAGCTGGCGTTTTAGTAACGTGCGACCGGCCTGGTCGTATTCATGACCCAGCTGCTTGCTAACCTGCTCTTTGATTTTCTCGAGGCTGTCGACGCCGAGCTTTTTCGCAAAGGCATCATCTAGCGCCGGTTCTTTGGCTTCTAAGATTTCGTGCACTTTAATTTCAAACACCGTCTTCTGACCGGCGAGGTCTTCTTTGTGGTAGTCTTTTGGGAAGCCAACATTGATGTTCTTTTCTTCACCGGACTTCATGCCCACCACGCCTTCTTCAAAATCTTTGAGGAATGTGCCGCTGCCGAGCGTAAGGCGTACATCTTTTGCCGTGCCGCCTTCAAAGGCCACGCCATTTAACAGCCCGCGGAAGTCGATGCGCACCGTGTCGCCGGTTTTGGCGGCGCGGGCATCTTTTAAGGGCACATAGTCTTTAAACTGGTCAGCGATGCGCTTTAGCGCTTCATTGACCTCTTTACTGCTTGCCTCGGTTTTAAACTTCTCGAGTTTAATTTTGGCGTAATCCACTTTTGGCACAGTGGGGTATACTTCCAGCGCCATTTTATATTCAAGGTCTTTGCCTTCTTCGAAGCTGACGATTTCAATGCGCGGCTTTAAGGCGGGGCGCACTTTTTCTTTCTTTAAGGCTTCTTGGGAGCTGGTTTCCACCACCTGCTCTAACACTTCGCCCATCACGGACGTACCGTAGTTCTTTTTAATCAGATCCATCGGCGCTTTGCCAGGGCGGAAGCCAGGAAGGCGCGCTGTTTTGCTCAGCTGCGTGAGTTTGGCATTAATGCTGTTTTGAATATCGCCCGCAGGAACCACCACGTGGTATTCGCGTTTCAGATTATCTTCTTTCTTCTTCGTGACCTGCATGATGATGCATCCTTATATCTAGTGTCAATTTGTGCTGCCATCGTTTGTGTGATGGTGCGGACGGAGGGACTTGAACCCACACACCTTGCGGTGCCAGAACCTAAATCTGGTGCGTCTGCCAATTTCGCCACGTCCGCGTAGAGGTCAGGGGCAGCCCCGTCCATAAAACAGGCTGAAAACTAAAGCCTGCGGCAGGTAAAAGCAATAGCGATTTTCACACAATGGCACGGAAAAACAACAACAAGCCCCCCGCCCAGCGTAGATGGTGCTTGACCATATCGGCCTTTATTGTTGTAAATGGTGGCGCGTGAATGTGCCGGTTACTCACATTTATGCATGGAGAGAGAAAGAGAAACCATGAAAGAACATAAAGCAATTAAGGCCTTGGCGGCCCTTGCGCAGGAGTCTCGGCTGGCGATTTTCCGCCTGCTGATGGAGGCACCTGAAGAAGGGGTTGCAGCGGGTACTATTTCGACCACGCTGAATATTCCGGCAACGACAATGTCATTTCATTTGTCGCAACTGAAGAATGCCGGACTCATTGATGCGCGCAAAGAGGGGCGCTCGGTGATTTATTCTGCGAACCGCAAGCGCATTAAAAAACTGGCAAGCTACTTAACGGCAAAACAGCCGGTGCCGGAACAGACGGAATACACGCTTTAACTATTCCCCTGAAATGCCGTATATCGCATCAGCGCGCTTTTCGAACGCGCTGACCATTTTGCGCATCGCTGCTTCAAACACAAAGCCAATCATGCTGTCGAGCAATTTGGAGCGGAATTTGAAATCGATAGTGAAGATAATGTTCGTGCCAGAGATGCCATCGCGGCATTCGGGAAGGAATTGCCAACGGTTGTGTAAGTGATGGAACGGACCCTTGATGACTTCAACCTCCAGCCCGCAGAGGCTGTTCTTGTTTTTGGGCTTCGGCGGCGTAAGGCTCACGCGGGAAGTAAAATGTTCCGTGAAGGCTTTAAAATTAATAGTCATGTCGGCCAGCAGCATTTTTGGCTTCTTTTCCAGAATGGCGGTGTGTTTGCACCACGGCAAAAATTCAGGATAGCGCTCAATATCCACCACCAGCGCATAAAGCTCGGCGGGGCTATGAATAGAAAAATGTTCTTCCGTGTGGCAGGTCATGGACGAGTTTTAAAAAATCCTCTATGCTTCTAAAACTATAAGTAATCCGGTAGGATAGCAACGATAGGCATGTAATTAGCCGCAAGGCCGGTTATTCGTCAACCTTTCTACTTTAAAGGCACTAGATGGCGCGAAAAGAAATGCAGGCAAAAATATCAGAACGCAAAAAGCAAGCGTTCATCCAAAAGCCTGAAGACCGCTTCATCAACCGCGAACTGTCATGGTTGGCATTTAACGAGCGGGTGATGGAAGAGGCGCTGAACCAGCAGCATCCGCTGCTCGAACGTTTAAAATTTCTATCCATCTCTGCGAACAACCTCGATGAATTTTACATGGTGCGTGTGGCGGGTCTGCACGACCAAGTGCGCCACGGCAATGCCGAACTCAGCCAAGATGGGCTGACGCCACGCGAGCAGCTTCGCCGCATCAACCGCCGCGCGGGCAAATTGATGCAAGGGCAGCAGAAATGCTGGCGTGGGTTGCGTAATGAACTGACCGCCACGGGCATTGAAGTGCTGGCGCCCGCCGATGTGGACAAACAGGAAAAACAATGGCTGAAGGATTATTTTCTCAGCAATATTTTTCCGGCGCTGACGCCGATTGCAGTGGATCCCGCGCACCCATTTCCGTTTTTGCCGAATTTAAGCTTGGCGATTGTGCTTGGCCTCAGGCGCGACACAAAGCTCATGGTGCTGCCAAAGAAGAAAAAGGCGACCAAGTCTGCGCCGGAAGGTGAGAAAGATTTGCACGCCATCGTGCTGCTGCCGCAAAAACTCGACCGCTTTGTGGTGCTGCCGGCTGAGAAAAATAAAATATACCGCGTGATGCTGCTGGAAGATGTGGTGCGCATGTTTGTGGATGCACTGTTCCCCGGCTGCACGCTGCTTGGTTCGGGCATGCTGCGTATCAATCGTGACAGCGAAATTGAAGTGGAAGACGAAGCGGAAGATTTGGTGCGCGTGTTTGAGTCTGCCGTGAAACGCCGTCGCCGCGGGAGCGTGATTCGTCTGAAAATCAGCGCCGACATGCCAGACGACCTGCTGGGTTTTGTGCTCGAAGAATTCAAAGTGCAGCAGAAAAATGTGGTGCGCGTAGATGGGGTGCTGGGGCTCGAGGGCATCGGGATGCTGTATCAACTCAAGCGTCCGGATTTAAAGTTTGCGCCGCACACGAGCCGTTTCCCCGAACGCATCATGGATTATAATGGCGATTGCTTTGCTGCCATTCAGGCCAAAGACATTGTGGTGCATCACCCGTATGAGAGTTTTGACGTGGTGGTGCAGTTTTTGCGGCAAGCTGCGGCCGACCCCGATGTGATTGCGATTAAGCAAACGCTGTACCGCACCAGCAATGACTCGCCGATTGTGAAGGCGCTGATTGAGGCGGCGGAGGCGGGCAAGTCAGTGACCGCACTGGTCGAAATGAAAGCGCGCTTTGACGAAGAGGCGAACATACGCTGGGGGCGTGACTTAGAGCGCGCTGGTGCACAGGTGGTGTATGGCGTGGTGGGGCTTAAAACCCACGCGAAAGTGTCGCTGGTGGTGAGGAAGGTTGAGGGTGGCCTGCACTCCTATGTGCATTTCGGCACGGGCAATTACCACCCTGTCACGGCGAAGATTTATACCGACCTTTCGTTCTTTACGTGCGACCCTGCGCTGTGCCGTGATGCCGCGCGCCTGTTTAATTATCTGACGGGTTATTCACCGCCAGAGCAGTATGAGAAAATTGTTATCGCGCCGTCTAATATGCGGCGCACATTGCTGCAATATATTCGCGATGAAATTGCGCACGCCAAAGCGGGCCGCCCTGCAAACATTTGGGCGAAGATGAATTCGCTGGTGGACCCTGAAATGATTGACGCGCTCTATGAGGCTTCACAGGCAGGCGTGAAGATTGAACTGATTATCCGCGGCATTTGTTGCCTCAGGCCGGGGGTGCCGGGCTTCTCGGACAACATCCATGTCAAAAGCATTGTGGGCCGCTTTCTTGAGCACTCGCGCATCTTTTGTTTTGGCGCTGGCAATTCTTTACCTTCGCCCAAGGCAAAAGTATTTATGTCATCGGCAGACTGGATGCCACGCAACCTGAACTGGCGGGTGGAGGTTATGTTGCCGATTGAAAACGACACCGTGCATCAGCAGGTGATGGGGCAGATTATGATGGCCAGCCTGAAGGATGATAAGCAGAGTTGGATTTTACATCCCGATGGTTCGTATGAGCGCATGTTCTCGAAGCAGGATGGATTTTCATCGCACGAATTCTTTATGAACAATCCGAGCCTTTCCGGTCGCGGTACGGCGCTACACGGCAAAAAGAACCCCCAGCCTCCTAAGGGATCGTGATGGTTTCTCCGCATAAAATTGCCGTCATCGATATTGGCTCAAACTCCGTGCGCTTGGTGGTGTATGACAATTTGAAGCGTGCACCGCTGCCGCTGCTGAATGAAAAAATGCTCTGCGGACTAGCAAAAGAGCTCGATGCCAGCGGCATGCTCTATCCACGTGGCGTAAAAATGGCGATGCAAGCGATGGGGCGCTTCCGCCTGCTGATTGATGCAATGGGTGTAACGGATGTAACGGCATTTGCAACCTCTGCCGTGCGCGACGCGAAAGACGGCGCAAGCTTCATCCGCCGCATTGAAAAAGAATATGGCTTTAAGGTGGATACGCTCTCGGGTGAGCAAGAAGCGCGTTTTGCCGCACTTGGTGTGGCGGCAGCATTTTTTGAATCACATGGCGTGGTGGGTGACTTAGGCGGCGGCAGCTTGGAACTCGCGCACGTAGAAAGCACGCTTGAGGATTTTAAAGGGAATATCGATCATATCATTCAGGAAAATAAAAGCTTCCCGATTGGTGCGCTGCGCCTTCGCGCTATTTCCAAGAATAACGTGGATGCCGCCAGCGAAATCGTGACGCGCTCCCTGCAGCAGTTTCCGTTACTTGAAACGCTGCATGGCAAAACATTTTATGCGGTGGGCGGGGGCCTGCGTGCCCTTGGTAAGCTGCATATTATTCGCACGAAGCATCCGCTGCAAATTGTGCATAATTATATTGTTCCCGCCGATCAAATCTACCAAACCGTGAAATGGGTGGTGGAGGCGGATGGCCGCGAAATGCTGAAAAAGCGGCTGGTGTCGGCAGACCGCATCGATACGATTACGTTCAGTGCTGCCGTGCTGGAGCGCATTATTGCCGTCGGCCAGCCCAAACAGGTGGCGTTTTCAGCTTGGGGTGCGCGTGAAGGGGTGCTGTTTGACAGGCTTACCAGCGTGGTGCGCCAGCGCGATCCGATGATTGCGACCTGCGACAACTTCGTAAAAAATATTTCCCCCAGTGCTGACGAAAATGAAGAGTGGCTAAAGTTCTCACGCGAGATGTATGAATGGATGAGCCCGCTCTTCCGCACTGAAGATGACGACATTCGCCGCTTGCGCCTTGCTGCTTGCATCTTGGGGCACTTGGCATGGTATGAGCACACGGCGTATCGTGCGGAAATGGCATACCGCTGGGTGCTGGATTCTTCCATTCCGGCCATCAGCCATGAAGACCGCGTGTTTATTGCGACATGTGTGTTCCACCGTTACAAGGCTGAGCTGGATCCCGATATTACCAGCGCTGCTCAGAAGATTCTGCCTGCGCCGCTGATTTTCCGCGCCCGTGTGGTGGGACTTGCGATGCGGCTGGCATTTAAAATTTCCGGCGCGGCCACAGGCGTACTTTCGCGCACGCAGCTGGAGCTGACCAAAAAGAACAAGCTGGTATTGAACACAGGCGGCATGTGGCTGCCGGACGGTACGCGCACCAGGCTTGAGAAAATCGGCGAGGTGGCCCGTCTGATGGTGGAAATTACCGATGGCGCTACGGTGGAAGAACCCAGCAAGAAAATAAATTAGCGCCGCGCGTCCTTCAGGCTGGATTCCCCCCGCGCTTTTCGTTATAGTTTTTCTGCGGTCGAACCATCACGAAGCTAGCGAAGGCCTATGCGTCAATATAGCGATGAAATCTTTGCAGAACTACAAACCGAACTAGCATTCATCTGGACGGCGCACAGTATTCACGGCCTCAAAGGCGAGATGCGCCTGTTTACAATGGAGGAGGGCCGCTTCTGGCGCTCGGACCAGCACGCGATGGAAATTTGGTTCGGGCCGCAGCAAGTGGCCGAAGCGGTCGAAAAAGTCACCATGTATTACCGCCGTGGCACACCACCCAACAGCAGCCTGATTTTAGACCCGATTGTGTATCGCCGCGAGGCGGGCTCAAAAGAGCCTATCCCATTGGGTTCTGGCATTGTGTGGTCGACCATTATTTCGCCGCGCGCGCCGATCCCTGAGGAGTCGCTGGTGCGCCTGAAGCAAATGGGCCTGTTCATCAATTTCATGGAAACGCACGAAAACCCGCGTGCCGCGCTGAAAGTGCTGGGTGTGGCAAATCTTCCCGCCATGGCTCCGGAGGGTTGGTCGTTCAACCACAATGGTAATTTCTTAAAAGGCATTCGCGAAATTTGCGACCTTGCGAATATCGATACGGGTGGTGTGGGTACGAATTGTTGGAAGCAATATATTCTTTCTGGCATGGAATATCGCAGCACGCACGGCACGTATCAGCATATGTCATTTAAATCGATGTTCGGCGATGTGAAGATTACCGATGTCGACAGTATGAAAAACAACGCGGTTAACCTGCAGAAAATTATTGATGCAGGCGTATGCTGGAATGCCTATGGCCGCGACCAGCGTATGTTTGAACGTTATGGGGTGGACGTTTCGAACCTCCAGCGCAACATGACATCGGAAGAGCTGCGCAACCGCGAGATTGAGGCGATTAAAAAAGAATTGGCGTTTATCTGGCATGGGCATCTGGTGCACGGCATTACTGGCAAGATGCGCATCTTTACCGAAAAAGAACAGCGCCCATGGCGTGCCAAAAATGCGGGCTTTGAATTTTACTTCGGGCCGGAAGAGCTGGACCAAGCGGCCGAAAATATCCGCGTGAATTACAATGCCGGCGTGCTGCCGAACAGCCCTGTGCTGCTCGACCCAATTGTGTATCAGCAGGATGCGGCGGGCACGTGGGTTCCCGTTGGCAGCGGTGTGATTTGGAGTACGGTTTTCTGTATCGGGCGCGAAAAATTATCGGAAGACATGTTCCAGCGTTTCCGCGACGTGGGTATGCTGGTGGCTAGCATCAATCGTGGCAGCACGGAGGATACGGGCGTTAAAGTATTTGGGTTTTTAGATAAGCCGCTGCTGCCGATTGAAGGCAAGCCCGGTGTATTGCCGGGCATGGAAGAATTGTTCCAGCTAGGGAACACCACGGGCCATGATTACTGGAAGTACTATGTGCTCTCTGGCCTCGAATATCTTTCGGTGCATGGCATGTATGCGCATCGCAGCTTTAACGATTTTACCTCGCAGCTGGATATCACGAACATTGAAAACATCCGCGCCAAACAAGTGTCGATTACGCGCATTCAGGAAGCCGCGCATTGCTGGAATCAGTATGACCGCTACCACTCGCTGTGGCGCCGCTTTGGTATCGATGTGCCAAACCTGCAGAGCAACCTGCGCTACTTCAACTTGTGTGCCCGTGATTTTGAGTTGCTCGATGCAACCAATACAATGAAAACACAAGAAGAGATGGAAAAATTTGAGCTGATTGCACAGGGCTGGGTGCCCCGTGCAGCGGTGACACTGCTCGCCGCTACGGGCGGTACGGGTAAATCGTCCATCGCACATAATTTATGCGTGAAAGCGGCCATTGATTACCGCAAGGATGAGGCGCCGCCCATGTGGCTTGGCTCGGCGTTGAACCTCGAATTTTGCCAAGGCATGTGCATTTACTTCACGGGGGAAGATGGCCCCGCCATCGTGAATGCGCGTGCGGAAATGTTTGACCCCGAAGGCCGCGCCAAGCGCATGATGTTCTTCCGTACGGATTTTGGCCTGAACAAGCAGGGCGAACCCGCCACCATTTCAGAACTACTGATGGGCAAGCTGTGGAAGCTGCCGGATGTTTCGTGCGTGGTGATTGACCCTGCGCGTAAATATTTGACGGGTGATGAAGATGATGCGGAAGTGGTGAGTGAATTCTTTGAGGCGATTGAAGAATTCGCCATTTCTAAAAAATGCGCGATGGTGGTGGTGCACCATTTGGCCAAAGGCGCAAAGCCAAAAACCACCGCTGAGGTGCTGGATTGCTTACGTGGTTCGCAGGTGTTTATCGACCGTCCGCGTGTGGTGATTGGTATGCACCGCGACGGCGCCTATACGATTGCAGGTCTTGCAAAAAACAACATTCCGCCACAGTTGGGTATGGTGCAGGGCGAACGCGTGTTTGTGCGCGACCCTGAGGCGCTCGGACTGATTTGGTTGCCGGGTGAAGAAGGTGTGCGCAACATGCCTGTTAGCAACGAAGAGCTTTTGGAAATCAAACGCGAAATTGAGTCTAAGCAGGCAGCAAGTTAAAGAGGGTTTAGCATATGCGACGCAGGAATAAACTAAAAGGCAAGAAACTGTCTGACCGCATTTTTTTATTGCTGGCGATTTGCCTCGCGATTTACGTTTTTGTGGCGAACAAAGAAACCGTTGTGGGGCCCGAGTCTTTACCAAAAGAAAGGCAAATTAGCGTGCCAGAGGAAGAGAAAAAAACATCTCTTGCGGATCATTTTAGCGGTAGTTTGGAATTAAAGGATTACCCCTATGGCACGGTACTCGATTTCAGACAGGGCGAGGGCGCGCCCGTGCAGTGTGGTCAGGAGGTGCAGGTGCGCTACCGCACCTTGCTGCTGGATGGCACGCCGCTTGAAGATTTTTTGGAAAAAGGTGCTCCGGTACAACTTAAAATTGGCGAAAGCAAGTCTGTGATTCCAGGCGTCATACACTATACGATGGGGATGCGCTTGGGTGCTGAACGACAGGTCACCTTACCACCTGAAATGGCCTATGATACGGCCGCATTCCGTCGCAAGGATGTGCCGCTTGGCAGCGCCGTGATGCTTCGGCTGAAGTTGATGGGTGTGAAAGAAGACCCTGCGCTGGAAGCCAAAGGCTATAACCTGTTTAACATTGTACAGGCATCCTCGCGCAAGCAGGCGTGGTGCGGTGAAGAAGTAAGTGTGCTGGTGCATAATGTAACAGGTCGGAATGTGAATGAATTGCTCCCTAGTGGCGAAGGCTACACGGCGCAATTTATACTCGGTAGCCATAGTGTACCGCTATGGTTGGAACAAGCCGTGGTGGGTGACGGCGCTTTTAAACCGTTAGGTCTTGGTGGCTATCGCGGCGTGCGCGCTTCGGATGACATGACTGAATCCAAAGCCTTCCTGGAGTGGGAAGGCACGCCAACGCTTAAAACCAAAGCGGGCGAAGAGGCAGTGCTGCGCGTGCAGCTGATTGCGATAGGTAACGAGAAAATTGAAGTGCAAGAGCCTGCGCCGGAAGAAACATCTGCAGAAGGCTGGAAGCACGAAGAAGGAGAAAAAAAGGCAGATGAAGCCTCGCCGGAAGTGAAGCCAGAAGCAGAATCTGCGCCAGCAGAAGAAGAGAAGCCCTAACGGAACACGACGGTTTTATTGCCGTTCAGCAGCACGCGACGCTCCACATGGAATTTGAGCGCGCGGGCCAACACCTGCCGCTCGATATCCTGCCCCAGCGATTTTAAATCTTCCGGCATGTGGGTGTGGTCCACACGAATGATTTCCTGCTCGATAATCGGGCCTTCATCCAAATCTGTGGTTACATAATGCGCCGTTGCGCCAATCAGTTTTACGCCACGCTCATAGGCCTGATGATAGGGTTTCGCGCCCTTAAATCCTGGTAGGAAAGAATGGTGGATATTGATGGCTCGGCCTTTCAGCTTTTCGCACAATTCAGGCGAAAGCACCTGCATATACCGCGCCAGCACAACCACATCAATTTGTAAATCTTTTACAAGCGCGAGCAGTTTTTCTTCCTGCGCCGCTTTGGTTTGTGGCGTGACAGGAAGGTGATGAAACGGCACATCATAAAATTCAGCCATTGGTTTTAACGCGGCATGGTTTGACACGATAGCAGGCACGTCAATCGGCAGCGTACCGGTGACGGAGCGGTGCAATAAATCATTCGGGCAGTGGCCCTCGGTGGAGCCCATGAGCAGCACGCGCGGACGGTAGGCGACGTTATAAATGTCCCACGCCATGCCGAATTTGGCGGCAATCGGCAGGAATTTTTCGGTGATGGCACCACGGTCCGGCGCTTTAGGACCCGCTTCGAATTTAGTGCGCATGAAGAAGCGGTTGGTGGAGGGGTCGCCGAACTGGGCGGACTCAATAATGAACCCGTCATTGGCTGCCAAAAAGCCGGAAACAGCGGCCACGATGCCGACCGTGTCGTTGCACGAAAGGGTTAATATGTAACGTTTTTTTTCTGCCATAGGCGGCCAGTATAGCGGTATTCCGCCGAAAATAAAGACACAAACACTAAGGATTCAGCAACACGATAACCAACGGAATGCTGAAGGCGGAGGCAAGTGTTTCCACCGCAATGATGGCTGCCATGAGTTCTTTGTTACCACCCATCTGCCGCGCAAGGATGTAAGACGATGTGGCACTCGGCAGCGCGCAGAACAGCAGCGTGATGGTGTAAGCGGTGCCGCCAATACCAAACCATGTGCACAGCCCATGCCCTAACAGCGGCAGCGCTAATAATTTTCCGATACTGGCAAATGCCACCAGGTGCCCTGCGTGTTTCAGCTCAAGCAAACGTAGTCCTGCGCCCACGGTCAAAAGCCCCATCGGCAGTGCGGCCTGCCCGACGATTTTAAGGATATCCTGCGAGAGGCGCGGCAGCTCAAGACCAAGAAAATTAAACAGCAAGCCACCACCGCTCGAAAGCACGAGCGGGTTGGTGATAATGCGGTAACCGATGGTTTTCCAGTGAATGGTTTTTTGGCTGCCATAAATGGAAAGCACTAGCACGGAAAGCACGTTAATCAGCGGCACCAATAGGCCGATAGAGATGGCCATGACAACAAGGCCTTCTGCGCCAAACAAGGGGCCGACTAGCGCGAGGCCAATGTAAGAATTAAAGCGGATGACACCCTGAAACACGGATGTGAAAGACGGGCCGTTTTTTGCGATAAGGGGTTTGAGGACAATGAGTGCCACAGAAATAGTGACAATCGCGCCACCTGCCATGAGCGGTACGGTGAGGATATTGCCGCTCCGAATGTCAGATGTAGCGGTGGTTTCAAAAAATAAACAGGGCAGCAGGAAAAAATAGATAAAACGCTCGGACGATTCCCAGAAGGCCTCACTGGGGAACTTCAGGCGCTTGCAGCCATAGCCCATGAGGATGGTGATAAAGACCGGTAAAATGGCGAGGGTGATAGTGTCCATAGCGCGGCAAGGATACGGCGCCTGTCCGCATTTGCCAACGCAAAAAAGAGAAGGGCGACCGGTTAAGGGTCGCCCTTCTTTCGCTTTAAGGAGGAATTCTAAATTAGAAGTCCATGCCGCCCATACCGCCCATGCCACCAGCATGTGCGTGGCCTGCGCCACCGGATTTTTCTTCTTCCGGTAGGTCAGCCACCAGTGCTTCGGTGGTGATGAGAAGGCCAGCCACCGAGGCTGCATCCTGCAGCGCACAGCGCACGACTTTGGCGGGGTCGATGATACCGGCTTTGAACGCATCTACATATTCCAGTTTCTGCGCGTCAAAGATGTATGCCGTATCTTTCGATTCAGACAGCTTGCCAGCAACCACGGCACCATCAATACCCGCATTCTGGGCAATCTGGCGAACCGGAGCCGACAGGGCTTTCTTCACGATGTTGATACCAGCCTGTTGGTCTTCGTTAATGGCTTTCAGCTTATCGAGCACGCGGCCTGCATAGAGCAGGGTTGCGCCACCGCCAGCCACGATGCCCTCTTCCACCGCAGCGCGGGTGGCGTTCAATGCATCGTCCACGCGGTCGCGGCGTTCTTTGACTTCAACTTCCGTAGCGCCACCGACGCGGATAACGGCCACACCGCCAGCGAGTTTCGCCAGACGTTCCTGCAGTTTTTCCTTGTCGTAGTCGGACGAGGTTTCTTCAATCTGCGCACGCAGCTGTTTGCAGCGGGCTTCGATTTCCTTCTTAGAACCAGCACCATCGATGATGGTGGTGTTTTCCTTGTTGATGGAAACTTTCTTCGCGCGGCCCAGCTGTGGCAGGGTGACGTTTTCAAGATTGATGCCGAGGTCTTCGCTGATGACCTGACCATCGGTGAGGATGGCGATGTCTTCCAGCATCTGTTTGCGGCGGTCGCCAAAGCCAGGGGCTTTCACGGCAGCAACTTTCAGGCCACCACGCAGCTTGTTCACCACGAGGGCGGCAAGTGCTTCGCCTTCTACGTCCTCAGCAATGATGAGGAGCGGACGGCCGCTCTGCACCACAGCTTCCAGCAGAGGCAGCATTTGCTGCAGGCCGGAGAGCTTCTTTTCAACAATAAGGATGTATGGGTTTTCCAGTTCTGCCACCATTTTGTCAGCATTCGTGACAAAATAAGGGGAGAGGTAACCACGGTCAAACTGCATGCCTTCTACGGTTTCCAGTTCGAAATCGAGGCTTTTGCCTTCTTCCACGGTAATAACGCCTTCGTTACCCACTTTTTCCATGGCTTCAGCCAGTTTTTTACCAACTTCAGAATCGCCGTTGGCGGAGATGGTGCCAACCTGTGCGATTTCTGCTTTGTTGGAAATCTTTTTGGAAACGCGTTTGATTTCATTGACCACAGCATCAACCGCCTGGTCTATACCGCGTTTGAGATCCATCGGGTTCATGCCGGCAGCAACAGACTTTGCACCTTCACGGATGATGGAAGCAGCCAGTACCGTGGAGGTGGTGGTGCCATCGCCAGCCAGATCATTCGTTTTGCTGGCGACTTCGCGCAGCATCTGTGCGCCCATGTTCTGGAACTTGTCAGCCAGAACGATTTCTTTTGCGACGGTGACACCGTCTTTCGTGATGCGCGGAGCACCGAAAGATTTATCGAGCACCACGTTGCGGCCTTTTGGCCCCAGCGTAACAGCAACAGCCTTCGCCAGAATTTCAACGCCCTTTAAAATCTCTTCGCGGGCTTTACTGCCGAATTCAATTTGTTTAGCCATAGTTGTATCTCCTTAGAATTTTAATGTATGAAATCTATCTGGAAGCTTAGGCAGCTTTTTTGCCTTTTTTCGCATCTTCGACCACGGCGAGGATGTCAGCTTCTTTCAGGATGATGAGTTCTTCACCGTCCACTTTTACTTCCGTGCCACCCCATTTGGCGAACAGCACAATGTCACCCTGCTTTACATCGAGCGGAACCAGTTTGCCGTTTTCGTCGCGCGCGCCATTGCCCACAGCAACGATTTCGCCACGCGTTGGCTTTTCTTTTGCGGTATCAGGAATGATAATCCCACCTTTGGTTTTCTGCTCTTCTTCCACACGCTTTACCAGCACGCGGTCATGTAATGGCCTGATTTTCATAACGTACACTCCAACAAAAAGTTATTATTCCGGAATTAGTAATCTCTAAAAAGCGTTAAACCCCAAGCAAAACGCAGGGTACAGGCTATATAGGGTTGTCTTGTGCCTTGTCAAGGCCAGCGGCGGCAGATTTTTTGGCTTAAAAAGGGAGTGGCTGCAATTATAAAGGAATATCAACGGCTAAGCGGCGCGCGGCCTTATTTTTTTATATCGTCGCCCCATTCGCTGGCCAGCTTTTCCTGCAAGGCCTTCATGCGTTTTACGGTGTATTCGGCCTTGAGGCTTAAGAACAAAATGGCGATTTGCGGCAGAATATGCACCACCAGCCAGCCAAACGCAGCAAAGATATACACCCATAGCCATGTGTAGGGGTCGGTAATCAGGTGCTGGGCGGTTTGGTTTGGGTTGCCGCCGGTGAAGATGTTCATGATGTGCTTTAAAAGCCCCGCCATATTAAACGCCAGAATCGTGTGCGAAGCGGCTTTACCGGGGCGACGGTCCAGAATATGTGCGACGATGCTGGGCATCAACCCAATCACCAGCATCACGGCCACGAAGGTCATTTTCAGCAGCACAAGGCCGATGATGGCAGCCATCAGCACCAGCGTGACCAAAATCATGTTGGTAACGATTTTACCTGCGACCTTTTTTGCGGCGGCGGGATCCTGTGCGGCTTTCTGTGGCGGGCCTTTTGTGCTCATGGAAAGAAAATTACCAGAGCCATGCCGGATTGCCAAACAAAAACCCCCGCCGGTTAAGGGCGGGGGTTTTTAAGTGCATCCTTTTATGAAGAAGGATTAGCGCGCCAGAATCGCGAGGAGCAGGAGTGCCACGATGTTGGCAATCTTGATCATCGGGTTAATGGCAGGGCCTGCGGTGTCCTTGTAAGGATCGCCCACCGTGTCGCCCGTCACCGCGGCTTTGTGGGCTTCAGAGCCCTTGCCGCCATGATGGCCGTCCTCGATGTATTTCTTGGCGTTATCCCATGCACCACCACCGCTGGTCATGGAAATCGCCACGAACAGACCCGTGATGATAATGCCCATTAGCATCGCACCCACGGCAGCAAAGGCCGAAGCCTGACCTGCAATGGCGTTGACGGCGAAATAGAGCACCACCGGAGCAACAATCGGAAGCAGTGACGGAATCACCATTTCTTTGATTGCGGCTTTGGTGAGCATATCCACAGCACGGCTGTAATCCGGCTTGGCTTTGCCCGTCATGATGCCTTTGATTTCCTTGAACTGGCGGCGAACTTCTACCACCACGGCACCAGCAGCACGGCCTACGGCCATCATGCCCATCGCACCGAACAGGTATGGGAGCAGACCACCTAGGAACAGACCTACCACCACATACGGATCCTGCAGCTCGAATTTCACATCGAGCGTCGGGAAGTAGTGTTTAAGGTCTTCCGTGTAGGCAGCGAACAGCACCAGCGCGGCAAGGCCGGCAGAACCAATCGCATAGCCTTTGGTAACGGCTTTCGTGGTATTACCCACAGCATCCAGCGCATCGGTGGTTTTACGCACCGCAGCAGGCAGGCCGGACATTTCGGCGATACCGCCAGCATTGTCCGTGACCGGGCCATACGCATCGAGCGCCACAATCATACCGGCCAAGGCCAGCATGGTGGTGGCAGCAATCGCGATACCGTAGAGACCGCACAGCAGGTACGCACCGATAATGCCACCGCAAATCACCAGCACTGGCAGTGCGGTCGCTTCAAGCGACACAGCCAGACCCTGAATGATGTTGGTGCCATGACCCGTGGTCGAGGCTTTCGCAATGCTTTTCACCGGACGGAATTTGGTGGAGGTGTAGTACTCCGTAATCCAAACCAGAAGACCGGTTACAGCAAGGCCCGTCAGCACGCAGTAGTACAGATGGCGGCCGCTGAAAACGAGGTCACCAATGGCGAACTCGTTGTTAAAGCCAAGCATCTTTTCGGTGATATAGGCAATACCCACAGCAGACAGCACCGCAGTTACGGCGAGGCCTTTGTAGAGAGCGCCCATAATGTTCTTGTCTTTACCGAGGCGAACGAAGAACGTGCCGATGACCGAAGTCACCACACACAGACCGCCAATCGCCAGCGGGTAAACCATGAACGTATCCAGCAGCGGAGAGCCAGCAAAGAAGATTGCGGCCAGCAGCATGGAAGCCACCATCGTGACGGCATAGGTCTCGAACAGGTCAGCGGCCATACCGGCGCAGTCACCCACGTTATCACCTACGTTGTCAGCAATCACAGCTGGGTTACGAGGATCATCTTCCGGGATACCGGCTTCGACTTTACCCACCAGGTCCGCACCAACGTCAGCGCCTTTGGTGAAGATACCGCCGCCAAGGCGGGCGAAGATGGAAATCAGCGAAGCGCCGAAGGACAGAGCAACCAGTGCTTCCAGCAGGGAGCGGGTTTCATAACCAGCATGCTTTAAGTACATGTAGTAACCCGTGACGCCGAGGATGCCGAGGCCCACGACGAGCAGACCCGTGACGGCACCAGCGCGGAACGCGATGTTCAGCGCTTGCTGCATACCGCTACGCGCAGCCTGCGTGGTGCGCACGTTCGCGCGAACCGACACGTTCATGCCCACATAACCGGCAATACCGGACAGCACCGCGCCAATCGCGAAGCCGCCAGCTACGTGCAGGCCGAGCTTCCAGCCCAGCAATGCGAAGATGACAACGCCGACAAGACCAATGGTCTGGTACTGGCGGTTGAGGTAGGCAGCAGCGCCTTCCTGAATCGCCGCGGCGATAGACTGCATTTTCTCCGTGCCCGTGGAGGCGCGCAGGATGCTAATAATCATAAGCAAGCCACAGAGCAGGGCAAAACCGCCGCACCCGATAACCAGCCATTCGATGTTGTTCGTCGTCATGGTCTTTCCGTCCTATTAAAGTGTTCAGTTAAGTTATTTAAAACCTTGTGATTTTTAAGGAAAAAATCACTAAGGCACAAGTAAAAAAACGGGCGGACTATGCCGCAGCCCCCAAAAGATTGCAAGATGAAATTTATGCCACCACCTGTTTACGGCGCTTTACGGCCGTTTTGCGGCCAGCGGGCTTAAATAAAGCGAGGGCCTTTTCATCGGCCTTGGAGAGCGGCAGGGTGGCAATGGTTTTATACGCGAACCATCCGTTACCGCTGCCGTCAGTGGTTACCACATATACATCAGCCTTCAGTGTGAAGTGACTATACATGTGTGTAATGCTCCCCAATTTTTGGAGCGCGCTTGCCGCAAATTTTTTATTGTCGAACACGATGGTGCGCCCCGCCTCGTATTCTTTAAAGCCATACAACCCCGCCAGAAATTTACCGTCGCGTTTTTCAAGGAAGATCTTACCACCATCATTTTGAAACAGCACAATGATGCGCTCGCGCACCGGTGTTTTTTTGGTAGGTTTTTTTTGCGGGTAACGCTCGGGATTTTTTTTACCTGCGCAAATTGTATTTAAGGGGCATTCACCGCAGCGCGGAGTTTTCGGCAGGCAGATGAGGCTGCCGACATCCATCATTGCTTGGTTGTAATCGAACGGTTTTTTCCTATCGAGCAGGCTTTCGGCTTTTTCCCACAGCTCGGCGGCGGAGGGTTGTTCGAGTGCAAAAACCCGCGCGAGGATGCGCTTCACATTCGCCTCCATCACCGGCACTGGTTGTTGAAACCCAAAGGCCAAAATCGCATGAGCGGTGTTTTGCCCGACACCGGGAAGGGAGAGGAGGAGGTCTGTTTTATTGTTCCCGCGCTCGCTTACTAACTCGCGCATGGAACGCCGCTTCGCGGGCTGACGGCTCGCGGGGTTTACTAACCCCGCACCATTCACGAGCTGCTTTGCGGCTTTGTGCAGGTTGCGGGCGCGGGTGTAATACCCCAGCCCCTGCCAGGCTTTTAGCACCTGTTGCTCGCTGGCTTTTGCGAGGGCTTCCACGGTAGGGAACTTTTCAAGGAACGGAAAATAGAACCGCTCCAGCACGGTTTTCACCTGCGTTTGCTGCAGCATGACTTCGCTGACCCAGATGTGATACGGGTCTGTCGTTTGCCGCCATGGCAAATGATGCCGCCCGTTGGCTTTGTACCAGCGATGAAGCGCTACATGCGTAGAACCAAGTGATTTAGGCGAAATAGCCTTCGATGATTTTTTCATAAATAGCGGAAAGTGTTTCGATGTCTTTCACCGCGACTTGTTCATCCACCTTGTGCGCGGTTTTGTTGGAAACACCCAGCTCGATAATCGGGCAATAATTTTTAATAAAACGTGCATCAGACGTGCCGCCTTCAGTGGAAAGCTTCGGCGATTTGCCCGTCACGCTTTTTACTGCGCCGGAAACCAGCGTGCTTAAAGGCCCCGGTTTGGTGATAAAGGACTCGCCTGTGATATGCGTTTTCAGTTCGTATTTTAATTTCGTATTCGCTTTGATGATTTTTCCCACATGCGCGATGAGCGACTTGCTGGTGTAGGTATCGTTAAAGCGCACATTCATAGTAGCGCGTGCGTGCGCGGGAATGACATTGCTGGCGGGGTTGCCGACATCGATGGTGGTGATTTCTAAATTCGACGGCTCAAAATGCGCCGTGCCTTTATCGAGCGGCTTACTTTTAACCGCGTGCAGAATTTTTACCAAATCGGTGACCGGATTTTTCGCTAGCTGCGGGTATGCCGCGTGGCCCTGTACACCGTGCAGCGTAAGGTAAAACGTGACGCTGCCGCGGCGGCCGATTTTCACTGTGTCGCCTAATTTCGCGCCGCTGGTTGGCTCACCCACCACGCAGGCATCGAGTTTTTCTTTTTTCTTTTCCATCCATTTTAGCACTTTTTGTGTGCCATTGATGGCGATGGCCTCTTCATCCCCCGTAATGAGTAAGGAAAGTGAGAAATCATTTTGTTTTGCGCCCGGTGCTTTCGCCCCACGGCGCGCAGCCGTGCGCGGCTGGCTGACGGCTCGGTTTTCGATATAACGCGAGCAGGCGGCCACCCATGCGGCGATGGCGGTTTTCATGTCACTCGCGCCGCGCCCAATCAGAATGCCGTTTTTGATTTTCGCCTCGAACGGATTCACGCTCCAGTCTTCGCGGTTGCCGGTGGGCACCACATCCGTGTGACCCGCAAAGCAAAGATTTTTGCCGCCCGTGCCAAAACGCGCATAGAGATTTTCTACATCCGCATGGCCTTTTTCCGAGAAGGTAAGGTGGTGGCATTTAAAGCCCATATTTTCCAGCATTTCGCGCAGCAGTGGAATGCACCCACCATCCTCCGGCGTGACCGACGGGCAGCGGATTAAGTCCTGCGACAATGCGATAGGGTCAATAATACGGTGCATAAATTATTTTAAGTTAGGGTTTTCTATAAACAGCATACACTACCCAGAACATGTATTTGAGGGGTGTAAAAGATAGTAATCTATCAACTTTTTGCAAAAACCGTCTCGTGGCGGAACCAAAGGCGTTGTCGGGAAAAAATGCTGCGAATAAACTAAAAAAGCCGCAAAAACGATAACGTTCTGCACGGAACATAGAGTTGATAAACTTTAAGTCTCTTAGACTAAATGGCTTTTCATCAACAGTTCGCGCTTTTGGAGTAAGATATCTGTAAAGCTTAAAAAGCGGATTTGTGCCGAGGGGCTCGATTATGATAAGAGTGCCGTTTTCTCTTAGAACGCGCTGTATTTCAGGTGTTATAAGCGCCAAATCAAGGTGATGGAGCACCCCCTGAGCCAAGACAACATCAAAGCTTTTGTCTTTGAAGCTTGTTTTATGGGCATCACCGTGGCGGAAATCGAATTTTTTTACACCCTTTTTTTTGGCGGAATCTGATGCAGACTTAATTGCCTCAGGGGATATGTCAATTCCTGTGATAGAAGCAGCAAGGTCTGACACAGATAAAAGGTAGTCACCCTTACTGCAGCCAATCTCAAGCACATCTTTGTTTTTGAGATAGGTGCGGGTTATGGTGTCGAAGTGGGCAAATTCTTCGTGTATGGCTTTATAGAAGCGTTTTTGCCCATATCGAACATCCCGATTGAGTGTCTTGCTATCTTCGAAAGAACTTTCCGCGTTTAAGTCTATTTTTCTTGGTTCCATACTACGCTGCCCTTAACAGCTCATTGATGGAGGTTTTGGAGCGGGTTTTTTCATCCACTTTTTTCACAATCACCGCGCAGTAGAGCGACGGCGCATCGGGTGTTTTGCCCGGAACGGAACCCGGTACCACCACCGAGTAAGCCGGAATGCGGCCATAATGAATTTCGCCCGTTTCGCGGTCGATGATTTTGGTGGAGGCGCCGATATATACGCCCATGGAGATAACGCTGCCGGTTTCCACAATCACGCCTTCGGCGATTTCGCTGCGCGCGCCGATGAAGCAGTTATCTTCGATAATCACAGGGTTTGCCTGCAAAGGCTCGAGCACGCCGCCAATGCCTGCGCCGCCGCTGATGTGGCAGTTTTTGCCAATCTGCGCGCAAGAGCCAACCGTGGCCCATGTGTCAATCATCGCGCCTTCATCCACATAGGCGCCGAGGTTCACGAAGCTTGGCATCAGCACCACGTTCGGGGCGATGTAAGCGCCTTTACGCACCCAGCTGCCCGGAACGGCGCGGAAGCCTGCGGCGCGGAATTTATCGGAATCCCAGCCGGAGAATTTGGAAGGCACTTTATCCCACCAATAGGTTTCCATGCCGAAATCTTCGGCTTCGCCAATCATGCTTTCAGGGCCGCCGCCAATCAGATGCATGTCGTTCAAACGGAAGGACAGCAGGATGGCTTTTTTCACCCACTGGTTCACGCTCCAGCCGGAACTGTTTTTTTGCGCCACGCGCAATTTGCCGCTATCAAGGTCGGCCAGTACTTTGTCGACGGTTTTGCGCACTTCACCTTTGGTGCTGTGGTTGATGTCGGCACGGCCTTCCCAGGCTTTTTCGATAATTCCTTCCAGCGGCATAGCGATTTCCTTGCTTGGCTAAAGTGTTAAGAAATGAATTTCCTTTATGGGGCGGTCAGTGTATAGATTTACAAAATTGGGTTCAACCGCAATTGAAGGGAACATGTTATGGATCCGGCAACTGGTGTGTTTTTGGTCGCTGTAGCAACGGCTTTGGGTTTTCTGGCCGTGAGCGGCATTATCTATATTGCGGGCTAATTTTAGCCTTTGGGGAGTGAGTTATGATGGGATGGGATTTGGCCCTTTTGTGGGGTGGCATCGTGGTGGTGGGGGCGGTTGCGTCTTATGCCCTTGGTGCGACAAGTGGATTTTAGCGGATAAATCCTTATATAACAACCCGATAGAGCAAGCCCCCGCTTTGTGTAAAGCGGGGGCTTTTTCTGTGCCGTTTAGCCCCTAGAAGCTTGCAAAAAGCGTAAAAATAAGTTAAAATTTTAACCATTCTCTTGAACTATTAAAGCTCTGCTTTTTTAGATCTTCATCCGTCATTCGAACCACGTCCTTGTGGTTCGGTGGGAGTGGCGGGTTTTACATAGGTGATACTGTCGGTTCTGTGAGTGTGTCTAGTGTCTAGTGTCTCTCTCAAACCTGTGAGGTGTCTGATGTTCGCGTTCCTGTGGATGGTGGCGAAGACCGTGTTCTGGTTCGCGCTGGTGATCTGGATGGTGCTCCGCATCCTCCGCCCCCGGCTGGTCGTGCAGGGGTCGAAGAACAACGAGGTGGTCCGCATCCGGTCGTCGATCGGCTGGATGTTCATGGACATCGGCAAGTCGTTCGGGTTCGTTCCGCCGCTCTGGCAGCTCGTCCGCGCCCTGTTCACCCAGCACGTGCTGCGGGGTGAGCCGGTCTGCTCGGGCAAGTTCCGCGTGAAGAACGTCGGGTCGGTGAAGGTGGACGTCGTCTGCTACAGCCGCATCGACGGCGAGCCGTTCACGGTGACGGTGCTCGAGGGCTTGATGCCCGGCGCGCACGGCGTGCTCGAGGTCAGCAAGGTCGGGTACCCCCTGACCTTCGGCGTCGAGAGCAGCAAGGACTGAAGGGTCCGAGGCTGCTAGGTAACTACTAAAAAGGAGTCCGCCCCCCCCACCGGGGCGGCTCTTTTTTTTTGCGCTATTTTCTGCCTTGGTATTTATTCAGCATCTGGAACAACTCATCCTTTAGTGCCAAGCGCTGCTTTTTCATTTTTTCGGCCTGAATGTCTGATACGTTCGAGCCACGCTCTTCCATCTGCTCAATTTCTTTTGTGGCGGCACCATAAGCCTCAAATAATTTGCGGAAATGCGCGTTGCTGGTTTTGAGTTCATGGATGGCATCCTTGAATTCTGGAAGCTCATGCGCCAAGTCGTGATGTATTGTACTCATCTTTTATCCTTCCTAGTCAGTATTACACCCCCCCAGCCTAGAGCGGTATTGCAGGTGGCGAGATGACAAAAATCAAGAAAATGCAGGAATTTGTGAATCAGGATTGCCTTCGGCCCGTCGCGGCGCGTTCGCCGCGCCGTCGAACAACAGATTCTTTCCATATCCATCCACGCGTAAAAATAAAACCCGCCAGTTGGCGGGCATTATTTTTATGGCGCGCCCGACAGGATTCGAACCTGTGGCCTTTGGCTTCGGAAACCAACGCTCTATCCAACTGAGCTACGGGCGCCCTTTAAAGGCTAGGGAGGGCAGCATATATAGCACAGGCCATTTTGCCAAGGCCAAACGGTGGGGTGATTTATTGGTTGCAACGCGCCGTTAATCGCGTAAGGCTTAGGGGCATGAATCAGAACCTCGCACAGCAATACGCACAGGCCGCCGCCCACACACAGGCGGGGCGTTTGGCTGAAGCTGAAAAAATATTGCGAGAGATCGTGCAGCATCACCCACGTGAGGCAGAGCCCTACTTTCAGTGGGCGCTTTTGGCCTGCGCGGCGCAAAACTTCAGCATGGCGCAAAAACTGGCGGAAAATGCAGCTTCCATCCAGCCTCAAGGGCTTTACCTTACCCGCGTGGCGGAAGTGCTGGCGGAGAGGGGGCAATATGAGCAGGCGGCGCATATGTGTGCCGTTGAACTGAAGAATGCCCCCCCGGGTGATGTGCGCACATGGGTGAACCGTGCCGTGTATTTAAACAAACTCCATCAATCTGCCGAATCGCTGCGTGTGCTCGAGCAAGCCAAGGCATTAGTGGAGCAGGGCGCACCTGCACCGAAAGAAGCAGGTTATATGATTGCGTTTAACCGCGGTGTGGCGCAGATGAATGCGGGCGATTTAGCAGGCGCAAGAGCCAGCTACAAAGAGGCAATGGTTGAAGCGCCGGAGGATGGTCTGTGCCGCCGCAGCCTTGCCGAGGTGATGACGTTTACTACTAACGATGCGGCATTGATTGCGGAGTTTAAAGCGTTTGCAGAGAAAAATCAGCACGAAGGGAAGCCAGATGCGGATATCTGTTTCGCGCTTGGTAAAGCGCACAATGACCTGAAAGAGTTTGATACGTCATTTGAATGGTACAAAAATGGCAACGATACACTGCTGCAACACATAGACATCAAACAGCTTTCTGCTGCGCGCACAGAACTACTCCATGCAACACAGCACGTGTTTACGGCAGATTTTTTTACCCAGCACAAGCAGTCTGGCGTTGCTTCCGACAGGCCGATATTTATCGTGGGTTTACCGCGTTCCGGCACCACGCTGCTGGAGCAGATTCTGGCAGGGCATTCAAAAATAAAGGGTATTGGTGAAGCGCAGTATTTGCTGAACCTGGCAGGTAATTTTCCGGCACAATTGGGAACAAAAGAAACCTATCCGGCCTGTTTACAGCCTGCGCCGGATGAGAAGTTAAATGCGATTGCAAAAGGCTATTTAAAACTGCTCGAAAACCAGAGCGAAGGCCGCGCGCATGTGGTGGATAAAATGCCCTATAACTTCTGGTATCTGGGGGTGATTGCGCTACTTTTCCCGAAGGCAAAAATTCTGCATATCACGCGTGACCCAATGGATAACGCCGTCTCCAACTATTTTGCCAAATTCGACAGCGGTGGTGAGTGGGCGCGGAGCTTAGAGGGTTATGCGGCGTATTATCATGATTATTGCACCATGATGGCACACTGGAACAAAGTGCTACCGCTGCCCATCTACACACTTTCATACGAAGCCTTGGCGCAGGATATTGAAGGTGAAGCGAAGAAGGTGATTGAGCATCTTGGTCTGGCGTGGGAAGAGGGGTGCCTGAATTTCCAGCGTGGGCAGCATGTACAAACAGCCAGTGCGTTTCAGGTGCGGCAGGGTGTGTACACCTCGTCTATCGGGCGCTGGCGTCAGTATGAAAAACATTTGGGCGGCTTGAAAAAAGCATTGGCGGGCGCGTAGCGCTGTTTTTGCGTTTGACGGCGCAACAATGCTCAACTAAGAACAATAGTATTCATTCCCTCTAACGGAGCTTCTTCCCTATATGTCACGCCGCCATGAACTGAAGAATTATTTGTTCACCAGTGAATCTGTTTCTGAGGGACACCCCGACAAAGTCTGTGACCAAATTTCCGACGCTGTACTCGATGCGTATTTAAAGGAAGACCCGTATGCCCGCGTGGCCTGCGAAACGCTGGCGACCACAAACCGCGTGGTGGTGGCAGGTGAAGTGAAGGGGCCTAAAATTTCTAAAGATAAAATCGAAGAGATTGTGCGCAAGGAAGTAAAGCGCATCGGCTATGCGCAGGACGGTTTCCACTGGCAGAAAATGAAAGTAGAAGTGCTGCTGCATAGCCAGAGCGCTGACATTGCGCGTGGCGTGGATAACAAAAATAAAAAGAAAGAAGGCGCGGGCGACCAAGGCTTGATGTTTGGTTATGCGTGTAACGAAACCGAAGCGCTGATGCCTGCGGCCATTCATTATTCGCACCAGATTCTGCGCCTGATATTTGCCGATATCCGCTCTGGAAAATTGAAAGATTTGGGTCCTGATGCCAAAAGTCAGGTGACGCTGCTTTATAAAAATGACAAGCCCGTTGGCGCGAAATCCGTAGTGGTTTCCATTCAGCACCGCGAAGGCCTCACGCAGAAAAAAATCCGTGACCTGATTCGCCCCTATGTACAGAAGGCGTTGCCCAAAGGCTGGATGCCGAAGGAAGCGGAACTCTATATCAACCCGACCGGCAAGTTTGTGATTGGCGGGCCGGATGGCGATACGGGTCTTACGGGGCGCAAAATTATTGTGGATACCTATGGTGGCTATGCACCGCATGGCGGCGGTGCGTTTTCCGGCAAAGACCCCACGAAGGTAGACCGTTCAGCCGCCTATTTTGCGCGCTACCTTGCGAAGAACGTAGTGGGTCTGAAACTCGCGAATGCGTGCACCGTGCAGCTGGCCTATGCGATTGGTGTGGCTAAGCCGCTCTCGCTTTACATCAACACGCATGGCACGGGCCTTATTCGCGATGAGGAATTGCTGAAGAAAGTGGACAAAGGCTTGGACCTTACGCCGTGGGGCATCCGCGAGCACTTGAAGCTTCATCGGCCGATTTATCACCGCACGGCATCCTATGGTCATTTTGGACGCACGCCGGATAAAGACGGTGGTTTCCCGTGGGAAAAAATTGACCTCGGCAAAATCCTGAAAGCATAGGCGTGCCAAAAGCACCGCAACAGGAAGTGCCGAAATATCTCGCCTCGTTTGGGCGGCGGCAGGTGCGTGGCATTAAACCTACGCAGAAAGAGCTATTCGACACGTTGCTGCCAGAAATTGAAATCAGCATTCCCGCGAGTGGAAACATAAAACCTGCAGCGCTTTTTCCAGAGGCAGAAAAAATATACCTCGAAATCGGCTATGGCGGCGGCGAACATTTGGCAGGTCGCGCCGCGCAGGAAAAAACCGCAGGGTTTATTGGCTGCGAAGTGTTCACCAACGGCATCGCGAAATGCCTGCAGCACATACACAACGAACAGCTCTCCAACGTAAAATTATTTATGGACGATGCGCGGCTGTTGCTTGAGGCACTGCCTGATAACAGCCTTGATGGCGTGTATATTTTGTTCCCCGACCCGTGGCCGAAATCACGCCATCATAAGCGCCGCATTATTAATCCGGCGACGTTAGTGCTGCTGGCACGGCTTATCCGCCGCGGCGGATTTTTGCGCATCGCCACCGACCATATGGAATATTTGCGCTGGATATTTTGCCAAATGCTGCCAAACACAGATTTTGTATGGCCCGCAAAAGGGCCTGAAAGCTGGCAGCCCTTTGCGCAACATGTGCCCACCCGCTATGAAACCAAGGCGCGCAAGCAAGGCAAAGTGCCTGTTTTTCTTGAATATATCCGGCAATAATAAACCATAGCCACGGTATATTTTCAGGTGTAGGATTAAAAACCGAAGCTTTTGTTTCTTAACCTTTTTTTTACTAGCTTTCGTGTAGTATAGACTTAAAGGAAATATCACATGCAGGAACAGGCCATGACGCAACACACCGCTACCCAAAATATGCGCCGCACCCACCAAGCCGGCATCACGTTGGTGGAGCTCGCGATTGGTATCGTGATTATTGCACTGCTGCTGGCGAGTGTGCTCGCAGGGAAAAACCTTTCCAAAGCTGGTAAATTGCGCGCCGTGATGGGTGAAATTGAAGACCATCGTAGTGGCTTTGTGCGCTTCTTTGATAAATATGGTGATCTGCCAGGCGACATGACTGATGCCGATGAGAATTTTAATTGCGGTGCCTGTGATGGTAATGGCGATGAGCGTATTGAATGGGCCAACGGCGAAGGTGCAATGGCATGGCGCCACCTGCAATTGGCGAGAATGCTTTCTGCGAGCGAAATGTCAGGCATTGGCGGAAACGCTGTGATTGGCGATAACGTGCCGGCCTCGAAAATGCCAGGCGGTGGGTATTATGTAGACTTTGAAGCAGGCTTTGGCAATTTCTTCGGATTTGGCGCGGCGACTGGCGCGGGCGTAAATAATGACCCGATTCTGCGCCCCGAAGACGCAATGAATATCGACCTGAAGCTGGATGACGGCAATGCCGATGTGGGCCGCGTGCGTGCCAATAACCGGACAACGGCGACCTTGTGCAAAAATGCTCAGGGTGAATATAATTTCACCGAGCGAGTGGCGCGCTGCTTCGTGCAATTCCAGCTGGATAACCAGCTGTAAGCGTCGTTAGCGCTTCCGGAAATATTCCTTCACAAGAACCACCAAAATAGTGGCTGAAAGCGCCAGCGTAACGCTGTTGGCGATAATCATCGGCCTGCTGTTCAGCATAAGGCCATAGACCAGCCAGAATAAAACCCCGAGTGTGAAAATAGCATACATGAGCACCGACACGCCTTCCGTGTGGCGGGTGCGGATGAGCTTGATAGCTTGCGGAATAAAACAGATGGTGGTGAGCATCCCGCCGATGCTGCCAAAAATTTCCGGGTTGATAGCCATCGGCAAAATTCCTTATGATTGCGGCGGGGATTCTTCGAGTTTTTGTGTGTAAAACTCTTCGCCGATTTTGATTTTTTCGCGGCTGTTTTTTTCACGCCAATTGTTGGTGTCGCGTAAGGAATAAATGCAGCCGCAATATTCCTGTTTATAAAAATTCTCGCGTTTGGCGATGTCATACATGCGTACCCCGCCGCCTTCTTTGCGCCAGTTATACGTCCAGTACACCACACCGTCATAATGGCCTGCGGCGCGTGTGCCGGAGTCATTAATCTGGTCCATGTCTTTCCAGCGGCTGATGCCGAGGCTGCTGGTGATGACCTTAAACCCATGTTCATGAGCGTGCAGTGCCGTGCGTTCAAAACGCATGTCAAAGCACATGGTGCAGCGTTTGCCTTTTTCGGGTTCGTATTCCATGCCTTTGGCGCGGGCGAACCAATTTTGCACATCGTAATCTGCGTCTACGAACGGAATGCCGAGTTTTTCGGCATAGCGGATGTTTTCGTTTTTACGAATCTCGTATTCTTTCTTCGGGTGAATGTTCGGATTGTAAAAAAAGATGGTGAGGTCGATGCCGCTTTTGACCATCGCTTCAATCAGCTCACCCGAGCAGGGCGCGCAGCACGAATGCATCAGCACCTTCTTCTCGCCATCAGGTGGCTGAAGGTCGATGTCGGGCCGGCTGGTTAAAATATCTTCTGAAAGCGCCATAATCATACTGCTTAAAAATTCTAAGGGCAGGCACCATAGCACAGGCTTTGCAGCGGATAAAGTGCCTATTTAGGGGTGATTTTGGCCTTACCCGCGCTCATTTTTTGGAAGCGGGCGATGTCTTCTTCGGTCATCAGGCAGGTGAGCTTCAGCGTATCAGCCTTGCGGTTTTGTATCACATTTTTGCCATTGGCGAAGACCCATGCCACCAGCTTGCCCTCGGCCGCAGGGACGCTAATGGTAATCACGCGGCTGCCGACACTGATAAAGCGGTCAATTTCTGCCAAAAGTTCAGGAATCCCCTCGCCAGTGACGGCAGAGACCGGGATGCGCTGCTCACCCCTGCCGCGCTGTTTTTGCCCTTCATCCAACAGGTCGATTTTATTCCACACTTCGTAGAGCGAGGTTTTGATTTTTTCCTCGAGCCCCAATTCGGTCAGCACATGCAGCACATCCTGCCGCTGGGCGTCGGAATCCGGGCTGGCGATGTCGCGCACATGCAGTAGCAAATCCGCCTCTACCACTTCTTCAAGCGTGGCGCGGAAAGCGGCCACGAGCTGCGTCGGCAGGTCAGAAATAAAACCCACCGTGTCGGACAAAATAACCTTGTTGCCGGAAGGCAGCGCGAGGATGCGCATGGTTGGGTCCAGCGTGGCAAACAGCAGGTTTTTCACGAATACATTTTCGCCGGTAAGGCGGTTAAACAGCGTGGATTTTCCGGCGTTGGTATAACCCACCAGCGCCACCACAGGGTAAGGCACGGCCTCGCGGTTTTTGCGGTGCAGCGAGCGGGTGCGGCTTACCACCTCCAGCTCGCCTTTGATTTTGGCGATGCGGTCACGGATCATGCGGCGGTCGACTTCAATCTGGGTTTCACCAGGGCCGCCGGTAAAGCCGAAGCCCCCGCGTTGGCGCTCAAGGTGCGTCCAGCTCCGCACGAGGCGGCTTTTTTGGTATTCCAGCGCGGCCAGTTCGACCTGCAGCACGCCCTCTTTGGTGCGGGCTCTGGCGCCGAAAATCTCGAGAATCAGGGCGGTGCGGTCAATGACCTTGCAGCCCATTTCTTGTTCCAGGTTGCGCTGCTGAATGGGCGAAAGATGGCAATCCATCACCGTGAGGGTGATGTCGTTGGCCCTCACATAGTCCGCCATTTCCTTTACTTTGCCACTGCCGATATAGGTGGCGGGGGTGATGCGGCTTAAGGGCACCAAAAACGCCCCGCCGACATCCAGCTCAATCGCCAACACAAGGGATTTGGCTTCTTCTAGCCGGTGTTCCGGACTGCGCAAGGAAGGCGCCTTCAGCTTGCTGTGCGGGTGTAGAATAAGGGTGCGGGCACCGACGGTTTGCGTGTTTTGGTGGTCTGTCATGCGTGTGATTTCCTCAATTGACCGGAATCTAGCATATTTTCCTAGACCTTGGGGGCAAAAAATCAGTATAGTCCCGCCGCTTTATGTCTTTTTGCAATTGGAGATAGATACCATGACGAATGTCGCCGTAATTGGCTCCCAGTGGGGTGATGAAGGCAAAGGCAAGATTGTTGACTGGCTTTCCGAAAAGGCAGACGTCATCGTGCGCTTTCAGGGCGGGCACAACGCCGGTCACACGCTGGTGATTGACGGCGAGGTGTTCAAACTCTCTCTGCTGCCATCGGGCGTGGTGCGCCCCGGTAAAATATCGGTCATTGGCAATGGCGTGGTGATTGACCCGATTGCGCTGCTGAACGAAATTGAATCCATCCGCAGTAAGGGCGTAGAGATTACGCCCGATAACCTGATTGTGGCGGAAAATGCCGCCCTCATTCTGCCCGTGCACAGCCAGCTGGACACGGCGGCGGAAGCCAGCCGTGGCAGCGCCAAAATTGGCACGACGGGTCGAGGCATTGGCCCCGCCTATGAAGATAAAGTGGGCCGCCGTGCGGTGCGCATGTGCGACTTGGCGGATGACGATGTGCTGAACACCCGCGTGGATGCGTTGCTGGTGCACCATAATGCGCTGCGCCGTGGCCTTGGTGCGCCGGAAATCAAGAAATCTGAAGTGATGGATGTGCTGAACGATGTGCGCGATAAATTGCTGCCTTTCGTGAAGCCAGCATGGAAAGTTCTCGATGAGCTGAATCAGCAGGGCAAGCGCATTTTATTTGAAGGCGCGCAGGGCTTTTTGCTGGATGTAGACCACGGCACATACCCTTATGTGACCTCATCCAATACGGTGACGGGTTCGGCTTTCAATGGCTCTGGCCTGAAGGTGGGCAGCATCCAGTATGTGCTGGGCATCACCAAGGCCTATACCACCCGCGTGGGCGAGGGACCATTCCCCACCGAGCAGGATAATGAGCATGGCGAACGCCTCGGCAAACGTGGCCGCGAATTCGGCACGGTGACGGGCCGTAAGCGCCGCTGCGGCTGGTTTGATGCTGTGCTGGTGCGCCAATCGGTGAAAATTGCAGGCTTGAACGGTATCGCGCTGACCAAGCTGGACGTGCTGGATGGGTTTGAAACCCTTAAAATCTGCGTGGGTTACACCTACAAGGGCAAGAAATATGACTATTTCCCCGCCTCGATGAAAGTGCAGGCGGGTCTGGAGCCGATATATGAAACCTGCGAAGGCTGGAAAGAAAGCACCGCAGGCGCGCGCAGCTATAAGGATTTACCCGCCGCCGCCATCAAATATATCCGCCGGATTGAGGAGCTGATTGAGGCGCCGGTGGACATTCTTTCCACCAGCCCTGAGCGCGAAGATACCATTCTGGTGCGCAACCCATTCTCCTTCTAGGCTGAAACTCATTTTCTTTTGGGTTAAATTCCTGTATTTTGAGTGTAGGGCAAGGTAATGCCCTCTTGGAAACTTACAGGTAGTAAGATGAGTCCTGCTGACCGCGAAACAGAGTCTTTTAAGACAGCGACGGATGCGTTTTTCCAGCCATCCTCGGGCGTAACGGAGCGCGCCTCGGAAACAAAAGAAACACCTTCCCCATCTTCTCCCTCTGCGTCGGCCCCGCCAGCGACCCCGCTGCGTGAGGGCTTTATCGACAGCCGCTTTAAGGTGATGCACGAGGATATTATCCCTGAGCTCTCCACCGAATTTGCGAAAGCCTGCCGCGTGACGGGACGTAAGCAGGTGGAAGAATTGAAGCTGCGCGATATTTACGGATTGATATTCCACCCGAAATATCCGGCGCCGATGAATTTGATTCGCCTGATTCAGCAGCAGGAACACCCGATGCTGCCGCGCATTGTGGACGAAGGCAAAATAGAAATTGCCGGTGTGGCACGCTATATGGTGATTTTAGAAAAACCGGCGGGTATCAGCACAGCAGAATATGTGCAGCAGAAAACAGCGTTCCCAGAGGCTGCGCTGACCGAGCTGCTACTGCCGCCATTGTTTGAGGCACTGACCCTTTTGCATGGCGAAGGGTTTATCCACGGCAGCCTGAATGCGGATACACTGTATTTTGATGAAGAGACGCGGCAGTTCCGGCTTACGGAGTTTTTCTCCAACTACCAAGGCAGCGTACAAAAAAACGGCTATGAAACGGTTAACCGTTTGCTGGTTCACCCTGTGGCCAAGAGCGGCAAGGATAAATCAGCCGATTATTATGCACTTGGCGTGTTGTTATCGCATTTGGTTTCAGGCCGTGAACCCTTAAGCGGGTTTTCCAAAAAGCAGATTATGGAACACCGGATGCAGAACGGTTCGTATGATATCACGGTGTTTGAAATTATTAAGCAGAAGGCAAAGCTTTCTGGCCGTTTGCAGCAATTGCTCCGCGCACTGCTTAAAGACCAAGACAATGAACGCTGGGGCGAAGAACAGCTGAGCGAGTGGCTCAGTAAAAAAGTATCGACGGCCGTGAGTGCGCCTAAAACATTTAAGGAAACCACCAGCCCCTTTGTTTTTCAAGGTGAAAAATATTACAGCCGTAAACATTTGGCGCAGGCGATGTTTGAAAACTGGTCTGAAGCAAAAATGCACGTGAAGCCCCCGGATTTAGAGCGCTGGGTGCGCCTTAGCATCAAGCAAACGCCCGCCGCAGAGAAAATAGAAGCCATTTTTGTTGGACATCTGAATACGCCGAATCTCGTGATTTCCGATGATAAAATGGTGCGGCTGTTGATGCTGCTCGACCCCGATGGCCCCATCCGCTACAAAAATTATGCGGTCAATTTGTATGGCCTTGGCGCATTTCTAAGCTATGGTTTTTATCGTGGTGACCGCGAAATGGTGCAGTTCGTGGGCGACGTATTTAACGAACGTGTGATTGAATTCTGGCAGGAAGTGCAGCAAAGCCAAGAGGGGTATAGCTCGCCTGCCAGTGTGCCGTGGGCGGCCAGCAAAGAAGCACAGTATTTACGCAAAGCGGCCTTTGGTTTTGGCATTGAACGCTGCCTGTATGACATGAACCCCACGCTTTCGTGCCAGAGCGCGCTGGTGGTGGATGACTACGTGGTCGACCTGCAAGGGTTGCTCAATATCTTAAATGAAAAAGCCGCGACAAAGCGCCCCGACAGTGACCCGATGGATCGGCATATTGCAGCATTTATTGCTAATCGCATCGATCTACTGGATGAAATTCGCATCAAAGCCATTCAGCGCTTTCCGGAGCTCAATAAGAATCCGCAGGTGAATATGCTGGCGCTTTTAACGGTGGCGCAGTCGCATGGCCGCATCAAGGCCTTAAAAGGGTTGGCGGCGTGGATGAGCGTACGCTTAGGCAGTTTTGTGGAGATGTTCCACAGCGACAGTTTCCGCCGTGAAATTCGCAGCAAGCTGGATAAAGCCACGCGCGAAGGCAATTTAAACGCCATGTTTAAAGTGATTTCAGACCCCACATATCCTACGCGCGATATTAACGGGTATATTGATGCCAAAGCGCAGTACCGTATGATGGAAGAAGAAATCAGGAAGCTGGAAAATCCGGTGCTGGTAGAACGCCACGGGTATCACCATGGCTTACGTGCAGCCATGCTGTTTTCCTATATAGTGCTGGCGGCCACCACGCTGCTTGCCTTAGCCCGCATCGATTAGTTCTTACAGGATAGAATTAAGGTGAGATTCTTTTGCAGAGGGCTGCACGAGGTCTTTTGCCAGCACGAGGATTAGGCCCATTACCTGAAGAAACAGCGCCAGCGCACCAAACGTGCGGATGTCTTCCTGTATAGCCGCTTGTTTTTGCTCCAAAGCTAATTTTTCAGTGTAGAGCGCGTTGATGGCCGCCACAGTTTCGACTCTGTTTTTATCCACCTCGTCGAATACTTGTTTCAGGGCATCGGTGGTGGAACCGTCCTGCTTCAGCATCGCGCGGATGGCCTCCGCTTTTTCCTTCGGCACTTGCCCCGAGAGCAGAATTTTTTCTACATAGCGCTGCAATGCCAGCTGCACGGGCTCACTCGCCGCGGACTTTTCTTTTGTCAGCGCCCCAAACAGCAGAATAACCGTGCCGGTATGCTCTTCATATTCGAGGCTTTTGGTTTGCTGCCATTGCTGCTCAATTTTCTGGTCGAGCATTTCAATCTGGCTACTGAGCTGTGTGAGCACCGAGGCTTTCTCGGCTAATGTTAAATTATTGAGCACAGCAGAGCCGACAGTCATCGCGACGCCAAGCACCACAAACATCCACGGCCTGAAAACACTGCGTGATGTGCGGGGGTAATTCATGATGCTTCTTCCAGCAATACGCGGTCCGGCGGCGGGCGGTGGCCATCAAAAAAGCAGGTGATGTTGATGAGCACTTTCTCACCCATTTCGGTGCGTGCTTCATGTGTGGCAGAGCACATGTGCGGCACCAGCACGACATTTTCAAGCGCAATCAGTTCAGGTGCAATCAGCGGTTCGTTCTCATACACATCCAGCCCCGCACCGGCGAGCTGACCTTTTTCGAGCGCTTTGATGAGTGCGCGCTCATCCATAATCGCACCGCGCGCGGTGTTGATAAGGTATGCGGTGGGCTTCATGCGCTTGAGGCGCTTGGCATCCATTAAGTGATGCGTGTCGCGTGTGTAAGGGCAGTGGATGGAAAGCATATCAATTTCCGGCAGCATGGCATCCAGCGTGGCGTGATACGTTGCATTTAGTTCCTGTTCAATGCTGGGGTGCAAACGCTTGCGGTTGTGGTAATGCACGGCAAGGCCGAAGCCTTTGGCGCGTCGTGCCACCGCCTGCCCGATGCGCCCCATGCCGAGAATGCCGAGTTTTTTACCGGAGATGCGTGTGCCGAGCATTTGCGTGGGTGCCCAGCCTTTCCATTTTCCTGAGCGTGCTAAACGTTCACCCTCATGCAGGCGACGCGGCACAGCGAGCATTAGCGCCATGGCCATGTCTGCCGTATCTTCGGTGAGCACACTGGGGGTGTTTGTCACCATGATGCCTTTTTTCTTGGCGGCAATCAGGTCGATATGGTCCACGCCCACGCCAAAATTGGCAATCAGTTTTAATGAAGGGCCCGCGCTGCGGAGAACATCGGCGTCAATCGTGTCAGTGATGGTGGTCACGAGCACATCGGCTTTTTTCACCGCTTTGATGAGGTCGTCGTGGCTGAAGGGCTTGTCGGTTTTATTGAAGCGTGCGTCAAATAAATCGGCCATGCGGCGCTCGACTGTTTCAGGCAGTCGGCGTGTGAGAATGACAACGGTGTCTTTCAGCTTTGACATGGAAAATACGGTGTTTTTATGTTCTATTTTACTGCGGTCACTCTAGCGCCGCCCAGGGGCTTTCACAAGCCTTTCATTTCGGCGTATGATAGGTTATATACCAAAAGAGAATAACGAGCGGAAACGCATGAAGGTAACCACACTGAAACAGATTTTATTTCCATTCATAGCGCTGTGTGCACTGCTGAATATTTCAACCGTCCACGCCAAGGCGGACCTTCCGCTGCCACGCTTTGTTTCGATTAAGTCGCCGGAATCGAACCTGCGCACGGGCCCGGGGCTGCGCTACCCTGTGCGGCTGGTGATTACGCGCCCCGGTGTGCCGGTGGAAGTGATTGCCGAATTCGAAAACTGGCGCAAAATTCGTGACATTGAGGGCGATGAAGGCTGGGTTCACCGCAGCATGGTTTCCGGTGAGCGCCGTGTCACGATTCTGCATGGCACCCAGACGCTGTATGATGAGCCTGAGCCGGATGCGCACCCCGTGGCCTTTGTAGAAGAAGGCGTGAATGCCGTGCTGAAACAATGCGATGAAAACTGGTGCGAAGTGAATGCCGACGGCAACACAGGCTGGATTATGCGCAAGCTCCTGTGGGGAGTGTATGTGGGCGAACAGCAGATTGAAGAAGAATAGAAAGTTATTACTTTCTTAGAAGGCCTAGTTTTTGTTCTACAATTTCCGGCGTGATTCCACGCTCTTTGCAAAACTCGCTGTAGGCTTGGTGTGCGCCATCAAACGAATAGCTTTTGGGGTCACAGTCGTCGACGACCAGGATTCCACCTTTAGCAAGGCGGTCATAGACAAGTGGCAGCACCGCCTTAGTGGGCTTATATAAGTCAATATCCAGAAGGCAAAAGGCAAGAGCTCCTAGCGTGTCGTAATTGCAAGTGGCGGCATCGGTCTTAATGGTTGTAACATTAAACAGCTTGTTGGCCTTCATGGTGGCATTAAACCATCGCTGACTGTTCACAGCAAACATGCCGCTATAAAGCCCATGATTTTTACTGCGGTTCTCATATTCGTATGCCGCATCTTCTTGCGTAAATCCCTCAAACGTATCAATGCAATAATAGGGCCGCATTGTGTGGCCCCGAAACGATAAATGTTTATGTAGATAGAGGGTGGTAAAGCCAGAGGCACACCCAATTTCTGCAAAGGAGCCTTTTATATTATTCTTTTCGACTTCATCCAAAAGGCTGCAGAGGAACGCAAGCTGAGGGGGTTTGAACATGTAAGGATAGGATGCACCGGAAGATTTTCCGGACAATGCACGTAGAAGAATTTTTACTTCTAGAAACGGGTAGGAGATTAGCTTCTGTCGAACAGAGAGCACGCCTATTCGCCCGTCATGATGCGTTCCACCAGCTCTTTCACGGTGGGAACATGGCCGTTTTTATAGAACGGGTCGGTGCCGAATTTATAGGCATTGTGGCCCGAGAACATGAGCTGGTTTTCCACCGGCTTACCGTGGATGATATCCTGAAGGGTTTTCTGAATACAGAAACTGCGTGGGTCGGCTTTTTTGCCGGTGGTGTAATCATCGTGGTCTTTCCAGTTGGAAAAACGGCAGTGCGACAGACAGCCCATGCACTCAATCTGGTCGACGACTATTTCCTGTGCCTTGTCCTTGGTCACGAAAATGATGGTCGAGTCGGGCGTTTTCATGAGCTCGTCATAGCCTTCAGCAATCCATTTTTCTGCGCGGATTTTATCCTGCGGCTCGACATAAATCGGGCGCTTGCGCGGGCCGAACGGAATGGTTTCCGTCAGTACACCTTCCGGTTCCGGCGCGAATGGAATTTGGCGGTCATTGCGCGCGCGCAGTTCTTTGATGAAGTCGTTATTCACCGCAGAAGAATAAAAGCCGGTCGGGCTGAAATGGTTCAAAAACACATCACCCTCTTTCAGTGTGAGGAGCTTTTTCTTCCAGCCTTCAGGAATAGGACTTTCTTTGGTAAGCAGTGGGCGCGTGCCGAACTGGAAGGCAATCGGGCCAATCTCGGGGTTGTTCAGCCAGTGTTCCCAATCTTTCAAATACCACGCACCACCGGCCATCACGATCGGTGTTTCGTTCAGGCCTTCTTCATTCATGTATTTGCGGATTTCCGCCACGCGCGGGTAAGGGTCCTGCGGCTTTTCAGGGTCTTCGCTGTTCGAAAGCCCGTTGTGACCACCGGCCAGCCATGGGTCTTCATACACCACGCTGCCGAGATATTGTGGCACTTTGTGGTAAGAGCGTTTCCACAGCGCACGGAATGCACGCATGGAAGACACAATTGGGTGATAATAGACTTTGTAATGTTCAGCGATTTCGGCCAGCTTATAGGGCATGCCCGCGCCGCAAGTTACGCCGTGGATAAGGCCCTTGCTGCCCTCAAGCACGCCTTCGAGTACGCGCTGAGCGCCGCCTTGTTCCCACAACACGTTGATGTGGATGCGTCCATTATCGCCTGAAATTTCACGGGCAAGCTTTGCTTGCGTAATACCGCCTTCAATACCCATCTGCACCAGTTCTTCATGGCGCTCTTTGCGCGTGCTGGAAACATAGACAGGGGGGATAACATTGCCGTTTGCATCGTAGCGATCAGGGTTCACACCGGAGAACGTGCCCACGGCGCCCGCGGCGGCGAATGCGCCAGAGCTGCGGCCGTTGGTAGCACCCACGCCCTTACCGCCTTCGATGATGGGCAGTACTTCCTTGCCCGAAATCATGACGGGCTTTAATTTTTCACGAAAGGAGGTCATCCAGTTAGCGTTCTGTTCGTTCCCAAAAATAAAGCGCTATTATAGGCAGAATGGGATGGTGCGCAATGTTAATTGTTACAAACGGTAACAATTAATAAGTAGCTGAAGTACATGGGTTTTTAGTGTATTTCGCCCCAATTTCTTCCTGCGTGGACATCGGCGGTGAGGGGCACGCTTAAGGAAGCGGCTTTTTCCATGACGGTTTTTACTAAGGTGCAGGCATGTGCGGAATGTGCTTCCGGCACTTCCAGCAGCAACTCGTCGTGGATTTGCAGCAGCAACTGCGCTTCAGGGCATTGTTCCGCCAGTGTGCTCACGAGTTTAATCATTGCCAGCTTAATGATATCGGCGGCAGTGCCTTGCAGCGGCGCGTTAATTGCCGCGCGCTCGCTAAAATTACGGATGGCCTGATTTTTATTCATGATACCGGGCAGGAAACATTTGCGCCCGAAGCGTGTGGTGACATAGCCATGTTCACGCGCGAAGCGCTTGGTTTCTTCCATGAAGGCGCGGATACCGGGATATTCGCGGAAATACGCCTCAATATATTGCTGGGCTTCGCCGCGCCCGATGCCAAGCCCTTGTGCCAAACCGAAGGCGCTTTGACCATAGATGATGCCGAAATTAATTGCCTTTGCCCCGCGCCGCATGTCCGGTGTGACATCTTTCAGCGCCACACCAAATACCTGCGCCGCGGTTTTGGCGTGAATATCGATGCCTTCCATAAAGGCTTCTTTCAGCGGCTTGATGTCAGCAATATCGGCTAACAAGCGGAGTTCAATTTGCGAGTAGTCGGCAGAAATAAGCTGGCGGCCTTTGGGGGCGATGAAAGCACGGCGGATGAGTTTGCCTTCCTCACTGCGCACCGGAATATTTTGTAAATTCGGCGCCTGTGAGGAAAGGCGACCGGTGTTGGTGACTGTCATCATGAAACTGGTATGGATGCGGCCGGTTTTTTGGTTTACTTCCTGCGGCAGTGCATCGGTGTAAGTATTCTTGAGCTTACTGACTTGCCGCCAACTCAGCACATTTGTAGCAATGAAGAAGCCTTTGGCCGCCAGTTCTTCCAACACATCTGCGCCCGTACCATAGGTGCCGGATTTTTTGGACTTCTTGCCGCCCGGAATACCCATTTCATCGAACAGCACTTCGCCAAGTTGTTTGGGTGAGCCGATATTAAACTCACGCCCTGCTGCGGCAAAAATCTTTTTCTCTTCTTCTTTCATAGTGGCTTCAAGCGAGCGCGAAATATTCGCCAGCTCAGCAACATCCACCGTAATGCCGCGATGCTCCATGCCCGCCAGCACTGCAATTAACGGGCGCTCTAAGGTTTCATACACCTGCGCCATGTTTTCCGTCGCGAGGCGTTTTTTGAGTGCCCCATGCAAGCGCAAGCACAATACTGCGTGGGTAGCAGCTTGTTGGTGCAGCACACCTGCTTCCGGTTTTTTTTCTTCGAGTGTTGGTAATGTAATACCAAGCTGTTGTTCGGCGAGCAGCGCCACGCTGTGGTCGTGCTGTGTGCCATCCAGCACATAGGACATAAGCATGATGTCGTCGAACGCGCGCACCACAATATTTTCATCCAGCGCCCATTTGACGAGCCGTTTAATGTCATGCCCAATTTTAAGCACCGATGGATTTTCAAGCAGTGATTTCAGTGGTGCCAGTGATGTCGTGGGGGCGGCGGCGCTGAAAAGATCATGCTGGTTTGCGCCGCTGCCTTCTTTTAAGAGCCATGCTTCGTGGGGTTCGGCGGCAAGGAGCAACGTGTTACCAAGCATGATGATGCTCACCGTGCCATGCAGCGCAACGGAACTATTCAGCGTGGAAAAATCTTGCGCCGAGGCAAGGGGGCGCACGGCAACTTCCGGCACGCGTGCAGTAGGCGCAATGGTGGGTGCTGCAACAACAGGTGGTGTTATAGGGCTGGCTGCTGCTGTTTTTACCGGCGTGCCTTTTTCAATACGGCTTAAAAGCGCTTTGAAATTTTGTGCCGTTAAAAATGCCGTAATAGCGGGAATATCGAGCGGCTTTAACACCAGTGCTTCCAGTGGCGTTTCAGTGGGGGCTGTTTCGCACAGCGCGGCAAGCTGTTTTGACAGCCGTGCTTTGTCAGCATTTTGCTCGAGTGTTTCACGGCGCTTATTTTGTTTGATGTCCGCTGTGTGCGAAAGCACGCCCTCGAGCGAACCAAACTGCTGCAATAATTCTGCCGCTGTTTTCGGGCCGATACCCGGTACGCCGGGGATATTGTCGGAGCTATCGCCCATCAGCGCCAGCGCATCCAGCACTTGGTTCGGCGGCACGCCGAACTTTTCGATGACTTCTTTCTCGCGGATTTCTTTATCCTTCATCGCGTCGTAGAGCGACACGTCATCACTCACGAGCTGCATTAAATCTTTGTCGGACGACACGATGGTGATTTTTGCCCCCGCCTTTTGCGCGAGGCGTGTGTAGGTGGCGATTAAATCATCCGCCTCGAAACCTTCTTTTTCAATCACCGGCACATGCAGCGCATTCACGGCATCACGCACCAGCGGAAATTGCGGAATCAAATCGTCCGGCGCAGGTGGGCGGTTCGCTTTATATTCAGGGTAAATATCGTTGCGGAACGATTTGCGCCCGCTATCCAGCACCACGGCCATGTAATGTTCTTCGGGGTTCACGCGGTTGCTCTCTTCAATGCGCTGCCGCAGTTTGAACAGCATATTGCAAAAACCAGAAATGGCGCCAACGGGCGTGCCGTCGGGCCGCGTGAGTGGCGGCATGGCATGGTAGGCGCGGAACAAAAAGCCGTAGCCATCTATGAGGAAAAGATGTTTGCCGTGAGAAGTGCTGTGCGCGGGGCCAGAAAGCATAACGCCTCCTTGATAAAGGAGGCGTTATAGGTTTGCAAGCGGTTATGTTTTACAGGATCAAGCTATGCGTTATGTGTAAACAACAACCTAGAATGCATACCAATCTTTACGTGAATAATTTGCGCCTTCCGGAGCCACATAGGTTGGCATCGGCTGCTGAACGGCCACCGGTGCGCTGTAGCTCATGGGCATATAACCCATTGGCTGATAGCCCATTGGTTGGTAACCCATCGGCTGATACCCCATCGGTGCCACATATTGTGGTACCACCATGGCTGGCATAGGCCCGTTTACCATCCCGCCGCCCTGTTGCTGGGCGTTTACTGTGCTACCGCGGCGGTTCCCCTCCCCCTTGGGGTTGTCACACTCTAAAATTTCATACACGCGATTTAAATAATCACCGCGGGCATCGGATGCCTGAATCGCATCTTCTGCGCTCATGAACGTAGAGATATAGCCGAGTGGCATCATTACGTTCTGTACACTTGGCCCTTTATTTTTTTCTGCGGTGCGGCGATAGAATTCCGCCTCGTTCATCTCAAGCTGGATTTCTTTGCAGCTTAAGTACTTATCTTTCTTTTGCAGTGAATTCACTTTCTCTGAGCGCTGACCCGTGCAGGCTGACACCAGAGTTGCGGCTAAAAACACCGTTATTAATTTTGTTCCCATTTGCATAGCCAAAACCCTTTAGTTTTGTGTTTACGCTTATGAGTGTGGCAGAAATTAGTTACTAAATGGTTAATGAATAGTGGCAAAAAACAACTTTTTTATTGATATATTTCAATGGGTTGGAATGAAACATTTGGTATAAAATATTTCTAAAATACGCGATAAATATTGCGCCACACAGTGGGTAATGCCCACAGCGTGTTGAAAAACCGCGATTTTATAGAAAAGGGATTAGGCGTGTTGCTTCTTCTTCAGCACGAACAGGCGGCTGCAGTAAGGGCAGATGATTTCAGTTTTTTCGCCCATTTCGAGGTATACCAGCGGGTGACCAAGCGCGCCGCCGCCGCCATCGCACCGCGCAGAATGGCTCTCAACTTTGATGATTTCGACGGGTTCTGCCATAACACTTCACAAAGATACGTTGAGTTTGGGTGGAAATGGCGGTATAAGGCCACTCCTGCCGCATCCGGCAGAGTGTTTTATAGTCAATAATGCACCACCTGACAATATATATATGCGCGGCGATAATCCCATTCGAGGTTTACATAAAGGTGACGGCACGGCGCTGGAGGTGAAAGAAATTTTCCCCACCATCCAGACCGAAGGCCCGCACGCAGGCACGCCTGCGGTGTTCGTGCGCCTTGGCGGCTGTAACCTCGCCTGCGATTTTTGCGATACCGAGTTTGAAAATTTTTCCGAGATGAAATTGGCGGATATCGTGAAGCAGGTAAACGCGGCGGCTGGTGCAAAAGAAAAACGTTTACGTAAGCTGGTGGTGATTACAGGCGGCGAGCCGCTCCGCCAGCCGATTGAAAAACTCTGCAACGCATTGCTGGCCGAAGAATTTGATGTGCAGATTGAAACCAACGGCACACTGTGGCGCAATGTGCCACCGGAAGTAACCGTGGTGTGCTCGCCTAAAAACACCGGCACAGGTTATGCACCGCTGCGCGACGACGTGCTGCGCCGCGCGAGCGCTGTGAAATTTATTGTGTCGCGCACGCACCCGCTCTATCAGCACGTGGCGGATGTAGGGCAAACACGTTTCAACACACCGGTGTATGTGCAGCCGATGGATGAAATGAACGCAGAGAAAAACGAAGCCAATTTGCAGTATGCGAAAGAGCTGGCGTTTGCCAGCGGCCACAGGCTTTCGCTGCAGATGCATAAACTCATGGGGCTGCCATGAGTAGGGCACAAAAAAAAGCAGTGCTGCTACTTTCCGGCGGTTTGGATTCTGCCACCGTGCTGGCAATGGCGCAGGCCGAAGGCTATGAGGTGCATGCGATTAGCTTTGCCTATGGACAGCGGCATGATTTGGAATTGACGCGCGCCAAAACCATTGCTGCAAAAGCGGGCGTGAAAGACCACCGCATCGCCACGGTGGATTTACGCCTGTTCGGCCATAGTGCGCTGACCGATGATATTGCCGTGCCCAAGTCGCGCAGCGTGGAAGAAATCGGCACCGGTATTCCGGTGACGTATGTGCCCGCGCGTAACACGATTTTTCTCTCACTGGCACTAGGTTTTGCTGAAAGCATAGGCGCATATGATATTTTTATCGGCGTGAATGCGCTTGATTACAGCGGCTACCCCGATTGCAGGCCGGAATATATTGAGGCGTTCCAGCGCATGGCAAACCTTGCCACGGCTGCGGGCGTAGAAGGAAAAGATGCGATTAAGATTCATGCACCGCTTCAGCATTTCAGCAAGGCAGATATTATTAAGGAGGGGCTGCGCCTCGGCGTGGATTACAGCCTGACCATCAGTTGTTATGACCCCGTGGGCGAAAAGCCCTGCGGCCAGTGTGATGCATGTTTGCTGCGCCAAAAGGGATTCGAGCAAAACGGCATCACCGACCCCGCACTTTGATAGAACGATTTACTTCAATTGCCCCCATTGATAGAGTAGGTACATGGAAACAACGACCCAAACTCCACCCACAGCAACAACGGCGAATACCGCGGTAGAAGGCGAGCGTGTGTATAACCGCCGCGTCACCGACCAGCTGCTGTATTACTGGCTGATGAAAAAGGGCAAGCGCCCTTACCCGCCGGAAGCGGAGATACGCCCGGATGATTTACCGGAAGCATGGCGTTATTGCTTTTTGATTCAGCGGCTCGATGTCGAAAAGGGCGGTGTGTATAATTACAGCTACTTAGGCGATGCCATTAAGCAGTCGTATAAAATCGGCGTGCTGGAAGAAGGGCTTATGCCGATGGTTTCGCCAAAGGCGAGTTTGCTGCACGCAAAGTTTGTGGATGTGCTCCGTACCGGCAAGCCGCTGATTGAAGCGGGTGAAGGCATGAACCTCAATAAAATGGTGGCGTACCGCCAGTGCTTTTTGCCGCTGGGCGAAGAAAATGCACCACCGGATTTTATTATCGGCTGTGTGAACTACAAAATCGTTAAAACATGATGGGTGCCCCGCGATGAGTGAGGCAGAGGTTCTGATGCCCCAACTTTCCGACATGGCAGAAGAAGTGCGGCGCAATGACCGTGACCGTTTTTTGTGCACATTATTTGCGCCGGAAGCTGCACGCGAGGGCCTGTTTGCGCTCTATGCATTCAATCTTGAAATTGCCAAAACCCGCGAAGCGGTGAGCGAAACCATGCTGGGGCTGATGCGCCTTTCCTGGTGGCGCGAAGCGGTGGAAGATTTGTTTGAAGGTAATGTGCGCCGCCATAGGGTGCTAGAGGCATTGGCACCGCTCGCGCAGCAACAAAAAATTTCCCGCGAGGCACTGATTCGCCTGATTGACGTGCGTGAGGCCGATGTAGCAGGTGAGGCACCGCCGGACATAAAAGCGCTCGAGTTTTATGCAGAAAGTTCATCTTCTATTCTACTTGAGCAAGCGCTTCGCGTACTAGAGGCAGACGACGAAAACACACGTGCGCTCGCGTATCATTTGGGCATCGCCTATGCGCTGGTGGGGCTGCTGCGCAGCGCACGTATTCACTTTATGCAGGGCAAGGTGTTTTTCCCGCAGGAGCTGATGCACACACATCACCTGACGCTCGACCATTTTGGCGGTGTGGAGTTTTTAGAAAACTCGCGCAAGGTGGTGGAGCCGATGGCGGCCTTAGCGCGCGAGCATTTGCACGAAGCGCGGATGGCGCGGAAGAATCTTCCGGCTGCGGTACGCCGCAAGGCGCAGCACGTGTTGTTGTTCGGCACACTGGCAGAAACCTATCTGCGCCGTATTGAAAAAGCAAAATACGATGTGTTTGCGACCGACCTTGAGCAAGGCCGTTTGGGCCTGCAACTCCGCATGCTCAAAGAAGCGTGGTTCTTTTAAGCGGCCTTTTTAAGCCCAAGCCAGCTATTGATTTCTTCCAGCGCTCGCGCGCAATAGGCTTCCTTGCGCTGCGCTTTTTTCACGCGCATGCCGAGTGGCGCGAATAAACCAAAATTTACATTCATCGGCTGGAAACTGCTGGCATCCTGTTCATCGCTCACATGCCCACCAGTAATGTGATTCAGCAGCGAGCCCATCGCCGTGGTGGGTGGTGGTGGCAACATTGTTTCGCCCGCAAGTTCAGCGGCCGCAAAGCGCCCCGCCAGCAAGCCCATGGCCGCGCTTTCTACATAACCTTCCACGCCGGTGACCTGCCCTGCAAAGCGGATGTGCGGGTGGGTTTTGAGGCGCAATGCTGCGTCTAATAATTTCGGGCTGTGAATGAAGGTGTTGCGGTGAATGCCGCCGAGGCGCGCAAATTCTGCATTTTCTAAGCCGGGGATGCTGCGGAAAATATCGGACTGCACGCCGTATTTCAATTTTGTTTGGAAGCCGACCATATTGTAGAGCGTGCCGAGTTTATTATCCTGCCGCAGCTGCACCACCGCATGCGGGCGTTTGCCAGTGTGCGGGTCGGTAAGCCCCACAGGCTTCATTGGGCCATAGCGTAGCGTATCCACGCCGCGTTCGGCCATCACTTCAATCGGGAGGCAGCCTTCAAAGTAAGGCGTGTTTTTTTCCCACTCTTTGAACTCGGTTTTTTCACCGTCAACGAGCGCCTTAATAAAGGCTTCATACTGCGCTTTATCCATCGGGCAGTTGATGTAATCTTTGCCGGTGCCGCCAGGGCCCGGTTTGTCGTAGCGCGACTGGAACCATGCCACATCCATGTTCACGGAATCTTTATGCACGATGGGAGCGATGGCATCGAAGAACGCCAAATATTCTTCACCCGTGGCTTTTAAAATAGCGCTTGAGAGTGCGCCCGAGGTGAGTGGCCCCGTGGCGATAATCACACTGCCCCAGCTGGTGGGCGGCAGGTCGGTGATTTCCTCCCGCGTGATGGAAATATTCGGGTGCGAGGTAATGGCTTTGGTGACGGCGGCTGAGAAATGGTCGCGGTCCATCGCCAGTGCGCCACCGGCAGGCACTTTGTGCGCATCGGCGCAGGAAAGAATGAGTGAGTTGCAGCGGCGCATTTCTTCGTGCAGTACACCAATGGCAGAGGCGGTTGCATCGTCGCTGCGGAAAGAGTTGGAGCAGACAAGTTCAGCAAAATTATCCGTATGATGCGCTTCGGTTTTGCGTGTTTCGCTGCGCATTTCATGCAGTACAACGTTCACGCCACGCTCTGCGGCCTGCCACGCAGCCTCACTGCCTGCCAGCCCACCGCCGATAATGTGGAGCGCTTTTTTCATGAAGGCTTACCCGTTGATGATGGCGAGCACTTCGTCGTGCGTGCGGCGGTCACCGGTGGCGATGACGCGGCCATCTGATATGCGGGTGATGGGGTTGCCGTCCCAGTCGGTGAAAATGCCGTGTGCACCGCGAATGACGGGCGCAAGCGCACAAAAATCATGCGGTTTTAAGTCGGTTTCGATGATGACATCAATGAAGCCGCTGGCGAGCAAACCATAGGAATAACAGTCGCCGCCATAAGTAACGTAGCGGGCGGCTTCACGCACGCGCTCGAACGTGTCACGGTCAGGGCCTTTAAACATATTCGGGCTGGTGGTAGACAGCATTGCCGCGCCAAGCCCTTCGCAGTGCCGTGTGCGGATGGGGTCGTAATTAAAATTGGTGGCGAAACCTTTCACTCCCGTCCAGCGTTCGCCCAAAATCGGCTGGTCGATAATGCCCAAAATCGGTTCATCGCCGTGCACGAGCGAAATCAGTGTGCCGAAAATTGGCTTGCCGATCATGAAGGATTTGGTGCCATCAATCGGGTCGATAATCCATTTATACGGCGCATCGGCCAGTGTGGGGTCAAATTCTTCGCCGATAATGCCGTGCTCAGGATAGGTCTGGTGAATATAGGCGCGCAGCGTGCGCTCAATTTCGCGGTCTGCTTTTGTAACCGGTGAGAGGTCTTCTTTTTGCTCAGCATCCAGCGGTTTGCGGAAATATTTCCGGATGATTTCACCGGAAATGGTTGCAAGCTGTTCGGCAAAGGGGATGAAAGATTCTGGCGAGGTAAAAGAGCCGTTCGAAGTTTTCGTCATGCGGTCGAGCGCGTCCTTATTGGTTCTTGGCGGTATTTTACCCCCTTATGGCAGGGAATGCAAAAAGAAGAAAGCCCAAAAACATTAAAATAGTAACCTTTTATGGGCGGCGTGGGCGGATTTCCGCCTTCTGTTACGAAGCCATTGTGGATTAGCAGGATTTTGGCTAGAAAGAACACATATGAAAATTCTGGTATTAGGTGCGGGCATCACGGGCGTCACGGCGGCGTATTTATTGTCGCGTCGTGGACACGAAGTTACGGTGGTGGAACGCCATGAAAACGCAGGGCGCGAAACCAGCTTTGCCAATGGCGGGCAGCTTTCTTATTCGCACGCTGAACCATGGGCAAACCCCGAAGCACTGATAAAAATCCTGAAATGGATTTGGCGCGATGACGCGCCGCTGAAATTCCGCCCGAGCCTTGACCCGCATATGTGGGCGTGGAGCCTGAAATTCTTGGCGCAATGCTCGCATAAAAAAGCCCTCACTACCACGGCAAACACGCTGCGCTTGGCGCTCTATTCGCGCGTGGTGCTACAGCAAATTGCCAAAGATGCAGGCATTGATTTCCATTACCACCAGAAGGGCATTTTACATATCTTCCGCAGCGAGAAGGCACTTGAGGGTGCGCGCAAAATGGCGAAGTATCAGGAATCACTAGGCTGCCCCTATGAAGAACATTCGCTGACGCAGTGCTTGGAAAAAATTCCGACACTGAAATCCATTCGCGGCGAGCTCACGGGTGGGTTGTTTTTTCCCACCGATGAATCGGGCGATATTTTTCTTTATTGCCAAGCACTCGCCAAAAAATGTGCGGGCGTGGAATTTAAATATGGTACGAACATCACGCGTCTGCTCTCAGAAGGGGATACGATTACCGGCGTGGAAACCGATAAAGGCACGCTGAAGGCCGACCGCTATGTGATGGCGATGGGCTCCTACAGCGCAATTTATCTGCGGCAGGTGGGCGTGCGCGTGCCGATTTACCCGATGAAGGGTTACAGCATTTCTGTACCGCTGAAAAACCCCGACTCTATTTCCAATGTGAGTCTGACAGATCAAGAGCATAAGCTGGTGTATAGCCGTCTTGGCAATGTGCTGCGTGTGGCGGGCACGGCGGAATTTGCAGGTTACAGCCAGACGGTGAATAAGAAGCGCGTGGCGGCACTGAAAACACAAGTGGCACGCCTCTATCCCGGTGTGGGTGATGTTGAAAAAGCCACCGAATGGGCCTGCATCCGCCCACAAACGCCGGATGGCGCGCCGATCTTAGGCCGCACGAAATATAAGAACCTGATTTTAAATACCGGTCACGGCACACTCGGCTGGACGCTCGGCCCCGGCAGCAGCCAGATTATCACCGACCTGATTGATGGCAAATCACCCGGTATTGACCTTGGCGGCCTCACCATCGACCGGTATTAAACGTGCCCGTCACACAGCATATTACCTGCCCAAACCCAGATACAAAAGGCACGCACCAGCTGGCCTTGCACCAGTGGGGCGATGATAAAAACCCCCGCACACTCATTTGCGCCCACGGCATGACGCGTAACGCGCGCGACTTTGATTTCCTGAGTGCGGCGCTGGAAAAAAATTACCGGATTATTTGCCCCGATGCAGCAGGGCGCGGCAAAAGCGACTGGCTCGAGAACCCACTCTGGTATGGCTACCCCACCTATGTGGGCGACATGGCTGCGCTGTTTGTTCAGCGCGGACTTACGCAGGTGGATTGGGTCGGCACCTCAATGGGCGGGCTGACGGGCATGATGATTGCCGCTGCGCAGCCGCAGGCCATCCGCCGGATGGTGATAAACGACATTGGTCCGTTCCTGCCCAAAGAAGCGCTCGCGCGCCTTGCGACCTATGTTGGACAGGTGACGTATTTTGCCGATGAAGAAGAAGCCTTTCGTGCGGCAAAAATCATTTATGCGCCGTGGGGCATCGCGGAGGAAAGCCACTTGCGGCACATCGTGCAACACAGTCTGCGCCGCACCGAAAAAGGCCTTGCTTGGCATTATGACCCCGCTATCGGCCAAGCCTTCCGTGAGGCAGATGGCAGCATTAAAAAACTAGAAGATGCGGACTTATGGGCGGTGTGGGAAAAGGTAAAATGCCCCGTGCTGCTGCTGCGTGGCGCGGAGTCTGACTTACTCTCTGCCGCCACCGCCGCGCGGATGAAAGAAATGCATCCCACGATAGAAATTGAAGAATATCCCGGCATCGGTCATGCCCCCGCGCTGATGGATGAGGCGCAAATCAGCCGCGTGAAATCATTTCTGTTGGTGGATTAGTAGAACAGCCGCTCGAGCCAGTTACCGTATTCTAAGAGCACGGTGCGGGTGTTACCCGACATGCCGCCCAGCGTGGTTTCAATATGCACTTCTTCGCCCGGCTCAAGTGATTTGGTGTTTTCCGGTGCATAGTTCAGCGTGCCCATTACGTTGCCGCCTTCTGACAGCACGCGAATCTGGATAGGCGAAACATAGCGGATTTCCGCGCCAGACTCATTCGCCAGCCGTCCCTGAAAGGTCATTTTTAGTTTGTTATCGGTGCGGGTGAAGCTGGCAGTGATGTCTTTAATTGCCACATGGTCGGCGCGATAAAGGCCCATCGCACGGTAGATGCTGCCAGTGAAAGGGAATTTTGCTTCCAGCACCGTCTGGAAGCTGAAAAAACTGATAGCCGCGGCAGCGAGCAGCATGGCAAGCGCATTATATTTGAGTGCGGCGGGCACGGGGGCGCTGGCATGTACGGGCAGATTGCTGCCCTTTGGCATAGGTGTGGGGCCGGATGGGGCAGGCGTGACCTGCGAAAGGTCGGCCACTTTGTTTAGCGGCATCTGCTTCCAGCTATGGCCGCATTCGGTGCAGCGAACGGGGCGCCCTTCTGCGGAAATGGCATCCGCAGGAACAGCGTATTTCGTTTGGCAGGCCGGGCAGACGATAATCACCAAAAAACTCCCAAAACTTTGCGGATAGGGGATTGTATCCCAAGGGAAATATATGTAGGCTAACGCGCCTTGAGGCCAATTGCAAGCAGGGAAGAAGGGGCCACGCAACCATGAAACTGGTGCTGCTCGACAGAGACGGTGTTATTAACCAAGACCGCGAGGATAGTGTAAAAACTCCGGCGGAGCTGGTGCTGCTGCCCGGCGTGGGGCAGGCTATTTCGTCGCTCAACATGGCGGGGTTTTATGTGGCGGTGTGCACGAATCAGTCGATTGTGGGGCGTGGCATTATCACCGAAGAAGAATTGCGCCGTATTCACGAGGCGATGCTGACACAACTGGCAAAAGAAAAAGCCCGCATCCACCATATTTTTTATGCGCCCGACGCGCCGGAGAACGCAACCTCGCGCCGCAAACCCGGCGCCGGTATGCTGATTGAAGCGATGACGCATTACCACGTGCCTGCCGAACACACCGTGATGGTGGGTGATAACCTGATTGATATTCAGGCGGCTATGGCAGCGGGCTGCCACCGCATTTTGGTGAAAACCGGTAAAGGTGCAAAGACATTGGCGCAAGGTATTCCTGCGCAGCTTGAGCCGGTGCGGGTGTGTGCTGATTTGCCGGAGGCAGCAAAAAAAATTCGGGAGATGTGGGCGTGAAGCGTTTCCTGATTTATCTGCTGGTGGTGGTGAAGTTATGGCTGCTGGCGTTTGTGGTGTTTCTGTTTCACATCTCCATCCGCCCGCCGGAGAACCGTGAAACGCATACCGATGCAATTGCGGTGCTGACCGGCAGCAGTGAGCGCCTTGCTGTGGCATTGAATTTGCTGGATGAAGGGCAGGCACCGGAGTTATTTATTTCCGGCGTGGGCGGCGGCGCCGAACTTTCCAGCATTTACCCCGACCCTGCATCGAAGCAAAAACTGGAGCGCCTGAAGGGGCAAATTATCATCGGCGCTGAAGCGCCCGACACCGTGGGCAATGCGATTGAAACATTAGGGTGGATGAAAAGCCGGAACCATAAAAGCCTGCGGTTGGTGACGTCGAATTACCATATGCCACGCAGCCGCATGGAGTTTTGGCGTGCCGGCAAAGGCGATGTCACCATTATGGAGCACCCTGTGCTGTCGATTGATATCAGCGATGGCGTGCCACCGAACGGCGCACGGGTTGCATGGCTTCTGTTTAAGGAATACAATAAATTTCTTGCCGCCACGGTGCGCGCCGTCGTAGAAAAATTATTGGGGATTGCATGATTCTTCTTCGTTCCACGATTTACAATTTTTACCTGATACTGGTGACCATTTTTTTCGGATTAGGGCTGATGCCAATTGGCATCCTCACGCGGAAAACGGCGTTGCGTGTGGTGGTGCAGCCATGGGCCAGAAGCGTGATTTGGGGCGCGAAGGTGATTTGCGGTATTGAATATGAAATCCGCGGGCGTGAAAACATACCGAACACGCCGGTGATTTTTTCTCCCAAACACCAAAGCGCGTGGGAGACGGTGGCATTTTTATATTTGCCCGATAAACCGTCTTTTGTGCTGAAAAAAGAACTGCTCATGCTGCCGATTGTCGGCTGGTACATCCAGCGCATCGGCTCCATCATCATTGACCGCAAGGCAGGCCCGCAGGCGATTAAAAAAATGCTGAAGCAAGCCAAGACCATGGTGGCAGAGGGCTATAGTGTGATTATTTTCCCCGAAGGCACGCGCACCAAAGTGGGCGAAAGCGGCACATACCACCCCGGGGTGGCGGCGCTGTACAGCCATTTGAATGTACCGCTCGTGCCGGTGGCACTGAATTCCGGCATTAGCTGGGGGCGCTATGCTTTCACTAAAAAACCAGGCAAAGTCATTGTGGAATTTTTACCGCCGATTGCGCCGGACAGCTTGCGCCGCGACCAGCTGCTTGATACCCTTGCGGGGCAAGTAGAACCCGCCACCCGCAGGCTGGAAGAAGAAGGTCTTAAGGCGATGGAGAAAAAGGATTAAGGCGTATGCCAATCACGATTTCAGAACAGCAACTAGTCGGTTCCGGTGTGGATGCCGCGCTCGCAAAAGAAGCGGTGCCAAAAATAAATGCGCTGCTTGCTGCAATTTCGGAAGCACCAGTAGCAGGCACACAGCGTTGGGCAGCGCTCAAAGATAATTTTTTGCTACCCAGCCACCCGATGGCGCTGCACCGCGCATTATTTGAACTGGCGTATACTGGGTGGGACGAAGCCAAGCAGGGCTTACGCCCCGCATGGATGCCAACCGAAAAACAAATGGCGACTACGAATATTTCAGCGCTACTGAAGGCAAATAAATTGAAAGACGTAAACGCGCTCTATCAATTTTCTATCAACGAAAGTCAGTCTTTCTGGCAGCAGGTGGTCGATAAAATGGGCATTGTGTTTTCAGGCGCTGCCCCAAAAACACTGGTCGATGTATCAAGCCCTGAAACGCCAAAATGGTTTCCTGATGCAAAGCTGAATAGCGCAGAAAGCTGCTTTGTGGCCCCGCCATCAGCCACTGCAATTCTGTACCAAAAAGAAGGCACGCCAGACATCCGCACCATTACGTTTGCAGAACTAAATCGGTCATCACGCCGTGTGGCTTCGGCACTTGCCAAACATGGTTTTAAAGTGGGTGATCGCTTTGCTATCGATATGCCGATGAATGTGGAAGCGGTAGAAATTTTCCTCGGCATTTTGATGATGGGCGGAACAGTGGTTTCACTCGCGGATAGTTTCAAAGCGCCAGACATTGAAATTCGCCTTGAAGTAGCAAAACCCGTGGCGGCCATTTTTACGCAGGATGTAACCGGTGGTGCACGCAAATTCCCGCTTTACCCCAGCGTGCTCGAAGCAAAGAATTGCCCGCGCGCGATTGTAGTCACGGAAAGTGCGGACTATAAACTGCTGCGCACAGAAGATATCTCCTTTGCCGATTTCCTCAAAGGCGCGGCGGATGATTTTACGCCCGCGGCACTTTCGCCTGAGCATTTCATCAATATTATCTTTTCATCGTCCACATCATCGCCCAAAGAAAAAGCGGGTGAAAAACCCAAGCCCCCCAAAGCGATTCCATGGAAAGCAAACACCGCCATAAAAAGCGGTGCGGATGCTATGCTGCACCACGATGTGCAGGCGGGTGCTGTGCTGTGCTGGCCGACAAACCTTGGCTGGATGATGGGTAGCTTCGCCATTTTCGGCGCGTTCATGAACAAGGCCGCGCTTGCATTGTTTGATGGCAATGTGGTGAGCGCCGAGTTTTGCAGATTTGTAGAAAAAGCAGGCGTTACCATGCTGGGCCTCGTACCGACGATCGCAGAAGGCTGGGAGAAGGGTGATTTCACCAAGGGTTGCGACTGGAGCAAAATAAAATGCTTTAGCTCCACGGGCTCGCCCTCAAACCCGAAGAATTATTTTTATTTAATGAGCCGCGCGAAAAGCTACCGCCCCGTGATTGAATATATGGGTGGCACGGAAATTGGTGGCGGCTATCTTTCTGCGACGCTGCATCACGCGCTTGCACCCTCGACGTTCTCCACACCGACGTTCGGTACGGAATTATTTCTGCCGGAAGAAGAAACGGCAGACTGGCGCAAAGGCGAGGTATTTATCGTGATGCGCGGCAGCAAAACAGAGTGCCCGCCAATGGGTCTTTCCACTGAGCTGCTGAATTTTGACCACCATGAAAAATATTTCGAGCGCGGGCTTAAAAATAAAAAAGGCCATCTGCTGCGCGAGCATGGCGATGTGATTGATGTGCTCTCTGGCGGATTGTTCCGCAGCGGCGGAAGGTCAGACGATGGCATCAACATCAACGGCATTAAAACCAGTTCACTCGACATTGAAAATTATATTAAGGATGCGCGCATTTCAGGCCTTAAGGAAGTCGCCGCCATTGGCGTGCGCCCACCCGAAGGCGGTGAAGACTGGTTAGTGATTTATGCAGTCAAGGATGATGGGGCAGCGGTCACGCCCGATAGCCTGAAGCCGCCTATCCGCGAGGCCATCAAGGCGCGCAACCCGCAGCTTGCGCGTGTGCAGGATGTGGTGCTGATCGATAAGCTGCCTTTAACGGCCAGCGGTAAGCTCCGCCGCCGCTTCCTGCAGGACAGCTACCTTGAGGCAAAAAAATAGCTATAAAACAATACCCTATAAAGAGTGGGGCTGTTAACAATCCTTTAATCATTCCGCGGTATACTGGCTGGGAATCTATTGAAGGAGCGCCACATGGCAAAATCACCAATGATTGATACAGATGATCCTGTAAAAATTTTGAAGCTTGCCTACCGAAACATGTCTGAGGACGATTACTCGATGATTTTGTTGTCGCATGAAACAGAGGAAGAACAGGTGGCAGCTTTTAGAAAAGAATTGGAAAAGAAGGGCATCCTGAAGCCGAAAGAAGAGAAGCTACATGATACGGGTGAAATGCCTCCGCTTCAGGAACAGAGGCGGGAGCAGGAAGAGCAGCGCGTAGCGCCACAAAAGCGTGGAAAAGCAGATGAGGATAAAACGATATCTGAAACCCCTGTGAAGGAAGCAAAAAAATCCATTTCGATTCACGACATTCTAAAAACCGATGGCGAAAAGAAGCACCATTTTTCGCGTTGGGGTGAGCAGGAAAACGGCAATATCATGATTGCGATTGCCGCCAATCATAAAACGCCGGTGGGTGAAGGCAAAGAGAGCACCATCTGGCTTGCCAAACAATTGCAGAAAATGGGTCTGACCATTGAAAAGACCATCGATAAGCAAGGCCGCGCACATGATATCGGCCATAGTTATGCTGAGGGCAAAAGCCCTGAGCATTATAGCTTCACGGTGTCGGGCACGCCTGAGCAGCTTGCCAAGTTGAAGGCGCAGCTTGAAGGGCGCACCAAAGACGGTGTGGACGAAAATAAAGCGGTTGCAAAATGGGCCGAAAAACTTGCCAGTAGCCCAAAGCTAGTGCGCGAACTTTAATAATATTCATTGAACTCAATGGGGGCGGTATGGCGGATAAATTACGTTTAGGCGATTTACCAAAAAGCGAGGCGTTTCAAGGCTTTTACGGAAAAGTAGAGGCTATGAAAGATGCAGGTCAGATGGATTATATTACCATCACCAAGGAAAATCTGGCAGCCAACGATGCATTACTCGACCGCGTGTATAATGAATATTACATGAAGGTGTTCCCCGACCCCACCGAGCGCGAACCGCTCGAGCGTTGGAAGGAAGATATCCAACTTGGGCTTGAAGCCACCAACGTGCGTGTGGTTACGATTTTCGGGAATAATCTTTCTGACCCGGCCAATGCGCGAATTGCCAGTATTGGTGCTTCTGAGGTGTATCGTACGCAGGAAGGTGAGGCGACGATTTTCCCGAATTATTATTTCTCCTGCGCAAAAGTGGAGGAAGAAAAAGATGCACGCAGTGCGACAACGCCGCCGATTCCGCTGATGTTTGCCGTGCAGCTTAGTGAGGCACAGAAAATGGCAGACCGAATGGGTGTTACCATCACCAGTGCATTCTTTGAAGCGGAAGAGCCAGGGAAAATCCGCGCCAGCATGGCGCAAGATTTAATAGAAAAAGGCATTGCAACGGAAAGCAACGCAGCATCATTGGTCGCGGCACTATCCGGTGGCCAGACGGAGCGCGCGGCTGCGATTGCGGCATTGCCACCAGAACATCAGGATGCGGCACGCGAAACATCTACGGTGCTGCGGCAGGTGGAAGGCCGCGACAGGATGTATGAGCAGGTGCTGGGTAAACTGAAAGTGGAATATTATGATGTGCCTGGTTACGGCCAGCCCGACCTTGGCGAAGGTGGCCCATGTTTGGTGCTGAAAGGGCGCTGCATCGGTGATGCGGCTCAGGCATCAGCATTTGCGGACCAGTTCTTCACCGCGTTTGCGGGTAAGGACGTAAAGGGCGTGGCGGCAGATGATCCGAATTTTAAATACATGGCCGATCAACTTCAGGCAGACGTTGCTGTGGGTGCAGGCAAAAAATTTGAAATTGGCGAGCGCATGGCAGAAGTGATGGCAAGAACCTTTGAGCGCGACCTAGATAAATTCGTGGAGCAGGGCCTTGCAGAGCCAGCCAGCAAGCTCGAGAAGCTACAGAAAAGAGACGCACTGCCCGATGGCGTGGGGAACACCGGCGCTACCCCGACGGCATAGCGCGCAGTACTAAGCGTCGAGAACTGCTTTCAGTGCATTTTCTACGATGAAGTCGCGGCGTGGCTCCACCACGTCACCCATCAGCGTTGAAAACACTTCATCGGCCTTTTCCGCATGCTCGACATTTACTTGCAGCAAAGTGCGGCTTTCCGGATTCAGCGTGGTGTCCCACAGTTGCTCGGCGTTCATTTCACCGAGACCTTTAAAGCGGCTTACGGTGCAGCCTTTACGGCCGAACTGTTCCACGGCCTCGAGCAGCGATGTGGGGGAATGCACGCTGGCTTCTAAGCTTTTTTTGTCAGCGCCGGATTTCTTTTCCAGCGTGGCAGTGCCTTCAAACGTTTCCGCCAGCACTTTGCCGAGTGCGCCGAGTTCTGCTGCGTCGGCATGACCAAGCACGGCATTATCAATCGCCACTTTTTCTTCCACACCGCGCACGGTGCGTGAGAGCACGATGCCGTTTTGCTCGGCCGTGCCTTTCCAGCTGGCATTGGCGCTTTCAAGCGTGTTCAGTTGTTCGGCTACGAGTTTGGCTTTTTTCGCCAAATCACCCGTTTTGCCATCCAGCGCACCAGAGAGTGCGGCTGCCTGCATGAGTTTTGCAGGTACACGGCGCGAAAGCTGTTCGAGCTTGCGGCAGAATTTGCGCGCATCTTCCACTAGCGCATCAAGGTCTGCGCCTGCGCGCTGCCCGCCTGGCGTGGAAAGTACGGCGCCTTCCAGTGCACTTGAGGTGATGAAGGCTTCAAACGCGGCATCATCTTTCAAGTACACTTCGCTCGTGCCCTTTTTCACTTTGTAGAGTGGTGGCTGCGCGATGTAGAGGTAACCGCGTTCAATGATTTGCGGCATCTGACGGTAGAAGAAGGTCAGAATCAGCGTGCGGATGTGGGCGCCGTCTACGTCAGCGTCCGTCATGATGATGATTTTATGGTAGCGGACTTTTTCGATGTCGAAATCTTCCGTGCCGATACCTGCACCGATGGCGGTGATGAGTGTGCCCACTTCGGCGGAAGAAAGAATTTTATCGAACCGCGCGCGCTCCACGTTCAGGATTTTACCTTTGAGTGGCAAAATCGCCTGATTGGCGCGGCTGCGGCCCTGCTTGGCGGAACCACCGGCGCTGTCACCCTCAACGATGAAGATTTCAGATTTTGCTGGGTCACGTTCCTGACAGTCTGCCAATTTACCCGGCAGGCTGGAAATATCGAGCGCACCTTTGCGGCGGGTCAGCTCGCGCGCTTTGCGCGCGGCTTCGCGCGCAGAGGCTGCTTCAATCGCCTTGCCGATGATGATGCGGGTTTCGGTGGGATGTTCTTCAAACCACTGACCGAGCTTGTCGTTCACCACGCCTTCCACCACGGAGCGGACTTCGGAGGAAACGAGTTTGTCTTTGGTTTGTGACGAGAATTTTGGATCCGGCACTTTTACGGACAGCACGCAGGTGAGGCCTTCGCGCACGTCTTCACCGGAAAGGTCAATCTTCGCCTTCTTGGTGATGCCGAGCAGTTCGGCGTAGTTATTCACCTGACGCGTGAGCCCCGCGCGGAAGCCCATCAGGTGCGTGCCGCCGTCTTTTTGGCGGATGTTGTTGGTGAAGGTGAGCACGTTTTCGTGGTAGCTGTCGTTCCATTCGAGGCTGACTTCCACACTGATCGGGCCGTCTTCACCGCGAATCAGCACCGGCTCGTGCATCGCTTTTTTGTTGCGGTCGAGGTAACGCACGAAGGCTTCCACGCCGCCTTCGTAATAGAGTTCGGATTCTTTTACTTCATCCGTGCGTTCATCGCGCAGGAAAATACGCACACCGGAATTCAGGAACGCGAGTTCGCGCAGACGATGCTCCAGCGTTTCAAAATCAAAGTCGGTGTTGGTAAAGGTCTGCTTGGATGGCAGGAAGGTGACGCGGGTGCCGCGCTGGCCTTTTGCAGGGCCGACCTCTTTCAGGCGTGCTTCTGCGTCACCATGTTTAAAGCGCATGAAATGTTCGCGGTCATTGCGCCAGATGGTGAGGTCGAGTGTTTCAGATAGTGCGTTGACTACCGACACGCCCACACCGTGCAGACCGCCGGATACTTTATAGGAATTCTGGTCGAACTTACCGCCTGCATGTAGCTGTGTCATGATGACTTCGGCGGCAGAAATGCCTTCTTCTTTGTGAATGTCAGTCGGGATACCGCGGCCGTTATCTTCCACCGTTACCGAGCCGTCTTTGTTCAGAGAGACCTGCACTTTGGTGCAATAACCCGCAAGTGATTCGTCGATGGCGTTATCGACCACTTCATACACCATGTGGTGCAGGCCAGAGCCATCGTCCGTGTCGCCAATATACATGCCGGGGCGTTTTCGAACGGCTTCGAGGCCCTTCAAAACCTTAATCGACTCTGAGGTGTAATCTGCGCCGTCGGCCACTTGTTTTTTCACTTTGATTTCTGGTGAAGTCATAGGTTTTTTTATTCCCCATCATTAACTGGCCGGATTCTAGCGGATTTGAGGGTGCCGCACAAGGCAAAACAGCATTTTTTAGTGAGGCTGAAACCCGCAGAAAACCTAGTGTTCCAGCAGCTTGGGGTGGATGTGTTTATTTAGCCTGCAAAGGGAAGGGAAAAATGCTGCGCTTTGGGCAGCAGCGCGGCGAAAAGATGGGTGTCGGTTCCGGTCATCCAGCACTGGGCTTTAAGCGCTACAATTTCATCAAATAAACTGGCGCGGCGATCTTCATCCAGATGTGCCACGACTTCATCAAATAGCAAAATGGGAACCAGCCCATGCCATTTTGATTTTGCGCGCGCGGCAGCGAGCGTGATGCCAAGCAGCAAGGCTTTTTGTTCGCCCGTGGAGCACAAGCCGGCTGGCATATTTTTTTCCAGATGCTCCACAAGGAAATCGCTGCGGTGCGGCCCGAAATTGGTTTTACCAGTTTCGCGGTCGAGCTCGCGTGAGTGCGAAAGCTCATCGCGCAAAATTTCTTCCGCGCGAATGGCGTTGCCGCCATGCGCGAGGGTGGATTCCACGCTACCGGAAATTGCGAGCCGTGCTTTAGGGAAGGGGCTTTGTGCCTCGTTCACGGAAGTTTGCAAAAGCCCGATGGCCTCTAAGCGTGCAGCGGCAATCGCGATGGCTTGTTCGGCCATGCGTTCTTCCAAGCTTTCAATCCAGCTGATGTCGGCGCGGCGGTCATAGAGCAGTCGCTTGCGTTCGTTTTTGGCGTGTTCATAAATGGCGAGCTGCCGCGTGTGGTCGGGGTAAAAAATCCCTGCGAGCTTGTCGAGCCATTGGCGGCGGCTGGTGGTGCTTTCATTCAACGTTTGGTCCATCTGCGGCGTGAGGCCGAGCACAGACACATAGGCGGCGAGGGCATTTTGGTTGCGTGCATTCTGCCCTTCAATACGCACGATGCGCTTCTCGCCATCCGCGAGGGGGTCTTTGCCTGTACCGATGCGGACGCTACCTTCTGCTGTGCGTACGAGAGCAGAAACAGCCCACGGATAATCCTGCGCGTTTTCGCGATGAGAAAGCTCCTGTGGGCGCGCACCACGCAAACCACGGCCCGGTGCAAGCAGCGATACGGCCTCAAGAATATTGGTTTTGCCGATGCCATTTGCGCCGGTGAGAATAACGGGCGTGGGCTCCAGCTCCAGCTTCAAGCTTGCATAATTACGGAAATGCGAAAGCGACAGGCTGGCTAGCGATAATGCAAAAGCCCCCTCAGCGCGGGCGGAGGGGGCTTTGATAAGCGTGTCATGCATGAAAATGTACGAGCGTCCCTTGGTTAGCGTAAGAACTACACGCGCATTGGCATCAGCACGTAGAGCGCGCCGACGTCTGACGGGTCGCGTACCACCACTGGTGCGGCAGGGTCAGAGAACAGGAACTGTACGCTGTCGCCTTCCAGCTGGCCCATCATTTCAAGCACGTAGCGGCTGTTAAAACCGATATCCATCGTGTCTGCGCCGTAGCTGCCTTCGATTTCTTCTTCGGCATTACCGGCTTCGGGGCTGGAAGCGGAGAGGTTGATTTTGTTTGGCTTTAGTGACAGGCGCACTGCGCGGGTTTTTTCCGTCGCGATGGTGGACACGCGGTCCACCGCGTCCATGAAAGACTTTGCGTTCACTGACAGGGTCTTATCGTTGCTGGCAGGAATTACGCGTTCATAGTCTGGGAAGGTGCCATCAATCAGTTTGGACAACAGCACCGTATCACCGCTGGCTACTTTGATTTTGGTTTCCGATACGGAGATTTCTACATCACCCACTTGTTCTTCCAGCAGTTTGCGGATTTCCGAAACGGTTTTGCGTGGGATGATGATGCCGGGCATATCTTTTGCGCCAGCTGGCACCGGTGCTTCGATGCGTGCAAGGCGGTGACCGTCGGTCGCAACGGCTTTCAGCATGATTTCGCCTTTACCGCTTTTTGCCGTGTGCAGATAAATACCGTTCAAATAATAACGGGTTTCTTCCGTGCTCATGGCGAAGCGGGTTTTATCAATCAGCGCCGCAAATTCTTTGGGCGACAGTTTGAAGCTGTGCGTCATCGCGCCTTCGCTGATGACAGGGAAATCATCGGCTGGCAGGTACGACAGAGCAAAGCGTGCTTTACCACCTTTTACTTTCAGCTGGTTGCTGGCGCCATCGCTTTCAATTTCCACCTGGCAGCCTTCTGGCAGTTTGCGCACGATGTCATACAGCGTGTGTGCTGGCACGGTAACAGCACCCTGTTTGGCAACGGTGGCCGGCACTTTTTCAGTGGCAACAATATCCATATCCGTTGCGGTGAGGAAGAACCCGTCTTTGCTGGCCTCTAACTTGATGTTCGCCAGAATCGGAATCGTGTTCCGTTTTTCAACGATGCTTTGCAGGCGCCCGAGTGACTTTAAAAAATGGCTGCGTTCAATGGAAAGCGCCAGTGTGTGTTCAGACGTAACTTTCTTCGCGGTCGCGGGCATAATGTACCTTCAACGGATGCGTTATAAAAATGTAAAAAAATCCAAGTTCCCTGCTTCTTGTATAGCAAGGCTGAAGCAAGTCTGCAACAGTGTTTATCAGGCTTTTTTTGAGCCGTTTTTAGCTCTGCAACATGCGGGTCAGAAGCTGGATGTCGTCTGCCAGTTCTTTATCCTGCCCTGAAAGCTCTTCAATGCGCTTTACGGCATGCATCACCGTGGTGTGGTCACGACCGCCAAATTTGCGCCCAATTTCAGGGAGCGAATGGCTGGTGAGGCGCTTGGAAAGATACATAGCCAGCTGGCGTGGGCGGGCAATATGCTTGCTGCGGCGCTCAGAATGCAGGTCGGCGATGCGCAGGTTGCAATGGTCGCATACGGCCTTTTTAATGTCATCCACCGTTACCACGCGCTGATTGGCGCGCAACAGGTCTGATAAAATCGCCTGCGTGCCCTCAAGTGTGATTTCGCGGCCCACGAGGCGGCTGTGCGCCACCACTTTATTCAGGGCGCCTTCCAGCTCACGCACGTTTGACGTGATTTTATGGGCGAGGAATTCTGTCACGCCATGCGGCACAGCAATCTGCATCGCGGCCACCTTGCTCTGCAAAATACCAAGGCGCAGTTCATAGGTGGTGGTGTGAATGTCGGCCACCAAGCCCCAGCCGAGGCGTGAGCGGATGCGCTCTTCCACGCCTTCTAGGTCCGAAGGGCTGCGGTCAGCGGAGATAATCAGCTGTTTATTGTTATCAATCAGTGCATTGCAAGTGTGGAAAAATTCTTCCTGCGTGCTGTCCTTGCCGCTGATGAACTGAATGTCATCGACCATCAGCACATCCACCGAGCGGAACAAGTCTTTGAATTGCATGATGGTTTTATCGCGCAGCGCACGAATAAACAGGTACATGAATTTTTCAGCGGAAAGATACACCACCGAACGCGTCGGGTTATTTGTTTTAATGTGGTGGGCAATCGCGTGCATCAGGTGCGTTTTGCCAAGACCGACGCCGCCATATAAAAAGAGCGGGTTGCTGCCGGGCAGCACGCTGCTGCCTTCGGCAATGGCGCGGCCTGCGGCGTGCGCGAGTTCATTCGAGGTGCCGACCACGAAATTTTCAAACGTGAAGCGCGGGTCGAGCGGCGAGCCATATTCGGCCAAGCTTTGCGGTGTAACGGCAGAGATTTTTTCAGCCACAAGCGGCGTGATGAGCGGCTGGCCGTGCGCGTCCGTCACCGGAATGCGTGCGGGGTTTGAAGTGTTCACCACCACCTGCACGTTTAGAATATTCTGCTGTTCTTCCTGCCAGCACTGGGTGATGTCGCGCATATAATGAGCAGACACCCATTCGGCGATAAAGCGCGTTGGGGCGCTTAAGGTGACTTCGGCATTGCCGACCTGCTCGAGCGTGAGCAGTTTCAGCCAGCTGTTGAAAGTGGCCTCACCATAACGGAAGCGAAGTTTTGCCAGCACGCGGTCCCACTGTGCGGTGGGATTAAATTCCGCTGGTGAATTGAACGATGCCGAGGTGCTGGGCAGTGCCGTCATGATTATTTCATCCTCCAGGGTAAACCGGCTGACTTCCAGCCGGAGGTTGTATCGGAAGGAAAGCCTTCAAAGCCATCCTGTATATTGTAGCATTCGGTGTAACCCTGCGCGGTCATTGCAGCAGCGGCCTGCATGGAACGGCCACCGGCTTTGCAGATGAAAAACAGCGGTGTGTTTTTATCCGGCACAGCTTTGGCCAGCTCGGCGCGGAAGCTAGGGTTGATATCCATTTCAGGGAAAGTAATCCACGACAGGAACACGGGTGGATTTTCAAGCGCCATTTCATCTGGCACGCCCACTTGCTGCCATTCGGCTGTGGTGCGCACATCCACCAGCACCCCGGCGGGGGTGTTCTGCAATTTTTTCCACGCCTCGGCGGAGGTAATATCCGCCCGGTATGGCAACGGCGCGCGCTGGCCTGCTTCGTGTGATTTAAGCATGGATGGTGTTACTACTGTTCCCAATTAAAAACGCAAACCCTCGCCGACCTGTTTGGCAAAAAAACGGCGAACCGTTTCCATGCGAATGTTCCCGCATCCGCATTATTATGAAGAAGGCCGCTTGGCGTTCATCACAATCCTGCAACAGGGGTGGCGATGGGAAGGACTAACTTAAGCAAAAAAAGTTCGGCGTAAACCCCCTTTATTTTTTTTATGTGAAAAAAAATTATTGACATCGCGCGGGCAAAAATATAAGCGCCGGTTTTTATCAAAAAACCTAGGTTTTCTGCGGTATTCAGAAGGCTTCAATCTGATTAAATTTGAGGCATATTTCAGCGGAAGACGTGGAGATTGCACGCTTTTTTCTTGGGCGTGCGGGCACTATCTGTTACAACTGAACACACGGCATAAAAAATGAAGGTGCAGAGAATGAAACAGGTAATGTTCGCACTTCTTCTGGCAATCGTGTGGCTGGTATGGTCCGGCATCTTCACACCGCTCATGCTTTCTTTCGGTGCGCTCTCCATTTTTATTACTCTGTGGGTGGCTTCGCGTCTGAAAGGCGTCACACTCAATAGTTGCCGCCCCTATATCTGCCCCCGCGCTCCGCTCTATTGGCTGTGGCTATTCAAGGAAATGTTGCTGTCTTCCATTACCGTCACGCGCAAAGTGTGGCAGGTGAAGCCGGATATTTCCCCTGCTTTTGGTTGGGTGAAGGCCAGCCAGAAAACCGAAGAAGCCCGTGTGTTTTTCGCCAATTCCATCACGCTTACGCCTGGCACCGTGTCGTGCGCGATGGAGGGCAATGACATTCTAGTGCATGCTTTAGAATCTTCCGGCCTTAAGGATTTGGCTGGCGGAAAGATGGACCGCAACGTGACCAAAACCTATGAGTAAGCTATGACCCTTATTTTTTGCATTACTGTTGTGCTTGTGAGTATCGGCCTGACGCTTTACCGCGTTATCAAAGGTCCCGGCGTATATGACCGTATTTTAGCAGCGAACGTGTTTGGCACCATCACCGTGGTGCTGATTGCGTTGCTGTCGCTGCTGTCGCACGACATGGCATATATCGACATGGCGCTGCTCTATGCGCTGATTAACTTTATTGCCACCATTGCCTTCCTGAAATATTTCAGGGACGGCAGCTTTAAAAAGGAAGAGTAATTATGGATGCAGTGATACACGCTCTGCCGCTGGTGGGCAAAATACTGATGGTGGTGGGTGGATTTTTTCTGCTGACGAGCGCTGTGGGCTTGGTGCGCTTCCCTACTTTTTTCACGCGGCTTCATCCGGCAGGCATCGCCGATAGTGCCGCCGCACCACTGATGCTGCTCGGTGTTGCGCTGCAATTTCCGCTTGGTCTTGTTACGGTAAAGATTATTTTGCTGCTGGTGATTAGTATGGTAGCCGCCGCCACAGCCTGCCACGCGTTGGCGGCCTCGGCACTGCTTGATGAAAAACACCACGGCAATAAAAAGAAAAGGAAGTAGCGTATGAGCTCGGCATTGATACTGACGGTTTTGGATGTAACGCTGCTCGCGGTTGCCGTAACGGTGGCCATTGCGGTGGTGCGGGCCAAAAACCTGATGACGGCAACGGTGCTGATGGCGGTGTATAGCCTGCTGATGGCGCTGTTATACCTTGTGCTCGGTGCGCCCGATGTGGCAATGACCGAGGCGGCAGTTGGCGCAGGCATCAGCACGGTGCTGACGCTGGCAGCGCTCAGCCTGATAGGTGAAAAAGAAAAGAAGCACCCCTTCCGCCTGGCGCCGCTGATTGTGGTGGCGCTGCTTATCGGCACACTGGTCTATGCCACATTTGATATGCCGCGCTTTGGTGATGCCACGAATGTAACCAATGGTCATATCACCGCATATTATTTGGCGCGCACGGAGAGTGATATGGGTATTCCGAACGTAGTGACGGCGATTCTCGCTAGCTACCGCGGCTATGATACGCTTGGGGAAACCTTTGTGGTGTTCACAGCAGCCTTAAGTGTATCGCTGCTGCTGAATCGCCCTGGCGAACGCCGCAAGACCTAAGCGACATTCTTTCGCGCCGCTACTTGCGTCAGCACGGCGGCAACAAGCTGCTCAACGCCTATCGCCACTTCCGCCAGCCGCGCATCGCGCATATAGGCCGGTGTGGAAACAATGTGATTGGCATCGTCAATCACGATGCCGCGCGTGGGGCAGGGGTGGTAAATGCCATCCAGCGCTTCAATCAGCCCGCCTTCTTTTTCGTCACCCAGCGTGACGTGCGCTTTGCCTTTTTTCGTGTTGCCGCGCACGGCGGCAGCCAGCACGGCAGGGGCAATGCAAATCGCACCGATAGGTTTTTCGGCCTTCATAAAACCGAGAATGAGGTTTTTAAGTTCTGGCAATACGGTGCAGTCTTTGCCTTTAAGCGCAAGGTCGGAAAGATTTTTTGCCACACCAAAACCACCGGGCATCACGAGCGCATCAAAGCTTTCCGCCTTCGCGGTTTTTAAATCTTGAATATTCCCGCGTGCAATGCGCGCTGCTTCCACCAACACGTTGCGGGACTCACTGCTTGTTTCACCCGTAAGGTGATTGACCACATCACGCTGATTGATATTTGGTGCAAAAATTGTCACCTTTGCATCCTGCTTATCCAGCGCCAGTAGTGCGAGCACGGCTTCACGGATTTCAGCGCCATCTTTGTGGCCGCAACCGGAAAGAACAACAGCAACTTTGGGCATATAAAGCACTCCTTAAAAAGCAATTACCATTTATGGGCCTGACGCAACGCAGTGGCAGAAGCAGGGTGGCGCTGTATGGACAAAAAAACCCACGCGGGCGGTTTCAATAACGCCAGTTTACCGGAGTAACTTTCTGGCACTTGCGCGGTGGCAAAATACTGTGCGGCGCGACTATCGCGGCTGCGTATGCTGTGCGGTGCGCGGTCAAACACTGCGATGGACACATGCCGGAAAATGCTCTTCCAGTTTTTCCAGCGGTGCATTTGCGACAGATTATCGGCCCCCATCAGCCACACGAAATGTGTGAGCGGATAGGCATGCTCTAGCGCTTTTAGCGTATCCACTGTGTAGCGCGTGCCAAGGGTGGATTCAATGGTGGTGGGGGTGATGCGCGCGCTGCATCGTGCCACGCGCTCAGCAGAAGCTAAGCGCTGCGCCAGCGGCGCCATGCTGCTTTTATCTTTCAGTGGATTTTGCGGCGATACCAACCACCAGATTTCATCGAGCTTCAAATGCTTCAGCGCCATGCGGCTGATATACAAATGCCCCGCATGTGCCGGGTTAAATGAGCCGCCCAGCAGACCGATTTTTTTTCCTCGTGGGCGGGGCAGCTTTTGCATGGCCTAGATTACGCCGCCTTGATGGCGATGCCTTTTTCCTTCAGCAATTGCTGAAGCTCACCCGACTGGAACATTTCGCGGGTGATGTCAGCCCCGCCGATAAATTCCTGCTTGATGTACAGCTGCGGAATGGTCGGCCAGTTGGAAAATTCTTTCACACCTTCGCGCACGTCTGCATCGGCCAGCACGTTGATGTCTTTAAAACTCACGCCGAGGTTATTGAGGATTTGCACCACCACGCCGGAGAAGCCGCATTGCGGCATTTTGGCCGTGCCTTTCATGAACAGCACCACATCGTTGCCATCAATCGTTTGTTTGATTTCATCTAAAACGGGTTTGCTCATGTTGTGCTCCTTATGTTTATACAGGCGTTGCAGTTTTAATCGAAAGCGCGTGGATGTTTTCATCCTTCACCGCGTCCTGCACCAGGCGGTGCTGGGCGATGCGTGGCTGACCAGCAAATGCGCTAGAAGTGATGCTCACCTGCCAGTGGTCGTTATCCCCCGCGAGGTCTTTCACCTCAATCACGCCGTCGGGGAAGCGTGCTTTCAGTTTAGCTTTCAGTTCTGTTTCAGTAATCGGCATGGGGCTACTATAGTCTTTTATCTCTTGGTTTCAACCGTGGGAATGTAAGGGTTTTTAAGCGCCATAGGCCACATCTTCCTTTTGACGAAGCAGG
>CAYXPR010000005.1:0-131675 GCA_964467255.1 uncultured Rickettsiales bacterium | reverse complement strand
GCTACTATAGTCTTTTATCTCTTGGTTTCAACCGTGGGAATGTAAGGGTTTTTACGCGCCATAGGCCACTTCTTCCTTTTGCCGAAGCAGGGCATAAATGGTGTTGATGGTGGGGGTGATGGCGCCCACGCGTGCAGCAATTTCCACCACGGCGCCGATAATGGCGTCCGTTTCCATCCGTTTTTTATGCTCATAGTCATAGCGCATGGAGGGCTTGTGGTCGCCTGCTTTAATGCCCACTTCCAGCCGCTCTTTTACGTCGAGCGCCAGCGGAATGCCGAGCTTGTCGGTGATGTTCTTCACCTGCTCCATCATTTTGCTGGCAATCACTTGCGTGCCATCATCCGTTGCAATCTGTTTGCTGGTGGCGCCCGTGAGCACGCTCAAAGGATTAAATGCTACGTTCCAGCAGAGCTTGAGCCAGATTTCACTGCGGATGTTTTCGGCCAAGGTTTTTTTGAACCCTGCAGACTCCAGCATTTCAGCCAGCGTTTTGATGCGCGCAGAAACGCTGCCATCGGGCTCGCCCACCTTAAAGCGGGGAGTGAGTAAATTCGTGACTTTCCCCGGCTCGGTTACGCTGCCTGCCATGTAAATCACGCCGCCGATGATGCGGCTGTTATCAATGTATTTTTCAAGCAATCCTTCGGGGTCGAGGCTTTCAATGCGCGCATTTTTAAGCTGGCCCTCCAGCGCATGGAAATGCCACCACGGCACACCGTTTTGCACGGGGATGATAACGGTTTTATCGCCCGCAATTTCTGCGGCACGTTTCGCAATTTTCGGTAGGTCGTAGGCTTTGGTGGTGAGGAATAAATAATCCGGTGCCTCAATATTGGCAGCGTCATCCACATACGTGGCCTTGATGCGTTCGGTGCCAGCGGCACTTGTAAAACTAAGCCCGTTTTTTTGCAGCGCGTCTAAATGTGCGCCGCGGCTGATGAAGGTAATATCGTGATTCGCCGCAGCAAGCTGGGCACCGATGGCACAGCCCACTGCTCCTGCACCATAGATGGCGATTTTCATTAGGCTACCAGAGAAAGACGGCGTGCGACAGGTTCCGGTGGACGCAGGCCGGGCTTATATTTCACTTCGCTGAATTCCTGCAGCATTTCAGGTGAAAGGGCCGGGGAATATTGCCGCTTCGGTGTGAGGATGTTGCGGTAGGCTTCAGTGGCTTGTGCAAAATTGGATTCGGTGACCACGCTTGCGTCTTCTGCGCCAAACAACTGCGCGAGGAACAGCGTATTATCGGTGTTGCTCGTATTGGTGCTGGTGCGCTCAACCGGCTTTTCCTGACGCACAACCACAGGAGACGCTGGCACTGCATTTTGTGCGGCAAACGTTGCGGCGCGCGCACCTGCTTCCCCGCCCGTTGCAAAGGAAGGGCTGATAGCTGACGCAGACGCCAACGGCGCCACAGTGGCTGTGGTGTTTAAAAGCATGATAATTAACTGGTAAAGTTCCCAAATTCCCAGCTCTTACTATACGGTGCTTTGCTCGATATGTCAATTTTAGTGGTGTTTGGCTAAAATTTTAGCTATAGGAGTTAGGGGATTGAATTTCCTGATTTTTTCAAAGATACGCCGGAATAGTACGTGGCCAAAAACTATAAAAATATGCGTGATTTCATCACCTTGCTGGAAAAGCGGGGTGAATTGGTACGGGTGACGCACCAGGTCTCTACCGTGCTGGAGATGACGGAAATCCAGACGCGCGTGCTGGCCGAGCGCGGCCCCGCGATTTTATTTGAGAATGTAATAAAGGCAGACGGTAGCAAAAGCGACATACCCGTGCTGGTAAATTTATTCGGCAGCGTGGCGCGTGTGGCGGCAGGCATGGGCCGAACGCCGGAAGAATTGCGTGATGTGGGTAAAACGCTGGCTTTCCTGCGCCAACCGGAACCTCCGCGCGGCCTGAAAGAAGCAATGAAGCTGGTGCCGCTGGCCAAAACGCTTCTTACGATGAAATCCAAAACGGTGAAAAAAGCGCCGTGCCAAGAAGTGGTGCTGAAGGGCAAAGATATTGATCTAAACCTGTTGCCCATCCAGACCTGCTGGCCGGGTGAACCCGCGCCGCTTATCACGTGGCCGCTGGTGGTGACGCAAGGCCCGCACCCGAAAGAAGACCGCGAAGATAATTTTAACCTTGGCATTTACCGCATGCAGGTGGTGGGGAAAAACAAAACCCTCATGCGCTGGTTGAAGCACCGCGGTGGCGCACAGCATCATGCGCGCTGGGGCAAAGAAAAACGCGAACCGCTGCCTGCTGCTGTTGTGATTGGCGCCGACCCCGCCACGATTTTAGCAGCGGTTACGCCCGTGCCGGAAACATTGTCGGAATATGATTTTGCAGGCCTGCTGCGCGGCAAGCCCGTGGAGCTGGTGAAGTGCAAAACCGTGCCTTTAAAGGTGCCCGCCGAAGCCGAGATTGTGATTGAAGGCCATGTGTCGCTGGAAGAGTATGGCGACGAAGGGCCTTATGGTGACCATACCGGATATTATAATAGTGTGGAGCCGTTCCCTGTGTTTACGGTGAGCGCGATTACCATGCGCAAAAAACCGATTTTCCTCAGCACTTTCACGGGCAGGCCGCCCGATGAGCCTTCGATTTTAGGCGAGGCGCTCAATGAAGTATTCGTGCCGCTATTACAGCAACAATTCCCGGAGATTGTGGATTTCTGGTTGCCGCCGGAAGGCTGCAGCTACCGCATTGCGGTGGTGTCGATGAAGAAGGCGTATGCGGGCCATGCCAAGCGCGTGATGATGGGTGTGTGGAGTTACCTGCGCCAGTTTATGTACACCAAGTTCGTGATAGTGGTAGATGCCGACATCAACGTGCGCGACTGGAAAGATGTGATGTGGGCGGTGTCTACCCGCATGGATTTTGCGCGTGATGTTACCATTATTGAGAACACACCGATTGATTACTTGGACTTTGCCTCACCCGTTTCCGGACTTGGCGCCAAAATTGGCTTTGATGCGACGAATAAACTGCCACCGGAAACGAACCGTGAATGGGGCGAGAAAATCCGCATGAGCCCCGAGGTGGAAGAAAAAATCGATGAGATTTGGAAAGAATTAGGTATTCCGGGTAGTGGCAAAAGCATTTGGAAATAGCTAGACGACGCCATGCCCCTGCCCGCGGGCGGTACGGAATTCAGTAACGTTCTTTAGGAAACCCTGCGTTATAGACAAGGCAGAGCGTGCATCCACATCCTGAAAGCTGGCGGCAGGCGGCGCGGCTTCCGCTAGTTTTTCTGCGGCCTTCACAAGGGTTTCTGATGCGATAGCGAAGTTGCGCCGTGCTACTGCTTCATCTTCCAGCAACCCAGTTTTGAGTGCATTGGTTACTTCCATGACGCGGAAAAAGGCTTTGGTGATTTCATCTCGGTCTGCAGTTTCGCTGGGAACGTATTTTGCATAGGCCGCCACGAAATTATCCACATGGTTCGGAACGACATCGTTGGCGTAAGGCTCGGGGTTAAAAAACTTCTGTATCTGGGTCAGGCTATAGAGCTCCTGCCCACGCACTCCAATCTGCTCCTGCAGCACCCGTGCACCCGACATGGGGAAGGCAAAGTCATACACTTGGCTCATGAAGGCAGGGTCTTCGATCCCACCATCCTGTTTTATGCTGAAAGACACACGGTTGCCTAATGCACTCATGAGATAGCTTACGAAGCGGTCACGCTGCTGGGCAGTTTTTGCGCGCAGTTCCCGCAAAGCGTCGGTTACGTCTTCCCGGTCTTCTGTTGCACCTGGCACCATCATCTCATTATTGTTTGCAAGGAATGTGGCTGAGCCGTGTATTTTTCGCCCCAGACCCAGCCATACGCTACAGGCTTTTTGCACCTGTGGCCAAAAATCGCCATCGTTATTGCGGAAGCTGGAGTACACCAACTCGATCGCGCTATCGTGGATTTTTTGCGGCTCTCCCACCCCGGTATGACGCGTGGTTTTTCCTGACATTTCGTAACTCGCTCGTTATATGTTTGGCCTAAAGCCTAGCATGGGAGGGGTAAATAAACTGTAAAGATGCATAAAAGATAGAAAATACACCAAAACAGTGTATAATGCCGATACATGGAGAACCGAATCAAGATTTTGCGCAAGAAGCGCGGCCTGACCATGGCGCAACTGGCAACGCTTACGGGTACCACCCAGCAGCAGATTGACCGGCTTGAGAAAAGCCGCCGCCGCCTGACGGCTGAGTGGATGGAGCGGCTTTCTGCGGCCCTTAGCTGTGATTATGTGGATTTACTGCCTCTTGAAGGCGACAGGAACGTGCAGACCACCTCGCGCGCTAAGGTGATTGGTTTTGTGGATACGGCAGATGGCAATGCACTCCAGAGTTTTACGGAAAAAGACACGTACATGCTGCTGTTTGGTCGCAGCCGCAACCTAGAAAACCCCAAGCTGTTTGCGCTATTGGTACAAGGGAGCGGCCTTGCCGGATTTGCCGACGGTACGGAGCTTATTTTTAACGAGCTGGATGGGCAAACAACCGTGCCAAGCGGCAAGCTGGTGGTGGCGGTGACGCGCCGCGGGCATTATTACGTGCAGCGCACGCCACTGAAGGATTCGGGCGATGTAATTAAGGCTGTGCTGGTGAAGTCGATTCGCGAGGAATAGGCGGAAACAGCACGCGGTGCAGCAGCGCGCTGACAAACAGGACCACGACGCCTGAAAACAGAATATCACTTGCCCAGTGTCCGCCTTGCAAAATGCGGCCCATGCCGACAATTAGCCCCGCCACCGTGCCCCCACCCAGCCATAATATTTTAGCGCGGCGCGCCTGTGCCACAAATGCGAAAGCCATCAAGTAATATCCCATCGCGGCATGGCCGGATGGGAAGGAGCGGCCTTCCGTGGGCCTGCTCTGCCAATATGCAGGCGTAAAAGGTGGTGGGGCATAAGCAAGTGTGCCGCCAAACTCAAGAACCTGCCGCGGTCGCGGGCGGTCGAATTCTTCTTTGAAACCCCAATGCACCACCATGCCGGGGCCGATGGCCATGACCAGCATCAGGTAAAAAATACTGCGGGAGGGCGGTGCGGATTTTCTCAGCAATGGCAGTGGGGCATCGGCCTTAAAACGGCGCCAGAGCAAAAGTAAAAGAAATCCGGCCACCAGCGCGGCGGTAACAATCCTCACGCCAGTGTAAAGCCCCAGCACTGCGGCTGCATTTTTATACACAAAACCAATGTCGGGCACAAAAGCCAGCCAGTGAGTGATGGCAAGGTCAAGCTGCGGCCACAGGCAAAAAGGGATGGCAATGAGTATGCCGATAATAATAGCGGCCAGCATCAGTTCGCGTAGCCTTTGAACCGTTCAAGGTAGAATACGCGGTAGCGGATGTTGTAGTCATCGTGAATCGGGATATCAATCAGGTTCACAAACTCCGTGCGCTTGAAGCGGGACAGAATTTTTTTCACCTCTTCGTCTGAACTGCGGGTGATAAACAGGAAGCGTGTGTCGGGTGCGCTGGCGATATCTGCCGTTAGGTCGTAATGATCCTGCGTGATGCCATCGGCATTCCATTTGTAAATGGTAGCAGGTGTGCCATCGAGTGTGCGCAGTTCATATTTCATCGTGGCAATGATTTTGCGCTCATCCGAGAAAATTGCTGCCTCGGGGTAAAGCCCCTGATGGTACGCCACGCGGCGGCCAAAAGCCTCCCAACCACGCAGGCGTTTTAGCGGATCAGTAGCGGCGGTCAGCTCCAGCTTCATGGCGCGTGTGACCACATCGAAATTCGCATAGAGTGCAATGGCTGCAAGGTGGATGGCAAGTGCCGCCACCAGCACGCTGGTGCGTGAATATTGCACCACCCATGCCACCACCAGTACGGTCGCCGGAATGTAAATCGGGGCCGCCCAGTTGGCATGTGCACGCGACAGCAGGCTGATGACGAGAATGGTACCAAACATGGGTGCAATAAAGCTGAGTAGAAGCTTATATTCATCGCGCTTCATCATTTTAGGGAAATAGGCGATTGCTGCATAGAGCAGCACCGCAAACGGAATAGGGCCGAACACGCCGAACTGTGCCATGAAAAATTCTAGCAGCTTGTGCGGGCGCAGCGTAATGGCGCTGATGCTGGCGTTGTCTTTTGTGTGCATATAGCTGGCGAATTCGTTGGCGCGGTTCCATTCGTAATTCGGCATATAGATGAGCAGCGCCACCGCTACCATGAGGATAAATTTGAAGCTGAGCAGATACACGCGGTTGGCGCGCGACGCGAGCAGGAACAGCACTGCCGAGGGGAAAAATAGCACCATATTATATTTGCTGAGCATGCCAAGCCCGATGCTTACGCCCATTAAAATCCACCAGTTGACGTGCCAGCCTTCCAGCGAATTTGCCATAATCACCATCGCCATCGCCCAGAAAAACAGTAGGGGTACGTCGGTGGAAATGATGGTGGAGGAAACGGCCACGCCCGGCAATGTGGCATATAAAATGGCCGACCACATGGCCACGCGTGGGTCGAACAATTTGCGCCCGAGTGCATAGACCACAAGGCTGGTGAAGAAATGAATAATCGGTGCGGAAAGCCGCACGCAGAAGGGCGTATCGCCGCAGACTTTGCCGGTGGCGGCAATCAGCCACGCCACCATCGGCGGCTTGGAGTAATAACCCCACGATAATTCTTTCGACCATGCCCAATATTGCGCTTCATCGGCATAAAGGCTGAAATGCTCTACTGAAAGATACACGACCCGCAGCGCGGTCAGCACGAGGCAGAATAAAAACGCGCGCATGAAAAAATGGTTGGTAGAGTGGCGGACGATAACCATCAGATGATTCCTGTGTTGGGTGAGGAAGCGTCCGCATGCGTGCGTTTTGGCATGCGTCCGGCGCGGAAGGCCATGCGGCCCGCTGCTACGGCATGTTTCATGGCTTCAGCCATTAGCACGGGTTTTTTTGCTCCGGCAATGGCGGTGTTCATCAGTACGCCGTCGCAGCCTAGTTCCATGGCAATAGCAGCATCAGACGCCGTGCCCACACCGGCATCCACCAGCACCGGAACACCGGATTGCTGCACAATTTGCTGAATGTGAATGGGGTTCTGGATGCCAAGTCCGCTGCCAATGGGTGCAGCGAGCGGCATTACGGCAATCGCGCCTGCTTCTTCCACACGGCGCACCATCACGGGGTCATCAGTGGTGTAGGCCATCACGTGAAAGCCATCCTTGGTGAGCAGTTCCGTGGCGCGGATGGTTTCCAGCATGTCGGGATAGAGTGTTTGTTTATCACCAATCACTTCGAGCTTTACCATGCTCCATCCGCCAAGTTCGCGTGCCAGGCGCAGGGTGCGCAAAGCCTCTTCAGCACTGTGGCAGCCGGCACTGTTCGGCAGATAAGTGAATTCTTTTGGGCTTAACACATCCAGCAGTGAAGCCTCACCCGCGGTCGAGAGGTTCATGCGGCGCACGGCCACGGTGATGATTTCAGCGCCTGAGGCGCGGATGGCATCTGCGGTTTGCTCCAGCGAGGCATATTTGCCCGTGCCGACCAACAGGCGCGAGGAAAAGGTTTTTCCGGCCAGCGTGAAGCTGTCAGGTGGTGTAGTGGTGTTAGAAGGTTTTTTCATGGGGGAGGCTGCCATAACAACTGTTTAACCCCCACCGATGAAGGTGATGATTTCTACCTTATCGCCCGCTGCCAGCGGTGTGGCGGTGTAAGATGAGCGAGGGATGATTTCGAGGTTTTTTTCGATAGCGACTTTGCGCCCGTCAAGCCTAAGGCTGGCCACCAGCTCACCCACTGTGGTGATGCCCAAAAATTCCTTCGATTCGCCGTTGATAATAAGTTCCATGGCTGATCAATCGCTTTGGCGGTGATTTTTAACGCCCGACATGTTATATACCTAAGCAAGCCAAAGACTTAAAGGATAAAACACCATGCCGGCAAAAATTCTTATCTTAAATGGTCCGAACCTTAACATGCTGGGTCGCCGTGAACCGCAGATTTATGGCTCGGAAACGCTGAAGGATATTGAAGCGCGTGCCAAAAAGGAAGCCAAGGCGCTGGGGCTCGTCGTCGACTTCAAGCAAAGCAACCATGAAGGCGAACTGGTGGACTGGATTCAGCAGGCGGGCGATGCGTATGCCGGCCTTGTGATTAACGCAGGTGGCTATACCCACACTTCGGTGGCGCTGCGTGATGCGCTGCTCACGCTCAAAATTCCGGTGGTGGAAGTGCATCTGTCGAATCTGTTCAAGCGTGAAGAGTTCCGCCACCATTCCTACATCAGCGCTACGGCGCAGGGGCTTATCTGCGGTTTTGGCGGCACCGGCTATGTGCTGGCGCTTAAAGCCATCGCGGAAATTATCTAACCATGCTCATCATCGGGCATCGCGGCGCACCCGCCCACGCCCCTGAGAACACCCTGCGCTCATTCCGCACGGCACTTGCCATGGGCTGCAACGCGCTGGAGTTTGATGTGCAGCAGTGTGCCAGTGGCGAAATGGTGGTGATTCACGATCGTGAGCTTTCGCGCACCACGAACGGTAGCGGTGCGGTGGCCGCACATGATGTGGCGACACTAAAGAAATTAAATGCGGGCGAGGGCGAAACCATTCCACTGCTTTCAGAAGTGCTTGAGGAGTTTGAAAACAACGCCACGTTGTTTATTGAAATTAAAAGCAAAACAGCAGCGGCGGCACAGCGGCTGGTAGAAGAAATCCGCGCCGCAGTGAAAGCGGGTTGGGAGCAGGAAAAGCTTGTCGTGATCAGCTTTCACCCGAAAATACTCGGCTGGGTGCGTGCGCTAGCGCCTGAAATTCCACTGGGGCTGGACTACGAGGAAAAAACATTGCGGGAATTAAAACCTGCGATTGCCGAGCTGAAGCCGGAATATTTAAATCCGTGGATTGAAATTGCCGACGAAGCTGCCATGGATTTTGCAAAAAAGAACGGCATGAAAGTGGCGGTGTGGACGCTGCAAAACAGGCTGGAAGTGCAGAAGGCTTTGAAACTGGGCGTAGATGGCATGATGGCCGACGACCCTAAGCTGATTGCTTAGTAGCGCCCACCACGCTCGGGGAAGTCGTGGTAGCGTTCTTTTGGGTCGCCTAGCATTTGTTGCGCTACGGGGCTTAAACGCTCTAACGTATCCTGCGCCAGACCGAGATAACCATACCCTTCTTTGGCAGGGCCGCGCGGTTCAAGCCGGCAGACGCCTGATATATCCAGCGCAATATCGCGTATCGCATCCACGAGATTTTTACCTGATTGGTGATGCAGCACCATGGGCTGCGATGTAACAAAATTGGTAAGGCTTGGGGGCTGCGCAATGCTGCGCACCACACTTGCTTCCTGACCTTTCGGAATGGGCAGGACAAACTCAAACGGTGTTTTGGTATCCTGCGCCTGATAGGCACTCCACACAAAACTACGGGCGGCGGTTTTTAAATCCACTGCACCCATGCCCACAAGCTGGCGGACGGCACTTGCGGCCTCTGCTTTTGAATGTGCGGTGACAACCATTTGTTCATCACCATGACCGCGGAAGTCAATGTGTGTGTCTTTGAGGGGCATGAACTCATGCGGAAGGCGCGCAATGAGCGCAATGCCTTCTGCGGCATCGAGCAAGCCCGATTTATTGGCTACCATAAGGCCGATATCGAGCACTCTGGATTTTTTGTAAATGAAGCGGTCGATTTTTTCAGGGCCGGTGAAGATAAGGGAGGCTTCTCCATCCATCTTGTTGGTGCTGTCGGGGCCGAGGCCAATTTTTTCAAGGTGGAAAATAGTGGGGTCAGAGTGATGAACAGCGCCCGGGTGGAACGAGCCCATCAATACCGTGCGGTTGCCACCCACGTATAGGTTCCAATCAGCATAGCTGGTATGTGAGCGCTTCGACATACAGCGTCTATTCCTCCATGATTCCACTATAGTGGAAAAGACTTAAGGAAGCGTTAAGCCATATCTATTTGATTTTACTGTGATTTTGGTGGTGGCAGGCAGTCTAGTACGCGCAGGTCATACACGGCGTGTTCCAGTGCGGCCACGCCGGGGGAAGAGGCAAACATCCAGCCGAGGAAGAGTTGTTGGCGCAATTCGTTCGGGCGTTTTTCCCACACTTGCAGCAGCGCGGCGGCTTCGGGTTTTTCCTCCGGTGGTGATTTCCAGCACTTCACCAGCAAAATTTCGAGGTTACCGAAATGCACAATCTGGTTCGGCGCGATGCCGATGACAGACGTGCGTGCAGTGATTTTATTCAGGCCCTGCAGGCGCACCACATAGAGGGAGTCTTTCACCTGTTCTTGTGGCAGCACCTCCGCCTTGGGTTCGTTTTCAAAGTTGGTGATGGTTTTTGCGCTTTCATCCGTGGCCGTAGGTGCGGCGGCTTGCGAAGGTTCTTCTACCGTAGGCGCGGCGGGTACTTCTTCCGCTTCGTCGGGGAGCACTTCTTTAGGCAGGGCGTCTTCAGCGGTGAGCGGGGCGTAATTTTCCTGCGCGGAAACACTGAGCGCGAATCCGGCAAGCGCGATGCCGAAATAAAAAATCAGAAAAAAGAAATTAGAACGCAGGCGCATCACCCGTGCCAGCTGCCGCAGGTGGGGCTTTTTTAGACTCATCTTTGTCTACACTGCCGAAGGCAAATTTGCCGAGCAGTTGTTCAAGGTTCACGGAAGATTGCGTGAACTGCACCACATCGCCACTCACCAGCATGGCATCATCCGCACCCGGCACTAAGGCCATATATTTGCCGCCGAGCAAGCCTTCGCTCGTAATCATGGCGGTGGAATCTTTCGGTAGTTTGATGTCGTCGTTTATCGCGAAGGTCACCACGGCCTGATAGGTTTCGGGGTCCACTTTCTGGTCCGTCACTGTGCCCACTTTAAGGCCGGAGATGCGTACGTCAGAGCCCACGCCGAGGCCATCAACCTGATCAAACTTAGCGGAAAGCACATAGCCATCGCTGGGGGCTGCGATATTGCCGCTTTTATAGGCGATGTAAATAAAACCTGCGGCCACAAAAAGAACGACGGCACCCATCACGGTTTCGATAATATTTTTATTCATAATGTTCGGCTCCTTAAAAAATCAGGCCTTAGATTTACGCGTTGTTTGCTTCTTTGCTTTTTGCGCTTGGCTGCCAGGCTTCATAATCGCCGGTGGCTTTTGCGCGCTTGCCGCCGGAAAGAATATGGCCTTTCGGACGGTAGGAAACAGAGGTGCCGGTTAAATTCGGCAAATGCGGTTTCTGCCAGTTATGCTTTTTCTGGCTGTTTTTTTCCGTTGGGATTTCGTCGATAATGTAATGCAGCCAGCCATGCCACTCGGGCGGCACGAGGGATGCTTCGGCTTTGTCTTTGTAAATCACCCAGCGGCGTTCTTTGTCGGCGCGGCCCACATGGTTGCCGTCTTTGAGTTTGCCGCGGTAATATTTATTACCGAACGCATCGGTGCCGACATGCTTGCCGTAAACCAGTGTGTACAAAAATGTGCCAAACGCCATATCGATTTATCCGTTCTTTGCTGCCAGCGGTGCCGCTTCGGCTTCCGGCCCATTGTCTTTTTGTGCGGCCTTCTTTTCAAGCATTTCTTTTGCACGTGGCGCGAGTTGCAGATAAAGCTCACGCAAATGTTTCGGGTCTGCCGCAGCCGGTGCGCCCATCAGCAGGTCTTCTGCTTGCTGGTTCATCGGGAAGGCAATCACTTCGCGGATGTTCGGTTCATCGGCCAGCAGCATCACCATGCGGTCCACACCTGGGGCAAGCCCGCCGTGCGGCGGTGCACCGAAGTGGAAGGCACGAATCATGGCGCCAAAACGTTCATCGACCACTTCTTTGCCATAGCCTACAATACCGAAGGCTTTGTACATAATGTCCGGCCTGTGGTTACGAATCGCACCAGAGGAAAGCTCCACGCCGTTGCACACAATGTCATACTGGAAGGCGAGGAGCTTTAAGAGCTCTTCATCGCGGTTAGCAGCCTTGTCGGCTTTTTCGAGCGCTTCCATCCCGCCTTGTGGCATGGAGAATGGATTGTGCGAGAAGTCGATTTTCTTTTCGTCTTCGTTCCACTCAAAATAAGGGAAGTCCACCACCCAGCAGAACTTGAAGCAGTCTTTTTCAATCAGGTTCAACTGGTTCGCAAGTTCGGTGCGGGCGAGGCCAGCGAGCTTGGCCGCGCTATCGGCCTTGCCGCAGGAGAAGAACACGCTGTCGCCATTTTGTGCACCGGTGATTTGCTTGATTTGTGCAATGCGCGCCTCATCGAGATTTTTCGCAATTGGGCCTTTGGCGGTGCCGTTTTCCTCGAACACGATGTAGCCGATGCCGGGGTAACCCAGCTCGCGCGCCCAGTCATTCAACTTGTCGAAGAAGCTGCGCGGGTTGGCGCTGGTTTTCGGTGCCGGAATTGCACGCACTACGGCGCCTTTTTCAATCTGGCCGGCGAAAATACCAAAGCCCGAACCACGGAATGCTTCCGTTACGTCAGTGATAATCAGCGGGTTCCTGAGGTCAGGTTTATCGTTGCCGTATTTCAGCATCGATTCGCGGTAGGTGATGTGCGGGAACGGTGCAGCGGTGATTTTTTTGCCTTTACCGAATTCTTTGAACACATTGGCGAGCACGGGTTCGATGGCTGCGAACACGTCGGCCTGCGTGACATAGCTCATTTCAATATCGAGCTGATAAAACTCACCAGGGCTGCGGTCAGCGCGCGCATCTTCGTCGCGGAAGCAAGGGGCAATCTGGAAATAACGGTCAAAGCCCGACACCATCAGCAGCTGTTTATATTGCTGTGGCGCTTGCGGCAGCGCATAAAAATGACCCGGATGCACACGGCTCGGCACCAGATAATCGCGCGCGCCTTCTGGCGATGACGAGGTGAGAATCGGCGTTTGGAATTCCAAAAAGCCTTGGGCGTGCATCTGCTCGCGCAGGCGCTGAATCACCTTGCTGCGCAGGATGATGTTGTTGTGGATTTTTTCGCGGCGCAAATCAAGGAAGCGGTATTTGAGGCGGATATTTTCAGGGAAATCTTTTTCATCGTCATTCACTTGCAGCGGCAGCATGTCAGCAGGGGATTCCAGCGTGAAACTTTCTACCACCACTTCCACTTCGCCCGTAGGGAGGTTCTTATTCACCGCAGCATCGTCACGTGCCACCACTTTACCTGTGATGGTAATTACGCTTTCATTGCTGGTGCGGCAGGCCGTATCCAAAAACGCGGCTTCGTTCGTGTACACGAGCTGCGTGATGCCGTAATGGTCGCGCAAATCGACGAACAGCAGATTGCCGTGGTCGCGGCGGCGGTGTACCCAGCCGGAGAGTTTTACCTCAGCGCCGACATCGGATTTCCGCAGTGCCCCGCAAGTATGTGTACGATATGTATGCATGTTATTTATGCCTGAAATGATTAACCCAATTTTGAAAATTACCGGCACGGGCGGCATGGGGTGGCTCTTGCCCCTGCAGTGGCCCTGCGCTGGCCAAACAATCGTCTTCCACCCAGCGGGAAACCCGCGGGCGCTCCATCAAATATACTATTTTAATGTGGTTGCCAACGTTTAACGCGCCCCGAAAGGCCTCGCCCGTGTAATGCGACCAGCCGGTATAGGGCTTAAGGTTGGCTTCGAAGCCATATTTCACCAGTACGCCACGCGGGTGGTGAAAGCTCTTGAGCACGCTGCCATAGCAGGTTTTGCCGCTGTCTCGCAGCTCAGCAGGGCGCTGTTTGGGTGCGCAAAAGTCACGCAGCCAGTGGCGGGCCAGCAAAAATTGGGTGAGGAGGCGCATGGAGGCTGAAATCTGTGCTTTGATTTTGAACGTGTGGTTGGTATATAAGGGGCAGGCATTTTTGCCAAGTGAATTAAGCCAGTGCCACACGGCACACCCGAAATAGGACTTGTTGTTACAATGGACGTGATTACCGACTCAAAAACGCTGAAGAAGCGTATCGCCGATTTCAAAAAAGAACCGTTCGTTACGATTGATACGGAATTTATCCGCGAAAAAACCTATTACCCCGTGCTGTGCCTTATCCAGATGGCAGGCAGCAAGGATGCCTTCGCGATTGATGCCATGGCGGAAAATTTAGACCTTTCCCCGCTCTACAAGCTGCTTGCTAATAAAAAAATCGTGAAAGTGTTTCACGCGGCTGAGCAGGATATTGAAATTCTCTACCGCCTGACGGGTGAAATACCCAACCCGCTGTTTGATACGCAGATTGCCGCGCAGGTGCTGGGCTATGGTGATTCCGCTGGTTATGGCGCGCTGGTGAAAGATATTTGCGGCGTGGATTTGGATAAAAGCAGTCGCTTTACCGACTGGGCCCACCGCCCGCTGACGCAGGCGCAGGTGGATTATGCCGTGTCAGACGTCACTTATCTTCGCAATGTGTGCGAGAACCTGCTCATGCGCCTTGAGGAAAAAAAGCGCATGGACTGGTTCAAGGAAGAAATGCTGGAGATGATGAACCCTGCGCGCTACGAAGTGCAGCCCGAGGAAGCATGGAAGCGTTTCAAAATTAAGAATGCCTCGCCAGTGTTTTATGGCGTGTTGCATGCCGTGGCCGAATGGCGTGAGCGCCGCGCACAAAGCAAAAACCTTCCGCGTGGCCGCGTGATGCGCGACGAAGCGGTGCTCGAGATTGCCGCCAGCCGTCCATCGACCAAAGAGGCGCTGTTTAAGCTGCGTTCGGTGCACCCGAACATGCTGCGTGAAGACAGTGTGGTGGATGATGTGCTGAACGCCATCAAGCGCGGCATTAAACACCCGCTTGAACAGGGGCATCGTAAGTCTCACGGGCCGGATGGTGCGCTGATCGACTTGCTGCGTGTGCTGTTAAAAATGCAGTGTGAAAACCATGACGTGGCCCGCAAAGTGATTGCCAATGACGATGACCTCCGCGCCATTGCGCATATGAAAAAAGGCGAAGAAAAAAACGCCGACATTCAGGCGCTGCATGGCTGGCGGTGGGATGTGTTTGGTAAGTCTGCTATTCAGCTGAAAAATGGTGAGATTGCACTGGCGGCACACGGGCGCCGATTGAAGTTAATTCAGCTGGATAAAAAACCGAAGGACGCTGCGGAGCATGAAGAGCATTGATATTATCAGCGCTGCCGAAATGGCAAAAGCCGAACGCGAAGCAATCGCGCAAGGAATTTCCGCCTCACAACTGATGGACAATGCTGGGCACGCCGTGGCCCAAGAGATTATCCGCCGCTATGGGCCGCGCCGCACAGTGGTGCTGACCGGGCCGGGCAATAACGGTGGCGATGGCTATGTGGTTGCGCGCCTTTTGAAAGAAAAAGGCTTCGATGTTGTTGTAGCCGCACTGGTGCCTGTAAAAGGGCTGGAAGGCGAAGCCGCTGTAGCCGCAAAAAAATTCAAAGGCGAGGTGATTGAGTGTGATGCTGATGCGCTGACAGGTGCCGCACTGGTGGTGGATGCACTATTCGGCACGGGGCTGAAACGCCCGCTCGAAGAAAAAACCGCCGATCTTGCAGAAAAACTAGCCGCCAGCCGCATTCCTGTGGTGGCAATTGATATACCGAGCGGGGTGGATGGCAGCACGGGTGCGGTGCGCGGTGTGGCGATTCGTGCCGATGTGACGGTCACATTTGAGCGCAAAAAAGCGGGCCATGTGTTGATGCCCGGAAAATCTTTCGCGGGCGATGTGGTGGTAAAACCCATCGGCATTCCGGCGGCGGTATGGACCACACCATCGCAAGCGGTCGAAAATCTTCCCGCTTTGTGGCTGGCGCAATTTCCGTGGCCGAAGGCGGAAGGGCACAAATATCACCGTGGCTATGCGGCGATTGTGGGCGGCGATATGGCCTCCACCGGCGCGGCGCGTTTGGCGGCAGTTTCAGCATTACGTGTGGGTGCGGGGCTTGTGTCTGTATTGTGCCCTCCGGCGGCGGCGAATACGTATGCGGCAAGCCTCACCTCGGTGATGGTGAAGCCAATAAAAGACCTGAAAAACTTTGAAACATTTTTAGAAGAGCCGCACCGTGATGCAGTGCTCGTGGGGCCAGGCAGCGGTGTTGTGCCACGCACCCGCAGCATGGCGCTGGCGGCGCTGAAGCACCATAAAAAATTGGTGCTGGATGCTGATGCACTGACCGTGTTTGAAGCCATGCCGGAACGTTTATTTGCGGCGATTAAAGCGAGCGGCGCGCCCGTGGTGCTCACCCCGCATCATGCCGAATTCCGCCGCGTATTTGATACGCTTTCCGGCGGCTCGAAAATCGATTTGGCTAAAAAAGCGGCGGCACTTTCGGGTGCGACCGTATTGCTCAAGGGGAACGACACGGTGATTGCAAACCCCGATGGCCGCGCGGCGGTGAACACGAACGCACCTGCTACATTAGCGACCGCAGGTGCGGGTGATGTGCTGGCGGGTTTGATTGTGGGTCTGCTCGCGATGGGAATGGATGGATTTAATGCAGCCTGCGCGGCCGCGTGGATGCATGGTGAAGCGGCGCGGCGTTTTGGCCTAGGGCTGATTGCGGAAGATTTACCGAACCTGATTCCGGCGGTGCTGAATATGCTGGCGGATGATACATCGCACGAAATTGCCACGCCTGCGGCCGACGCAAGCTGCTAATTAGCCGATACCGAATTCTTTTCGGAGCCCTTCAAAATGCTCACGCAGTTCTTTGCGCTTTGCTTCCAGCGGTGCTTCCAGTTCTTTGCGTTCGGCATTTAGCTTATCGAGGTGTTTATCAGCTTTTTCTTCAAGAGCAATACCGCCGGCCGTCGCACCCATACCCACAGCGGAAGTGAGTATGCTGTAGGCAAAGGGCATAAAATCGCCAGTGAAGAACCCCGCTACACCCATCACTTCTGCGGCCAACATGCCACCAAACGCCCCAATTATGCCTGCGCCAGTTACTACTTTTCCGGTGCTTTTTACTTTATCCCACACGGCAATACCAACGGTGATGCGTTTGTCGAGCTTCACTTCTTCCAGCTGATTCATCACCAATGTTTCTTCCGCTTTTAAGAGCTGTTCGCGGCTAACGAAAGTTTCCCCCAGCAGCTGCAAAGGGCCATCGCGCCCGTGGGTGTCTTTTTTGTCGTAGAGATGTTCAAGGAAACTTTTCCCTTCCACCATGATGGCGATATTACCCTTCACGTGCTCGGTGGCATCCAGTTCGCCCATGATGCCTTTTTGGACTTTCAGTCCGGTTTTTTCGAGCAGCTCGATAACAAACTCAGAGGTGTGGTTTGGGTGCTCACGGAAAAATTCCTGATTCATGACAAAGAGCAAATCTTCGCCTTTGACTCTTACTTCTTGTACGGGGAACTCAGCCATTCGCCCCTGCCTCGCGAAGCGCATCGCGTAAGTCTTCTTCAAATGCGTGCGAGAGCCCGTGTTTTTTTTCCATTTCGTGTTTCACGCTCTCGGGCGGTTCATCACCAAGGCCGCATTTCAGCACCGTGCCGAATTCCAGCAGATTCACGCTTGCGCCGTTGCCGAACGCGTGGCGGTATTGTTCATAGCGGCTGGGGTAGACAGCGATGTAGGCATAAAAACGCTGGCCGTTTGCGAGTGTGCCGCCGCATAATTCCACCATGGCAGCGCGCGCATCGAGCATTTTTAGTTTACGGTGGCTGATGGCTTTGGCTTTCATGCGTCCTTACCAATTGAAAAATACGGTCTGCTACACTACAAATCCTAGCAAGTGCGGGTTAATAAACCGTAAACAACGAAGGAAACACGATGCTTCTGATGCTTTCGCCCTCAAAAACACTGGAAGAGCGTCCCGCACGCACAGTGGGGGTGGCCACGCAGCCCGCGCTTATTAAGCAAACAGCTTCTTTGCTGCTGTTACTGAAAAAGAAGTCCGCCAAAGATTTGGCAAAACTCATGGATATCAGCCCAAAACTGGCGGAACTGAACTATGCCCGCTACCAGCGGATGACCCTGCCGCTTTCGACCAAAAACGCTGCCCAGTGCCTGTTTATGTTTAAGGGCGATGTGTATGAAGGGCTGGATGCTGAGAGCCTGAGCGAGAAAGAGGTTCGTTTTGCCAACGACCATGTGCGGATTCTGTCGGGGCTGTATGGGTTGCTGCGCCCGCTGGATTTGATGCATCCCTACCGGATTGAGATGGGGGTAAGGATAAAAAATCCTTATGGTTCAGGGCTTTATGACTTTTGGGGTGATGCGATTACCACAACCCTGAATACGGAGTTGGCACGCCATAAAACTAAGGTTGTGTTGAATCTGGCCTCTGAGGAATATAGCAAAGCCGTGCGGCCCAAGAAGCTGGATGCTGAGTGGGTTTCCGTGGCGTTTAAAGAGAAAAAAGGCAATCAATTCAAGGTAATAGGCATTCATGCCAAGCGCGCCCGCGGCCTGATGGCGCGGTTTATTGTGCAAAAAGGCATCGATAGCCCTAAGGATGTGGTGGCGTTTGATGCGGAGGGCTACCGGTTTGAGAAGGAAATGTCGGGCAAAAATAATTTAGTATTTGCGCGCTAGAAGCCCTGCATTATGGTATAATGCACACCATGTTGGTGCCAAAAAACTAAGTGGCCTAGAATGAAGCAATTTTTTTTCCTTAGCCTTTTCTGCCTGTTTTTGCTTGGTGCTGCGCCAGTGAAGGCACAGGCCTGTATTGATAACGCAGAGTGTTCACCGGAAACCTGCATCAGCTTTTTCTGCGCACCATTGAGTTCTATCAGCGGGCCATGCGACCCTGGTGACGGTGAAGACTGCCAGAGCGGGAATTGTGACGGGACGACATGCATCGCTTCGGGCAGCGGTTCTGGCGGCAGCTCGGGCGGCGGTTCGGGTAGTGGCTCTGGCGGCAGCTCGGGTGGTGGCTCCGGCGGCGGTTCGGGTAGTGGCTCTGGCGGCAGCTCGGGTGGTGGCTCCGGCTCTTCAGGTGCGGGTGGCCCCCCATGTTCTGACCCAAATTATGAACTGCCCTCCGGTTATGCACAGGCGGTAGAAGACCGTTTCAACCAAGGGGTTGCGGCAGGAACAGTGCCTGAATATATCGTGGATATTGGCCGGTATGCTCTTAATGGCGCAGAGCACACTTATGCGGTTCGGAAAATTACTGGTAATCCGTTACCTACCATCAGGCCGGCAGATTACATGTCCATCAGCCAAATTAATGCACTGGGGCAGGACAAATTCTTTTTCATTGCGACCCTGCCGCCTGCGGGGCCGATGTCCAGTCTGGGCAATACGGTGGCGGCGGTTCGGCAAGCAACGTTAGATAATTTCCCCGGAATCACTAATGCCTGTCCCGTGCAGGGCGGCGGGATTGTTCCGTAATTCTTTTGTTTCCACTCAAGGACAACAGCGTTTCACAGGCTTACGCTTGCGCTTGAACGCGGCATTGCTATGATGTGCCACGACTTAAAAACCCATTATTTATCATTTACGAGGAACGCATGAAAAAATTTCTACTCCCTTTAGTTGCACTGCTGGTTCTGGTTGCTGGCGCCTCTTTTGCTGGCGATAAACACGAACCAAAGCTGATCACGGCGGAAGAACTCAGCGCCAAAATCGGCAAAGAAAAATCTTTCGTGGTGGTGGATTCCCGCGGCGGCAAATGGTTTGACGGCGAAGTGATTAAAGGCGCGGTAAACCTGCCTGCCGATAAGACGGATGCAGCCAGCCTTGCTAAAATCGCTCCTTCCAAAGACACCACGCTGGTTTTCTACTGCACGAACGTGGATTGCCCTGCTTCTGCAACCTCTGCTCATAAAGCACTGGAAGCCGGTTACACCAATGTACTGAAGTTCAAAGGTGGCATCGAAGAGTGGAAGGAAAAAGGCCTCCCGACCGCTAAAATCTAAGTCCTAGCCAATAGGTACAGATTTGATATAACAGACGGGGCCTTGAAAAAGGCCCCGTTTTCTATTGTTTAACTGAGTATACCCATGCTGGACCGCAAAGGTAAAACCGTCATTGCCCTACCGAAGGGCCGCATTTTAGAGGAAGTCTCGCCGCTGTTTAAAAAGCTGGCGCTGAAACCCGAGAAGGATTTTTTTGACGAAAATTCCCGCAAGCTCGCGTTTGAAACGAACGATAAAAACGTCATCATCATCCGCGTTCGCAGTTTTGACGTTGCCACGTTTGTGGCCTTCGGCGCGGCGGATATCGGCATTTGCGGAAGCGATGTGCTGGCGGAGTTTGACTACCCCGATATTTATGTGCCGCTTGATTTAGGCATCGGCACCTGCCGCCTTAGCGTCGCCACGCCCATAAAGTGGGCAGAAGATAAAGATTTTCTGCGCCAGAGCCACATTCGCGTGGCGACGAAATATCCCAACATCACGCGCCGCTATTTTGCGGGCAAGGGCGTGCAGGCCGAATGCGTGAAACTTTCCGGCGCGATGGAGCTGGCACCGCAACTGGGCCTGTGCCGCCGCATTGTGGATTTGGTTTCTTCCGGCGCCACGCTGAAAGCAAACGGTTTGGTAGAAACGGACAAAATCATGGATGTGTCATCGCAGCTTATCGTGGGCCGCTCGGTGTTCAAAACCCGCAGCCGCGAAATGAACCGCTGGATTAAAGAAATGGCGGAGGCCGTGGGTGGTTAAACGCTTAGATAGCAGTGATAAAGGTTTTCTTGATAGCTTGCAGGCGGCGCTGGGTGGCACAGTCTACCTTGATGCAAATTTGGCTGATAAGGTGCGCGAAATTATAGCTACGGTTGCTTTGGAGAACGATGCAGCATTAGTGCGTTACACGAACCAGTTTGACCGCACGAAATATGAAGGTGCATCGGAACTGAAGGTGCATCCGCAAGAAATTGATGCGGCGGTGAAGCAGTGTGCGCCGGAATTACTGGCGGCACTGGAAGTGGCGGCACAGCGCATCCGCGATTATCATGCGCGGCAGTTACCAAAGAACGAGGAATATAAAGACGCACTGGGTAACACACTCGGCTGGCGCTGGCATCCGGTGGAAAGCGTTGGGCTGTATGTGCCGGGCGGTGCAGCGGTGTACCCCAGCAGTGTGTTGATGAATGCGATTCCGGCTATTGCCGCTGGCGTAAGTAAATTAGTTATGGTGGTGCCTGCGCCGGAAGGCATTTTAAACCCGATGGTGCTGGTGGCAGCGCATGTGTGCGGCATCAGTGAGATTTATAAAATCGGCGGCGCGCAGGCGATTGCAGCACTAGCAAATGGCACGAAAACTATTCCAAATGTCAGCATGATTGTGGGGCCAGGGAATAAATATGTGGCGGAAGCGAAGCGTCAGGTGTTTGGCACCGTGGGCATCGACATGATTGCGGGGCCATCGGAAATTCTGGTGATTGCAGATGACACAGCAAATGCCGAATGGATTGCAGCAGATTTGCTGAGTCAAGCCGAGCATGACGCCGATGCACGCTGCATTCTGGTCACGCCGAGCAGTACGCTTGCCGACAAGGTAGAGAAAGCGGTGAACGCGATGCTGAAAGACATGCCGCGCAAAGCCATCGCTAGCAAAAGCTGGGAAAATAATGGCCTAATTGTTGTAGCAAAAGATCTGTTGGATGCAGCGGGTATTTCAAATGGCATCGCGCCTGAACATTTGGAGCTGATGGTGAAAGATCCCGCTGGATTGCTGCCAGAAATCCGCCATGCGGGCGCGGTATTTATGGGTCACCATACGCCGGAAGCGATTGGGGATTACATCGCGGGCCCAAGTCATGTGCTGCCGACATCGGGCAGCGCGCGCTTTTCGTCGGGCATTTCGGTGTTCACGTTTTTAAAGCGCAGCTCGCTGATTCAGTGCACTCCGGAAGGCTTTAAAGCACTGGCCGATGCCACGCACGCACTCGCGGAAGCCGAAGGGCTTTTTGCCCACGCCCGCTCGGTGAGCATCCGAAAAAATTAGTGCCATGACCCAGCATACAGAACGCATTATTGGTATTACGCTGGATGATACCACGGTGATTCGTTATACGCCGGAAATCGAGCATGAGCGCGCAACCGCTATTGCGGATTTGCTGGAGGCGAATCAGTTTGAGCCGCTGAACGGTAAAACGATTGGTGGGGGCCCTTACACGCTGCATCTTTCGATGGGCGACCATCGGCTGCCGATTGATATTACCTCATCAGTGAGCAGTAAAACCATCCGCGCCGTGCTGCCGCTAAAACCCTTTCGCCGCCTGATAAAAGACTATTTTCTGATTTGCGAAAGCTATTTCGAGGCGATAAAAGCGGCTAACCCGCAGCGTATGGAGGCGATTGATATGGGCCGCCGTGGCGTGCACAACGAAGGCTCGGAGCTTTTGAAAGAACATCTGGAAGAAGAAATCACGATGGACTTTGATACGGCACGCCGCCTGTTCACGCTCATTTGCGTGCTGCACATCAAGTAAAAAATAATTAGAAGCGCGAGCCGCGGCCTTCGGGGCTGCCTTGGCTCTGTAGCGGCGCAGCGCTGCGGGTGTTTGGTGTAGCAGTTGCACTGCCAACGGCCACTTCGGTGGTGCCGCTTTCACGCATATTTACCATAACGTTTCCAAGCTCTGCCCGCGACTCTGGCGTAAGCGGGATTGGCCCTGCACGGTCCTGCGATTTTGTTTCGCTGGCTTCCTGCAAGGTTACAGGCTCTTTCGGTGCACCCTTCCGTTCCTGTCGCGCGGCATCAATTTGTTCTTGTGCTTGAGCTTTCTGTGCCTCTACCTGCTCTCGCTTCTTGGTGACGGCATCCAGCTCTTTTTCCTTCATCTCAATTTTTTTATCCAGTTCTTGTTTTTGCGCTTCAAGCAACTCTTTTTTATCGCGAAGCTGCGCGGCTTCTTCCCGCATCTGCTGGGCCTTTTCTGCAGAAATTTTATTTTCTGCCAGAAGTTTTGCAGCGTCGGCTTCAAGAGCAGACTCTTTTCTGGAGAGAGTGTCGAGCTGTTCGCCAAGCGCAGAGGAGCGAGTTACAAGTTCGCTCAAGTGATTGGTGAGTTCTGCGCCTTCTTTTTTTAGGCTGCGCGCTTCACGCGACAGGTCGAGAATGTTTTTCTTTGGATTGCCGTTCTCGTCCACGCGCGACAAAATCTCTTTTGCGAGCTCTTTACGTTCTTGGTTAACTTTATCAAGTTCGTCTGAGGCGGCTTTTTTCTCAGCAAATTTCTCCTTATATCTGGGGTCTTCTTTACTTATCCCCTCCGCTTCCATTTTTTTGAGTTCATCGTCTAATTCACCCACGCGATCACGGGTCTCATTACGCGCGTCTCTTAATTCGTCGCGCTTAGGCTTGCTGGCATCCACGCCTTTTTGGGCTTCTTCTGCAGCGGCGCGCTTCTCTTCGATTTTCTTTGAAATTCTCTCGATTTCGGAGGAAACACCCTCTTTTTCCTGGAGCACCGCTTTCTTTTCTTCACGGACATCAACCAGTTCTGTGTTTATTGTCTCGATTTTTACTTCATTCTCTTTAATTTTCTGCTCAATCGCCTCTGCACCACGGATGTTTGTGTCTATTGCTTTATCAATGTTTTGAATCTCTTTGCCCATTTGGTCAGAGAGACCTTTCATTGTTTCAAGCTCACTGCGGAGCTGCGCCTCTTCAGCCTTTAGGGAAGCGAGCGACTCTGCCTGATTAACCTGTGCCCGCAAGCCCTGCTCACGCGCCTCAGCTTGTCGGAATTCTTCCTCCAGCTCTTTAATGCTAGCCATGATGCGGCTGATTTCGCCGAGATCAACAACCTGACCAGACTGTGCGGCAAGGTTCAGCGCTTGCAGCTCTGCAAAGCGCTCTGTCTTTAATGCCTGTATTTCGCTGGCTTGCCTCATTTTCTCTGTGCCATCCGTGTTTTTTCCACCCTCTAATTATAAAATGAAAGTGTTAAGGAAACCTTAACTGAAGCGGGCGGGGAGAAAAATCATCATGTTGATAAACAAGGGAAATTTATATATTACGCCACTTAACAATATTTTAATGATTCTTCATTAGAATGAAATGGTTATGGAGGAGGAAACCTATGCCAACAGTGAGCCAGCCACCGGCGGTGGCGACTCTTGCCACGCTGCTTGAAAAAGCATCGCAGGTGTTATTGCAGGCGGATTTAGCCGTGCAGGATGCGTATCGTGGCACTGACGGCACCACGCTCCACATGCATGCCCGCTACACGCACAGCGCGAAGCAAGGATTTGATGAATTGAAGAAGGATCTTGATACCCGTGAGCCCAGCTATTTTGTAATGGCGGCCAAAATACACGGCAAAGACTTTAACAATGGACTTTTTATTCTGGAATGCCAGAAACCGGATTTGCGCGTTGAAATTATTGATGCCATGAAAGCGGCGGGCATGCCGGTGAAAGAGATGGTAACGGGGCAGGTGACTCAACTTTTAAAAACACAGCTGAATGCAGCCGGCATTACAGCGCTTGGCCGATCGGTCGGTACGGGCGGCCCCGGCGCAGCCTAAAACATTCTTTCCCTTGCAAAATACCGCGTTATTCGTTAGGCAGTAGGCAGTTGTAACCTACCGATGACATGAAACGCCATTATGGCCAAAGAAGAATTACTAGAATTTAAAGGCAGGGTAACGGAAGTATTGCCGAATGCTATGTTCCGTGTGGTGCTCGAAAACGGGCATGAAGTGCTCGCACACACATCGGGCCGCATGCGCAAAAACCGTATTCGTGTACTGCTGGGTGATGAGGTGAGCGTTGAGATGACGCCGTACGACCTTTCCAAGGCACGCGTTACGCACCGTCACAAATAAATTGCCGCCCGTGCACTGGGCTGCCTTTTTAAAAAGGTGAAGTATGCCGGCCAATCCACCCACCCTTGTTCTTGCCTCTGCTTCCAGTGGGCGCAAAGGACTGCTTGAAAGCATAGGTTTGCTGCCGGATATCATTAGCCCGTCGGATATCGACGAAACCCCGAAGAAAAATGAAAAGCCCGAAGAACTGGCATTTCGCCTCGCGGTAGAAAAAGCACAAGTGGCTGCCAAGAAGCATTCTAAGGCATATGTGGTAGCGGCAGATACGATTGCTGCCGTGGGTCGCCGCATTATCGGTAAAGCAAACAGTGAAGCCGAAGCGCGTGAAATTCTGCAACTGCTCTCTGGCCGCCGCCACCGTGTATATACCGGCGTGAGCGTGGTTGCCCCCGGCGGAAAACAAATTTCAAAGCTGGTGATGACGATGGTGAAGTTCAAACCGTTGTCAGATAAAGAGCTTGAGGCGTATCTTAAAAGCAAGCAGTGGGAAGGAAAGTCTGGCTGCTATGGCATCCAGTCGCGCGCCGGCGGTTTTGTAGAATCCATCAATGGTTCTTTTTCTAACGTGGTGGGCCTGCCACTGGTGGAAGTGAAAAACATGCTTGCCGGCCTCGGGTTCACGCATCCTGCGCTGGGCGATAAAGTGCCCGAAGCGATTGCCTAGCTATTTGCGACGGTCGTAGAGGCACATCAGCGTGAAAAGCTGCATCAGCCCCATGGTGCTACCCTGCCAGCGCGGTGTGGCAGAAAGCAGTTCCTGGAAGTAAGGGAATAATTCACGCGCAAAGGCTTCGGTCTGAAGTGCGTTGAGATTGATATTGGTAATGTTTAGCTCCACCACGCCGATTTTATTTTCACCCATATAACGTTGCTTTACAACGCAACAAGCACCCAGCTTCTCTAACAGCGGGCCGCAGGGCATCGCACGTTGCAGCGTGACGGAAAGTTTGAGTGGCGGCAGATTTTTCCCCGTTAGTTTTTTTGTAGAAAGGGCGCGCTCAGGGGCGATTTTAAACACGATGTCGGCATATTTTTTCTGTGGTTTGATGAACGCTTTTGCGTCACCCTGCCGCCTCAAAATGGCCGCCATGACCTTTTTCAGCGTATGGCCGCGCTCATGCACATCGCGCTGAACTTTAAAATAGCGACGCAGGTTTTCATCCATATCCATGAACAGCTTCACGTCAAAGAGCTTTCGCAAATTGGGCAGGAAAAAAGTATGCAGGCCAAACGCAATGATAAGGTCACGCTGGCGGATAAAAATGGGTGCCGTGAAAAGTCCGGTGCTGTGGTCATACGAGCGATTGGTAATGTCCTTGCCGTCTTTCAGCCGCTTAATGTCTGTATAGAATTTATCAAGGTCATTGGCGGCGGGGTTGAGGTGTGTGTAGGTTTTCCATTCAGGCGCGCCGCGTTCCCACAAATGGTAGTCATCGCCAAATACCGAAACCACATCGTTTTTATAGAATAATCCCGATAGCGCATTGTTGAGCGTATCTTTTCCCGTGCCGGAGTCGCCTGCAATCCCGATCATGATGGGTTGCTTTGAAAGTTTGAAGGCGTAATTCCCGAACACACCGTATTGCATCATGCCAATGAAAAGAAGCGCCCCCGCCACGACAGCGGCAGAAAGCCAAAGCGTGAAGATATGTTCTGACAGGGGTAAGAAATGAATGATTGCTTGCGTGGCATCAAGATGCAGCGCGTGGACATAGGCGCCGCTGGCATTGAGGCCTTGAAAACTGAAGGCAACAACGTGCAGAAAAAGGGTCAAGAGCGCGGCATTTTTGCTGCGGATATAGTAGGAAATCAGGAAGGGCGTAACCCACAAATACCAACCAACCGAAGTGGGGGCGAGCAGCAACAGGCTTAAAAAAGAAAGGCCCGAAAGTGAAATCAGCAAGCCAAAATCCACACGGCGGATTTTAATCACCAAATACATCAGCAGCGCGTAAATAATCGGGGTAAGATACACCTTCATGCCCGGTGCCAAGGTCAGCGTGGCATAAAATATTTTATCCACCTCAGGGCTGTGTAAAACGGCGGTTTTTAAGCCCGTAAGCAGGAAGAAAGGCGCAATCAGCACCGCCGCAAAGGGCAGGAAAGTGCGCAGGAAGCGCATCACGCTTTCCCAGCCGCCTTTTCGCCAGATATACACCATCATAATCGGTAGCGGCAGTATCATGCCAAGCTTTGCAGAAATGGCCAGAGCAGAGAATAAGCCAGCTTTTCCGGCACTTCGCCGTTTTAAAAAACCAAAGGCCAACATCAGCAGTGTGATGGGAATAATGTCATTCTGCCCATGCCAATAGCACACAAAAAGGGTAATTGGTGAAAGCCAATAGAGAATCATGACCTGTTTTTCGCGGCCTGGGTTCAGGCGGCGCAGAATATAAAACAACAAAAGGTCGCTGACAAAAATGGTGCAGGCAAAACCAAGCTGCACGAAGCCTTTTATGCCAAGGAGATGCTCAAGCCCCATTCCCAAAAGTGTGGCAGGCAAGAATGCCAGATACATCACAAAGCCATACGGAAAAGCCCTTGTGTCGCCACCCGCATTAAAATAGCTGAGCCATGGATCTGGCGTGGGTGTTGTTGCGGTGGCTTCTAAGAAAGGTACGAACCAGAGCGTTTGAATATAGGGCACTGCCAGCGCAAGTAGCGCAAGGCGCAGAAAAAGTCCGGATAGAAAAAGCGGGTCTTTGAGAAATAACTTCATGATGCCAGCCATGCGTCAGGTTTTTTAGTGCACACGGCATCAATCATCATGTTGTGCTGCTTCAGAAAACGCTTCATCGTAGTAATTTCTTTTGTATCATGCCGGCCCTGTAATTCAGGCGATACAAGGCACAGTTTAAAGCCGGCGGTTTTGAGCGTTGTATAAGACGCTTCATCTAGCGGCCAGGCGGTGAAGCAATCTACCCACACCCACGACACTTTTCCCTGAAGCTTTAACACGGTATCGAGTCCTTCATATTCCGAAAACCGCAGGGCAACACGCTTTTCGCCAGCATTTGCCGTTTTTATCAGCGTGGGCATGGCTTGGTCTAAAAAGAAAAAATTGGTGATATTGCGAGCTTTGAGTAGGGCAAGAATTGTGCTTTCCAGCCCATCTTCTTTTACGTTCAGCACCAGCGGGCCATGTTTAAAAAACTGTAGCCATTCTTCAAAGGGCACGGCATCGGTAAACGGGTCGTGCTGCAAAATCAAGCGGCCACCATAGGTTCTAAGGTCAATCTCAACGCCATACTGTGGCGGCGTGGCCTGCAATTCAGCAATGGTATTTTTGCGATGTGCAATAATGTGCATGGCTTATTCTGCCAGATGTTTGCGTAATGTAAAACTATACTGCAGCGTGCGCCTAATAAATTTAATTTTTGCTTTCCAGTTTACGTTCCAGTGCGATGTGCCATGCGCTCGCTCACCGAACCGCACAGGGAATCGTTGCACACGGAGGCGGTGCTTGCGGGCAAGGTAATAGGCAAATAAATCGAGTGAAAAATCATGGGGTGGATTTTTCCATGTTGCAAAAAACGTGCGATGGAACATGGTGGGCTGGGCATTAATGTCCCACAGACGTGCCCGCAAAAACAACACCTCGAACACAGCCATACCAATGGTAAAGCACACATCCGCCAGTGGCCTGCCGTAGCGGCGACCCTTGACGAAAAGTCTTTCCGGTGCGGCATGGTGTACAAAAAAATCAAATCCAGTCAATGCATCCACCGGATCGGTCTGCATGTCGGCGTGCGTCCAGGCTAAAACATCACCGCTGGCGGCACGAAGGCCGCTTAAAATGCCAAAGCCATAGCCCTGATTCACATCCACGGTTACAATTTTAAGGGCGGGGTGATTTTTTTGTAAACCGCCCAGCACAGCGGCGCTATCGTCGGTAGAGCCATTATTGACCAAAATGACCTCAGTGTCGGGTCGCAGAAGGAGCGTTTCGCAGCGCGCTACCAGCAACGGCAAATTTTTGCTTTCATTGTAACAGGGTATGATGAGCGATAGTGTCATAACTTCTGAATCACGACTTGCCGCCCCAGTGCAAAAATACTCGGCATCAGTTTTATCAGCAGTTGGTCCAGCTTATGAATAAGCTGCAACAGGGGGTGCGGCAGTGAAACGGTTTTAGTTTTGGCGATAACGCCGCCTGAAAGCAGGAAAATGTAACACTCGCACAATTCGTTGTGAATGATTTTAAGTGCGGGGAAATGCCGCTCGAACTGTGTAGGGCTATTAAACAACATCTGTGGAATAGCGCAGTTGGCAGACCACGGGTCTTCAGGACGGTTTGCAACTGTATCTGGTGAAAACACATCCACATCATAACTATACCCTTCGTGGCGCATCAGGCGCAAAACGAGCCGCATCAGTAGTGAGGTGTTGATTTCATGAATCACCAGAAGACCGCCCGGTTCCAATACCCTTATTGCTTCGGTAAAGAAAAGGTGTGGCGTGGCAACGTGGTGAATCATGTGGCTGGCAACAAGCGCACCGACAGAGCCATCGGCAAATGGCATGTTTAGTGCATCCACATTTTTTTCAACCCACGCATCATTACGCACGTCCGTCAGCACAAAATTCGGATGGGTAATAAAGGCTTTTGAGAAGCCTGCACCACAGCCCAATTCAAACACCGATTTCTTTCCTTCAAGGAACGGATTCATCCACTCATAGCGCTGCCGGAGCAAAAAATGTAGGTTGGGCGGCTTTTGGCTGAAGTAAATGTTGCGGGCATTTTCAACATTGCCCTCATGCGACATTTTATTGGCATTGTGCGGTGGAAAGAAGCTGCCACCGAGAAAAAAAGGTTTTTTCATTTTTTATAACCTTTCTGCATTACATCTCTGCAGTATAACCATGTGCAGGCCATTTTTTGAAGCAGGATTGCCAATATTCGAATGTTTTTAATTCATCGGGCGTGCCCCAGCATAAAAAGGCATCGACTTCAAAAACATGGCAGCGTAAGCCCGCCTTTACCGCATCGTTGATACAGGTATCAACGTAAAACTCACCATTTACCCGTGTATTTTCGTGCATCATCTGCTGGGCGGCGTGTTTGAAATCGCCACTCGATTTGAATGTAAATGTGCCGATAACAATCGGGTCACAGGCGGGATTTTGCAGAGGTTTTTTCACTGAAACATGCTTCACGCGGCCGCCCTCTGCCTCTACCCAGGAATACATTTTGGGATTACGAGCTGCACCCGGTAGGCCGCGCGCGACCCACACCACCACGTCTACATCAGGTTTGCGCAGTAAGTCTGCGAGTGCTTTATCATTCACAATCACGCCATTATCGCAGGCGCTGATGGTGAGGGGTGTCGTGTCCGCAATATCTGTGCAGGCCAGTAGGCAGGTATGCGCCTGTCCTTCTGTTGCTTTTTCAAGCATCACGCAGCGACTATGGGCAAAATGCCGCGTCAGTTCTGCGGCAATTTTTTCGTGCCCCGCCATTGTTGTGCGTATGGCAAAAACATAGTTAGCAGCAGGTGGCAGGTCTTCCGTGGCACGAATCACCATAGGAAGATTATCTACAGGAATCAGGGGTTTTGGCAGGGCATAACCGGCTTTTGAGAAGCGCTCCCCCAAGCCTGCCATTGGAATCATCACGGTGCCCGGCAAGGGATGGGTGTAGGGTTTGCGGTGGGCTATTTTTGTAAAAATATCCGACCAGTATTGATATTCCTGCACATCTTCGGGCGTGCCCCATTGCATAAAGTGCTCGACTTCATACACGCCCACCTGCGCACCGGATTCCAGCAAAGGTTTGTAGGCCATGCTGATATAGTATTCGTTATTGATGGTCAGGTTTTGTGCGACGACAGCATCAAAACATTCCAACATAGTGGCGCCAGACTTGAAATAATAAGTGCCCGTGGAGGCGAACTCTTGCATCGGTGTGGTGGTGAAGGGCTTCTTTTCCTGAATATCCTGCACGCGTAAATTTTCTTCTTTAATGTAGGCGTAATAATTTCCGGCAAGCGAATGGGGGTGAAAGCCACGATACGCGGGTAGTGCGCCATCCAGTTTTTGGGTTTGTGCCCACTGCATGAAGCGCGGGTAATCCCAGTAACAGGTGAAGTCGCAGTAATTTACGATGGTAGGCTTGCGAACATCAATCTGCTCACGAATCGAAAGCACGGTGTGCACAGGCCCTTTTTTGTGCGGTGGGATTACGTGTATTTTTGCCGTCGGGCAATAGCGTTTTAGCGTTGCCTCTACCGGAAATTCTTTCATGTGCAGTTCGTTGCAGATGAAGGTGAAATCCGTTTCGCCGGGGAAGAGGTCAATCACATGCGCGATGATGGGTTTGCCTTCAAGCTCGATAAGAAATTTTGGTATGGTGTATCCCGCTTTTTTAAAGCGTTCACCGAAGCCAGACATGGGAATGATGACTTGCATTAATTCACCTTTTTGCGCTGCTTCTCGAGTTCAGAATCTAGCAGTGCCTTGACATGAGCGGGTGAGAGGTAAGCGACGCCCTCGGCGCTTTCTAAGCGATTGCTCACAAGAGCAACGGCCAACAGCAGTTCTTGCGCGGTGGCCGAAAAAGACGATTTTATAAATACACCACTATTGGCAATAACAACGCAAGGTTTCTGGGACTGTTCTGCCTCAATTGGTGTGGATACAAAAGCAATGTGCTGGTGCAAGAAGACAGCCTGGTCTGGGAAAATAATACCGCTTTGGATCACGGCTTGGCCGATGCGGTCATGTGCCAATAACTGAATTTCCGGATGGGTGGGGGTAATGTAACCCGCAGGTGCCGGATGGGCTTTCGGTATATTTGCTAGCGCTATGCGTTCTACAACCCCTAGTTTTTGGCACAAACGCTGCAAGGTTTTTTCTGCATCGGCAATCGTGTCGCCGCCGACGATGATGCCATGATTTGCCAAAATATAAATATCTGCTCCGGAATGGGCACGCACCGCCTGCGCTAGCGTGAACCCCGGCGTTTCATATTCAACCCACGCCCAGTTCTCGCCCTGCAATAATTCGGTCAATAAGGTTTTGCCCTTTTTTTGTACGGCATAGCGCAAGACTGCAATCGCGTGGCAATGTACTACGCAGGTATGCGGAAGCGCCGCATGAAAATATGTTTCCATGGATGGTGCAGCAGCAGCTGCATCCAGCGCATATTCTTTGGGATTTTTTTCTACACCGGCCTTTAAGTCAGCTTTTAGGCGCGGCAGATTAGTGGGCACAAAAACCATTTTCTTTTGCGCTTCCGCTAACCATGTGCCAGAGGATTTCACCCACATGGTGGCACCATCTTTAATCGAAATATTGCCTCCCGGCCCCTGTACCAGCAGTGCATTGTTGCCAATGCGTGCGGCAATAAAATTAAAGTCCTGCCAAGAAATACTGGGGGATGGTTTCACGCCTATAACCGTTTGATAATTAGATAACGCGGCAATATTGCCGCGTTATTGATGCGCACAAAATGAAGGTTCACACTGATGCGTTTATTCACAAACGAAGCGGGCACCTCAAAAGAAACGGTAGTGCTACTAAGGCCGCTGGCATGGGCCTTAAGCGGGGAGAGTGTGGTTAGCGGGCCGCTCTCAGTATGCAGGCGCAATTCACCAACAGTGGCGTTGGCGGCGGCATTAGGTGAGGCATACATAAACGTGGCCTGATAGCGCCCGGGCGCTAACTTCAACCACGTGTTCTGTTGAGGGCTCGAGGTAGAAAATGCATCATGTAGGCCATATTCAAACTTAAGTCTATTGGTGACCAGTCTTGAAGATTCCATAAAGCGGTGATGGAAATTTCCATCATAAATGAGAATCTCAGTATTGGAGCATTTCAATGTATCGCGCGGCATTCCATTTCGTGCGATAATTTCATTTTTGTTCAAATCTCCCGTCACTACGATGAAGTTATAAAACGGATGGGGGTGTGCACCGTGCCCTTCGCCGGTGTACCAATCGATATTACTCATGTAGTGAATCATTTCGGCTGGGTAAGTATGTGCGTTGTATATGCGAACACCCTTGCTGGAGAGAAGCGTCACAGCTCGCGCCACCCAGAAAGTGCCAATGCCATAACGAAGGTTATAGCGCTCTTTATTGGCATCAAGGCATTGGGTGAGTTCCATTTCCCATGTACCCTTATGATTGCGGACATCTGCCACTGTGAAAGGTCGCGGCTTGATGGATTCAAAATTAAACAAAAATATAAGCACAAGGCATGAAACGGTGCCCACGCTAAACCCGTAAGCCAATCGGGATTCTGAAAAAGTAGGGGCATACAGATTCAATGCGCCGGCAAGAATCAGGAAGGGAAGTGTAATAAAAATTTGATAGAACCTGAGGCTGGAAAGATCCCTGAATTCACCGGATGCGGTGATGGACACCAAGCTGACAGGCAGCAGAATAATGGTAAAGAGGCACAGAAAGTAGAGTCCGTATTGGCGAGTGAGCGCCGCCTTGGTTTTTAGCGCTCGGGCCTTTGGTAGGAAAGAGCCGTAACGCTTCAGGGCATAAGATTGCAGCGCCCATCGCACAGGTTGGTAAAAGGCGATGCCCAGTCCAATGAACCACACAAGAATAATGGCTTGATAAAGGGTATCATAGCGCGTGAAAAGAGTGTGAATGGTGCGGAACAATTTAGGTACGGAGTCAAAGGCCATGTCGAGGTTAAAGCGGGTGCGGTTTACTAACTCAAGCGAATCCCAGACCGTGATAATCGAGTCCAGAAATCTGGCAAACAGGGCCGAAACAAGAATGGTTGCGATAAGCAGGAGCAAGCTACGTATGTGCGGCTGCTTATAGGCAAAAGCAACGGCGAAGCACAGGGAAAGCGTTACAAGTGCCGGTGCAATAAACCAAACGATGAACATTTTTCCATTTAGGTAGCCGACAAGGGTAAACGCGGCGAGCAGCAGCAACGAAGGCCATTTGAGCGGCGTAGTTTGCTGAACAAGCGACACTAGCAGTGCGATTGCAAACAGTGCAAAAATGTGCGCAGCCATCAAAAAATTAGCGCTGTAGGCCAATAGAATCATGACGTCGCGATAGGAAAGATAGACGAACAAAGCGCAGATGCTGAACACGACCCATTGCGAAAGGATGGAAGGCTTTCCAGTTGCCGCTTTGACGACCCACAGCATGCCAGCACAAATGAGCAGCACTTGGCATAAGGTGATGAAAAACAGCCGATCCATGACATTGGGGAGCAGATAATATGCCAAGGGGTAGAGAAGCATGTCGGGTACATAGGCAGCAGAGGTGGCGAGGCTCCAGCTCGACCATTTGCCACCTTCTTTAAACAAATCGATAAAGAAGGATTCTAAAAAGAGCGAATCGCTATACGCCCAGTTGTAGGCAAAGTATGCCGGCGCCGTGACAAGAACGAGGAATGCCCAAAAATATAGCGGTACGATTCTCTTCATTGGCCTGCTGCAACCCCCGTGATGCCAGTGCATATGCACCCACATCTCGTTGGTAGTAGAAAACCGTCTCAAACGCAACACAGAGTTTGTGTTTTCTTACATGATACGTAAGGATAAATCCATGCTTTTAGCGTAATAAAAACACGGTGTTTTTTAGTGATTTATTCTATATTGTGCGGGAGTTGACGGATAAGAAAAGAGGGGTGCCATGAAAGAGATAGTAAAAACATTGGGGGTTTGCGCGCTGTGCTATGGGCTGGCATGGCTTACGGTGCAGGCGATTTGGCCGTTCATCAGCGCGTTTCCTTTCGTGCAGGGTATGCCAACATGGCTGCCTACAGCAGTGGCAACAATTGCCTCACTCGCCGTGTTATTTTTAATCACGCATATGGAACGCGGCTGCATTCACCCGGAAAGCTATCGCTTTTTATTTTTATATGGTGCCGTGTGCTTGGGCTTTAGCCTTAGTACGGCACTGCCCGGCCAGTTCAACGTGGGTACCGCCACGGTGAATATGGCGTTTGTGTATGTGGTGGCGTGGAAACTATGCCAGAAACGCTGCGCGAAAAAACCGGCAAAATGATTGCTGGTGAAAAATCCGCCACATCCGCTATAGTGGCGCCCATGAATAATGCTGACATCCAGAAAAAATTACGTGCCTTTGCTAAAGCAAGGAAGTGGGAGCCATTCCACAGCCCGAAAAATCTTGCCGCAGCGTTGAGCGTGGAAGCATCGGAGTTGCTTGAGATTTTCCAGTGGCTCACGGAGGAGCAGTCCCACCGCATTACGGCCGATAAAAAAGAGATGGCGCATGTGAAAGAAGAGATGGCGGACGTGCTGCTGTATCTGTTGCGCCTTGCCGATGTGCTGGGGGTGGATTTGGAAAAAGCCGCGCAGGAAAAAATGAAAAAGAACGCGCAGAAATACCCCGTAACGGCGGCCAAAGGCAATGCCGTAAAATATACCAAGCGCCGCCAATGAACTATCGCCACGCGTATCATGCCGGTAATTTTGCAGACGTCTTCAAGCACAGCATTCTGGCGCTGCTGATTGAGCGGCTGAAAGAAAAAGACAAAGCGTTTTGCGTGGTCGATACGCATGCGGGCTTAGGCGTATATGACTTACAGGCCGTGGAGCCGCAAAAAACCATGGAATACACCGATGGCATTGGCAAGGTGCTGGCCACGAAAACCGTAACGCCGCTGCTCACGCCGTATCTTGATATTGTGCGCAAGCTGAATCACGGCGGCGCAGCGCTCACATCATACCCCGGTTCGCCCTGGGTGGCGCGTGCGTTGCTAAGGCCGCAAGATAGATTGGTGCTGACCGAGCTGCATCCGGAAGACGTGGCGGTGCTGAAGCAGAATTTTGTGCACGACAAACAAGTGGCAGTGCATCATAAGGATGCCTATCAGGCGCTGAAAGCCTTTCTGCCGCCGAAAGAAAAACGCGGGCTGGTGCTGATTGACCCGCCATTTGAAAAAGACGAAGAATTCGACACGATGCTGGAAGCCGTAAAGGAGGCACATCATCGCTTCAGCGGTGGCGTGTTTGCGCTATGGTATCCCATTAAGCACCGTGCGCCGGTGAAGGCGTTTCATTACCAGTTTAAAATTTCCGGCATTAAAAAAATTCTGGCGGCGGAATTATTGCTGCGCCCAGCGGCGTACCCTGAAACTTTGAATGGCTGCGGCTTTGTGATTATCAACCCGCCATGGAAAATAGAAGAACAGCTGCAAGCGCTATTACCCTCGCTGCAAAAAATGCTGGCCCCGAAAAAGGGAAGCAGCAGCGTGTCGTGGCTGATGAAAGAATAAACGCGCTTGCCATTTGCGTTAAAACGCACACAATAAGCGCAAGGGAGACGCGATATGTCAGAAGCACCGCAGCGGAATTTATTTATTATTGCCGGTATCGGCTTGCCCCTTATTTTAGTGATATTGCTGCTCGCGGGGCAGTTTGTGTCCAACATGTTTGTGGAAGAGCCCAAGCATGATGCGCTGATTGTGCTGTATGACCAAGGGCCGGACACACATCATTACCGCTTCACCGTAAGAGAAGGTCGCGCGCAGATAGAGGCCATGGAAAATGTGGCGAAGGATATCAACGGCAATCTGGTAACGAACTATCGCCGTCCGCGCCTTTACCGTTATGAAACCAAGCAGAAGAACGTGCGTGAAATTGAACTGCCACGCATTCAGCGTGCCGAAGGCGAAGCGCCCACCGGCCAATGGCAGGTGCTTGAAATCCCAGAACTGCAAAACACCAAAGTCAGCAGCTATAAAATTTCGCCTGATGGATATGAATTCGAATATGGCGGGCGCTATTACCGTGGGCTTTTGGGTATCGGCGGTTCGGATTATAGCACCCCGTTTGTGCTGAGGAAGGGTGCTAAGCGCGTACCGATACCGCTGACGGACGGTACGCGGTATTATTATTCTAACGACCACCAGTTCGTGGGGTGGGTGGAATGAATAGCGGTATGAATCGTCAGCAGGCGCTGGACACCATTCGCCAACTGATGTCGGCGCATCAACTGACAGTTTCTGATATTACTCCGCAGGCAAGCGTGGCTGAAAAGGCCTCGGGCAGCGGCACGCTCATGCGGATGTTTTCGTATATCGGCGGCATTCTGATTATCGCGGGCATTTGTTATTACACCGCCAGTTTCTGGGCTTCGTTTAACAGCTATGTGCGGGTGCTGATTACCTTCGGCCCCGGCTTTGTGTGCATGCTGCTGGGGTTGATTGCACAGCGTGACCCGCGCTATGTACGCGCGGCAGGGCCGCTGTATATTCTTGCGGCGCTGCTACAACCTTCAGGTATCGCGGTGACGCTGATGGAGTTTTTCACCGGCGACAATCCGCATAGTGCAGTGCTACTCATTATGGGTACGCTGGCGGTGCAGTTTGGCGTGGCGTTTTATTACTGGCGGCATGAAATGCTGCTATTCTGCTTTGGTATTTTCTTCACCGCTTCGGTGGTGACGCTGATGGATTGGGTGGACACCAAAGAGCGGTATATTGCGCTTGTCACCGGCCTTTCGATGCTGCTGATTGCCTATGGTTTCCGCCAGTATCGGCAGTACCACCGCACGATTGATTTGGCGAACCTTATCGGCTCGGTGCTTTTCCTGTGGGCGTATTACGACATTGTGGAGCGCACATTTGTGGAAGTGACCTTCGTGCTGTTGGCGGCAGGCGTGATGTATGTCAGCACATTGGTGGAAAGCCGCGGCATGCTGATTGTAGGTGCTCTCGCGCTGTTCTCTTACATTAGCTACTACTCGGAAAAATATATTTCCAATTCGGTGGGTTGGGCGCTGACGCTGATTATTCTCGGCATTATTTTCATCATGATGGGCGGGTTGGTGGTGCGCATCAGCCGCCGGTTTGGCAAGCAGCAAAATTAGGAGAACGATATGGCACTAAGAAACACCGCACAGTCTTATGGGTTTTTAACGCGAGCATTTCACTGGGTCATGGCGCTGATGATTATCGGCCTGCTTGCCGTGGGTCTCATCATGACGGAGATGGAGCAGGGGCCGGACCGCTTACAAATCTACGGCCTGCATAAGGCCACAGGTGCAGTTGTGTTGTTTTTGGTAGTGCTACGCTTTGGATGGCGGCTGGCGAATATCACGCCGCTGCTTCCGGCCACACTTACGCCCATTCAGAAACTGGCGTCGCATCTGGCGCATTATGGTCTGTATGGGCTGATGCTGCTGATGCCGCTTTCAGGCTGGGCGATGTCTTCTGCTGCGGGTTATCCGGTTTCAGTATACGGGCTTTTTGAGTTGCCGAATATCGTGGCACCCAGCAAAGAGCTGCGCGAGTTAATGGGCGAAATACATGAGCTGGCGGCATTTGTGATGATGGGGCTGATTGCCGCCCACGCCGCCGCCGCGCTGGTTCATCACTTCCACTATAAAGATAATGTTTTGCGCCGCATGTGGCGCGGCCAGTAAGCTCAGGCACTGTCGCAGAAAAACCATCTTTTTTAACCCCTGCGGGCGGAGGAGGTGTTTTAATCTGAAACAGCTTGATTTTTCAGGTGTTAAAGCTACGATTCAACATCACCACCTTCACAGCGCTTGGAGCACATGATTTATGGATATTAAACAGAGTAAGCTTTTTGGTCTTTCCGTCCGCCTTCAGTTTACAATGCTCTTTCTCTCGCTGGTGGGGCTGTTTTTCGGCGTGAAGAGCTTTTTACATGTTCGCTCAGCCTTCGGCGAAAGCGCGAGTGAGTCGTTTTATTTCGACCTTATTGTACAGGTTGGCGTTGCGGTGGTAACCAACGTAGTGTCGGGCGTGCTTATTTACCGCACGGTGACGCAGCCGATTGATCGTCTGAATAAGGTGATGGAAGCGTTAACAAATGATGATCTTGATGTTGAGATCCCGTATATGGAGAAGCGCGATGAAATTGGCCAAACGGCTCGCACCGTGCAGGTGTTTAAAGAAAACGCGATGCGCATCAAAGAACTGGAATCCGAGCAGGAAAAAGCCAAGCTTGAATCCGAAAAAGAACGCAAACACATGATGGATCAGATTGCGCAGGAATTTGACGTTACCATCCGCGGCATTTCGGAAGTGGTGAGCAAAACATCAGGGCTGATTGATGAAGCATCGAAGGGCATGTCGAACTCTGCTGAAAATAATAACGATAAAATTTCGCAGCTGACACAGGTGTTCATTCAAGCCTCGCAGAACGTTTCCACGGTGGCCAAAGCAGCCGATGAGCTGGCTTCTTCCATCAGCGAAATCAGCAAGCAGGCAAACCATTCTTCTTCTGTGGCGCATGAGGCGGCGAAAGAAGCGCAGAAAGCCAATGAAACCATCAAGGGCCTTTCTGAAGCTGCAAAGCGCATCAACGAAGTGGTGGAGCTGATTAACGAACTAGCCGAGCAGATTAACCTGCTGGCGCTGAATGCAACCATTGAAGCGGCGCGTGCCGGTGAAGCTGGCAAAGGCTTTGACGTGGTGGCATCGGAAGTAAAAAATCTTTCCCGCCAGACGGAATCAGCAACGGAAGAAATTGCAAAATATGTCAGCTCAATTCAGACGGAAACGGACAATGCCGTACAGGTGATTAACGTGCTGTCGAAACGCATCGAGGAAATCAGCTCGGTGGCGACGAATATTTCCTCTGCGGTGGAGCAGCAGAATGCTTCCACGCGCGAAATTGCCCGCAACATTCAGTCGGCCTCGGCCAACACAGACCGTGTGAAGCAGGATGTGGATGAGGTGGCGAGTATCTCGAAACAAACCGGCGGTGCGGCGAAAGAAATGATGATGGCGACCAGTGAACTGGCCCGCCAGTCAGACTCGCTCAACGGCGAGGTAACAAAGTTCCTGAACAAGATGCGTGCGGCATAAGCGGGCACGGCATAGCGCGTAAAAAAGGCCCCGGTTGGGGCCTTTTTTATTTGAACGCTTCTAAGAACGATGTGTGCAGCAAGCGCTCCGCAATGACGGTATCAAAATCTGGTGGCCAGCTGACGTCTTTCAGCGGCATCTGGGATTTTTGCAAAAGCTTGTTATAGGCCACCACATCACGGATCATGTACACAATCACCACTTCATCGAGGTGAATCAATTCCAGTCGGTGATTATCTACTTGCTTCACGCCGCCTTCACGGATGATTTGCGGGTACTTAAAGAAGCGGGTGGAAACACGGTAGGTGCTTTCCTGCACTTCCGGTAGCGGCATTCTGAAAGACGAGCCAAATTTATATAAATCTTCCGGCTTGTGGTTGTTGTCCCAATTCTCGGTGAAATCTGCTTCCTGCATGTAAGAAAAGAAATTGGCGGCGCAGCGTACGTGCGATTCTATCAGCAGCTTCGGGTTAATGGTTACGCCGGTGATGGCCGCGCGCGCCTCGGCGCGCTTTAGGGCGATTTCAATATCCGTATCCACGTGCAGCACCTCGACCATGTAGCCAAGGCGCTGTGCCGCGCGAATCATTTGCCGCCCCAAATCTGTATAGCTTAAGGTGCTATCGACCATGATAAAATTTGCCTGCGAGAGAAGGGCGTAACGATAGCGGTCGCGCTCATTATATAAAATGGCTTCGGTGACGACAGTATGCGTGGCGCTGTTCGGGGCTTCCTTCTGCAAGCGGTTATAAGGTGAGAGGCGAGGAAAAATAGCATCGCGTGTGAGGATAATGCCGCCCTCAGGGATATTTCCATTCTTAATCATTTCCGATTTGCCGCTGCCGGGGCCGCCGCACATGAGGATCACCATTCCCGGTTCAACCGATTTTGGCTTCGGTGCTGAAACGGCAAGCTGTTTTTCCGCCAGAACGGTGTCGAATGCCCATTGCAGCATTTCAGGCTCTACATCATCCAGTGAGGCCTTTACATAAGGGAAGTGGAGTGCAAGCGCGTTGGCGACCGCAAATTCCACTAGCAGCTCCACCCGCAGCTTCACGCGGCCCACATAGGCCTCATACCAGCTTTGCGGCATGGGTGTGCCGCCACGGCGCGCATCAGCATAGGCATCCTGCAGATTCAGCATCACATGCAGACTGAGTTGCCCAGGCGAAATAGATTCAAAAATGTCAACAGACTGTTTCATGGTAACGTTTGATTAAAATCAAGAAAGCGATGCCCATAGTATGTTCCAATGCACTATACTATAGCGCATTCAGCGAGTTGAAAACATTCCGTTTAGGGAGGTGGTTTTATGTCCGATTTTGATGAGATTCTGCGCAAGGGCGTGGTGATGTATAGTGAAGGCAATGATGACGATTCGGACGACGACCATGATGGCGGCGACGGCGATGATGATTTGGATGGGGATGATTTTTCTGACAGCATTGACGGCGGCAGTGGCAGCGATGATGTAAGCGGCCTTGGTGGCGACGACGACCTGCATGGTGATGCGGGCGAGGACACCTTAAGCGGCGGCGACGGTAATGACGATGTTTCGGGCGATAGTGACGATGACGACCTGAACGGTAATTCCGGCGAAGATACGATTTCCGGCGGCGACGGAAACGATAATTGCAAAGGTGGCCAGAGCGACGATGACTTAAATGGTAATGCCGGCTCTGACATATTGAATGGCAACCTCGGCTCGGACACGGTGCGTGGTGGTCAAGATGGCGACACCGTACGCGGCGGTGGCGATGATGACCTCGTGAACGGCAACCTCGGCAACGACGACGTATATGGTGACCGCGGCAATGATACGGTACGCGGCGGTGGCGAATCTGACACGCTGCATGGTGGCGATGGCAGCGATACGCTGTTCGGTGACCGTGGCAATGACCGGCTGATTGGCGATGCAGGTTCAGATGATTTCACTTTTGGGGTGACATCTGGCGCGGATACCATCACCGACTTCACGGTGGGTGAGGATATTTTGAGCGTGTCTTCGGCCCTGTATGCTACCGAAGAGCAGGTGCTGGCGGCCATCACGTATAGTGGTGGGAATGCGGTGCTGGATTTGGGTGGCGGCAACAGCGTAACGCTGATCGGCGTGGCCGATGGCAGCATCACGGCGGCCAGCGTCGAGATTTTTTAATAAGAACGGCTGGATTTTGGTAACCACGCTGCGCGAAAAGCGCGGCGTGGTTTCGTGCACTATCAATGGGTTAGCGGCAGCGGCGAATTAGCGCTTGCAATATGGCGGCAGGCGTGGCAAAACGCACCCGCGAAACGCCTTTCAAGGACATAGAGCCACACTCGGCCGTGTAAACAACGAAGATAGTTTCTTATGACCATGCAAGACACGCTGCGCAGCAAGCTGACAGCGCATTTTTCTCCTGAATCCATCGATGTGGTGGACGAATCTTATAAGCACCGCGGCCACGCTGGTTTTAAACCGGAAGGTGAAACGCATTTTAAAGTTGCGATGGTGTCGGTAAGGTTTGAAGGCAAAAGCCGTGTGGAGCGCCAGCGCATGGTGTTTGATGTGTTGAAGGAAGAATTGCAAACGCGCATTCACGCGTTGTCGCTTCACCTGCAAACGCCGCAGGAAGCCACGGGACAAACCCCACCAGCTATGGTGGGTTAATGGTGCTTACATGTCGGGCAGGCCTGTGCCAGGCTTTGGGGCAACGAGGCGCGTAGCCCAACGCGTGTCTTCGGTGGTTGCGCCGTATTTTTGTTTTCCCTCATCAAGGTCGCGGGTTTCAGAGCCGCCCAGTTTGATGGCCTCAACACCACGCTGTTGCAGCGTGTGGAACACTTGGCCGATGGCATAAGTTGCAATGTTGCGGTAACCCATCATGGGGTCTTTATCGCCTGACGTATTCAGCGGCAGGCCTGCGATGGCATCGGGGCTATAACTGGTGATGGTGGCATAGCCGCCCACGGTTTTTGGGCCTTCACCGCCAATTTCTTCAAAGCCAAAAAACGACACAGGTTTGCGTGTTTCGGGTTGTCCCTTCACACCGATGTAACCCATGAACATGTGCAGGCCAGCATCTGCAGCATTTTCCGGCGTGGTGCTGTAAAGGTTCACATAGTCTGCTGAGGTCGAGCCGACATCCTTACCGTTTTCGCGTAATTTCTGGAAATGGCCTTCCACCAGCGTTTTGGCTTCTTCTTTTTTACCGAGGTCATAAGGCTCGAACACGAATTCAAGGTTATTGTAATCCAGAAAATTCTGGAAGCCGTTATAGTTGCGGCGCGCCATGGTTCTGGTGTTTGATGAGGCGCCCGATTCCGGCGGCAGATTATTGAACATACCCTCTTCGGGTTTGCGCAGCATGGTTTTGAGGTTGATAACCGAGCTTTGGAAGGTTTCATCTTCCTGCGGTGCACCAAAACCTATTGCTGCCCCGCGTGCTTGTGCAATCCAGGGGTCGGCTTCAATCGCGGTCCATTTGGATGCGGCGGCCACATGCGGGTATTTGTCATGTAATTCTGGGTCATTCACAATGATGCGGTTGAGGTTTGGCACCACCTGTAAATCTCTGTACTGGTCAAAGGTGAGTTGGCGAACAAAGACCTTTGCCTGCGGTAGCGCCTTCTCTAAGGTATCAGCGAACTGATTAACAGTATCAATCCATTGGCCGCCGTGTGGTGCAATCACGTGCACGCAGGGAGTGCTGGGCTCCTCCGGCCTGAAGAAAACCCCCACGCCGAAAATAGTGTCGCCGTTATTGTAGAACAGGCCGCGCGGATGCTGCGTGCTGACGGAATGTGAATTCTGACCATTGGCATAAAGCTGGTAGGCGAGATAACTGCGCCCAAAAGCACCGTCTTTATGTGCATTGATTGCGGGAACGGCTGTTTCATCCAGCGGCTTAATGTGCTCGCCAAATGTTTGCAGCAGGACATTTTCCGCTGCGTCGCGCGCTGTGATGTTGTTAGATGGCATACCCGTCATCTGTGGATCCATAAGGTTAACGCCTGCATCGTAGCACGCGAAAAGTTAAGGAACAATTAATGCGGGGGGATAAAACTACGTTTTTGTGAGAGAAGCTTAAGCAGCCTGTTCCATCACGATACGCTGTGTCCATTTACCGATGATTTCTTTGCTGCTGGCAATCAGGGAGGCGCGCAGTGCATGCATTTCAGCAAGCATTTCGTTTTCAGTTTTTTTGAAGTTCGTGTTCTGCATGTTATCCTCCCTTTTTTCTTGTGTTGTTACTGTTTAATGAATGTTCCCGTTGCTTCTAACCATTGTGCCTGTGCGTGTTGGCGGTTTACTTCAATCCGGCGACGCATGGCATTTAAGTAGTGGTTTACGTAGCTTTCGTTCTGTTTAGTGTTCGTATTCATCTTGTCCTCCTGTATACTTATTATATATATAAATATACTATTAATATCTTCTGTGGTCAACAATAAAAGTATACTTTTATATATTTTTATTATATAATTGAAAATATCAATAAGATACAGTAGGTTAGGGCATCACCATTATGATTACGCTCGAACAAATCAAGGCCGCAAGGGCTCTTTTGAACTGGAACCAAGAGGTTTTGGCCGCTGCGGCGGGTATATCCAAGCCTGCTTTGGCGAATATGGAGTCCGGTAAGGTGATGCCCCGCACCGAAACCCTGCAAGCCATCACCAAGGCGCTGGAGGAGGCGGGCATCGAATTTACGGAAGGCCCTGGCGTGCGGCTTTCCGGTGAAACGCTCCGCGTGCAGATATTTGAAGGCAATGATGCGGTCTTCCGTTTGTGGAAGGACCAACAGGAAACATTAAAGGGTGGCGGCGAACGCCTGATTACCGGTTTGAATGAGCGCATGTTCGATGGCCTCGCGGGCAAGCAGCGTTTCCGCAATATTCTGGATAAGTTCCGCGAACAGGGCATTACCAGCCGCTTACTGGTGGAAGACGGTGATACATACTTCGTGGAGCCAGTGTCGCATTACCGCTGGGTGTCGAAAGAGATGTTCTCGCAGGTGCCGTATTTTGTGTATGCCAATAAATATGCGATTTTACTGACCGAGCCGTTTACGCGCGTGGTGCTGATTGAAAACAAGGCGATTGCTGACAGCTACCGCAAGCAATTCAATGCCATTTGGGATGCAGCGAAAACGCCTGTGGTGCCTTCCGCCAAAAAATAATACACAAGCACCCTGCGCGGGAACCTTCTTGTTAACTCAATGGTTTAGCGGCGTTTTCCACAACATATAGTGTGTCATTTTTCTAAAACCACAACATTTTGTGGTTTTCTTAACCTTTTTTTAATCTTTGATTGTTATTCTGCAAGTGAATTGGGAACAACTTTAGTTAAGACGGGGAACCCATGACATTCTTTGAGGGATTTTTTTACGCCTTTCCGGAAAGCGGTGCGCAACTGCCCATCGTGGTAAGAGAACGGGTTGAGCCAACCAATCGTCCGTTCCCACGTGAAAGGCAACCTCGTGAGAATCAACCAACACCGGCGCAGGAGGGGCGCCGGTCACCTGATAGCGTCAGGCAGGGGCTCTTTTCTTCCTATATCCCGCGTGAACTAGCTCCACAGGAAGAATTGCGCCTAACCAAGCAGCTCCTGCCTGCCACGCTTGTCCGCCCGGCCAGCCTTCTGGAGCCTGCACTAGTCCCATAGCTCCGCACACCTTCAGAAATGGTTTGGCCGGGCGGCTAATGCACGCCGCCCGGTTATAAAAATAAACACCACCCATTCCTTCATGCGCTGCAGCATCAAACGTTGTAGACTTACGCGTGCGTTTTGCTATAACAACAGCCCGCGTAAGTGTTAGTAATGTTGCTAGTAAGGAATCTCCATGGGTCACGTTTTCCACCGCCACACGAAAACCAATTATCCGACCGCCGTGAAGGGCGATGGCTGCTATATCATCGACGATAAAGGCAAACGTTATCTCGATGCGTGCTGCGGTGCGGCCGTATCGTGCCTTGGCCACAGCAATGAAGACGTGATCCGCGCGATTAAGCAGCAGCTGGATAAAATTCCGTTCGCGCATACGTCGTTCTTCACCAATGAGCCGATGGAAGAACTCGCGGATTTTCTGGTGGAACGTGCGCCAGAAGGCCTCGACCGCGTGTATTTTTTTTCCGGCGGTTCAGAAGCCACCGAAGCGGCGATGAAACTCGCGCGCCAATATTTCCTTGAAATCGGCAAGCCCGAGAAAAAACACATTATTGCCCGCTGGCAGAGCTACCACGGCAACACGCTGGGCGCGCTTTCCGCAGGCGGCAACCGCTGGCGCCGTAAGCAGTTCGAGCCGATGCTGGTGGATATGCACCACATCAATGCCTGCTATGCGTATCGCGATCAGAAGAAAAAAGAAACGCCGGAAGAATATGGTCTGCGCGTGGCAAACGAACTGGAAGCAAAAATTCTGGAACTTGGTGCTGAAAACGTTATCGGCTTCATGGCAGAGCCGGTAGTGGGTGCCACCATGGGCTGCGTGCCTGCGGTGAATGGCTACTTCAAACGTATCCGCGAAATTTGCGACAAGCACGGCATCCTCCTGATTTTGGATGAAGTGATGTGCGGCATGGGCCGCACCGGCACGCTGTTCGCCTGCGAGCAGGATGGCATCACGGCAGACATCCTCTGCATCGCTAAAGGTCTTGGTGCGGGGTATCAGCCCATCGGCGCCATGATGTGTTCGAAGAAAATTTTCGAGGCCGTACAAAAAGGCAGCGGCTTTTTCCAGCATGGTCACACCTACATCGGCCACGCTACTGCGTGCGCGGCAGCCCTTAAAGTACAGCAGGTGATTGAGCGCGAGAAGCTGCTGAAAAACGTGAATGTGCAAGGTGCGGCGCTGATGGAAGAGCTGCAGTCGGCCTTCAAGAAAAACCCCTACGTGGGTGATATTCGCGGCCGTGGCTTGTTCATCGGCCTTGAGCTGGTGCAGGACAAAGCGAAGAAAACACCATTCCCGTTCAAGGACAAAGTGAACGCGAAACTGAAGGCGAACGCTATGGCCGAAGGCCTGATGTGCTACCCGATGGGCGGCACGATTGACGGCCAGAAAGGCGACCACGTGATGTTCGCTCCGCCTTACATCATCACATCCAAGCATGTGGATGAGATTGTGGAGAAATTCTCCAAGGCAATGAAAAAAACCTTCGGGAAGTAGATGGTGGATATCCCAAGGTCGCTTGCAGATAAAAGAGAATGTGAGCGCCGAAGGAGTTTGCTTTTAGAGCCGCATATGCGGGAACTCACTTCATATGTTCGTGCGTTGCGAGAGAAGTATCCCGCGCCTAGATACTATATTCCTGACTTCGATCCCCATGACGGAGGAGTAAACGCCAAAGCCCTCTTTTTATTTGAGAAGCCCGGGCGGAAAACCAGCCCTGAAAACAAAGGCTCCGGTTTTATCAGCCGAAATAATAACGATAAAACAGCAGAAAATACTTTCAACTTTATGCGAGCTGCGAAGATTCCTCGCGAACAAACCTGTACATGGAATACCATTCCTTTCTGGGATGGAGATAGAAGTCTAAATACCGAAGAAAAAAAGATCGGACTTATGGAGCTGCAGAGCTTAATAGGTTTGTTGAAATATTTAAAAGTAATCATGCTGGTGGGCAATGTTTCAAAAGGAGCAGAAAAAATGCTTTCTAAGACTTTTGGCGGGAAGGTTGTTACTTCCGCGCACCCATCTCCTATAGTTTATGCTACAAATAAAAAAATGTGGGATAAAATCCCAGAAGAATGGGCCGAAGTAAAAAGGTATCTCTAGTGCCAACTCTTTCCAAAGAAACGATTCTTGTCACGGGCGCTACGTCGGGCTTCGGCAAAGCCATTGCGGAAAAATGTGCGGCTGAAGGCGCGCGGCTTATCATCACCGGCAGGCGCGACGAGCGCTTAAAAGCCCTCAAACACTCCCTTTCAGAAAAAGGCGTGAAGGTGCATGCCAGTTGTTTTGACGTGCGCGACCGCGCCGCAACCGAGCAAGCCATTCACACATTACCTGCGGGCTTTCAGCACATCACGGCGCTCATCAACAATGCCGGGCTGGCGCTGGGGACTGAACCCGCGCAGCAGGCCTCGCTTGAGCAGTGGGAGCAGATGGTCGACACCAACATCAAAGGCCTCATGACCATCACGCGCAAGGTGCTGCCCGGCATGGTGGAGCGTGGTAAGGGCTATGTGATTAACATCGGCTCGATGGCCGCAAATTATGCATACCCCGGCAGCAACGTCTATGGTGGCACCAAAGCCTTCGTGCGCCAGTTTTCGCTGGGGCTGCGTGCTGACCTTGTGAACACACCCATCCGCGTGACAGACATCGAGCCGGGGCTGGCGGAAACAGAATTTTCGCTCGTGCGCTTGGGTGATGAGAAGAAGGCCAAAGAAGTGTATCGCGGCACTGCACCCTTAAAGGCGGAAGATGTTGCCGAGGCGGTGTATTGGTGCCTCACGCGCCCGCCGCATGTGAACATCAATACCATGGAACTCATGCCCATCTGTCAGGCGCCGGGGCCACTTCAGATTCATCGCACCTAATATTTGTGCAGCGCAACATGCTGCACTGCACTATCAGAAAAAATAATACGGAATGCCTTACCCGCAGCATTTTGCTGCACTGCAAAAAGAGATTGTTTTTTGCGGTGTGTCAGGCTGAAACCCGCAGCCTTCCTCACTTTTTTGCTTGTCTTTCGGGCTCGTTTTCAGTATGTTCCCTTCATCCAAAAACAGGCTGCAGCGGCAGGCATTTTGGAAAAGAAATTCCCTCACATCGAGACAGACGGAAACATCAGAGGTTAAGGCTATGGCAGGCGAGAGCAACGCAAATAAACCAACAACGGCACCGGTAGAAGCTGCGGCTCCAAAAAAGCGCAAGAATAAGCGCGACAAATCCAAACGCCTGTCGAACATCCGTAAGCGTATTCAGGAAAGCCACTTCCACCGTTATATCCAGCACGATATTAAGGGTTATGAAAAATACCTGAACGATGGTGGCGTGCATCTGTATAGCGCCAAAGAACTCGAAGAACTGAAAAAAGCAGGGGTGAGCAACCGTCTGCCGCCACGCGCCACGGGGTATTACCTAGACCTCGCCACGCGCAGCCAAGCCATCACCAACCTGATCAAAGCCCGCCCGGAAGAAATGGAAGATTTGTCCGGCGAGCGCGATCCCTCGAACCAGTTGAAATACAGCCCTGTGGAAGGTCTGTTGCACAAATATGAACTCGTGCTGCTCTATGTGGTGCGCACTTGTTCTTCGTGGTGCCGTTACTGCTACCGTTCAGACTTCCTCACCAGCAAAACGGCGAAAGACATCGCCAGCGTGAAAGAAATCGGCGACTACATCCGCAGCTATAATGAAAAAATATTCAAAGAAGCCGGCACGGATGACCGCGATAAACTGGTGACGATGAACAGCGAAGAAAAATTCCCCATCCGTGAAGCGCTGCTTTCCGGTGGCGACCCGCTCGTGCTCTCGAACAACAATCTGTTTGATTACCTCGATGGTCTGGCCGAAGCGGGTGTACGCACCATTCGTATTGGCACGAAAGAGCTCGCTTTCTTCCCGCACCGCTTTGACGACAATTTCTTCGGCATGCTGGATTTATTCCACGAGCTGCATCCGGACGTAAACCTTGCCTTCATGGTGCATTTCTCGCATCCGGATGAGCTATTGAAGAAAGATGACAAAGGCAATTACATCAAAAAGCCGACCGGGCATTTTGAGCGCAATCCGGTGGTGGAACAAGCCATCATGCGCCTGCGTTCTCGCTACTATGTTACGCTTGAAAACCAAACGCCGATTATCGACAGCGTGAATGATAACTCTGAAGCACTGCGCCGCCTGCAGGTGGAACTGAAGCGCCTTGGCGTGAACAACCACTATTACTTCCAGTGCCGCGAAATCGAAGGTCATAAGATTTTCGCCGTGCCGGTGGAAAAATCCTACCAGATTCACCGTGACTCACAGAAGGGTCTTTCTGGTATCGAAAAGTCCCGCTTCGCGCTCAGCACTGAATTCGGCAAGCTGGAAGTGGCGGGTTTGATTGATGCACCGCAGGTTGAAGCTTTCGGCGAGCAGCTGCCTGCTGAAGCGAAGGGCCTTATTAAAGCGCTGCTGGGGGATGGTTTGATTATATTTAAGGCGCACCGTGTGCCAAACACCAAATATCAGGGCGGCATGGTGGTGGCGCGCCGCAACCCGAAAGCCTTGTGGATTACGGGTTATGAAGACCGCATCTTGTATGATGGCCGCAAAGCGGGCGATGAAAAATGGAGCAGCCTTGGCAAAACGCTGAAGACGCTGCTGGCTCCGGTGGTCGACATCGAAAAAGCCGAAAAAGAACTTGCCAAGAAACTTACAAATTAAGTAGTTTCAGGCCTACACGCTAAAAAGGCCACAACCTCCTTTAAAGCGAGTAGCGGGCGCCCTTCACGGGGCGCCCGTTTTTATTTTGTATTTGTTTTGTTCCCGCTCGCAACCGCTCGCATGGAACGCCGCCGTACACGGGCGGGCTAACGGCTTACCTAACCAACTTTTTCCATGCGGGTTTTGCGCTTTAAGAACTGGCGCGCTTCGGCGGCGTCGGTGATGATGCGGCGGGGTGAGGTGGCTTTCACCGCTTTCACAAATTGTTCAATAAGTGCGGCGTTATTCGGCGCAAGGCTGCCATCTGCCATCAGCAAATTATTTTCAAACCCAATGCGGGCATGGCCGCCGCAAGCAACGCTTTTCAACATACAATCGCGCTCATTGCCACCAAAGGCGCACACGGCCCAGTCGGTTTCCGCGAGTGCAAGCCCTTGGTCGAATGTTTCTAAGAACGGGTCTAAATCGTCGGGCACCGAGAAGCTTGCTTTATCAAACGGCGAGCCGGTCTTTTTACCCAAAACAAACAGCACGAATTTGCGGCCCTTGGGTAGCTTGTCGCGTGCGCGCAGGTCGGCAAAATAACGCACTTCTTCCGGTGTGTAGAGAATGAATTGCGGCTGGATGCCGAGCTCCTCGATTTCAAAAAAGAACTCGCTGGCTTTGCTTTCGTCGTTTGCCTTATCACGAATCACTTCACGCACGGCGAGTGAAACAGCTTCGGGTTTTAATGCACGCACCATTGCCATCTGTTCATCAGCTTCATAAATATCCACGCTCTCACTCGTGGCTTGGATAATCATGCTGTCACCGACTTTGTTGCGGATGGCATCAATCGTGCGTTTATACGTATCCACATCCAGCGAGTGAACATGGTTTTTATCGCGGATATGCAGGTGGCACAGCACGGCGCCTGCATCGCGGCAGCGTAAGGCCTCTTCCGCAATTTCATTCACCTCAAGGGGAATATGCGGATGTTCTTTTTTGGTTTTTTTAGCACCGTTGGGCGCCACCAGAATCAGGATAGGGTCCATGCTGTTCCTCATGTTTTCGCGCCGTTACTATAACGCGCACCCATTCTTCACGCAATTTTTTGCTGCCATGCGGGGGGAGTAAGGGTATAAACCACAGTATGACGTATGCTGAAACCAAAGAGCCGATCTATCCGGCGATAAAAAAAGCCGCCTTTTTTGGTGCGCCGCTGATTGCGCTACTCATGTTGCTTTTGGGGGCCCCTGAAGGTATGACGGAGGCAGGCTGGAAGGTGCTGGCCGTCACGCAGTGGATGGCGTTGTGGTGGATTTTTGAGGTGGTTCCGCTTGCGGCTACGGCACTTTTGCCGCTGGTGTTATTCCCGTTGCTGGGTGTGCTCGATTTCAAAAAAACCGCAGTGCCGTATGCCAGCGATATTATCTTTTTATTCTTGGGCGGCTTCATCATTGCCCATGCATTTGAAAAATGGCATCTGCACACACGCATCGCGCTCTGCATCGTGCGGCGGATTGGCCTAAAGCCCGAGCGTATGATTGGCGGCTTTATCGCCGCCGCGTGTTTTCTCAGCCTGTGGATTAGCAACACGGCGACCATTTTAATGCTGCTGCCATTGGTGCTGGCAGTGGTGGAACTGGTGCTGAAAGATAAAAAAACCGGTCGCCTCAAACAAACACCGGAAGCAAAAAACTTTGCCACGGCGCTGCTGCTGGGTGTGTGCTATGCCGTTTCTATCGGCGGGGTAGGCACGCTGATTGGCACGCCGCCTAACATGTTTTTCAAAGGTTACTTTGAAAAACAATATGGTATCAGCATCGACTTTTTCGGCTGGATGCTGGTGGGTGTACCGATGGTGGTACTGATGGGCACGGCCTGTTGGCTGGTGCTGGTGAAGCTGTTATTTCCGGTGCGCGCGCTGAATGTAAAACAGTCCGCTGCCATGATTGAAAAGACCTACAAAAACCTGGGCCGCATGAATCGTGGTGAAACATATGTCGCGTTGGTGGCGCTGCTCACTGCCGCAGGGTGGGTGTTTGGTTTGCCCTTAGCAAACATGGTTCCGGGGCTTAGTGATGCAGGCGTGGCGATGATTGGCGCGGTGGCGATGTTCCTGATTCCGGTGAATTTAAAAAAAGGTCAGTTTCTGCTGAAGTGGGACGATGTGGCGAAGCTGCCGCTCGGCGTGCTGCTGCTGTTTGGCGGCGGGCTTTCACTATCAGAGGGCATACGCGCGAGTGGCCTCGACCTGTGGATTACGCAACAAGTGGGTGGGCTTTCCGGCCTCTCCGTTTTCGCGCTGATTGCGATTGTGGTGGCGGTGGTGATTGTGATGAGCGAAGTGATGAGCAACATCGCCACCATTGCCATTTTGCTGCCGGTGCTGGCGCCAAGTGCCGTGGGCTTTGGTGAAAATCCATTACTGCTGGCGATTCCTGCTACGCTGGCGGCGTCGGTGGGTTATATGCTGCCGGTGGCGACTGCTGCCAATGCCATTGTGTTCGGCACGGGATATGTCACGGTGCGGCAGATGGTGAAGGCAGGATTTATTCTCGATATCGTTGGATTCCTTGTGATTCTGCTCGTCACCTATGCGCTGGCATTGTGGGTGTTTGATATTACGCCGGGGCAGGTGCCGTTCTGGGCGCAGCCAGTGGCAAAAACGGCGATGCTGTAATATGACGGATACTCCACACCGCTATTACCGCGAAGCGGTTTCAGCGACGCTCACGCGGCTGGTGAAGGCGCAGAAACAAGAAACTATTTCACTCGATGAACTGGCCGATGCGTTGCAGGAAAAAGGCCTCGCATTTTTTCTGATGGTGCTGGCGATTCCCACCATGGCGCCTGTTGCGCCGCCGGGTTTTTCGATGACGCTTTCATTGCCGCAATTCTTCCTCGCTTTTCAAATTGCTTTTGGCCGCCGTCGTTTGTGGCTGCCCAAATGGTTGGGGAAAAAGCGCATCAAAACATCATCACTACGCTATGTGGTAGAAAAATCCCTGCCGTTGCTGAAATGGCTCGAGGCGCGGGTGAAGCCCCGCATGCTGTATATGAGCACCCGCTATGCCGAAAAACTGATTGGTTGGGTATGTGTAGTGTGCTGCGTGTCGGTGCTGGCGCCCATTCCGTTCAGCAACAGCACGCCGAGCTTTGGCATGGTGCTGATGGCACTTGGGTTTTTAGAGCGCGATGGTGTGGTGATAAAAGCAGGCATGCTTGTATCAGCCATTGGCCTTGGCATCACCTGCGGCATGGTGCTGCTGGGTGCGGAAGCAGCCAGCTTTGGCCTTGATATGTTCTGGAAATAAAAAACTAAATCGCGGCGCGGATGGCGGCAATGGCATCGCTGGCTTTGGAAACATCGGGGCCGCCGCCTTGTGCCATGTCGGGCCTTCCGCCGCCGCCTTGGCCACCAAGAATGGCGACACCTTTTTTCAGTAAATCCACGGCGTTGATTTTACCCGCAAGGTCGGGCGTAGCACCCACCACAATGGAAGCCTTGCCTTCGCTGGAAGCAACAATGGCAACCACGCCGGAGCCGGCCTGTTTTTTGAATTCGTCCACCAGACCGCGCAAATCTTTGGCGGGGAAATCTGTGAGCGCCTTGCCATAGAATTTCACGCCGCCCACCGTTTCACTCTGGCTGATACCTTGGATAAACTGTTCGCGGATTTCGGAAACCTTTGAGGCCTCTTCGCTGCCTGCCTGCTCTGAGGCGGCTTTGCGTGCAGCTTCTTGTTTGGCGGTCTCTTCCTGCGCTTTAAGGAATGCATCCACGCTTGCACCGGTTTTGGCTTCAATGCGGCGCACGCCGGAAGCCACCGAGCTTTCTTTGGTGATTTTGAACTTGGCGATATCGCCCGTGCTTTTTACGTGTGTGCCACCGCATAGTTCCACCGAGTAACTTTTGCCGCTTTCCGTGCCCATGGAAAGCACCCGCACTTCATCACCATATTTTTCACCGAACAGTGCCATTGCGCCTTCTGCAATCGCTTCATCAGGCGTCATCAGCCGCGTGGAAACGGGCGCGTTTTGTTTAATGATGGCGTTCACATCTTTTTCCACCTGCGCGAGTTCTTCGTCCGTCACCTTTTTCGGGTGGCTAAAGTCAAAACGCATATAGTCAGCTTCCACCAGCGAGCCTTTTTGCGTGACGTGTTCGCCCAGTGTTTTACGGAGCGCAGCATGCAGCAAGTGCGTGGCGGAGTGGTTGGCACGAATCGCATCGCGGCGGGTGCTGTCTGCTTTTAACTGTGCATCTTCGCCGGCGCGGAGCTCGCCTTTTTCTACTGTGCCGATATGGGCATGTAGTGTGCCGACCATTTTTTTCGTGTCAGCGATTTTGATGTTGGCTTTGGCAGTGCTGATAACACCTTTGTCACCGGCCTGACCGCCGGATTCCGCATAAAACGGCGTCTGGTTGAAAATCAGCGTTACGGCGTCGCCTTGTTTGGCGCTTTCCACCAGCTTGCCGTCTTTCACCAGTGCGACGAGTTTTCCCGTGCCTTCTAAGGTTTCATAGCCGAGGAATTCAGTAGCGCCATGATTTTCATGCAGCTCGAACCAGATGGTTTCGGTGGCTTTATCGCCACTGCCGCTCCATGCGGCGCGCGCCTTTTTCTTTTGTTCATTCATGGCAGCATCAAAGCCTGCCATATCCACCTGCATCTGCTTGCCGCGCAGAATGTCCTGCGTTAAATCGAGCGGGAAGCCGAATGTGTCATAGAGTTTAAATGCGGTTTCGCCGGAAAAACTGCCGCCACTTTTTAAGGATGCGGTTTCGGCCTCAAGCAACTTCAAACCACGGTCTAGTGTTTCTTTAAAGCGCTCTTCTTCGTGGCGCAGCGTTTCGGTAATGAGCGCCTGTGCGCGGGGGAGTTCACCATAATGCGCGCCCATTTCTTTCACCAGCACGGGCACAAGTTTGTGCATGAGCGGTTCTTTGCAGCCAAGGATGTGCGCGTGGCGCATGCCGCGGCGCATGATGCGGCGCAGCACATAGCCGCGCCCTTCGTTGGAGGGCAGCACGCCATCGGCAATCAAGAAACAGGCCGAGCGCAAATGGTCGGCAATCACGCGGTGCGAGGCGACCATTTTTGGGTCATTGTTTTTTGAAAAGTCGTGGCTGGCGGCAATCAGGTTTTTGAATAAATCGATGTCGTAGTTATTATGCACGCCTTGCAGCACGGTGGTGATGCGCTCGAGGCCCATGCCCGTATCGATGCAGGGTTTGGGCAGTGGTGTTTGTTTGCCATCCGTCGTTTGGTCGAACTGCATGAACACCAGGTTCCAGATTTCGATAAAACGGTCACCATCCTGATCGGCACTGCCCGGGGGGCCACCGGCGATTTTATCGCCGTGGTCATAGAAAATTTCCGAGCACGGGCCGCACGGGCCGGTGTCACCCATCGCCCAGAAATTGTCTTTCGTAGGGATGCGGATGATTTTGCTGTCGGAAAATCCCGTGAGCTTTTTCCAGATGTTAAACGCCTCATCGTCGGTGTGATACACGGTGACGAGTAGTTTTTCAGGGGGCAGACCAAGGGTTTTGGTGAGCAAATTCCAGCCATGTTCAATTGCACCTTCTTTAAAATAATCGGCGAACGAGAAGTTCCCCAGCATTTCAAAGAAAGTGTGATGGCGCGCCGTGTAACCCACGTTATCAAGGTCATTATGCTTGCCACCCGCGCGTACGCATTTCTGGCTGGTGGCGGCACGGCGAATGGGCTGGTTCTGTTTATCGTGGAGATTCTCTGCACCCGTAAATACGTTTTTAAACTGCACCATGCCCGCGTTGGTGAACATCAGCGTGGGGTCGTTGTGCGGCACGAGGCTGCTGGAGGGCAGCACGGCATGGCCGTGTGCGCCGAAATAATCCAGAAACGCTTTCCGTATGTCGGTTAACGAATGCATCAATCAGTGACCCTTATATCCTCGGAAAGAAGCGATAATGGATTTATCGTCTAATGTCATTTGAGATTTTACCCCAAGGAAGAAAAAACCAGAAGCCGCATCGTGGGCGCCGGGGGACTTTGCTAGCAAGGGGTCGAGGTATTTTAGCCAAAAAGAAGTGGCACGCGCAAGGAAATCAAGAAAAAGTCGCAGTAAGAAATTATTCGTTAAGCTTACAAGGAAATAGCGCCATGACCACGCCAAGGCCATGGCCGGGCCACAGCACACGCCACGCTTAATTTCCTCAAAGCGCCGAAAAAGGCGCCGGTGGCCTAAATCAGTAAAGCGCGTAAAATCATATTGCTTTAAATGGACTTGTTGCATGAAAGGCGTTTCCGCGTACACAAAACCCCTCCTTTTTAGCACCCGATAAATTTCTTCGACACATTGGTAGGGGTCTACAACATGCTCAAGCACAGCCTGTATTACGACGGCATCAAAACTTTCTTTCTTGAACGGAAGACTATTGGCATCACAAATAAGGGATATGTCGGGCGCAAAATAAACATCCGTTTTTACGATGTTAAAAAGAGGGTGGCATAAAAGCTCATCAATACCCGCGCCACCGTCACCGCCTCCAACAATAAGAATGTTTTTCTTCGCGTCAGTTTTAGAGAGCAGTTGCCTGAGGTGGGCGTAATTATCTCTTCCTACAAAATTTTTACTAATTTGGGGAGTAATATATTTTTTGTAAGTCCTCAGAAAGCTTAGTAAGGCGCCCGATTTTTTCGTTGGAGACGCAACGTTTTTAATTAAATCCTTTGGTGAAAAGAGGCTTTTATGGGGGTCTATTAAAAGAGGCACACCATTGAAAATTGGAAAATGAATCCCACACTCCTTGCAGGTGAAATCCAGCTTGGTTTTTGTTAGCGCGCATGAGCTACAGCTTGGGCACTGCAGCCTTTTTTCTAACCAAGCAGAAACCATTAAGAACTACCTACTTAAGCCGATTCTTCCATCAAGGCCGCATCTTCGGCATCACCCGATTCACGCAAATCACCAGCCACTTTGCCACCTGCTTTGCGGATGGCGGCCTCAAGTTCCGCGGCGACCTTCGGGTTTTCCTTCAGGTATTGCTTGGCGTTTTCCTTGCCCTGACCGATGCGGGTGCCATTATAAGAGAACCAGCTGCCGGATTTTTCAATGAGGTTGATTTTCGCGCCGAGGTCAATCAGCTCGCCCAGTTTGGAGATGCCTTCGCCGTAGATGATTTCAAAATCGACCACTTTGAATGGTGGTGCGACTTTGTTTTTCACCACTTTGGCGCGCGTTAGGTTGCCGATGACTTCTTCTTTGTCTTTAATTGCACCCACGCGGCGGATGTCGATACGCACGGAAGCATAGAACTTCAGCGCATTACCACCCGTGGTAGTTTCGGGGTTACCGAACATTACGCCGATTTTCATACGGATCTGGTTGATGAAGATGATCATGGTATTGGATTTGCTAAGGTTGCCCGTGAGCTTACGGAGCGCCTGGCTCATGAGGCGTGCCTGAAGGCCCATGTGCGAGTCGCCCATTTCGCCTTCGATTTCGGCTTTTGGCACGAGTGCGGCCACGGAGTCAATCACCACCACGTCCACGGCACCGGAGCGCACGAACGTGTCGGCGATTTCAAGCGCCTGTTCGCCGGTGTCGGGCTGGGAGATGAGTAGTTCATCAATCTTCACACCGAGTTTCTTTGCATAGTCAGGGTCGAGTGCATGTTCAGCGTCAATAAACGCGCAGGTGCCGCCTTTTTTCTGGGCTTCGGCGATAATGTGCAGGGTGAGGGTGGTTTTACCCGAGCTTTCTGGGCCATAAATTTCCACCACGCGGCCGCGCGGCAGACCGCCAATACCAAGGGCCATATCAAGACCGATGGAACCTGTGGAAATCGAGTCGATTTCCGTGGCCCGTTGCTGGCCAAGTTTCATCACCGAACCCTTGCCGAATGACTTTTCAATCTGACTGATGGCGGATTCGAGTGCTTTCTTCTTGTCCATAGGGGCTCCGTATAATTGGTTTTCGCTGCAAAATATGCTATTGTCACTCTGGTATATACGGGATAAAGGCTGAATCAAAGCCTAATTTTAGGTGTAAAATGCCATTTGATTTTTGGTGCAGACAAAGGCATAAACGAAAGAATGAGGGTGCGTTCCCTTAAGGTGCTGAAAGGCGGATATTTTTAGGTGTTTAGTGTGAGTCATCCGGGTGGGTCAGGTCAGAAGCCCTCCACCGCAGCAGGTGAAAACGAAGTCGAATTCAATGACATTGAGTTCCGCCGCCGTGACCCTGTGTCACCAAACGACCCTGATGCAGTGGAAAAACCCTACCGTATTTACAAAAGCCGCACTGAATTTGTGGAAATCGTGGCTTCTTCGGCCAAAGAAGCAATGGAAAAGACTGGCGTGAAGAACCCGTTGCGCATCGTGCGGATGGATTTAGAGCGCGCCGCCGTGCTGCCGCCCTCATTTTTTAAGGACTCACAGCCTGCAGTAGTTGAAAATACCGCTGAGTCTGCTACAACTCCGCCACCGGAAAGCCCTGCCGCAGCCGAGCAAGTGCCTGCTGCAGAGCCGGAAACCAAAGCGTAATACGCTGGATTTTTGTCTAATAAACGGCCGGAGCAGGGACGTGAACACACAAGAGCCACCCAAGCAACAATCGCCCAAAGGCGGCGTGATGCCGCAAACATGGCGCAATGCGCTGAATAAAGCGCAGGATGCGATGATTGATGTGGGCCGCACGCTGTATGTGGATAACCGCCCGATTTCAAACCGCGACATTAACATGGCCTGCCAGCAGCTTTCGCAAGCCACTACCAGATGTTATTCGCATGGCCTCGGTTCGCTGGAAACATTTCAGCATCAGGTGGAGGCCGATGAAAAAATGCCATCTGGCGTGCAGGTGGTGCTGCTGATTGGCATTTCCGAGCTGGAAAAAGAACTCGAAGGGCTGGAAAGCTAAATGAAAACACTGCAAGATATTAGCCCCGCGATGGATTTAGAAGCGGAAATCAAGCGCCTGAAGCGTGAGATGAACGCGGTGATTCTCGCGCATTATTACCAGGAAGATGAAGTGCAGGAAATTGCCGACTTCATCGGTGATTCGCTTGAGCTCTCGCGCAAGGCGGCAGCCACGGATGCTGATGTGATAGTGTTTTGTGGCGTGCGCTTTATGGCGGATGTCGCAAAAATTTTAAGCCCGCAAAAAACGGTGCTGCTGCCTGACTTAAAAGCGGGCTGTTCGCTAGAAGATTCCTGCCCGCCGGAGGAATTCCGCAAATTCCGTGAAGCACACCCTAAGCACGTAGCACTTACCTACATCAACTCATCGATTGAGGTGAAGGCGATGTCCGACGTGATTGTGACCTCATCAAACGCCGAGGCCATTATCAACCAGATTCCCAAAGACCAGCCGATTCTATTTTCGCCGGATAAATACTTGGGCGGCTACCTTGCTAAAAAGACGGGCCGCGAGATGGTGCTGTGGCAAGGCACGTGTATGGTGCATGAGCAGTTCTCGGAAAAAGAATTGGTGAAGCTGAAAACGCGCCACCCCGAAGCACATGTGATTGCCCACCCCGAATGCCCCGAGCATTTACTGAAGCATGCGGGTTATATCGGCTCGACCTCGCGCCTTTTGGAATATACTGCCGAGCGCCCGGGTGAAGCCTTCATCGTGCTGACCGAGCCGGGCATTTTTCACATGATGAAAAAACGTTCACCCGGCAGCGTGTTTTACGATGTACCTGGTATCTCTGATGGCGCTTGCGCCAGCTGCAACACCTGCCCGTACATGAAGCTTAACACGCTGGAAAAACTGTATTTGTGTATGGTAAATCGCTCGCCGGAAATTACCCTCGAAGAGCCAATGCGGCTTGCGGCGAAAGCGTCGCTCGAAAAAATGCTCGCTATGTCACCTAAGGCAGCACCTGCTGCGAAATAACCTGCCCCTAGCGTTGGCCGCGGCCTGGTGCCAGCGTGCAGCTTAGCTGCGCTTTGTCGATGGCGTCAGGCACATCTAACGCGGCACTGTAACCGCGCTCAAGCGTCTCTTTTGACACGGTGTGTTTTCGGCAGCGTTTATAGCGCCTGTCCGTGTCTCCCGCTGCACAAAATTCCAGCTCCTGACCATTGGCACTGAAGCTGACCCAGAAGCTGCCGGTGAATTTTTGCTTATCCTGCCGCTGATACGAAATAGTGCGGGCATCACCCTTGGCAATGCTGAAGCGTGTCACATCCAGCGAGCGCCAATCGCTGGAAAAACCTTTGGAGAATTTTGCGGTGCCGCCTTGAATGGTGCAGTTTGCCACGTTGCCATAAATGGGGTTGTTATAGAGCGCATCATGCTGCGCCTTTGCTTCCAGCGCATTGGCATGCTCGGCGGCCTGTGCGGCCACCACGGCGGCATCGGCCTCGCGGCGACGAATATTGAGTTCTTCTTCGCGGGCATCGGCTTCGCGTTCAATGGCTTCTTGTTCTTTCACGAGGCTGATTTGTTTTTCAGTAGAAAAACTATTCCACTCTTCCGGCAAAATGCCAAGGCGTTCGCGCGCACCGGCTTCTAGCTGCGAGCGGCGCACCATAAGGGCAGCGCGTTCTTGGCGTTCGCGCTCCTGTCTGTCCAGTTCAGCTTGCTTGTCCCACGCCGATTGCTGGTCGGCCGGTGAAAGTGCCAGATATTGCTCCGCGCTCATGCCCAGGGGGTAGCGTTCAGCAGAAGCACAGGCAGAAAGCAGCAGCAGGCTTAAAACAAGCGTGCGGAAAATAAAATGATGCATAGAAGTCCTTGCAGAGATGGCGTTGGCATGAGATTACTTTCTGATCAGATGTTTTGCAACAGATTGCTAGAGCGACTCACGCCATGAAAAATACCCCCCTTGAGCTTATCACCCGTTGCATTCAGCACGCCACAAAACAGGGTGCTGATGCGGCGGATGCCGTTTTATTCGTGAGCGAAAACACCAGCTGCCGCAGCCGCATGGGCAAGCCTGAAACCATTGAACGCGCGGAAAATAAAGACCTTGGCCTCCGCGTGCTGGTGAAGGGTAAAAAGGGCATGAAATCGGCGATTGTATCGTCGAATGATTTTTCGCCGGAAACGTTAAAAGAGCTGGTCGAGCGCGCGGTGGCGATGGCAAAAATCGCACCGGAAGATACCTATACTGGGTTGGCAGATGAATCCCTGCTTGCAAAAAAAATACCGTCGCTTGACCTTGCGGATGACACATTGCCGGATGAAAAAACCCTGCGCCGCGCAGCGGGTGAGGCGGAAGAAGCAGCGCTGAAAGTAAAGGGTGTCACGAACTCGGAAGGGGCAGATGCCGCCGCCAGTGCGTCCGAGGTTTTCCTCGCCACTAGTCACGGATTTCAAGGCCATTACCGCACCACGAGCTATTCCGTTTCGGCCTCCATCATTGCAGGCAAAGACACGGAAATGGAAACGGATTTTGAATATTCCGTTGCGCGCCGCCATGCGGATTTAAAATCAGCGGCACTGGTGGGCAAAGGTGCAGCAGAACGTGCGGTGGCAAAGCTGAACCCCCGCAAGGCCAAAACCTGCCAAGTGCCGGTGATGTTTGAACCCCGTGTGGCGCGTGGGCTGCTGGGCTCCTTTGCGGGAGCAATTAATGGCGCGCAGGTGGCGCGTGGCACCAGCTTTTTAAAAGATAAGCTCGGCACACAAGTATTTGCCAAAGGCGTGCAGGTGCTGGACGACCCGCTGATTAAGCGTGGTGTTGGCTCGCACCCGTTCGATGCCGAAGGCGTAAGCTGCCGCAAACTGACCGTGGTGGAAGATGGTGTGCTGACCACATGGATTTTAGACACACGAAGCGCCCGCCAGCTCAAAATGCAAACCACGGGCCATGCGACGCGCGGCACCTCAAGCCCGCCGCGCCCCTCCACCACGAATTTTTACATGGCGGCAGGGAAAATTAGCCCTGAAGCGTTGATGGCAGACATTAAAGACGGGTTTTATGTGACCGAGGCCTTCGGTATGGGCGTGAATGACGTAACGGGCGATTATAGTCAGGGTGCAGCCGGTTTCTGGATTGAAAACGGCAAGTTGACCTACGCGGTGAGCGGCATCACCATTGCGGGGAATATGAAGGATATGTTCCTGAATCTGACCCCCGCCAGCGACCTTGAAATGCAGTATGGCACGAACGCACCGACCTTGCGGATTGAGGGCATGACTATCGCTGGGGCCTAAATTACCCCTGTTTCTGTTGATTTATGCTGCAAAAGCGCTATAAACGGCGAAGATAAACCACCAACGGATGTGTAAATGACCAAGCAGATTTTGATTCTCGCCGGGGACGGCATCGGCACCGAAGTGTGCCGCGAAGCAGAAAAAGTTCTCCTCTGGCTGAACGATAAAAAGAAAACCGATTTTGTGCTGAGCCATGCGCTGCTGGGTGGTTGCGCGTATGACGCCACGGGCACACCGTTTCCGAAAGAAACCCTTGAAGCTGCGAAAAAAGCCGATGCAATTTTGCTCGGTGCTGTCGGCGGCCCTAAGTGGGAAAAACTTGATTACAGCGTGCGCCCGGAGCGCGGCCTGCTCGGCATCCGCAAAGAACTCGGCCTGTTCGCTAACCTGCGCCCCGCGCTGGTGTTTGATGAACTGGTGGAAGCCTCTACGCTGAAGCCGGAAGTGGTTAAAGGCCTCGACATCATGATTGTGCGCGAACTGACGGGCGACTTATATTTTGGTGAGCCTCGCGGCGTGGAAACGCTGCCGGATGGCACGCGCCGTGGTGTGAACACCATGGTATACACCTCGCCGGAAGTGCAGCGCATTGCACGCGTGGCGCTTGACCTCGCCAAGAAGCGTAATAAAAAAGTCTGCTCGGTGGATAAAGCCAACGTACTTGAAACGACAGAGATGTGGCGCGAAGAAGTGCAAAAAATCCGCGACACGGAATATAAGGATATTGAACTGTCGCACATGTATGTCGATAACGCTGCTATGCAGCTCGTGCGTAATCCGCGCCAGTTCGACGTGATGGTCACGGGCAATATTTTCGGCGATATTCTGTCCGATTGTGCCTCGATGCTCACCGGTTCGCTCGGCATGTTGCCTTCAGCTTCGCTGGGCGCTAAGGGCAAAGACGGCAAGCAGCCCGCGCTTTATGAACCTGTGCATGGCAGCGCGCCGGATATTGCTGGCAAAAACCTCGCCAACCCGATTGCGACAATCCTCAGCCTTGGCATGATGCTACGTTACTCCTTCAACATGGATGTCGAAGCCAAGCTGGTGGAAGATGCGATTAAAGACGTGCTGAAAAGCGGCATCCGCACCGGCGACATTATGCAGGAAGGCGCGACAAAAGTTGGCACCACTGAAATGGGTGCAGCTATCATCAAGGCGATGGATAAGCGCCTTCAATCCAGCAAGGCGGCGTAAACATATGCAAGCACCATCCATAAAAACAATCGCGGTGGTGCTGGTGGCAACGCTGTTGCTGTCCGCCTGTGTGGACATGCTGTTTAAAACCGTTGATTGGACGAAAGAGGGTATTCGCCGCATTGGCCCTATGGCGGTGTGGCGTGAAAAAGCTGAGGCGGGTGACCCCGAGGCGCAGTATTTTTATGGCAAAACTTTCTGCTGCGGCGAACGTCCGCTCTATGACAATCACACGGCGATGGAATGGTTCTGTAAGTCCGCCAAGGCACGCCAGCGTGATGCGCTCTACGAAATTGGCAATCTCTATGAGAACGCACCGAATTATAAGGGTTTCCTGCTGCCGAAAGACGATGTGCTCGCCTATGTGTACTACACGTACGCTGCCTCTTACGGGCATGTGGAGTCTAAAGGGCTGGCGGCGAGCCTGAAGCAAAAACAAACAGAAGGCCAGCGGCAGGATGCTGAAATGCTGATTAAAGCATTCCCAAAAATTGCCTGCGGTATCAACATGCAGCAATATCGTAAAGTGGAGCCTAAAACAGCAGCAGAATCGCTGAGTCCGGTGAAAGGAAAGAAGCAATGAAATATTCTTTTATCGCCACCATCGTGGTGAGTGCGGCACTTGTAAGTGCAACGCCAGTCTATGCTGCTGACGAAGAACAGACGCCGGAGGCAGTGCGCGAAGCCTATATGGAGCAGGCGCGCGCGGGCGATACGGATGCACAATATAAAATTGCCCGCAGCTTTTGCTGCGATTCAGAAGAAGAACATAACGTGCAGCGTGCCACGTGGTGGTATTGCGATGCCGCGCGTAAAAACCATAAGGACTCACAGTTCATGGTGGGCGAAATTTACCGCTCTGACCGCAGCGTGACCATGCCGCTGGAAGCATTACAGGCTTTCCCGCAACTGAATGACGACGTGCTGGCCTATGCATGGCTGAAGATTGCCGACAAGAACGGACACCCCGATGCCAAAGCCAAATGGCAGGAAGTGAAGAAAAATCTTTCCGGTGCTAAGTTGCGCGAGGCTGAAAGTATGATACCCTTCTACCCACAGATACCGTGCGAAATTGAAGTAGGTGATAGTGAAGGCGAAAAAACCGAACATGCAGCAGAAGCGGGCGATGCTGAAAAAGCCGCTGCAGCAGCGCCTGCGGCAGGCGAGTAAGGCGCTACTGCCTACCCTCACACTTGGTTTGCTTGCAGCCTGCTCGCTGTTTGCGCCCGATGAATTCCTTTACCCCGTGTATGAAAATACGCCCGAACGCATCAAGCTGAAAGAGCTGGCGGAAGGCGGCAGTGCCGAAGCGCAATATCGCCTCGCACAGGATTATTGCTGCGGCGAGGGCCGTAACTATAATAACGAAAAAGCCTTAAACTGGTTCTGTCAGGCGGCAAAGCGCGGCCATCGTGCAGCGCAGTTTGAACTGGGGCAGATGTATGAGCATGCCTACACCATGCTGGGGTGGGACACGGTGACGTATCGCCGCCGCCCTGCTGCTGGAAAGTACCCCGAGCAAAATTTTGAGCGCTCCTATATGTGGTACACGCTGGCAAACACCGAAGGCAAATTTCCGATTGCGCAAAACCGGAAGCTGGATTTAGCCGCCAATCATATGACGCTGGAGCAGGTCAGCCTCGCCGAAAGCATGCTGGAAAGCTGGCGCGATGTGCCGTGCGGTACGGGCTATATGCCAGGCTCTGACGTGATGGTGCGCCCGTGGGAGAGAAAAGAATGATGCGCGTTTTCCTTATTGCGCTGATGAGCGTAAGCCTTAGTGGCTGCTTGATGAACTGGTATCATCCGTTCTTCAGCGAATATACCAAGAGCACCAAAAAACAATTGGTCGAGCAGGGCGATGCGCAGGCGCTCTACGAAATGGGCGAGGCATGGTGCTGCGGCCCCAAGGGTGGTGGGCAGTTTGATACGGAAAAGGCGATGAGTTATTGGTGTCAGGCCGCCAAAAAAGGGCACTCGGGCGCACAGCTGGCGCTCGGCAAGCTGTATGAAAACTCTTACCGCATGATTGGCAATACCATTCCGAAGAACGACCTTAAGGCCTACATGTGGTATTCCGTTGCGGAAGCTGCGGGCAATGCCGAAGCCGGAATGGTGAAGCGTTACCTTGAGCAATCCATGGTGCCGGAAAATCTCGAACGTGCTAAGGCAATGATTCCGCATTGGCGCGAAACGCGCTGCGTGCTGCTGGAGTCGCCGCAGGGTCCGTGGAATCCTGAGTGGGTTGCGGAACAAGAAGCAGCCGCAAAAAAATCCGCGGCCAAAAATTTTGCGGCTCCGCAACCTGCCAACACCCGTCCCCGCCGGAGGTAACATATGCGAGGTTTTCGTTTTGCTTTTTGTATTTTATTGCTCGCAGGCGTTGCGGCCTGCATGCCTTACACCTCGGTGCCGATGGTGGCGTTGATGGGGTATGATTCAGTGGGCAAGCGCGACCGGCTGGAAAAATATGCAGCAAGTGGCGATGTTTACGCCATGTACGACCTTGCACAATCGTATCGTAAGCATATGTATGAGGGTAAGGTAGACCACGAAAAAGCACTCGAGTGGTATTGCAAGGCGGCACGCGGCGGTTATGGCAAAGCGCAGATGGAAGTGGCGCAAGTGTATGAGGGCACCAGTGAATTGAAAGTAGAAGTGGGGCAGGACTTGGCCCGCGCGTATATGTGGTATGTGTTGGCGGAGCGCCGGAGGAATTTTGGCTCCGAAGATGCGCTGAATGCCATCAAAGAAAAAATCAGCGATAAGGAAAAAGCGCGCGGTGAAATGTGGCTAACCGAATGGAAGCTGGTGCCATGCGGCGTGTCTGAAAAAGATAAACCATTGCCAAAAAAGAAGAAAAAAGCTAAGAAAAACAAAAGCTAATGGGGTTAGCGCTTTATTAAACTTTTTGCCCTATACTCAAGCAGTATGGACGAAACGAAAACCAAATATGGCCGCCCGCTTGAAGAAAGAGACGGGCATCCTTACATCGGTATTCCCAAAACAAACGAGAAGGGATTGCCCGATGCTGCGCTTGGGCTTAACTGGATTCGCTATTATGACCTGCCCGCGCCGGATGATTTAGGCGCGCATCTGAAATTACTAAAAAGTTTGGAACTGCGTTTTAAAACGCACGTGGCGCGCGGCAGCGAAATCAAAGCATCGCGTGCGGAAGAATTAAAAGCGGTTCTGGTCGCCGCGCAGGAATCACATGCGCCGCCCGATGTGTTGGATACGATTAGCGGTGATATCGCCATTGCACTGCAAAAGCGCAGCTTCAACATGGCGGAAAAATATTTCGAACGCCGTATCAAAGAAGGCAAGCCCCACGCAGATGATGAAATGACCGCACTGATGAAGGAAGCGGTGGCTGTCTTTTCAGAAGCCTTTACCTACGCAGGCGAAGGCTTTAGGAACATACGCCGCGAGGATGGTAGCCGCGATAAAGACGGTGCCATTGGCGAAATGCTCACCGAAGGGGTGCATATTTTAAACGGTGTGCGGCCCGAAGCGCGGCAAGCTCTGGAAGGCATTTTCCATCGCAACCGTTTTCATAAGGCATCCAAAGCGTGGGATGAAATTGACCGCGTGGCAGAGGCGGCAAAACAGGTGGTGGCAGATAATCCGGCACTGGCCTCGGCAGTGTTTAAAATTTCAGATGAGCTTATCATCCCGCTACCACAAATGCTGGATGATTTGCAAACACGTGCCAAGCAGCGCACGCACATGATGCGTAGCGATCCGGAGTTTTACGCCGCCGATGTGGCGCTGCGTGCCACGCAAACGGCGCTCATGGGATTTAAATTACCCGACCTGCGCGAGGTAAAGTCTACCGACATCGTGGGTAGCGGTAAATTCACCGGCCAGATGGTGGGTGCGGAGACAAAAAATACGGAAGAGGCCTATTACCTGATGCGGAGCGCTGTGCGCCTTGTTTACGACATGGCAGAAATTCGCCACGGCCGCCACCAGAGCGCAAAAGAATATGTGGCTGAAGTAAACATCCATCTCGGTAAGGATAAGCAGAAAATGGATAATCGTCCGCTTACCGGTGGTGGCGGGTGGAACTTAGACTAAGGCTTTTTCGCCCGCTCTAATTCACGATTTAGTTTATCCTTGATGGTTTTCGGTAGCATCATGCAATTTTGGTTGGTGAGTGCGCCGTACAGCGCGTAGAGCGCCATGCGGTTCATTACGCGTGGGTTCAAAAAACGGATGCGCAAATAGGCATCAAGATATCCGACCTTTTTTAATTCTTCGGCGCTTTCAATCCCCACTTCATGCAAGTGCCGCACCATGCTGGGGCCAAGATTAATAAGCGTATCAAGCGGTGTGCGCGGCATCGTTAATGCATGCAACCCATATAGAACTGGTCTACTTTATGCACATGCACGGTGGCCACGTGCGGCTCTAATGTTGAGGCAAGTTCTACCGCTTCTTTCTTGGAAGAGAAAATACCAAACACCAGCATCATGTTCAGTGGGTCTTTTTCCTTTTTATCGCCGTGGTAAAACTGGCGCATCTCAATGCTGATGCGCGAAGGAGTATTATCGACATCGCGCCGTGGCAGGTAACCGCCAGCATAGGCCTCATCATGCTCATAATTCTTTGGGTAAATCATGCCTTTTTCAGCGTCATACACGCGGTCGAGTGTTTCAAATTTCAGGCCTGTTTTTGCGGCCACACCCTCAGCTTTCTTGCGCAAGAACTCATAGTCTTTATTAGGGGCAGATTCCACCACATAGGCAACGATATAGTCGAGCGGCAAACCTTTGTCGTCGAAGAGCGGGCCTTTTTCAGCGTGGGAGGGGAAAGAGAAAAGCAGGAGAAAAAAAAGTAAAAATAAACGCACAAATAACCTCTAAAAATGGAGCGGGTGAAGGGAATCGAACCCTCGCCTAAAGCTTGGGAAGCTTTCATTCTACCATTGAACTACACCCGCGCGAAAGAAGGCTTTAATATGAGAGCAGCACCCCTAAAAAGCAACAGGCTTTTTAGGCTGCCGCCAGCAGCGCGTCGGCAAAACGCGGCAGCGCCTCGGGGCAGATGTTGAAATATAAATCTGGCTCAATGAGCTCCAGTTCCATCAGGAAAAACTGGTCACGGCTCACGATGCCGTCCACGCGGCCATAGAGCGGAACAGTTGGTAGGCTCGTGATAATTTTTTTTGCGATATTGCGCACAAAATCCGGCGCTTCCAGCTTGCGGTAATTGCCGCCATATTGCTTCTGCACGCGGAAATCACCTTTCTTCGGCGTTTTTAAAATCGTGTGGCTGATGTCGCCATTGATAAACACCAGCGACCATTCACCCACGCTGATGGCCTCTGGCAAAAAGCGCTGCATCATGTAACTTTGTGTTTTAAGGGCTTCCTCAAAATCATCCGCGATATCGAGCACATCATCGGGCGTGGTGACCCATGTGTTGAATGAGCCAGCGGAGATGGTGGGTTTCAGCACCACTTTTTCCCAGCCACGTGTACGCATTTCCTTCGCCAAATTTGGTGCCTTGCCGCGCGGAATCCACATGGTGGGGGCGGGGGAAAAGCCTTTGGACTCCAGCTCCTGCAAGTAAGTTTTTTCTAAGTTCCACAGAATGGTTTCCGGCGGGTTTTGCATAGTGAGCCCCGTGTTTTCCACGCGCTCTAAAAAGTCGCGGAATTCGCTGATGTAGCGGTAATAGTTGTAGGCCGTTTTTGCCACCAGCAGGTCATGCTTCTTCAGCACCGAAGCGGGTGCATCCCACGGCAGCAGCGTGGTGGTCGCGCCTTGCTTTTCGAGCTCACGCAAGATGGCCGTTTCCGCCGCATCGATGCGCGAGGGGTTTGGTTCAGTGATAAAGGCGATGGAAGGCATTACACCTCGGCAGCGTCAAACATGTCGTGATATTCCGGCGCTTTCCAGCCTTCGGGTTTTACCACTTTACCGTTCACATATTTAATGGTGCCGTCGGCCTGTTTTTTGCCGAGGTTAGCGCTGCAAATGCGGTGCATCACTTCTGAAACCGCCTCTTCAGCATCTTCATGCGAATAGCCATGCAGGCGGCAGGTTTTGTAAATGCCGTTTAAGGCAATGAATGCCACGTCGCCGAAACCATCCACCATTTCCGGCAGGTCGTTCGCTTCAATTGCCTCATCAGTTTCGCGCACTTCTTCGCGCAGGAAATCGATGGTTTTTTTGAGCAGCGTTTTTTTATCCACGCCCTCGGCGAGTTTCGGGTTCACTTCAAAGTCGCGGCTGAATTCCGTAGCCTTGGCGATGATGATACGGTGCGGCATTTTTTTCTCCTACATGGTGGGGACGGTAGATTGCATCGACGGGCGTTCGGAGAACGTGGTGTACCAACGCGCAAGCTTTTTATATTTCTTTTCCCACGCGAGTTCCGGCAAGCGGAAGTTGATGTAACCCAGCGCACTTGCCACCGCAATCGGCGCAAGCGTGATGCGCTTGGCGCGGATGGTTTTAATATGCTCTTTCTGCAGCGATTCAAACGCGCGGTGCAGCGCGGCGATGTTTTTGTCAATCACGGCTTGGTCGGGGTTGCCGCCGTCGCGCTGATAAAATACTGCAATCGCGGCTTCGCACATGCCGTCCGCCAGCGCTTCCACATGCAGCACTTTGAAACGCTTCGGGCCGCTTTTGGGAATAAGGCGCAGGGTTTTATCGAGGCTGTCGACATAGTCGCAAATCACGGGTGAATCCACCAGGCCGCTGCCATCCGCCAGTTTCAGCGCGGGGATTTTGCCCAAGGGATTCGTGGCGAGCAGCGCGGCGGGTTTGTCTTTCAAATCCACCAGCGCGAGCTGCACCTGTTTCTCAAGGCCTTTTTCTTTAAGGGCGACAATAACTTTGCGCGCGAACGGCGAACGCTTGGTGTAGAAAAGCTGCATGAAAAACTCCCTGTAACGGATGATTAGATGCCACCGTTATAGCGTTTCTTGCTCGCGCTTTAAAGCGCTTATTGCAGCTAGGTTTCCGATTTATTTTCCGTTGGCGGGCGAATGCCGAACAGCTCTTCGATTTCAGCATTGGAAAGCCCCATGTCGCGCCCGCGGGCATAGGTGGCTTTGGCGTCTTCCTGATAGTGTTTTGGCTTCAGCTTCTCACTGCGCGTTATGTCTTGCGCCAGTTGTGTGGCGGCCCCCACCCGCGGCTTTACTGTGCTCTCGTTCATCGGCTGCTCCTTGCATGTTCTAAGGTGCGCGTGGCGGCGCGGTCTGTATAGGTATCAAAGCGCATCGTGGAAAGTTCGTTTTCAGAATCCATCATCCCTTTCCAGCGCGTGCCCACCAGCAGGCGCTGGCCGAGCGTCATGGTGTCGAGGTCGGGGTCGGTGCTTTTCAGTGCGCCGCCCATTTTGGCGATAACGGCAAGGTCTTCCGGTTCTGCCTGCTCAATCACGGTGCGGGCGCTTTGATACACGCTCTCGGCCAACTCATCTTTTAATCCCTCCAGCCCTGAAAGTAGTTTGTTCTTCAAATGGGGCCACTCATCGTCCCGCGGCACGAAGCCGAATCGTGCCCAAGCATAGCCACCCACATTGGTGGCCTCGAGTGTAATGGCGCTAACGTTCACACCATCCATTTCCATCACGTCCATCAGGTTGGCGAGAAATTGTTTGGCCACGCCCTTGCCGCGGCGGCTGCCATTTTCAATTTCGAAACTTTCAAGCTCCACCGTGGGTGGATATTCATTCATGCCGAACAGCAGGCGGCCTTCGGCAAACTCGGAGGATTCACGCCGCAAGTCGTCACGCAGGCTGAAATGCAGATACACCTCGCCGCTGCCTTCACCATGCTCCAGGCGCAGCTTTAAATCGCCGGGCAGGTTTTTAGAAAGGGTTTCATAAAAATCAGTGGGGGAGACATCGTTAAAATATTGCTCCCACATTTCGGCGCGCGATTCCCCATGCTGGCGCTCCAGCGTCAGCTCGCGGCGTAATTCCTGTAGCTCATCGGGTATAAAGCTCATCTGTTTCCATTCCTTTACAGGCAACCCCCTATTATAGGGCGGGAATGGTTAACGAGGCGTTAACTGTTGATTTAAATAAGAAATTTTTATTTTTTGGTCATAATCATTCACTAATTTCCGCAACTCTGCGGACGAAAGTTCACATTCATTTGTGACTATGATTTCATTCACTCTCAGGTGGTTTGTGTTATTAAGGCGCATAGGGAGGACGGCCTTTTTATTAGAATCTATATAGCTCAAATCTGCATTAGGTCCGCCAAATTTTTGAGGATAATTAATAATCCTAAATTCTTCCTCTTTTGAATAAGAGGTTTCTTTTTGTTTTTGGGCACTAATCCACAAATCAATTATTAAGGATTTATTGTGCTCAAATTTCTTATTTATTTTTGGTGTATATGGGTTTCCAAGAATTGAACCTAGAATTTGAGAAGGCGTAGTTTTTTTTAGCTGTCTGAGCTTGCGTAGGCATTTTTCTTCAAAATTATTATCGTATTCAACGTTCCATCCCAAGATAGAGGGCGTTTTGGATTTACTGTTGCCAAAGTTGTTATAAAGATCGTTGCCACTGAATCCTATCGCAACACCTTTGCCAAAATTACCGTATCGTGAGGACCACAAAAACCGGTTATTTGGTCGTAAGCAGAAAGAGGCAATAAAAAAATTATTGGGTTTGATAATTTGATCGGCGTAGAGATTAGACTGTGCTTCGAGTGTAGGGTTTTTTCTTAGAAAGTTTTCTATTGTTTTAATGCACTCAATTATACACTCATTGTTCTTAAGGTTTTCGTATGAACTAAGCCAAAGCTCTCCCGAGCTTAGTATATTTTTAAAATTTTCACACGATGTATAGTGATAATAAGTTTCTTCATTGCCCACGTTTTGAACCTACAACATAATCTAATTAGAAACCTTCTGATAAATCTCTGCGCCTGCTTCTTTAAATTTCTCGCTCATTTCAGCCATCCCTTTTTCTGCTTCTTCTTTTTTTGCGGCGTATTCGCGCACGTCCTGCGTGATTTTCATCGAGCAGAATTTGGGGCCGCACATGCTGCAAAAATGCGCGACTTTCGCGCCTTCGGCGGGCAATGTTTGGTCGTGAAACTTCTCTGCCGTTTCAGGGTCGAGGCTCAGGTTAAACTGGTCGCGCCAGCGGAACTCAAACCGCGCTCTGGAAAGCGCATCGTCACGCATCTGCGCGCCGGGGTGGCCTTTCGCTAAATCAGCTGCGTGTGCCGCAATTTTATAGGTGATCACACCCACTTTCACATCGTCCCTATCCGGCAAACCGAGATGTTCCTTCGGGGTGACGTAACACAGCATGGCCGTGCCGAACCAGCCAATCATGGCGGCACCGATGCCGCTGGTGATGTGGTCGTAACCCGGCGCGATGTCAGTCGTGAGCGGCCCCAGCGTGTAAAACGGTGCTTCATGGCATTCGGCCAATTGCTTATCCATGTTCTCTTTAATTAAGTGCATCGGCACGTGGCCGGGGCCTTCAATCATCACTTGGCAATCATGCTTCCACGCCACCTGCGTCAGCTCGCCCAATGTTTTCAGTTCGGCAAACTGCGCTTCGTCATTCGCATCGGCGATGGAGCCGGGGCGCAAGCCATCGCCCAAGCTGAAGCTTACGTCATACGCTTTCATGATTTCGCAGATTTCTTCAAAATGCGTGTAGGCGAAGTTTTCCTTATGGTGCGCGATGCACCATTTGGCGTGGATGGAGCCGCCGCGGCTCACGATGCCCGTGGTGCGGTTTGCCGTGAGGTGAATAAACGGCAGGCGCACACCCGCGTGAATGGTGAAGTAATCCACGCCTTGTTCGGCTTGCTCGATGAGCGTGTCGCGGAACACTTCCCAGTTAAGGTCTTCGGCGATGCCGCCGACTTTCTCGAGCGCCTGATAAATCGGCACCGTGCCCACCGGCACCGGCGAGTTACGGATAATCCATTCGCGTGTGTTGTGAATGTTGCGGCCGGTGGATAAATCCATAATCGTGTCGCCGCCCCAACGGGTGGACCACACCATTTTATCGACCTCTTCTTCAATCGAGGAACTAATCGCGCTGTTGCCGATGTTGGCGTTGATTTTCACAAGGAAGTTGCGCCCGATAATCATCGGCTCGGATTCCGGGTGGTTGATGTTAGAAGGGATAATGGCGCGGCCTGCGGCGATTTCCGCGCGCACGAATTCCGCCGTGATATGGTCGGGGATTTTCGCGCCCATCGGGTTGCCACCCTTGGAATTTTTCTTCAGCTTCTCGAGTCCCATATTTTCGCGGATGGCGATATATTCCATTTCAGGCGTGATGATGCCAGCGCGGGCATAGGCCAATTGCGTCACTGCTTTTTTGCCCTTCGCGCGCAGTGGTGTTTTATTCACCAGTGGGAATTCTTCGGTGAGGTGTTCGTTTGATGTGCCTGCAGGTTCAAGCTCGGGCAGGGCGGAGGCGGGGGCTTTCCGCTTCGCAGTCAAAAAACCATTATCTTCTGGGCGCACTTCGCGGCCAATGTAACGCTCCACATCACCGCGCGCTTCAATCCATTTCGCGCGCAGTTTCGGCAGGCCTTTTCTAATATCAATCTGCGCGGCGGGGTCGGAATAAGGGCCGGACGTATCATAGATGCGCACGCTTGGTTCGTTCGCTTCCGGCGCGAGGGACACTTCACGCATCGCGACTTTTACGTCGGCGAAATTCGGGCTCGCCACGAATATTTTTTTGCTGGCAGGCAGCGCGCCAGTGGTGATGGTGAACACGGCAGGCTTCGCTTTTTTCGCGGCGGTCGTCATGTGTTGTAATCCTTATGTAAGTCAGGTCGTTCCCGAGGGGGCAGATTAGCACATTCTTTCGCCAGTTCTACCCCCATTTGGCTGGGGTTATTGGCTGGCTGCGGGTTTCGGCGTTAACTGGTTGTTAAGTATTTGTAAGTTATAATGGAATTTGGTTTGAAGGGAGGGGTATGAAACCACTGGGTGCGTTCTCATGGATGCTGGATGCCGAACTGCCGGATGAAATCACGCGGCAGATGGGGCAGCTGCGTGCGCTGGGCGTGGATGAAGTACGCGTGGGGCTTGAGGTGGAATTTATTGTTCCCGAAATGCCGAAGCCAGCGGACATGATGGTTGACCCGCGCTTTCCGCCCGAAAAAAACAAACACTGGGAAGAAGTGCGCGAGAAAATCCGCCTTACTGACCCCGATGCTGCCGCGCAGCTAACGAATGCACGCGAAGTGATGATGTATGACTTGCTGCATTTGAACGAAACCACGCGCGGTATGCTGGAGCCGCAGGAACCAAAAAATTATTACGACAATAAAGACGTGCTCGAGGTGCGTCTGAAGCCCACTGACCCGCAAAGTGCTGTCAACAATCACGCCGCATTCATGGCCACGCTCGAAGAGCTGGCCTACACCTATGGGCTGGAAAGCGGTTTTAAAAATGAGCGCCCGCCCGGTGTGCACCTGAACATGAGTTATTGGAAAGAGGGCAAGAATTTGCTCGACCCATTCCACCCGGAATTTGCCACCACAGGCAAGTTGTTGCTGGAAGGCATGCTGCGTGCCACGCATGATAGCCATCCTTCCATTTATGCGGCAGGTGTGCCGTTACCGGAGGGGAATATCAATTCACCGCATTTGAACGATAGTTCGCTCGGGCCCTCGCGCACCGACCAGCTTGCGCTGCGTGGCAGCGGCGAGGAAGCACGGGTGCAACTTGCGTTGGTGGCCGAGCCGGAGCGCAATCACCTTGCGATGAATATTTCAAACATGCTGGCAGGTGCGGTGTATGGCCTCGATACAAGCCTTGATGCCGAATATAAAGCGGAGCACATGATGAAAGCCGTGCCCGCACAACGTCTGTTCGTGCGTCATGATTACGAGCGGCCTTGTACGTTAGTGCATGTGCTAACCGCGAGTGTAGTGAAAGAGGATGGCACGCTGATTCCGCCTACGGGTTATTTGAAAGAAGCAGCGGCCACGCACGGAAAATGGCTGGGTGTGGTGAAGCCCGAAGAAGAAAGTCATCTGCGCTCGAACCCGCAAAAAACCGGGCGGCTGGCGCAGCAATTGGAACATTTTTTTTCGCAGATAAAGCTGGTGGATGGCGCGCTGGTGTTTCCAGAAAAGCATCCGTTTAACGCGGAGGCGGTGGCAGAATTCAAACGGCATTTAGGCGCAGCGCAGGCAGTGCCTACGCTGGTGATTGAGCCGGGGTACGGCAATAAAACCACATTGCGACAGTCCCACGACATTATGGGCGAACGTGCACTGCGTATGCAGGAAAGCCATGCGCTCGCCACGCGCAGCGAAGTATTTAATGAAGGTATGAAGCACTGCCTTGAAATTGAATTCGGCACACCGAATGAAAAAGCATTTGCCGCCAACGCAGAGCGCGAAAAAGCCACGGTGAAAACCATTCAGCATCCGGCGAAAGAACACGGCAGTAGTTGGGTAAGCGGCTGCCTGCCGCTGGTGGCGGGCGCGGTGATTGCGGGCGGAGCGCTTGCCGGTTTGTGGAGCAGCGCGTTTAAAAAATCCGAACCGGAAAAACCATACGCCTCCAAGGTTGAAACGCCTCCGGCCTCGCACGAGCCGCCGCATCGTGGTGGTCGCTGAAAAAACAAACCGCTAACCATCTGATTCACTAGCCACATTTTTATGTGTGTGCTACACTCGCACCGCAAGGAGAGAGTGTTTGTGATTTCGCGCCAAAAGTTTTTCGGTAGCCTTTCGAAGGCCGCGAGCGATACCATCCACCATGATGGCATCGAACATGCGGGCTACTTGGCGTATCTGGGGCTACTGTCGCTCTTTCCATTCTTGGTTTTCTTTGTGGCGCTCGCGGGTTTCGGTGGTGAGATGGAGGCCGGACGGCAACTGATTGGCCTGCTGCTTGACTATCTTCCCTCGCATTTTATCGGCGCACTGATGCCGCGCATCGAAGAAATTATTTCCGGCCCGCCGCCGGGCTTATTTACCATTGCCGTATTTGCCACCATCTGGACGGCTTCTTCCGCTGTGGAAGGTGCCCGCACCGTGCTGAACCGCGCCTACCGCGTTTCCACGCCGCCGGCCTATGTGTGGCGCAGGCTGATGGCGATTGTACAATTTCTCGGTATCACGCTGACGATTTTTATCGCCATGTTCTTCCTGATTTTTGCACCACTGGTGTGGCGTGAATTAGAAAAGATTTTTCATCTGCAGGAATTTTTAACGCCCGTATGGACGTATGTTCGCCTAGGGCTCAGCGTGTTTGTGCTGGGGTGCGCGGTGGGTGCAAGCTATTACGTGCTGCCGAACATTCGCCAGCGTTGGCACTCGGTCATTCCCGGCACCATCATGGTGTTGTTCGGGTGGCTTTTGGCAGCGGCAGGCCTCAGCTATTATCTTGAGCGTTTCCAGCAGCTCAGTTTCGTGTATGGCAGTTTGGAAGGGATTATCGTCGCGCTGCTCTTTTTCTGGGCGAGCTCGGTAGTGTATATTTTCGGCGCAGAATTTAATTATCATTTCGAGGTAGCGCGCGGCTACCGCGTGATTAGCCGGTTACGCGGCAACCGGCGCAGCTGGTATTTCCTTATGGCCAGCAGGGACACTGAAAAAAGAGAACTCTTAAAAGCCTTGTCCAAAAAACCTTCACCCAAAAAGCGAGCAAGCCGTGGTCGAAAAAAAGCAAAGTAGCAGCGCACCCGCGTGGTTGAAAATTATTTACCTCACCCTGTGTCAGGATAAATTAATATTCAAGCCGCGCGATAAAGAAGTGCGCGAACCGGGCATTCTTTCCATCATTCACGGGCTTGAAGGTTTGGCGCTGTGGCGCATTAAAACGCCGGACAAACAGGAAATTGTGGTGGAGTGTGAAGAGCCGTTAAGCGAAAAACAACCGCTGTTTATTCTGTTTCATGGCAATCGTGGCCACTGGCAGGATGTGGGCGGACCGCTTGACCCAAATGAGCCGCCATACCCGCGCGATTACCGCCTGGGGCTTTTAAAAGATGCGGTAGCTAAAGGCGCGGGCGTGCTGGCGGTATCGCTCCGCGGCTATGGCCTTTCCAGCGGTACGCCTTCAGAAAAAGCCTTTAAAAAAGACATTGAGGCAGTGCTGGATTTTGTGCGCGATAAAATGCGCGTACCGCCGCGCCGCACGATTGTACTGGGTGAATCACTTGGTGGCGCGGTGGCGCTGATGGCAGCAGAACAGATGACAGTGCGCAAGCAAGCCCCCGCCATGGTGGGTATGGTAGCCACGTTTTCATCCATGGCGGAGCGTGCGCAGGACGACCACCCCGATATGCCGCTGACATGGCTTCGTGCCCGCCTGCGTCATCCGCTTGATAGCATGGCGCGTCTTGCCAATATCAGCAAAAAAACATGGGTGTATATTGCCCATCCGGAAAAAGACGAAGCCACCCCGAAAGCACATGGCGAACGCCTACGCGATAAAGCAAAGGCACTGGGATTACATACGACGTACCGTGAGTTGGAAGGTGCGGGCCATGTGACGTGGTCAACAGCAGACGTGATCAAAGAAATGATGCATCTGTTTGACAAGCAGCAGCAGGAAGACGAAGCGCGGTAGTGATGAAACGGTGTGTGATGCAGATTGTACTCTGGGTTAGTCTTGGCTATGTGGGGCTTATGGGCGGCATGTATGGTTTCCAGCGCCAGCTGATGTACGCGCCTGAAAAACGGCAAGAGTCACCGAAAGAATTTAACCTGCCTATGCGCAATGTTGTGTTCAAGGCGGCAGATAATGTGCAGCTTGCCGCGTGGTATGCCAAAGCGCCAGAAGGCCAACCCACCATTATCTATTACCACGGCAATGCAGGCCGTTTAGGCTCGCGTCCCGGTAAGCTCCGCACGTTGATGGCAGAAAATTTTGGTATGCTGGCGTTAAGCTATCGCGGTTTTGGCGGCAGTGAAGGCATGCCAACGGAGGCTGGCATTTATGAAGATGCGCGTGCGGCCATTCGGTACTTAAATGAACAGGGCGTAAAGCAGGAACAGATAGTGCTGTATGGTGAGTCGCTTGGCACGGGCGTGGCCGTGCAAATGGCTACGGAATTTCCACGTCTGAAAGCCGTGGTGCTCGAAGCGCCCTATACCTCCACCGCTAATCGCGGGCAGGAAATTTATCCGTATGTGCCGGTAAAACTATTGATGAAAGACCGGTTCGACAGCATCAGTAAAATCGGTGGGCTGGCGATGCCATTGTTATTTTTGCATGGCTATGAGGATAGAACAATTCCGCTTGCGCACTCGCGCGCGCTGATTGAAAAAGTGAAGGCGCCACATAAGGCGCATTTCTTTGAAGGCATTGGCCACTCTGATTTTCCGCTGGAAGAGGTGGCACGCAAAGTGCGCCGTTTTGTAGATTCAAAAGGAACGAAAATCTAACCGAGGGTTTTACGCACCGGGCATTTGGATGGAGTTTTTCAAATCCATCACCACGCGCTGCAAGTTGCTGACCTTTACTTTTTCCGCCGGAATCACTTCGCCCACCTTTGCCCACACTTTACGCCGGAAGCTGCGTGGGAACATTTTAAAGCGTGAGTGGCGATATTTGCGGCTGAGTACACTCCCCCACAGGCCTTTAAGGGCGATGGGATAGACCGGTACCGGTGAGCGTTTTACAATCCATTCGATACCGAATTTGAAGCGTGTCATGTTCCCTGTGTAGGTGAGCTGGCCTTCAGGGAAGATGCAGATAAAGTCACCTGCGGCAAGCCCTGCGGCCACTTCGTCCAGCGCCTTTGCAACGGCTTCGCGGTTGGGTGCAATCGGGATGGCCCTGTCGAGCTTCATAAAGTAATTTACCGCAGGCACATTATAAATATCTTCGTCAATCAGGAAGCGGATTTTGCGTTTGCTGGCGGCGTTCAGCACCATGCCATCCACATACGAAACGTGGTTGCAGATGAGAATGGCGCCGCCGGTTTCCGGCAGCGTTTCAAAGCCTTCGAATTTGGTACGGTACAGCCCGCGGATAATCAGTTTGGCGCAGAGGCGGTAAAACGGTTCCGGGTTATGGAATAAGCCAACAAAGCCATGAAAAGATTTCAGGATGTTGCGTGGGGCAACAAGAGAAACGATACGCAGAAGCAGGTGCTTGCGTGGGTGTTCTTCAGAGCCAACAGGTACAGCAGCCATATCCAGCACGCTTGATTACCTCCACGATTCAATATACCCTAAAAATCTTAAGAAAGCATTAATTAAGCCGCTGATTTCATAAGGTTTTAAGGCATATTCGATGCTGCAGCGCAGCATTTAAGCTGGAAGGGTTTTTAATAATGGCAATGAAAAAAACAGTCGCGCTGCTAACGCTGAGTGCTGCTCTAATGCTGGCTTCTGGCGCGTTTGCACGCCCTGTGGTGATAGAGCTTTTTACGTCCGATGGCTGTTCTTATTGCCCGCCTGCCGAGGCCTATATGGGTGAGTTGACCCAACGGCCGGATGTGTTGCCGCTGACCTTCCACGTGACCTATTGGGACCGTATTGGCTGGAAAGATGAGTATGGTGATGAGCTGTTTACCAACCGTCAAACCCTCTATCAGCTGGGTTGGAAACAGCGCTCGAATTACACGCCGCAGGTGGTGGTGGATGGGCTGGACGATGCCAGCGGCGCCGATAAAAAGCGCATCGAGGGGTTGATGAATCAGGCCAAACAAGGGATGGTGGATGTGCCGGTGAAGCTGGTGGTTGATGCAGAAAAAATGACCATTACCTTGCCAGATCGCAAAGGTGCGCCGGTGGCCGATGTGTGGGTGCTGGGCTTTGACAGAGAGCGAGAAAGCTCACCTTCCCGTGGCGAGAACAAGGGCAAGAAGCTGATGACGCATCACGTGGTGCGTCACATGCAAAAAGCAGGGCAGTGGGACGGGGTTGCGCAGGATATTTCCGTGCCCAAAGAATGGTCCTTGAGCCCCGACCGCGTGGCGGTCATTCTTCAGCAGGAAGGCCAAGGCCGTGTGCTGGGGGTTGCAGTGGCAGATTACAATTGATTTTCAGGGTGTTAAAGCAGGCTTGATAAAACCCTGTACAAACCCTTTTGCCGTGGGGCATAATTGAGGGCAAGGGGTACATTCTGATGGATTTTTCCAAGCTCCAACTCTTCTCCATGATGAAGCAGCGCATGGCCTACGGGTCAGAGCGTCAGGCTGTGCTTGCCCAGAATATCGCCAACGCGAATACGCCCAAATATAAAGCCAAAGATTTAAAGCAGCTCGACTTTAAGGAAATGGCGCACGATGCTGCAAACAAGCTGCCGATGGCAGCGACACGGGCGGGGCATATGCAGCCCACCAGCGGTGGCGCAACGCGGTTTGAGGTGGCCGAGCAGCAAGATATCACCGAGGTGGCGCCGAATGGGAATAACGTCACGCTTGAAGACCAGATGATGAAAATGCAGTCGAACAATACCGACTACCAAACGACGACAAGCCTGTATCGCCGCATGACGGAGATGTTCAACATCTCCATCGGCCCGCGGCAATAACACGGGTTAGGAGGAAAGTATGGCAGATTTAAAAGATTCCATGTTTATCGCCGGTTCCGGCATGCAGGCGCAAAGCACTCGTATGCGCGTGGTGGCAGAAAATATTGCGAACGCGGAATCCACGGCGACCACGCCGGGGGGTGACCCGTATCGCCGCAAAACCATCAGCTTTAAAAACGTACTCGACAAAGAGCTGGATGCGGAAGTAGTAAAGGTTCGCAAGGTAGACCGTGACCCGGGTGATTTCAAACTGGAGCTTGACCCAAGCCATCCGGCGGCAGATGCGAGTGGCTATGTGAAAAAAGCGAATGTGGATACGCTCGTTGAAACGGCGGACATGAAAGAAGCGCAGCGTAGCTACGAGGCGAATCTGGCGGTGATTGAAACCACCAAAGGCATGATTACCCGCACCATCGACATGATGCGGTAGGCGTTAGGGAACTGGGCATAACACGGGGTAGGTAAGCATATGGTAGACTCAACAAAAATTCTTTCGGCATCGAATGCATACCATCAGGCGAACATCCGACCGATTGATACCTCGCCGCTTGAATTAACGCAGAAAGTATCCAGCCCCGCAAAGCCAGATTTTTCCGACATGGTGGGTGCCGTGGTGAACGATGCAATTAATTCCACCCGCCGCGCTGAAGTGGCGGGCACCAAAGCGATGGTGAACCAAATCAGCCTTGATGATTTGGCCGTGGCAGTGTCGAACGCTGAGCTCACCCTGAAGGCCATCACCGCGATTCGCGACCGCGTGGTGAATGCCTATCAGGACATCATTAAAATGCCGATTTAACGCGCTCTAAACCGCAAGGAATCTCCCCGCACATGGATACCCCCGAAACGCTGGATATCGCCCGAGAGGCGCTGTGGGTGCTAATCAAAATATCGCTGCCGGTGATGATGGTGGCGCTGGTGGTGGGTTTAATCATCGCGCTGTTTCAGGCGCTCACGCAAATTCAGGAAGCCACGTTAACTTTCGTACCAAAAATAGTGGCGATGTTTTTTGCGCTGCTCATATTCCTGCCGTTCATGTACCGCACGTTGCAGCTTTTGAACGAGCACTTGTATGAGCAGATTATCGGCATCGGCTAGCGGCGCGTATGCTGGAGTCCTTTCTTACCGAACTTAGTTTCCAATATTTCTTTGTGTTTTCCCGCATCGGCGCCGCGCTTATGTTGCTGCCGGGTTTCGGTGAATTTTATGTGCAGCCGCGCGTTCGCTTGTTGCTGGCACTCGCGGTTTCCATGCTGGTGCTGCCCATTGTGCAACCGCTGATACCGGAAGCGCCGGGCGATATCATGCAGGCCTTTATGCTGATAGGCGGCGAAGTGCTGGCAGGGATTTTCATTGGCGCACTGGCACGCATCATCCAGAGTGTGATGCACATTGCCGGTATGATTATTGCGTTTCAGTCGAGCCTTGCCTCGGCCATTTTGTTCGATAGCACACAAGGCTCGCAAGGTTCGGTGATTGGTAACTTCATGACGATTCTCGGCATCACGCTTTTATTCACCACCGATCTGCACCACATGATGCTGCAAGGTTTAGTGAGCAGCTACCACGTGTTTATTCCGGCGCATTTGCCCCCGATGGGTGATTTTGCAGAAACCGCGGCGAATCTACTGGCGGAAGGCTTTCTGCTGGCGGTAAAAATCGGCGCGCCGCTAATTGTGATTGGCTTGCTGCTGTACTTAGGCGCGGGCATGATGAGCCGCCTCATGCCGAATATGCAGGTGTTCTTTATCATGGTGCCACTGCAATTGCTCATCAGTTTTTATATCATGATGATTACGCTCTCGGCGGGCATGATGTGGTACCTCAATCATTTTGAGGATAGTCTTTCGAGCCTGCTTGGGCTGAACTGAATTAATGCAGCCTTGGGTGCGGAGCGGGGCCAGTGCCTTCGCGCTCACGTACGCTGTCTGCATGGCTGAATGGCTTTTTCAGGTCTGCCTTGCTGCCGCGCCCGTTTGTGTCGCCCACGCCATGCTGTACCAACCAATTGCTCACATCGTCAAGATAAGGCAGTGCTTCATAACCCACAGGACGTTCGTTCAAATGCGATTTGCGCACGAGGTCAATAAAGCGTGACGTGTCATACACCATCAGCACGGTGTAGTCGTCTTTACCCTGCTTATTTAGCACAAACGAAATGCCTTTCTCAGTCATCTCTTTCGGGCTTTCCACTAGCGGCGGCATCCAGCCAAGCTCTTTCACTTTATCCATTAGGCGGCCTTCACGCTGCGCTTCGTTCAGCGCATCTTTGGTGGCTGCATCTATTTTTGCAAAACGCTGCGCAAGGAGCGACTCTTCGCTGGGCGCACCGGCATTGTCATAAAGCCTGAACGTATCCACCTTGCTGTCGAACGCTGCTGCGAGGAAGGACTTTGCCGCCTGCTCGTGGCGTTCATACATTTCATTGTCGGGCAGCGTACGGCCCGTGGCTTTAAAGCGCATCTGCTTGCGCTCTGGTGTGCTGGCGCCGAATTCTCCTTTGCGGTCTTCGGGGATGTACAGCATCGCATCCACGCCAACGACAGAGGTTTGGAAGCGCACGGTAGGCGCATCGGTGCCAATAGCATCACCACCCACGAGGCCACCAGCAACTGCCACGGGGAATTTTTTATCGTGATAGGTGGCAATCAGTTTGTCGTATTTGCCGCTATAAGGAATGCCCGTGCCGTCATAGAGCAGGTTGAACCCTTCATTATAGGCGCGGCGGGCAATGTTTTCACGAATCAGCGTGGCAACAGGTGCCAGCACTGCATAGTCGTCGGCATGATGGCCGGCTTTTAGCATCACATCATAGAGCTGGAAATTTTCACGCGCGGCATCCAGCGATGCGGTGACGTAATTATTACCGCAAAGGTTTTTTGCGTGCGACTCCACTTTGCTTTTGCCAGAGGCTGCGCCACCTTGCGACATAATAAACTGTGGTGCCTTGCCTTCCGCAACGGGTGGTGTTTTCCCCTCAAAGGCTTTATCCACGGCGGCATTCACGATATGCATCATGCCGCTGGCATGTTCAATGGCAGTGTCAAGCACCTGACGGAACGAATCGCCTTCTACCAGCCTGCCACGCAAAGCCTCCGCCACTTTCGGTGTGGCAAGGTCAATAAAACCAAGGCTGTTTTTGGTGATGACGCCTGCTTCCAGCAGGCCTGCTTTTTCACGGTCTAAGAAATCCGTGAGGCGTTTATTATAACGGCCCGTGAGCCCTGTGAGGGGATTTACGTTCAGGCAGGCGAGCGGCTCACCTTTGTCAAGCGACACACCGTCAGCTTTACCAGCTTCGGGCCGCGCGATGGGCAAATATGCATCATCCGCTGGTCGCACACGAAATGTATCAATTAGGTTTTCAGACGCAATGTGATGATTCAGGCGATGTTCTAAATCTGGGCCGCCATGTTCTGGTTTGTTCAAAGGCACGAGGCCACCATTCACGGTAATCAAATAACGGTCGCCGCCGCGTTGCTGCATCAAAAACCGTAAGCCACCAATTTCAATACTGCTGTCGGGTAGGGGTGGCCATTTTTCGATTTCCTTGCGCGGCGGATTGCGCACAATGCTACTATCCAGTGCTTGCGTAAACACAGGCACCAGCAAATCCATCGCGGGGCGAACGGCATCTTGAATGTGCTTATCTTTATTATCGGCGCGGCTATACATGGATGCGATGTCAGGCACTTTTTGATCAATCGTTGCCATCAATTCATGGTCTGCCATGCCGAGGCGGCGCGTGTCGAAGAAAATATGGCGGTCATGCGCCAATTCCGTTATCGCTGAGAAAAACAACCCGAGCGTCATACCGTTGCCATAGGCAAAAGGCTGGATTTTTTTGAGGCGGATGTACGACTCTGCCAAAATCTCCGGCAATTCTTCAATGCCCGCTTTCATCTGTGCGCCATCGAACAATTTTTTTGCCAGATAATTCATCTCATGCCGCAGCATGGGGTTTTTCCACGGCTCATCCAAACTGCCGGGGCGCATCGGGTCATCAATGCGGTTGTGCGGACGCTGCGTCACATCGTCCTTATACATGTCCTGAAACATTTTAGAGTGGCAGCTGCGCAGCAAATCATCGAAGGCCTGACCATATTGCAGCGCTGTGTGTTGCTTGAATGTTGTGGGGTCGAAGTCGCGGCGGAAATCCCTGCCGCGCATAATCGCGAGGGCGATATCGAGTTCATGTAGCGGGCGCTCTACCATATTCTACATCCTACCGTTTTGATTTTGAGGCATGAAGCCAGGCAATCACATCGTCGGCACTTTTGGTGCCGCGGGCGAATTTATCGATTTCACGTTTGACGGCATCCGAAAGCGCCACGCCCTGCAGTGCGGCGATGCTGAACATAAAGTCCACTTCATCGCGGCGCAGGCGATTTTCATCCATTTTTGCATGTTCTTTCGGCATCAAGAAATCCTCTGATAGAAAAACTCTAACAGTAAAACCTTACTTAATGGTTAATAAAGAAGATGTTAAAGCCCGACGCTATTCAGCCAGTCTTTGATGAACCAGCGGGCACAGCGCTCGGTTTTGTCGGCCAGTACCTGCCGTTGCTGCTCCAGCTTTTTGTGGCTGATGCCGGGGGTGCTGGCAATCTCACTGTCGTGATAATCAAACCATTGCTCCAGATTCTGCTTGGTCACCTGCGGGTGGAATTGTAAGCCCAGCACGTTGCCATAAGAGAAGGCCTGATTCTCGCATACATCGGTGGAAGCCAGTAATTGTGCGCCTTGCGGCAGGTCGAATGTGTCACCATGCCAGTGCAGCACGGGGGCGTGTTCAAAGTGGCGGAGGGAACTTTTTTTGCCCGCTTCGGTTAGCCTGATATCGCGGAAGCCGATTTCGCGCTTATCGGCCGGATAGATTTTTGCGCCAAGGGCTTTGGCAATCACCTGCGCGCCAAGGCCAATGCCCAGTACCGGTTTTCCGGCGGTGATACGCTTGTTGACCAGTTTCATTTCTTCGTTGATGAAGGGGAAGCGGTCTTGCTCATTCGCGCACATCGGGCCGCCTAAAATGACCACCAGAGCGGCTTCCAGCGTGAGGGGGGAGAGTAAAATATCCTCCTGCGCCTCCAGGTAATGCACCTCCAGCCCCTCTTGCGTAAACACCGGATGGAAGGAGCCAAGGTCCTTCACGGCAGCATGGCGTATGGCAATGATTTTTGGGGGAGTTTTCTTTTTCGGCATGGTCTCTCGTCGCTGGCACGCCTTGATGCGTGCGGAGCGCTAGTATGTCAGAAAATGGGGGGGAATGAAAGCAGGAGTTCGGGGTCAAAAAATGGATTGGATTTTATTCGTTTTTTACGCGTATTAATTCATAAAAACCCTTTATTAACACATACTTAACCTTTGTTTGCTACGATGAGACTTATGCCTTTCCCCCGAAGGCAAAAAACACTGCACGGCAAAACGCCAGAAACGGCACGAGGCTACGCACGGCATGGGGAACATAAAACATAACAGGCTGATACACACCGGCGGCACATTTAGCATGGGCTACGATGATGCCGGTGCGCTGGTACCGATGTATGACAGCCGCCATAGTCTGCTTGCGATGAAAATTTTAGACCTCGCATGGGACACAACGCAGCAGCAGATGTTGTTCCGCCAGCTGGTGGAAACCCGCGATTTGCTGCTGAAGCACAGCACGAAAGAAACAGACGAAGCGTTAGAAGATGCGCTGGAAAGCATCGCGGCGCAGATTGGTATTATCACCGGTGGTGAAGTGTCGCTTGCATCTGTGATGCAGGAATACCGCGTGCATCCTTCGCGCCACGAGCCTTACATGATTGACGGGATTGATTTCTGTTTGCGTGAACATTATCCGTTGCTGAAAAAACAGGTGATGGCCTGCATTGATGCGGGTGATATTCCGGTTATTACGCTGGGTGCGGATACACTCCACATGATTGCGCCCATGCTGGCAAAAGATTTAGCGCGCCACAACGTGCTGCAAAAACACACGGTGATATTTGTGGCGTCCATGGTGGCATTTGGTGAAGACCCGCACCATATTGGCCGCTTGCTGCAAGCGGCGATGGAACTTGCCACGCACGAAATGCCGGGCGCGTTTGCACTGTGTGCCACAGGCCGCATGGCAGACAAAATAGAAGTGCATGATGTGCTGTCAGGCTTCACTAAAATTTCTGCCACCGTGCCGCATGCATTTGTGAGCGAACAAGTGATTGCTGTGCTCAGCTGCGAGCATGGTTTTGTGCTGCAGCACATGGCATATCAGCCGCGCAGCTGCGCATTACCCACCAGTAACCACGAAGCGCTGGCCTATGTGGCACCACCGCTGCGCTTAAGCCGCACACTGCACGAAGCGCTGCATTACCTTGCGCTGTTCCCGAACATTCATGTGCTTATTGAGCTGACAAAAGAGGTGGAAGCGAATGCCATCGATATTGCGCGGCTTAAACACATGGTGTCAGAACGTGCCTGCCGTGGCATAGCAACGATGGTGCTGAATCCGCTCCAATACAATGCTACCGAGGGGCTGACGCCCTGCCTGCCGGCAACGGAATGGCATAATGCGCCGTGGATACAGGCCTTGCTGCAATCCGGCGGTGCCGTGAAAACGGCGATGACATTACAGGAAGCCTATAGCAACGCCGTACTGGGCTTGGGCGCCGTCGAATCCTTAGAGGCAAAAGACAGGTTACGCCGTGCATATGGCATTGTGGTGGGTGCAGCCACTGCCCCGCCGCCTTCATGGGAGGCAAAACCTATTCAGATGCTCGAAATTCATTACATCCCCGATGCGGAAATGATGGAGCACGCGATGAGTGCGGCTGAAAACATTGCGCATGTAGTGCAGATTGTGGATTTACCGGGCGGGGTGATGCCTGCGCGTCACGTGCAAACATTGCGGGATATTATTTTGCATGGCCATGATTTATGTTTGCCGGAAGCGCCGATGGCCAACGAAATCAGCGCCGGAAAAAACAAGCGCCTCTACGCTGCAGCGCACGCATTCACTCAGTTTGTGGATAGGCTTCCTGCCGCTCACGCCACGTAAAGCGCAAGACTAGCTTTCTTTATACCCGCGAATAACAGAATAACCCGAAGGGCGGGTAATCGGGTCTACGGTAATGTACATTTTCTGCACCTCACCATTCGGCTTGGTAAGGGCGAACGGCACACGCACATGTTTGCTATCGGTAATGGCTTTGCCAATCGCATCGCGGTCGGCTTTTTTCAGGCCTTCCTGTGCCAGCAGGCGCTTTAGCGCATCGGCATGTTCTTTGAAGGAGCAGAAGAGTTCACTGAAATTATAATCGCAATACACCACGATTTTATCGACGTTCGCAATGAGGCAGAAATCGGCATTCGTGCGGGCGGAGCTGGCGAACATCAGGCACTGGAATTCCGTTTCGGTAATGATGTTCTGGTATTTGCTGATCAGCACCATAGCAAACACGGCCACGCCGGAAATAAGCATGCCGATGGTCATGAGTGCGGTCAGGATTTCTGCCACGGGCACATCGGTTTGTTTTGCGTCTACAAGCCGCAGCGACAGATGGCCCACCACCACTAAAATGGCAAGCAAAACGGCGATATAGGAATATACGACCTGTTTTGGGGGCAGCCCGTGGTAACGCAGTTTGAAGTCCGGGCTGTTCTTAATCAGGTTTATTTTATCCTGTCGGTCAGTAAAACGTCCGTACATTATTAAAAGCACCCATTCACGTTACACACGAGGCAAAGTAATACGCCAGCCCGCGCCTTCCGTCAATCGGTAGCTGGCAGGGCGTCTTTAAGGCTTTGGTTTGGCCTTTCCCCGCAGCATTCATGCCACACCCTTAAAAGCCAGCGAGGATGTGGTTTACTGGTTGCGGCCTGCCACAATTTGCTATAGCGTTTTTGACCATGAACGACTCTCGGTTGATACATATTGCAGCCTTTGCATCGGTGGGGACGGCATTTCTGCTGGTGGCCGTGAAGCTGTATGCCTGGTGGGCGACATCTTCTGTCAGCCTGCTGTCGTCGCTGATGGATTCAGGCCTTGATGCGCTGGTTTCCATCGTGAACCTGCTGGCAGTGCGCTATGCGCTGATGCCGCCGGATGAAGACCACCGCTTTGGCCACACCAGCGCCGAAGATTTGGCGGCGCTGTTTCAGGCGATATTTATCAGCATCTCTGCTGTTTTTGTGGGGTATCACGCGGTGGAGCGTTTTATCAATCCGGCGCCGCTAACGCATGAGGTCATGGGTGTGGCGGTGATGGTGTTTTCGCTGGTGATGACGGGCGCGCTGGTGCTGCTGCAACGTTATGTGGTGAAACGCACTGGCTCGGTAGCGATTCATGCGGATTCGTTCCATTATGTAAGCGATTTTATTGTGAATGGCCTAGTGATTGTGGCGCTGGGCCTTGCCAAATATGCCGGTCTTTTGATTGCTGACCCGCTGATTGGCTTTTTGATTGCGGCATATATTGGCTGGGGTGCATTTAAAATCGGCAAATCGGCCTTTGATCGGCTTATGGATAAAGAATTTCCGGAAAGCGACCGCCAGAAGATTGAAGCCATTATTCTAGGCTCGAAGGGCGTAAAGGGCATGCACGACCTTAAAACACGGTACTCCGGTCTGAAACCATTTATTCAATGCCATGTGGAGATGGATGGCGACATTACCCTAAAGCAGGCACACGTGCTGTCGGACGCGATTGAAGAAAGATTGCAGCAAGAATTTCCGAGCGCCGATATTATCCTGCATCAGGACCCGTACATTTCAGGCAAGACATTATGACCCGCAAGGTGGTATCTAAAAAACGCGGCGTTCAGAAAAAAGCACCACCCAACCACTATGTTGCCTTCACGCAAAAACTTCCTGCAACGCTCTGTGGTGTGGCGATGCAGCCGCATGAATGGGCGATATTATTTAGCGTGGTTATTTTTGGTGCGTGGCTGCGCCTTTGGAATTTAAGCGGATGGGCGATTGGCGGAGACGATGCGATTCACATCCTGATTTCTTTCCGCAAGGATGCGTGGGACACACTTTTGTATGCCACCAAATACGAAACACATCCGCCGCTTAAATATCTGCTCCTTTATTGGCTCATAAAATATATTTCTCCGGCGCAGGATGTTTTGCGCCTGATTGGCGTGATTCCGGGTGTGCTGCTCATGCCCGCCATGTATCTGCTGGGGCGCATCACGATGGGGCGCATGGCCGGGCTGCTGTTGCTGCTGGCGACCACGCTGAGCCCCACGGCGATTATCCAGTCTGAAAATGTGCGTGCCTATTCAGTGTGCCAGCTGGCGCTGGTGGTAGCACTCGCCGCGGCGTGGCTCTACTTAAAGCAGCCCACGGCACAAAGACTTTGGCTTTATTTTGGTGGGATGACGCTGGCGCTGCTCACACAATATGTAGCTATTCTTCCTGCGGCAGGGCTGGGCGCAAGCCTGCTGCTGATACTGTGGCAGAAACACCGCCGCATTACGCCCACCATGAAGCTTATTGCTGTGGGCCACGTTGCGCTCTTTTTACTATGGGCGTTGCAGGTTGGAACCTACTTGCATTTCCGTGGGCATTTCATGCCGAAGGATATCGGCTATATCACGCAAGGCTTTATCACCGATATAAAATCATTCGGCTCCATTCTGGCGATGGTAACGTCTGGCTTTCTGATGATGCCAAAAAACCCGCTTTATTATCCATTCATAGTAGTGTTTGTTGCGGGCATCGTGGTGATGCTGCGCGAAAAGCAACACACGTTCCTGATGTGGATCGCCGCGGTGCTGGTGCTTGCAATCATTGCTGCTGTTGCTCAAAAATATCCGATGATACATATCCGCCACGGCATGTGGCTGATGCTGTTTACCTATCTGCCGGTAGCGTATTTGGCAGAGTGGGCAACACGGCGATTCAAACCAGCGGAAAATGCGCGCTATGTGGTGGGCGGAATAATTGTTCTGCTGGCTTTTAGCAACGCGTTGTTTTACGACCCACGCTTTGCGTCACCCGATTACTATCGCTTAGGGGCGTATTATAAAGGGGCGTTTGCCGAGCAAGAAGTGCGGTATGCCGATTTTATGGGTGCACTGAAATTTCTGGAAGCACGCGTGGATGTAGAAAAAGATGTCGTCGTGATGGGTTTGGCAGATGGTTTACGTATGGATTATTACACGCGGGTTTATAAAAAGCCGCATGTTAGAAACATGCTCAAGGCGCGGCTGCAATGCCGCAGCTGGAATAACTATAATGCGAAGCAGCTGAAAAACTGCATCTACCGTCTGTGGGAAATTTATCCGGACTTCCGTAAAAGTGAAAAAGAAACGCGGGATGAAATTGCGCGGCTTCAGCGCGCCCGGGAGGTCTATATCATGACAGGCTACAATAAAGACCTCGTGGCATCGAAGCAGTTTATTGACTGGCTAAAACCAACGTATATTTCTCCCACGCTGGCGGTGTTTTCGGCCAGCCCGGAACTGCGTGGCCATTTCATGAATCCGCCGCCAAACCGCCCTGGACCACTCCCCATCCCCTAACAGGCTGTTTTTCAATTATAAAAATAGTGTTTTTCGGTTGTGTTTCTGCGCCAGATAGCAAGAAAAACGACCCTATTTTAAGGTCTAATATTAATCAATTTTTAACTACTTATTGCTACACTGAAAGGGTTGGGAAGAGTAGATCTTTAACATCTGCGTAGAGGGTTTTCATGGCTGACCGTGAATTTATGGGCACATCGATTGATGATGTCTTTAGTCCATCAGAGCTTGATATTGAACTTACTCACCTTATCGATGGCCAGAGGGGCAACGACACGCTCACCGGCGGCAATAACGCAGACACGATTTTTGGCGGCTTTGGCAACGACCTGATGAATGGCGGCCGCGGCAACGATTTCCTCGTAGGCATGTTTGGTAACGACACAATGCTGGGCGGCGAGGGCGACGACACCCTTGATGATGGCGGCGATGGCGACGACGTAGCTGATGGTGGCGATGGCAATGACCTCGTCATGACGGGTGTCGGCAATGACACTGCGTTTGGTGGTGCGGGTGACGACCGAATTATAACCGGCTCGGGTGACGACGTAGCCGATGGCGGCGTGGGTGCCGATACGATTGACACCGGTGAAGGGAACGATACGGTTTCCGGCGGCCGCGATAACGACGTGGTGTTCTCGGGTTCGGGTAATGACAGCGTAGATGCCGGCGAAGGCGATGACGTGGTCGAAGGCGGTGAAGGTGATGACACCGTGGACGGCGGCGACGGTGATGACTGGGTCGTAGGCGGCGAAGGTAACGATAAGGTCACGGGCGGCGGCGGTAACGACGTCACGTTCTCCGGTCTCGGTGATGACGTGGTAGACGGCGGCGCAGGCAATGATGATTTGAATGGTGGCGCAGGTAACGACACAATTAATGGTGGCGACGGCGCAGACGTGATTTATGGCCAAGAAGGCAACGACGTGATTGATGGTGGTGCCGACAACGACGTGATTTGGGCACAGGAAGGCAACGACGTTGTGGGCGGCGGTACGGGTGATGACAACATCAACGCCGGTGCGGGTGACGACGTAGTGAATGCTGGCGAAGGTAATGACTTCGTGTTCGGCCAAGAAGGTAACGACGTTGTGGATGCCGGTGCAGGCAATGACGTGGTGTGGGGTGAATCCGGCAACGATCAGATTTCCGGCGGCGATGGCGACGATGGCCTGAACGGTGGTGAAGGCGATGACGTGGTCGAAGGCGGCGCAGGCACCGACTATGTATATGGTGCAGAAGGTAATGACGCTGTCATCGGCGGTGAAGGCGATGACGTAGTCATGGGCCAAGAGGGTGACGATAAAGTCATCGGCGACGAAGGTAACGACTACTTAAACGGTGGTTCCGACAACGACTATCTTGACGGTGGCGATGGTAACGACGCGCTCGATGGTGGCGATGGCGATGACATGATTGATGGCGGCACGGGTAATGACATTACCTACGCTAGCAACGGTAACGACGTGATTGATGGCGGCAAGGGCGCCAACGAATATTACGCCAATTATTTCCAAGGCACTGTAGAAGTGAACCTGGAAGGCGGCTATGCCGTGAAATACAGCGACACCGGTGAAACTTTTAAAGACGCTATCAGCAACATTCAGCATGTGGCCGGCTCTAAAGGCGATGACGCGATTCAGGGTAATGGCGAAAGCAACTGGCTGTATGGCGATACGGGTAACGACAAAATTTCCGGCGGCGAAGGCGACGACTATGTCGTAGGTGCCGATGGCGACGATGCACTTTCCGGTGATGGCGGTAACGACATCATGGATGGTGGCGCGGGTAACGATTACATGAGCGGCGGCGCAGGCGAGGACACGATTGACGCCACGCAGGGCAACGACCATGTCGATGCAGGCGATGGTAACGATACGGTCTACATCAACCTCAGCAACCTTGATTTCAGCAGCAGCTTTAGCTTCCATGGCGGCACAGGTCGCGACACGCTGGTAATTCAGGGCAGCAACACGGCGCTCACCACGTTTGAAATTGGTAGTCTGAACGTAACAGGTTTTGAAATCGTCATCTTTTTGGATAAAGCGTTTGTTGAGCTGAACGGCACAGATGGCAGTGCCATCACGCTGGATGCCAGCGCACTCGATGCAGATGAAGAATGGACGCTGACGACGGATGCAGGCGGCATTTCCATGAATGTGAGTGTTGAAGGTGGCGATGGTAACGACGTCATCAACCTTTCAACGAATAAAGGTAGCAGCACGGTCAATGGCGGCGATGGTAACGATGCTATCACCGGCGGTCATGGCAATGATGTGCTGAATGGTGGTGCGGGTGCAGATACGCTGGATGGTGGTCGTGGCGCAGATAAACTGATTGGTGGCGATGGCGCGGACGTGCTGAAATATTCAGCCGATGGCGTGTGGTCTGCTGGTTATGGTGCGATGAATGCTGGTTCTCCAGGCTCTGCGGGCACGAATGAGATTGTGTCCATCACGGGTTACAATCAGAGCCACGATTTGTTTGATGGCGGTGCGGGTACCGATACGATTGTTGGCACCTCTGGCAACGACGCGATGTTCCTGGATGATAGCTACAGTCCACAGGGCACCACGGGCCGCATTACGGGCGTGGAAGAGATTGATGCAGGTGCCGGTAACGATGTGGTGGATTTAACTTCGTACACCTATGGTATGGGCGATGTAACCTTGCGCGGTGGCGACGGTAACGACGTGCTGTGGGGTTCTGGCGGTAACGATGTGATTGACGGTGGCAACGGCAACGATAATGTCGATGGCGGTGCGGGTAACGACGTAGTGTCCGGCGGCATGGGCGTGGATAAAGTCGCCGGCGGTGCAGGCAACGATACGCTGAATTACAATGCAGACGCTGTGTGGGGTGGCGGTTTTGTTGCCTACAACACGAATAGCGGTGAAACCTCTGGCTCGCTGCAAGGCATGAACCGTAGCGAAGACGTATTCCTTGGCGGCTCTGGTAACGACGTTATCCAGATGACGGGCGGCAACGACGTGATCTTCAGTGACGACTCTTACACGGCAGCTGCGCAGACAGGCGCACGTGTGCAGGATGTAGAAACGATTAACGCAGGTGACGGTAACGACATCGTTGACCTGACGTCTACGTCGTATAAATACGGTGATGTGACCATCAATGGTGGCGCAGGTAATGATTATCTGTGGTCGATGGATGGTAAGGATGCTATTTTCGGTGGCGATGGCAGTGACCATATGCATGGTGGCAAAGGCCATGACTTCCTGGACGGTGGCGCAGGCGATGACATTATTCGCGGTGGCGAAGGCAAAGACACCATCACGGGTGGCCTTGGTAACGACCAGATGACGGGTGGCAACACGGCCTTTAGCACGGATAATGCGTCAGACCTGTTCTTATATGACCTGACGGCGAATCAGGGCAGGGATACTGTAACGAGCCATGAGCATAAGAAGGATGACTTCCAGTTCAGTGGTGGCACGCCTGGCAGTGTAACGGTTACGGGCACTACGGGTTCGGGCAGCTTCACGGCTTCGCATACAACCTCCGGTACCACGATCAGTATTAACCTCGGCGGTAATTTCGCCGGTGTCACGGCGCTTGGTATCGAAACGCAAGACTTCCTGTTCATGTAATCATTATTTTTCCTGCAGCAGCGGCATTAATGGCCGCTTTGTTGCTGCGTCTTTACGCTTTCTTAATCGTTCTTTGTCATACTGATTCTGCAACGCATAAGGGGGCACCATGACCAAACAGGAAAACCTGCAATTTTATCATGCCGTCAGCACACTAGCGCACACGATTGGTAACCACCGCGTGGTTGCGGGCGAAGTATCGCCGGAATGGATTAACTCTGAAAATGAGCGCAAGGTAAAATTAAAAGACATTCCACCTGAGAAAATTGCGCATCCAGATACAAAATTTGACGATGCAAAACCAGATGATCTGGTAAACACCAACCGTATCCCGAAATTGTCATCGGCGATGAACCCCGCACTGACGGCGGGTGTTATTTTATTCGGTGCGCGCATCGACGGGAATGGTAAGGCGTCGCAAGATGTAAATGACCCGAATTTTATTTCGCACGACATTGTTACGGCCACGATGATTCTGCCCGCTTTTGGCAAAGTGGATCAGCGTTCGGCGTTGATTCCAGAAGAGCGTAAGGTGGTGGATGAAACCTACATCCGTGAAAAATTCGGTGATGCGGTGCTGGGGCACGTGATGGGTCTTCGTGAAGCAAAAGAGTCATTTGAAGCCGCGGTTGCCAGCAAAAAAACACCCGTGGTGCCTGAGCAATATGCAAATGCGCTAACGGCAATCTATGCCGCAGAGTTACAGGAAAGTGCACGCACGGCAGGTTATGGGTTGCTCACCACGATGGATATTCAAAAGCAACACGAGTTGAGGCTCAAGGGTGTTGATACGGGGCCGGAAGGTGAAAAAGCACTGGTGGCGCGTGATACGAAATTGCTGGAGGCGGCATTGGCGCTTCCGGGTGTGAATGAAGACCGCATTGCGGCGCCGATCAAAGAAACATTGCTGCCAGCAGCAAAAGGCTATTTAGATGGCACTGAAGCCGCTGACAATTTAGTGGGCTGGGAAGGTGCTGGCCGCGGCAAGGCTGTGGCGCAGCTGCATAATGCGCTTCCAATATCTGGCGCAAAACTTCAGGGTAACGAAAATTCACTTGAGGCATTGTATCGCACGGCACTCGAAGTAAAACGCTACCATGCGAACGGTCAGCGCAAAGGCGCAGAAAGCATTATCGGCCACTTGGGTGACACGCTATCGCATGGCTCTGAAGCGCTCGGCGAACATTTGCGCCCGATTGTGGGTGTGGTGCTGCTAATGCACGATTTGGTAGAAGATGGCGGCAAGGCCGTGGCGGGTTTTGATCACACACTGGAAAAACTAAGTAAGGATTTTTCGGCACTCACCGCACAGATGATTGCTGATATGACCGACAGGGACGATGCGAAAGAGTCGCACCGCGCCGGTAAAACCAAAGCGATGAACACGGTGGAGGATGGCGGCTTCGTGTTTGCCGATAGTGGCGCCAAACAGGGCTATACCGACCCGAACGCACCGCTTGCGGCCACACCAGATAGTCGCGGCTATTCGCTTACCACCGCAGGCCCCAAAATTGCCGACAGACAATCGACGATGAACGAACTGATTTTCGACCCGCAAATGGTGAAGGGCGAGTGGTTGGCAAACAGTGGCGCCCGCATCGGTTGGTTTGTGGATAATAAGGGGTTTGTAGATCAGCTGGTGGGGCATATTGCCGGCCAGATACGCGATTATGAGAAAAGTGGTACAGACCCTGAAACGGTGCTGCCTTCGGGTCACCGCGCGGGTGATTTAATGCCAACGCTGAAAACGTTCGTGGCCAATGAAATGAAAACAGCGGACCAGTTTATGGTGCAGACGCTGACGATTCTGGCCGATGAATTTAAGCTCGATGAAGCAGGGCGGCAGAAGCTGGTTGCCGCATTTGTTGACCCCACAATGTCGCGCGATCAGTTTGAAAAGGAAATTCTCGGCGGGGCAAAAGGCGGCGAAGAAGGTTTGCTGAAAGACAGCGCCATTAAGGCGAACCGTGAAGAAGGGGGCATTCCAAGCCTTGCGCATTCCAGCGTGTTTAAAAAGACCCGCTCCGACCCACCACCGCGCAGCCACGAATTCCTTCTTGAATTCCGCGATGCGGCGCTGCACCGCGATGCCATCCGCGACATACTCAGCATTCCAAAACCTGACGTAATTGAAGGTAAGGAATTTACCGATGTGGTCCGGCTCTATGACCGCCAGATGGGTAAGCCAGAGCGTGAAATGAGCCCGATTGCACAAATTATGACCGGCCCTGCTGCAACGTTGGATGTTGCCGAGCGTAATAAAAATGTACAGGTGAGCTAATGGCAAAGAGCTTTCGTCATACGGTGAGTCAGACCCGTGCGGGGGACATCTGCTTCATCACTACGCAGGATGCTAAGGGCCGTGACGCGTATTACTTTGTGCTGCTGAAAAACGGCATGGTGGATTATCTGAAAAAGCAAATAAAGGTACCCGGCATGCTGGACTTAACAAAGTTCGGGCAGATTGTGGCTTCGGGCTTCGGCCACAAACCCACCCCCACCACATTGCGCCGTCTGGGTGCAGAGTATCAATACGAATTTGCGGCATAACGCGTAACAATTGGCAGACTTCTTGCACAGTGCAGCCCAAGCGTGCTATGTCATCGTGCATGAAAATCATGATTTTAAATTTACCCCGTACCACCACCGAAGAAGAACTTGCCACAGAGTTCAAAGCTTACGGTAATGTTGCGACGTGTGATCTGGTGCTGGACAAAGAAACCGGTACGTCAAAAGGCTTTGGTTTTGTAGAAATGCCAAATGCGGCCGAGGCGGAAGCTGCCATTGCTGCTTTAAATGGCAAGAAGCTGAACAACACGAACAAGATTCGGGTGAAACCCTCCGTGCCCGCACCGGATGCTTTGCAGCCGAAGCCATAAGCACGCTTTGCGCACCTGCATCCACGGTTTTGCTAAAAGGGATGATTGTGAATTTGAAGCGGCCTGAGAAAAATCACCACAAGTAAAATGGATTTGTAGTGGCTGGCCCTAGCGCCGGCCCACCCAACTTACAGCGTCTTTGCTTGCACGGAAGTTTTCCAAATCTCTCCTGACCTGCTCAGCGTGCTTGCCTTCTTGTAAGGACACTTCTTTTGCGGCGGCTTCTTCTTGTTCGCGGTTCAGGCCAGCTTTCTCCACCACCAGTGCTTGGTACTGTTCAAGGTTCTGGGCGATGAGGTTGCCGATGGAAATCGTTCTATCAATCTTCCCTGTTTCAAGGTCATAGACCGAAAGTGCGGCGCCGATATTCTCCAGCTTGATATCCACCGGTTTACCCGCGCCCTTCTGGCCATAATTACCAGTGATAATTCTTTCCGTTGTAGAGCCCAGGTTGATGTATTCTGCCGCTCTTGTTTCTCTGTCTTCCTTATCACTCATATGGCTGCTCGTTTCCTTATCAATCCACACTCCGGTGGAGGCCACGTGGGTGTGACCAGAAATCAGCTTATTCATCTGGTTGAAGTGGTCCATGGTGAAAAGCACCGGCTTGCCGTCTTCAGGGCTCACCACATGCAGCACCCTCTTCTCAAGCCAGCTTAAATCATCCGGACCTGCGCCATCTTTTTCGAGCAGTGCTTTTGCCTGGTCGATTTTACCAAGGTGCCTTTCGAGTGTTTTCTTTTCTTCGACATAGGCACTCCTGCGGCCTTCGCGCTCTGAGAGACCCAAGCCTTTTTCGGGCAATTCTTCCAGTTTTCGTTCAATCTTGGCGATGCGTTTTATAAGCTGGTTTTCCAAATCTCCGGTGTCGATTTTCCCACCATCCTCGCCATGCGTAATCTGTTCAAGCACAGAACCCAGCACTGCGCGATAGCCAAGATCGCGGTGGATTTTACGCGCGGTGGAGACGGGCTTTCTTAAGAACGTCACCAATCCCTGCCATTGTTCCTGCAACTCTGCCCTCGGCGTGATGAACGCTTCTACCGTCTTCACCATTCCGCGTCTTAATGACCCCATGGGGTCGCTGAAAAAATCACCGGCGAACTTAGCAACCGCACGAGGCGAGAGATCAGGCATCAGTGAGTTGAATTTTTTCACTGCCCACTCAAGGTTTGTATCTGAGGTAGCCTCTGCTTTTGCAATCCCTATGGCTTTTTCCGCCATCTCCCTTAAGGAGAGAAATCCCATCTGCTTATCGGTGAAACCGTCAGCCACCACGCCGGCATCATCCAGCTGGTGATGGCTGTGTGTGACCATGACGAGGTTGCCATCCTTATTAGCCCCCAGACGTATGGCAGCAAGCTCAATACCAAAACGATAATTTGGCACCGTCGCGCTGTCGGAGAGGCTTTGCATTCCTTCCCTGAACGAGGCAAAATTACTGTGGTTACCACCCACTTCAACAAAATGCGTGTTGGGGTTATCGGCGCCAAGCCGGACGCGCCAGGCAACGTCATCCTCCACCTTCTTGAGCAGAAGCTTCTCCACTTCCTCCACCAGATATTCGTGTTTTTCTTTCCCGCTCCGGCGGATGCCTCGTTTAGCCTCTTGCTTGAAGGCATTTTCAATATCCCTTACACACTTGATGACATCTGCGTTTGACTCATACTCAGAGTCCGTGCCAGCAAAAACAGTATAATTCGAGAGCTTGGCTGCACCCTCAATCATCAGTTTCATTTCGGAAAAGAGTGACGTGATGCCATCTTCATGCAGGTCTGAGGCAGCGAAAATTGTACCCTGACCCTCTTTGAGCCTTAACAGCCGGCGGAATATATCGGCGTGGTCTTCTGCCGATAATCCAAGCGCTGCATCACGTATCTTCGAGTCCACTACTCTCGCCCTTTTTCTAAGAAACCCATCGGCAACAGATAGAGCGTAACATAGAAACTGTTAATAAATCACTAACTCGCTTGCATTCTAATGTATTGATATACATGGATTATATTACTTAATGGTAGAAACTAGTAAAATACTGGAACTATGGAACCTACTTCATGGCTTTGAGAAGCCCCCTTTGGACGGCTTGATGCCACCTCTTTTGCGGTCCTTAAACACAGCATCTGGATGTGGGTTTGTGGTGTTCGTTGGCAATGCAGTTTTTGATTATTAAACCTGCCAAAAGCTAAGCCCGTCGCGGATTTCGGGATGATGAAGAAATTGGTGGTGTATGGACTTGAACCATCGTCCAAGCGTTACCATTCCCTGTTTATAAGCCTTTTACAGGGTATTTTTCAAGAAAAGCAGGGAAAGTGTCGGGTTTGTGGGCAGCGAGGTCTGCTGTGCACGGCCTAAACTGGGACTGTTATGAAAAATTCCCTAAAGAAAGGTAACAGGGAATTCGTAAGGAAAACTTCCATTTATTTATGCTGATGCTATTGTCAGATATCAGTAGTTTACGGTGCCAATTAGATAAGATTTATGCGCTCAAAGTCAGATATATCAAATTCCGCTATTAGAATATTCCTACAGAAGGTAGGGGCATATTATGACAATGCCAGGGGGCTAGAGGAATTTAAGCGCAATAAAAAATGTAAAGGCGAGCTGCTGCGGCATTTTGGGGGTAAATGCTGTTACTGTGACAGAGAGGTAGACGTAAATTCAGTTTCCCTCGATCACCTTACCCCGATGAACAAAGAATACCTTGGGCTTCATGCCTGGGGAAACATAGTCCCCTGTTGTGGTGTCTGTAATAATGAGAAAAACAATAAAAATTGGAAAGAGTTTCTTAAGAAGAAATCCCCACAAAATGCTTTTCAAAAAAAGTTGGTAACGATCGAGAAATTCATGCTCGACATGAACTACAGCCCCAATATTAATCTATTTAACGTGGCATCAAATTTATATGCAGATGTTGGGGAAGTGGCTACAACACTCATTAATTTGCGGTATTCTCAAGCAAAAGAAGAGATTGAAGCCGTTCTGAGTAAAAAGAAGTAAGTCTCTATTTGAGTCTCCTTGAACTTAATACCGTACCTTGGTTAGCTGCTCTATAATTTTTGGTAAAAATATTACTTCTTTGCCAGCAGCACCCCTACAATAATACCTGCTATTAGGGCTAGGCTTAGCGCTGCAAAATTGGGGGAGCTATTAATATCTTTCTTATCTCCCACTACAACATAGTTCTTTTCAAGCTCTTTCTTAATACTGAGTGACTTTTTGAAAAAATCTAAGGGATCCATCCCAAAAGCGTTAGCCGCTTTCTCCATTTGGGGGACATCTAATACCGTATCACCATTCTCTATACGAGATATGGTCATGGTGCTCACGCCAATCTTCTCTGCAACATCCTTCTGATCCATTGCATTTTCTTCTCGAAGCCTCTTTATCATCTGCCCAAGAATGGCCGCATAACTCGTGCCTAAAATCTGTGCTTGCATAAAGAATCAATACCTATTATCATTTATGTTATTAGTTACCAGTTAATAGCATGTTAGAGTATATATGGCAAATAGTTTTAAAGAAGGCGCCGTAGTAAAGCGCAAAAAGCTCGGAGTAATAGATCACACAGGGATTATTGTGTACGAGTGGGATGGCCTTTATGTGATTCACAATACGCCCGGAAGAGGTGTTGTGAGGGAGCCGCTGTCAGTTTTTGCTAAAAGCGCTTCATTGGAACTAGCGCAGGAATATCAGCCAATGATACCGGGGTGGATGATCGCTAATAATGCTCGTTCCTCTTTAGGGAAAGAATGGTCACTATTCTACAATTGCCAGCACTTTGTATCAGAAAGTATAGGGTTACAAAAAGGCAGTCCCCAATTACAAGCGGCAATTTGTATCGGTTTGCTGTGCTTAGTGGGCGTTAAGATAAGTTCTTGATAATAAGTTCCTGGCTGTAGGTTCCAAGGGTTGAGTTCCAGTCTCTTCTTTTTGTCTGAATAGATTTACGCTCGTGAATAATTTCAGAAGTACCAAGTAAATCTATAATCTCATTAGGCTCATTAGGCTCATAATCTTCTCCGAGTGCCTTTTTGAGGAGTAGTTTTGCGATTTCTGTAAATTCTTTATTTGCTGCCTCTGCTTGAGAAGAGTCATACACATTAAGCTCCAGAGTTAGGCAGGTGGCTGCGGTTTCATTGCCTTCTATGTAGTAGCATATGGTGTTGTCTAAGACTGTTTTTCCTAATTTCTTATACTTGGATTGAGCATACCAAGCATCATGTAAGCGATGATAATCTCCAGCTAGCATATCTGCGATTTCTAAAAATCTAATTGCTTCATAGGGAGACCACCCTTGCGACTTAGGAACAGTAGGAGGATTCTTTTCTCGTTGCTTGAGAGCGTTTACTTCTCGGATAGACGATATTATTTCTTCTTTGGTTTTTACATCATGTGCTGCAAAAAACCGCTTCCATCGCTGCAAGAAGTCCAAATCCGTACGGAAAGACAAAAAGGCTTTAGTCAGTGCATATCGAGAAATCTTTTTATCTTTTATGCGATGACGTAACAAAGCGAAAACAAGTTCGTAAGTAACATACATGTTTAAGAGATAGATAAATGGAAGAAAAAGAAGTGAAAGAATAATAGGTACTAAAAAATCTTTAAGAGTTTCAAAAGTTGCAAACTCTGAGAAATTATTAAAGATTTTGTAAACTCCGTACCCTACAAAAGATAACCCCAAGAAAATGAGCAAACGACTCAAAAATTTTGTAACTAGAGGGTCTTCTTCTTTTACTTCAGAGTAGGCATGCATAATGCCAACTAAGGTTAAAAATGGAACAAGGACTAACTCTGCCCATAAGCTAAAAGTATATGATTCAGCAATGAAAACTATGATGGCAGTAGCGCCAACAATCTCTCCAGCAGTTTGCTTAAAATAGTTCTTCTCTTCACTAATGCGCTTGATGTCCATCATGGTGACAAAGGCAAAAGTCACTCCCCAAATAAGTGTTGTTTTAAGATTTGTTAGGCCCCAAAACCCTATATAAGACAGAAAATAAACGCATAAGGAAACATAGCTTATCATTACCAAAAGAGATGTAAGGATAGGTCGTCCAAAAAGCATCCGAATAATTTTGTGAAAGCCTGCTAGCACACTTCGCCGGTTCTTATTCGCTACCATCCACAGGATAAAAACCCCTATCCAGATTAGAGAGGCTATTTCTCTATTATTGAAAGCATTATTGAGAGCAAGCCAACTAAGCATGGGGGCTAGATAGCTATTACATTAGTTTCACCAAACCATGCTTTTGCCTTATTTATAGCAGCATGGCTTGGGGCATGATAATACACCACGAGGTTTTCTTTTGCTCGAGTACAGCAAACGTAGAATAGTTTTTGTGTGCGCTCTAAGATTCGAGGGAAAGAGGCTTGCCTTGAAGCTGTTAGAGTGCTGAATATTTCTGGGTTTAACAGATATTCGAAATTATAATTAGACCAGTTACCATTATCTAGTATTACCAAAACATTGTCGAATTCAGCACCTTTAATTTTATGCTGTGTGGAAAATGGTGTGTAACCTTCAAGATAATCGAATAGAGCTTGAAATTCTCTAAACTCTACCTGCTTTACTTGATTATAAATGTACCGCCTATTCTCAATAAAATCCGCCAGACCATCATCTTTCCTACAAATGCCATGTGTATGTGCGTACGCTATAATCTCTTCGATGGAGCAGTGAGACATCCCTTGCAAATTAGTAATAATCTCTTTTAATTCCTTCTTGTGAGTTACAGATTTTATCTTGAATTCAGATTTTCTTAAGAATTCATTATATTTTCCCTGTTTATATAGGCTTACGTTTGTTTGAATTTTAAACAGGTGCTTTATCAGGTTATCGCGCTTGGAGCCGGTCTTTTCTTCATCATCATCTTCTTCTTTTTTATCATCCAATAGCGCATCCTTATCTACATAGATCTTTCTAAATATTTCGAATGGGGTATTTTTTGCCTCCTCATAAAGCGCAAGGTTTTCGTTTATGAAGCGTTGCATTCCATCTGTAGGTAAGATAGGCCTCTGTTGCGCGGATGTTGTTTTCCCCTCCAGAAGCTTCTCAATAACCTCTCCAAAAGTTAAGCTGGTGAAATCCTCGTCAATGGTATTATCTTTAATGTATTTTTTAATACGATCGCGATAATCTAGAATTTTATCTCCATCGTAGATAGCCATTAATTTTTCGAATCTAGCTTTAGGAGCAATAAGGTTGTGCGTAAGATTCAGTTCTTTGGTCTTCTTAGCATCGCTCCACGCTAGTAATTGTCTGATAGTGTTTAATTTTTCCTCTTCTGAAGAATAATAAAATTTTATATTTCCTTCTTTAACCACGCCTTCTCTCATATTAGGCGCATTTTGGTCATTTGCGTGCTTCTGTATAAGCCCATCTGTTCTTAGCTTATTAGCCAGTTCATAAACCAGGCGTGGATTTCTACGATTTTGTTCTTTCTTAATTTCCTTGACGAGATCTGCAGATACATAGGGCTTGAGATCACCGATACAGTCATCATATATAGACTGCATGGCGTCGCCAAAGAAGCCTATCACATTCCTACGGCGGCTCTGTTTTAGGAAATCTAACATAATCTGTATTACTAAAGGGCTGGTATCTTGATATTCATCAATGAATATAAATTTAAATTTATCTTTTATAATATCACAAAGCTTGGGGTATGTTCTGAACATATGGTGAGCAAGAATCAGTAACTCATCATGCGAAATAATTCCCTCTCGGATTAGCGTGTATTCTTTATATTGAACATTCTTTTCAGAAAAATAGTCCTCAGCTACTTCACCATCAGGGCTTTTGATCTGTTTAACATCTTCTGAATTGATCAGTTCCACTAAAGAAGATTTCAGCTCTTTCTGGTAAGACTTAACATTGTCCCATAAAAAATCATGGATTGTACTCACGCTTAAGTTTTTATTGTTTACTCGGTCTTCGATCTCCCTGACTGCCGCGTTTGTATAGGTCATGCAGGCGACCTTAACAGTCGGGTTTTCTGCAATAACCTGCCGTATCACTTGAACCAAAGAAAAAGTTTTACCGCTACCGCCACCGCCACTGAGTAAAAAGTTTTTTCCTGAATCAACATATTCAAAGATTTTTTGAACCTCAGGTTCCAGGCTCAATCTTGCTTCAGCCATTTCAAACCCTCCCTAATGTAGGATGGGATATTCCAATTCGTAAACTCTCTAGTAATTTTTGTCTTTTCACCCGTTGCTGTGTTCTGCAGTTCGGTTACTACTTGTTCGCTATTTAGCAATATCTCCATAGCAAAGGATGGTTTACTGCCAACACCATCTGCCATTTCCCAGGCATCAATTTCGGATTTAGCAAATTTTCTCATTTTGGATTGGGTCAAGGTAGGGAATTTCTGATCATCTATAAAAGCGCCCTGTGCGTCGAAGGTGTGCTGAGTAATGAACGGTTTATTTATATGAAAAAAAGCGTCCTCAAAGCTGCGAGCATGATATTCAGCACCGTCAGCCGTTTCTTTTGTTTGATAGACGCATAATAGATAGCCGATGGCATCATCAGGGACCCAATCTTTAGAAGTTGGGTCTTTCTTCAGAAGTCTTTGTGCCTGAGATAAAGCGAGGAAATCAGTCAGAGTTTTTTCTTTGTAGAAAAACTGCAAAGAAGTATTGCTGGTTTGACTCCCTTCAGAAACCCTACATTTCTCTGGTTTTGTTTTATCCGTTCCGTCCGCGTTCTTTTTCACGGCACCGGCCTCATCTATGTCGGGAACGATTTTTACAGAATCTATATCAGTGATGATCAGAGACTTTGTGCCTATAAAATCAATAAACTTCTCAAATATTTGAGAATATGCCCCAACTTCAATGATTGATATATTCTGAGATAGTAATGGTAGTGCGTGAGGAGAGCCTGCTACGAATTCAGCGGCAAAGTCCTCTTGATCCAGCTTTTTCATTATGGCTGGCAACAGCACTCTTTCTGTATCCCCCTCAATAAAGATCGCTTTGTCGGCAAAGAAAAGTTCCGACCGATGGAGCGTAAGATATTGCTTCAGGAATTTGTAGTTTTGCTCATATCCCGAATATTCTTTCTCCAAATCTTTAAGATTCTTGGAAGTAATTCCACCGTTCTCCCTCTTGAAATACTTAATATCTTCAAAATCACTCTCAGAAACTATATGAGAGGAATGAGTGCTCAAAATGGTTTGGAGGCTGCGGGTTTCACCATCCTCCCTTACAATGCCATTTTTCAGCAAAGATTTTATATTCTTAATAAACACGCACTGCATCTGCGGGTGCGTATGAACTTCGGGTTCCTCGATAAAAAGTAGGTTTATATCAGATGGTTTTTCCTCTTTTTCTCTTTGGAACTCATGGAGCAGTATTTTGATTTCAAAAATCATGCTGATTAGGTTCATATAACCTAATCCATTATAGCTCTCCGGCAGCGAATGACCTGGGGTATTGAGGCCATACATTACGGTGGTGTTCTCTTCTAATAACTCCTTATGCTGCAGTGAAGATACAATTTTGATAACGGAATCGTCCTGGCGCATTCCACCGAATTTTTTAACGTCGTGAATAACTTCCTGAAATATTTCTTCGTAGACATCATCTAGCTGCTTGTCCGTATCACTGAGGGTGTCTTTGAATTTTTCAACGATGTCTGGATTGCTTTTGCTTGCTTCCATCTTTTTATAAATCTTGGAAGACAATGATGATAACGCCCGATCAGAGTCCTTGTTTGAGACATTTCTTCTAGCGTTAATCCACTTAAAGCTAATGATTCTGTCGATGCGGATATTTTCTTTAACGAGGTCTGTGAAAACATTGTCGTTTTCTTTCTGCTCGGTTAAATCAAATAAAACACTCTTTTTAGATACCTGGAAGTACGTGGAATATTGATTTTTCAGGAAAGAAAAGAGGTCTTTTGCTTTCTCTCCTTTTTTTGCTTTTTGTTCTTGGTAATCTCTTCTTAGAGCTGAGAAGCGTTCCTCTGAGAGATAATATTGGAATGCAAGAACAACCACTTTATTATCAGGATCGAGATCCATGATAACTTTGTTGCCGATGTTTGAGAGATCATCGTGCTCATCATATTCGATGAACAGTTTCAACGATATTCCAGGTAAAAGATATTCCTCACCATCCCGTTGCGGGTTTTCAATGCGCGACTTCAAATCTTCCTTAAAGTCAGTATTAAAATCATCAAACGTAAATGCTGGCTTACCAGCATTATTGCCTAAAAATCTGTCCAAGATAAGTAGCAGCGATGTTTTGCCGCAGTTATTTTTACCCAAGATGATTGATAAATCATCTTCCAAATCAACGGATATATCCTTTAATAAGCGGAAATTTTGTACTTTTATTCTTGTGACCTTCATATTCTACCCCTGCGTGTAGGTTGTAAAAATAATCAATATGGCCAAAAAAGCCACCTTTCTTGAAAAATTACGCTAATCCTTGATTCTTATGCGCAAGTAAGCGATTGTTACGACGTGCAGATTTCGTGTCTGCGCCGGGGCGTAAGAACCTCGTCGCTAGCGGTTGGCATCACCGCATTGATGCCGTTTTCCGACCTTATGGCCGGGAGGCGGCAATTATGTCCAAGCCTCGCGGCCAAAGATTGCCGCGGTTGTCTAGCGACGACTTCTTAACTCCCGGCTACCAGTCGAAAGATTGGTAGCCGTTTTGCTAGAAGGAGTGATTGTGGGGGATGCCGCTAAGGTAGCTGCAAAGGCAGCAAGATACATCAAGCTAGGTAGCCGAGGGGCATGGGAATCACTTTGCTTCAAAGAAGCTACGTTACGACTTGGATATCATGAGGTGCCGCATGACATGGCTCTTTGCGGTGACAAAGAAGCAATCCGCACAATCTTTTCACATCCCGGGTCTGGAACTGCCAGTGACCATGCTAGGCAGGTGCTAGCATTCTATGACCCAAATCCTGAGCTCTTGTGGATTACGTTTGCAGATGGATATCTATGGTGGTGTTTTGCCGAGCCTGTGGTGGAATACCTTGGTAACGATGAGAATCTCCATCCTCATGGCAGCAGGTTAAGACGTGTTAAAGGTAAGTGGAGCAATCAAAGTATCTGCGGCAAGCCTCTCCGGATTTTAGACCTTAACGGCGAGCTTACAAAGATTGCAGGTTACCAGGGGACCATCTGTAACGTGAAACCTGCGCTACTGGATTATCTGCTCCGCAAAATAAATGATGAACCAATACCGGCTGTTGCCGCTGCCCAGGAATCACAGGCAACATTAGAGAATGCGATTTGCGACCTTCTAAAACTCCTTCACTGGAAAGATTTTGAACTGCTGGTGGACCTCATCTTTAGCCAAAGCGGATGGCAGCGAGTGAGTGTCGTAGGGGATGGTCTTAAAACCACGGATATTGAACTAGTCCTGCCCAGCACAGGTGAGCGTGCCATGGTGCAGGTGAAATCAAAAACCAACCAGCAGCAGCTTGATGAGTATGTAGAGCAATTCACGCGCTGGGGGCTTTCTAGGCTCTTCTATGTCTATCACAGTTTTTCATCGTCAGAGCTTCAAACCAGTGATGTCCGCGTGACGCTCATCGGGCCGGAAAAACTCTCCGCAATGGTACTGCGTGCAGGGCTGGTGGAATGGCTCATCAAGAAGGTGGGCTAAAAACCTGTAGATATTTCTAAAAAGTTTTGTTACGTTCTCTTCATCCGGGAGCGTTCACCCATAGCTGGTAGCAAGTCCAGGACCGGATCGGTTGGAGCCAGTAACTTACGGCGGTTCCTTAAAGCTAACGTTTAGTGCCTTTAACGAGGCCAATCCCAAGCACCGACAAATAGCATTTCAAATTTTAACAATGCTAGTTTGTCGGTACTCCTATTTCTTATTCCAGGATTATTGACATCTAGCTCCATGATGGAGACTTAGATGACTAAATTTCTCACTCAAAACCTGCCGGTTGAGAGCCTGAAGCCTCACCCGAACAATGCCCGCACGCATTCTGATCGCCAAATTAAGCAGCTTGCTGTCAGTATTAAAAAGTTTGGCTTCACCAACCCTGTCCTTGTCGATGAAGATGACCAGATTGTTGCTGGTCATGGCCGCGTGATGGCTGCCAAGGAACTCGGCATTGAGGAAGTGCCAGTTATTAGGCTTGAGCATCTTACAAAAGATGAAATCAGGGCCTACATGATAGCGGACAATAAGCTGGCCATGAATTCCGGCTGGGATAAAGAAATCCTGGCCATAGAACTTCAGCACCTCTCTGCTATTGATGTGGACTTCGATGTTGAGATCACGGGTTTCTCTACGCCAGAAATTGATATCATCACTGATAAAGAAACTCCGGAAGAGGTGAAGGAAGAAGATATTATTCCTGAGCCTGACGATGGCCCGTTTGTTACGCAGCTGGGCGATGTATGGCGGATGGGCAAGCACATGCTTATCTGCGGGGATTCTTTGAATCCGGAAACTTACCAGGCCCTCCTGCAGGGTACTAAGGCAGATATGGTTTTAGCTGACCCGCCTTATAACGTACCTATCGAGGGCCATGTTTGCGGCCTGGGTAAAATCAAGCACCAGGAATTCGCTATGGCGGCAGGTGAGATGACCGAAGTTCAATTCGTTACTTTCCTCACCACGGTATTCCAAAACCTCAAAAAATATAGTGCCGATGGTTCGCTTCATTACATTTGCATGGATTGGCGCCATGTTTATGAAATCATGACAGCAGGCCGGGGAGCCTATAGCGAAATGAAAAACCTGTGCGTCTGGGCTAAGAATAACGGTGGTATGGGCAGCCTCTATCGTTCGCAGCACGAGCTGGTGTTCGTCTTCAAGAATGGTACCGGAAAGCACCTCAACAACGTGGAACTCGGAAAGCATGGCCGGTACCGCACCAATGTATGGCAGTATGCTGGGGTGAATACCATGCGCAAAGGCCGTATGAAAGATCTTGCCATGCACCCTACGGTTAAACCCGTGGCCATGGTGGCGGATGCCATCAAAGACTGTACCAAGCGCGGGGAGATTGTTCTTGACCCCTTTGCAGGTTCAGGCACCACCATCATCGCCGCAGAGAAGACCAAGCGCATTGCCTATGGCATTGAGCTCGAGCCTCGCTACTGCGACGTCATCCTCAGGCGTTGGTATGAGTACACGGGTGAGATTCCAGTGCATGCCGTCACCGGCGCAGAATTCAAAATTAACGCCCAGGGAGGCAGCCATGAGTAATAACCATGAAAAACCGGGTTATAAGAATCCGCCGAAGCACAGCCGCTTCAGGCCGGGGCAGTCAGGCAACCCCAGAGGAAGGCCTAAGAAGAATGAAGATCATTTGACTATCTTGGAAAAAATTCTTGATGAAAAACTTAATATGTCCGTTGAGGACAAGACCAAAAAATTGTCTGTGAAAGAAGGTCTTCTCCGTAGAGCCATCGCACGCGCGCTTAAAGAAGGGCGCTGGAGGGATGTTAAGGAGATACTCGAGTATGCAGAGAAACTGATGGATCAAGCCTCTACTTCTCAAAGAACAGGCGTGCTGGTGGTGCCCGCTACTATGCCAATAGAGGATTTTTTAAGAAAATATGGCACGCCGGGCTCAAGCAAGCCCCCTATCGATGATGAAACATATGACGAGAAAATACAGCAAAAAGCGGCTAATAAAGAGAATAAAGAATGGTATGAAGATTAAATGAAGAAGCTTGATCTTTCTGCTCGACTTCGCCCTGAAAGGAAGCATTGCTTGGGTAACAACGAAAGGAGCTGCTCAGGCAATGCCACAGGACATCAAACAACAGCTTATTGAGTTAGAGGCGCTGGATACGGCAGCGCTTAAAAAACTCTGGCCCAAATACTTCACCCGGCCCCGATAACTGATTGTATTATATTGATAATTTATTTTTCGCCTTTGTGCTTTGCAAAGATACCCTGCTAATGTTATCATCACATCCATATGAAGCATACGCTTTGGATGATACTTGTGGTTATTTCTTTGGTTGCGGGCCCCGTGCTTGCGAACGCGGAGTTGCTTTGTGATACTCCGGAGTGCAGTGACCAAGATAATTCTTCATCAAAAGACTCCAAGCACGTAAATGTTTTGCATCATTGTTGTTGCCATGCTCAGGTTTCTGGTGTGCCCATGGTGTCAACGGATGACTTCGTGTCAGCGTTTTCATTGATTGGCTTTTCTATTCGTCATGATAGAGCCATGCACCTTTATGCTCCCGGCCCTCTCTTAGAACCCCCCTCTCACGTTTAACTCCCTTTATTTATAGGCATGCGCTGCATGTACGCTGTTTGCGTCATGCCCGCATTGTTTCCTATAGCATTTTTATTAAAGGATTAGCGGTGAGAACCCATGTATTACAAAAAAATGTTATGGTTGTTGTGTGCCACGGTGTTGGCTAGCCAACCATCTTATGCAAAAGAAGCGTCTGCGCAAAAAGATCATTCTAAATTGCCAGCTTCTATGGTGCCTCGCGATGCGAAGCAAGCGCAACCAGCAGAGAAAGTTACCTTAAATCAGGTCATTTCCATCGGCTTGCGTCAGTCGCCACAAATCAAGGCTTTTGCTGCCGGTGTGGCAATGGCGGAGGGTGAAAATAAGCAGGCGGGTGCGCTTATAAATCCAGAGCTTGGTGTTGAAGTAGAAAATGTTGCAGGTGGTGGCCCTTATAAAGGTACGGACGGCGCTGAAATAACATTTGGCGCATCACAAACTATTGAGCTTGGGGGCAAGGTTTCTGCGCGCAAAGCCATTGCAGGGAAAGGCTTAGAAATCGCCAACCTTGAGCATCAGGCGATAGCATTAGACTTGGTGCGTGATATTACAATTGCGTATGCTTCTTTTATAGAGGCAGAAGAAAATGTAAGGATTGCCACTGAGCAAAAAGAGCTTGCGGAAGATGTGTTGAAATCTGTCAGCAAGCGTGTTGGCGCAGCAGCTGCTCCTCTCATTCAAAAAAATCGTGCGGAAGTGGAGCGGTCAATCGCATCGGTTGCGCTTGATAAAGCAACACGCGAACATGTTACAGCGCAAAAGAACCTTTCCGTATTGTTGGGTGTGGAGAGTTTTGAGGCCGCCTTAGATACGGAGCCTTTTTTTGCACTAAAATTGCCCATCACAACGCAGGCGGAAGAAATTCTTGATGCCAATCCGGATTTACTAAAATTAAACTCAACACTTGCGCAGGCGGGGGCGCGACTGACTCTAGAGCAAGCCAATGCAATACCAGATCCTCGGATTAATGTTGGGATAAGAGATTTCAGAGATACGGGAGATCAGGCTTTTATTTTGGGCGTTTCGGTGCCACTGCCTGTAATGAATTCTAATCAAGGGAATATCGAAAAAGCCCGAAGTGACTTCGCAAGGGCCGAGCATATAAATAAGCAGAAGGTTCTGGATATTAAAGCCCTTCTTACTTCGCAACAACAAGTGCTTGAGAATTCTTATGTAGAGGCAGAAACGATCAGGACAGAAATGCTGCCTGCTGCTGAAAAAGCATTCAAACTCGCAAGAGAGGGCTATGAATTAGGTCGCTTCCCGTATCTTGAAGTGCTGGATGCTCAGCGCAGCCTCTTTGCTGTTAAGCAGCAATATATTTTTGCGCTCAAGGAATACCATGTGTCACTCGCAAATGTTGAGAGGCTTGCTGCGGTGCATTTGCCAAAATTGAAAAACATAGGAGAATTTTATGCTCAATAAGCGCAGTCTTATTGTTTTGGCGCTTCTTTTAGCTGTGGCTGGAGGTGCGTATCTTACATTAGGTGAATCCGACAAAGAGCCGTCGGTGGAAAATCATGCCCATGCTGATAAAGACGAGCATGGCCATGGCGATGAGCATAAGGATGACCATACCGAAGGCGGCGATCACGGGCAAAGCGATGAAGATGAACATGGGCACGGGGAGGAGGCTGCAGAAGAATTTGAGCGCGGACCCAATAATGGTCGGTTACTGAAGAAAGATGATTTTGCGATTGAAGTCACCATTTTTGAAGATGGTGTGCCACCGCAATTCCGCGTTTTTGCTTATGAAGACGATAAGCTGCTCGATCCTTCCAAAGTCCAATTGACGATAGAGCTTAAGCGGCTTGATGGCGAGGTAAATCCGTTCACTTTTAACCCCAAAGATGGGGCACTTATGGGCAGTAACACTGTGGAAGAGCCGCATTCTTTTGATGTAGGCGTGAAGGCGGTTTATGACGGAAGAACCTATGAATGGTCTTTTGCTTCTTATGAGGGCCGCACTACCATCACCAAAGAATCAGCTGAAATCTCCGGTGTAAAAACTGAGGAAGCGGGTCCCGCGACCGTGTGCGAAACGATTGGCCTAACCGGACGCATCGTGCTGAATCCGAATGCCACTGCCAACGTAAAGGCGCGTTTTCCGGGGGTAATCCGCAGCGTCAAGAAAGGTCTTGGCGAAGCAGTAAAGGCCGGCGATGTACTGGCAACCGTGGAGAGTAATGAGAGCTTACAGGTCTATGCAGTGAAGTCTCCCATTTCGGGCGTGATTCTCAGCCGCAATGCCAATATCGGTGAAGTAGCAGGTGAAATGCCACTTTTTACCGTGGCTAATCTTTCCAACTTGTGGGCTGAATTTCATGTATTCCAGCGCGATTTGGACAGAGTAAAAGTCGGCCAGCCGATTCGTGTGCGCAGTGTGGAAGGAAAAACCGAAACGCTTGGTACAATTAATTCGCTCCTGCCTGTCACTGAAAAATCCAGCCAGACGGTGGTAGCGCGGGTAACGATTGATAACGCCCAAGGGCAATGGCGCTCCGGCATGACGGTGCGCGGCGATGTGGTGGTGACAGAGCGTGAAGTGCCGCTGGCGGTTAAGTCCAGCGCATTGCAGCGTTTCCGCGATTTCACGGTGGTGTTCGCACAGGTAGGTGAAACTTACGAAGTGCGAATGCTAGAGCTGGGAACCAATGATGGAGAATGGGTTGAGGTGTTGAGTGGTATCAAGCCCGGAACACGGTATGTCAGCGAAAATAGCTTCCTAATCCGCGCTGACATCGAAAAATCTGGCGCAAGCCACGACCATTAAGAGGGAACGCCATGTTTTTAGAGCGCATCATTCATTTTTCCATTCGCCAGCGTTGGTTGGTAATGATTACTATCGTTACGCTGTGTGCGATTGGTATTTATAATTTCGGACGGCTGCCAATTGATGCCGTACCGGATATTACAAACGTGCAGGTGCAGATTAATACCGAAGCACCCGGTTTCTCGCCGCTTGAGTCCGAGCAGCGTATTACCTATCCGGTGGAAACGGCGATTGCTGGATTGCCGGGGCTAGATTACACGCGCTCCCTGTCACGTTATGGCCTTAGCCAAGTGACGGTGGTTTTCAAGGATGGTACGGATATTTACTTTGCGCGTCAGCTGATTGCCGAACGTTTGCAAGAAGTGAAAAGCCAGCTTCCCGAAGGGCTGGAACCGACAATGGGGCCTATTGCCACCGGCCTTGGTGAAATCTTCATGTTCACCATTGAGCCGAAAGAAGGCGCAAAAAAACCTGATGGCAGTGAATGGACACCCACTGACCTACGCGAATTGCAGGATTGGGTGGTAAAGCCGCAGCTTCGTAATCTCAAAGGGGTCACGGAAGTCAACACCATCGGCGGTTTTGAAAAGCAATTCCATGTCACGCCTTATCCTGAGAAGCTGTTGGCTTACGGCCTGACAGTGGATGATGTGATGACCTCGCTTGCACGTAACAACGGAAATGTTGGTGCAGGTTATATCGAAAAAAACGGTGAGCAATATCTCATACGCGTTCCCGGTCAGGTCAAAACGCTGGAAGACATAAGCCGCATTATCGTGGCGCAACGTGATGAATTTACCATTCGTATGCGTGATGTAGCCGATGTACTGATGGGCGAAGAACTACGGACAGGTGCGGCTACACAAAATGGTAAGGAAGTTGTGCTTGGCACGGTGTTCATGTTGCTCGGCGAAAATAGCCGCGAAGTATCACAGCGCGTGGCAGAGCGATTGAAAGAAGTAAATCGCAGTCTGCCTGCCGGTGTAATCGCTAAAACCGTTTATGACCGGACTACGCTGGTAGATCGGACCATTGCGACGGTGGAAAAGAACTTGGCTGAAGGCGCGTTGCTGGTCGTAGTGATTTTATTCCTGCTGCTTGGCAATATCCGTGCGGCACTGATTACCGCCGCTGTGATCCCGATTACCATGCTGATGACAATCAGCGGCATGGTCGGCAACAAAGTATCTGGCAACCTCATGAGCTTGGGTGCGCTGGATTTCGGCCTGATTGTCGATGGCGCAGTGATTATCATCGAAAACTGCCTGCGGCGATTCGGCATGGAGCAGCACCGCCTTGGACGACTACTCACCAAGGATGAGCGGTTCGCACTGGCATCCTCCGCCACGGCGGAGGTGGTGAAGCCCAGCCTGTTCGGGGTGATTATCATCACCGTGGTGTACCTGCCTATTTTCGCGCTGACGGGCGTGGAAGGCAAAATGTTCCACCCGATGGCCTTCACGGTTGTGACGGCACTTCTGGCAGCGCTATTGTTGTCACTTACCTTTGTTCCGGCAGCGGTGGCACTGTTTGTTACCGGCAAGGTAGAAGAAAAAGAAAACTTCATCCTCCGTAAATCACGTGAATGGTATGAGCCGAAACTACGCTGGTCGCTGCAGAATAGTAAAAAACTAGCCCTCGGCGCAGTGCTTCTGGTGCTGGTCAGCGGCTTCGGTGCGTCACGTATGGGGGCGGAGTTTATTCCCAGCCTTGATGAAGGCGATATTGCACTTCACGCCTTACGCATCCCCGGTACTTCGTTAAGCCAAGCCGTGAAGATGCAAACGGCGCTGGAGGCACGCATCAAACAATTCCCGGAAGTCGATATGGTGTTTGCCAAGCTCGGCACGGCGGAAGTTGCTACCGACCCGATGCCGCCAAGCGTGGCTGATGCCTTTGTGATGCTCAAAGACCGCGAACAGTGGCCCGACCCAAGCAAACCCAAAACCATGCTGGTAAAAGAAATTGAGAAAGCGGTGCGTGAGATTCCGGGCAATAACTATGAATTCACCCAGCCGATTCAGATGCGTTTTAACGAACTGATTTCCGGCGTGCGTAGCGATGTGGCCGTGAAAGTCTATGGTGATGATCTCGATGTGCTTCTGGAAACAGGGGAAAAGATTGAGGCCGTTATCAATGCGATTCCAGGCGCAGCAGATGCTAAAACTGAACAGATTACCGGCCTTCCTGTCCTTAGCATCCATCCGGATCGCGATGCGCTTGACCGCTATGGCATGAATGTCGCTGATGTGCAGGATGTGGTGGAAGTCGCGATGGGCGGTAAGGCTGTCGGCCGAATCTTTGAAGGCGACCGCCGGTTTGATTTAGTGGTTCGTCTGCCCGAAGCTCTCCGCACCAACATGGAAGCTTTGAAACGCCTTCCCATTCCGTTGCCAGTGGCGACATCCGATGATCCACATCCGTTCGGTTATGTGCCGCTTTCGGAAGTGGCCAGCATCGAGATTGCGCCGGGACCAAACCAGATCAGCCGCGAGAATGGCAAACGCCGCGTGGTCGTTACGGCCAACGTACGTGGGCGCGACCTTGGCTCCTTCGTAACCGAGCTACAGCAATCCGTGCGCAGCAAGGTTGAAATGCCTGCGGGGTATTGGGTGGAATATGGCGGCACATTCGAGCAGCTGATTTCAGCCAGCAAGCGGCTGCAAATCGTAGTGCCAATGGCATTGCTTCTTATCTTCGGCCTGTTGTTTATGTTGTTTGGCTCCACCCGAGATGCGCTAATTGTGTTTTCCGGCGTTCCGCTCGCGCTGACCGGCGGGGTGATGGCACTGGCACTGCGCGATATTCCCCTCTCCATTTCTGCTGGGGTTGGATTCATTGCCCTTTCCGGCGTGGCGGTGTTGAACGGTGTGGTGATGGTTTCCTTCATCCGCAAGCTGTTGAATGAAGGTCTGCCCCTCGACCAGGCCATTGCCGAAGGCGCATTAACCCGTCTTCGTCCAGTGCTGATGACAGCACTGGTAGCATCGCTCGGTTTCGTACCGATGGCGCTCAATGTCGGCGCAGGATCGGAAGTGCAGCGGCCACTGGCAACCGTGGTGATCGGCGGGATTATTTCATCAACGATACTCACCCTCTTGGTGCTTCCGGCGCTTTACCGGCTGTTCCATCGAGATGAGCAAGATTTCAAAGAGCAACCAACCCAAAAGGAGAATGTATGAAAAAAACCATAATGATTGCTACGATGGCTGGATTTTTATCCGCAACAGCAGTACAGGCTGCTAACACAGGCGGTCTTCCGGATTACCCTGCAAGTAACGGGTATGAGCGCATTTATAAACACCAGCAGCATTGGAAAAACAAGGGAGCCTCTAAAAAAGCTCAGATAGAACGTACAGTTGATAAAGCACAGTGCTCGGATTATCCACGTTCTATCGAGAAAAAACGCTGGGAACGCAGCTTGGGAATTGATAAAAAATGCAAGAATTAATCAAATAAAGATAGCCAAAGATAGCACTCGACTTCGGCCTGAAAGGAAGCATTGCTTGGGTAACAACGAAAGGAGTTACCCAGGCGATGCCACAGGACATTCAACAACAGCTCATCGAGCTAGAAGCGCTGGATACGGCAGCGCTTAAAAAGCTCTGGCCCAAATATTTCACCCGGCCCCCGCTGCGTATCCGGCGTGATTACCTCGCTGCGAGCCTAGCCTATAAAATCCAGGAGAAGGCCTATGGTGGCCTTAGCAAGACCATCAAGAACAAGCTGCGGCGTCTTGCCTTCGGCAATCAGCAGGTGCTGGTGGATAAATATGCTCTTACGCCCGGCATGAAGCTGGTGCGGGAGTTTGGTGGCCGGAAGCATGTGGTTACTGTTACTGAGGATGGCTTTGAATACGAAGGCAAGAGCTACCGCACTCTGTCGGGTATATTCAAAGTAATAAAGGGGTACATGGGTTCCGGCCCTGAGTTCTTTGGTTTGTGCGAGAGGTCTAAAAATGACAAAACCTCCTAAGATACGCTGTGCCATTTATACAAGAAAATCCACTGAGGAGGGTCTTGAGCAGGAGTTTAACAGCCTGGATGCCCAGCGTGTAGCGGCGGAGGCATACATCCAAAGCCAGAAGCATGAGGGCTGGGAATTGATTCCAACGCGCTATGATGACGGTGGCTTCAGTGGCGGCACCCTTGAGCGCCCAGCATTAAAAGCCCTGATGCACGACATCGAGCAGGGCAAGGTGGATGCGATTGTGGTGTACAAGGTGGACCGGCTCTCACGTTCCCTCAGTGATTTTGCCAGGCTTGTAGATATTTTCGATAAGCACAATGTATCGTTTGTGTCGGTGACACAGGCTTTCAATACCACCAATTCCATGGGTCGCCTCACCCTGAATATTCTCCTGAGTTTCGCTCAGTTCGAGCGGGAGGTAACGGGCGAGCGCATCCGGGATAAGTTTGCTGCTTCCAAAAAGAAGGGGATGTGGATGGGTGGGCCGCTCCCCCTTGGTTATGATCTGAATAACCGCAAGCTGATTGTAAATGAGGAGGAAGCAAAGCAGGTGCGCCTTATCTATGAGAAGTATCTGGAATTCAAGTCTATGAACCGCCTTGTAAACTATCTTACGGAGAATGGTTACCATACGAAAAGCTGGGTAAAGCCTAATGGCGAAATGCGCCAAGGCGGGCCTTATGAACAAAAGAGCATCGGAACAGTTTTATGTAACTATCTTTACCTCGGAAAAATTAAGCACAAGGGTAATGTTTATGAGGGAGAGCAGGAGGCCCTGATCGACCAAGAAACCTGGGATAAAGTGCAGGAGCGGATAAAGATTAATTCTGTAAAAAGAACCTCTTACATGAACAGGAGCCATGACCATATTTTCCGGGGCAGGCTCTTTGATGAAACTGGCCAGCGCTTCATCACCCACTATTCAGAAAAGAATAACAGGCGCCACTTCTACTACTTCAACAAGCTAACCAAGCGAAGCATCAATGTCGTAGAATTCAACGCCATTATTGCGACCACCCTTAAGGGGCTGGATCTAGAGAAGCTGAACCTGAGTGCAGATAATATTCCTAAGGTAGAGTTAGCTGCTCGCTATGCCAGTAGTTTCGAAAAGGTCTGTGATGAGCCGATTGATAAGGTCATCATGGCCGCGAATCATGTTACTATTATCATCAATAAAACGAAGTTGATTGCTGCCCTGGAGAGGGCGGATGCTAACACTCAGCCACTCTCACTAGAAGATGTACCGCCCATTGAGGTTATCGATAAAAATGAAACCATAGAGATCATCCTTCACGTTGCATTCAGAAGAAGAGCAGGAAGAAGAATGGGTTTTGCACCCAATGGCAAAGCCATAAACATCCACAAAAATAACTATGATAAGAGCTTGGTTCTAGCCATCACTAGAGCTTATAAATGGAACAAGATGATTGATGAAGGCCAGGCAAAATCCATTAAACATATTGCCGAAATGGAAAAAGTGGAACGCACCTATGCGGGTGATGTACTCCGGCTCAAGTATCTTTCGCCAGAAATTACCATGATGATTCTAAATGGTACACAGCCCAGGAACCTTAGTGTTACCGCTCTTCTAAAAAACCCTATTCCACTGGATTGGGAACAGCAAAGAACCCTTCTAAATATCATGTAGAACTTTGTATATCTTACATAAGGCAATATACTTCTACGATGACAAAAAATAACATTAGTAAAGACAATCACTATATTTCACAGGGCTACCTCAAGCATTGGGGATATTGTGCGAATGAAGTATTTGTCTATCGCAAATTGGTCTCGCACGAGAACGTACCTATATGGGAGAAGAGGGCAATTAAGGGAATCGCATACCAACAACATCTCTACACCCGAAAGGTTGCCGGAAAAGTAAGCGATGAGTTAGAAAAATGGTTCGACCAAGAATTTGAAAGTCCAGCTGAAGAGGTAATTCAAAAAGTAATAGCAAATCAGCGACTAACGCCAGAAGATTGGAAGAAATTAATCAGATTCTTTGCGCTCCATGACGTTAGGACTCCCGCAAGGTACATTGAGCATATTGAACGCTTCTCAAAGAGCATGCCAGAGATTCTAGAAGAGGTGTTAGATGGGTTGCCCGAGAAACTTCATAAAACAAAAAAAGCTACCACTTCTTCGCCGGAAGCATTCTCTTTTCCCTTGCGCCTAACAACAGAAGCTAACGAAGGAGAAGAATTAAGCACCTTAAAAGTAGAAACTGCCGCTGGAAGAGCTTCATGGCTTTGGTCTGTACGTCACGTCTTAGAAAGAACAGCAAACGTTTTACACAATCATAAATGGACAATTCTGCGTCCGTCACCTGGAATGTGTTGGTTCACATCAGATAAACCAGCGGTAAGACTTAACTATTACAAGCAAGAAAATTATGATTTCGGTGGTGGCTGGGGTAACAAAGGTACTGAACTATTTCTTCCAGTAAGCCCAAATCATTTGCTCTATACAAAAGTTGGGGAACGGGTTCCACCACGCGGCACCCGTCTTTCTGCGAAAGAAACTCATATGTTCCGCCGACTAATCGCAGAACACTCTCATAGAATGATCTTTGCAAATATTGAAGATCCTGAAGTGCTTGAATTTATTCCAAGGATAATAGATGCCAAAGGGTTTAGAATGGAAAAGCAGCAGTGGGAGAATTGGCATGAAGAACAGAATCAATTAGAGGCACATTTGCTCGTGAAACTACAAAAGAACTTATAGCCTTTTGTTGCATTGTAATAAGACAACCTAACTAAATACGCCCTCTCTATATCATCATCCAAGAATCAGTCGCAGTTCGTCTTGGGATTTTGCAGACGATGGACGACTTGAAACACTTGCAAGCCCTTTTCGGAGGGCATCAATTTCATAGCTAAAGAAATCAATATGATCTTTCCAATCCTTTATAAACTTTTCTGGAACCTCATTGCTTTTAAGTCGAGAAACGTAATCGTTATGCAGTTTAACAAGGAGGCGCCCTAAATAATCAACTTTGCTTCCAGGTACTGTTCGGAGTCGTTGGAAATGTGGACCAGTCATAACATAAGGTCTCCTTACTGACTTACCATAAACCTTATTTTGTGCATGCCAAAGTGCAACGGAGAGTGGGCGATCAAAATACTTAGTAAAAAGCAATTTAATGATTTCAAAGGCTTCACCATCACTAACCTCAAATAATGTACCTAAATATGCTCTTGCATTCATGAAGGTGAATGTATGAGCAAGTCGGTGCCACGAAAGGCAAGCATTATTAATCACGATCGGAGTATTATGGCTGGCCAATTGTGAAGGGGCTATTAGAAGCTGATGGTCATAAACTTTTATAGCTGAAGAACCATGCACACGGGGAACTTCTTGTTTGTGCGTTGGCTCTAGTTTTTCATCTTGTGTTAATTTCATCCAATCCGTCATTGCAGATCCAACAACTAGTTTTTTATCCTTCTCTGGATCATCCCACGCAACGCCATCCAATGATATAAATGTATTATGCATGCCTACTTTTATGAGGTCTTCGCCCGGCCTTGGTGCAAAGCTGGCAGCAACATCAACAACTAATTCGCGCTCTTTTCCTTCACTATCCCTAAAATTATATGTCCATCGCCAGCCGCTTGTATCACCGCAATGTGATGATATGAATAACAGATCATAAGGAAATAGCTCTATTGCCTCAGAAACTGTGCTAACCGTTGCGCGTTCACCCTGATATTCTCGTACTAGTGCGTTATGCCTACATAACGACTCGATAACAACATCCACTTCAGCAGCATTTACTTGTCCTGGCTCAATTACTGCTGCAACCCTAATACCAGGTCTTCCAGGCTGTTCAGCTGCCAATGCACTAATAAGGTGAATGCCTAGATCGGGATATGTTGAAAGATGTGTTGAGGGTTTTTCAGGATATCCAAACCCCCAAGGTATTCCTGATGTTATAAATGTAAGGGACTCAACCTCATTCGGTAGATCACCACCTATATACTGACGAAGCTCTGTAGCAATATCTCTCAATCGTTCAGTAGGCGAACGTGTTTCACCTTCAATTGCGGCATTGGCACTATATAAACGCTCAAGAAGCTGCTTACGCTCTCGTTCTGGCATAGTGGGAATGATTTTTAATCCTGCACCAAGCGAATACGCATAATTTGCAGCCTGAATTGTAGCCAGCTCTTCGTGGTCCTCACAAATCACAAGATGCCCAGTTTCGGTCGCCAACTCAGAAGCATTGGGACCATCCGGGGTACATCGCAGCACCTTTTTAGCCCGTAGAGCCGTTAGCAGTCCGATTGCTATATTTGCCTGCCCCCAGTCTAAGTAATTCTCAGTCCTTAATTGTAGCTTTGAACCATATCCAAAGATTTCAGAAAGGGCATTGATTCTAATAGTCCTGTTTGGTTGGAGATTTATCTCCTTCACAATGTCATCAGCAACATTTACAAAAATAACATGTTTTGCCTGCATACGTGCGGCAGCATTATGACGACGAATATATTCATTTGCGATATCTGGTCTATGAATGCGGGGCTCATCTATGACGGGGAGATAGCTGCGTTTGCGAGCTAATACAGAGCTGAGTTCAGCAATTAATGGCGCATTGTTGCCTATAATAAGCGTATGAAGAAGCCTCGGGCAAATGTTGGCGGGTGATACCATAATCCAATCAAATCATTTTAAACTTCTCAATTTATATCAGAAGGATTACTACCCAAAAATGGGCAAATTTGGATATTTCGTGGGTGCAAGTGGGTCGCTGAAATGGGCATTTAAGGAAATCAGCTACTTTTGAAGGATTTTCTGCATTCTTGCGTCCTTAGCACCCACTTGCTAGGGCTATAAGCAGGCGCAAAGCCGCTGTGTTAGCCGATCGTGCAGAAATGGCCTGTATTAGGATCGGATACTAGGGAAGAATGGTGGACCAATTATCGCACATACTGCAACACTCGTCCTTTTCACCCACTTCGCTGATAAATCAACCCTCTTCTATAGCCAGTTGACAATATACCCCCACTAGGTATATACCCATAGGGGTATAGGAGATGGTATTATGTCTGAACACCCAAGTCACAAAAATCAGCTTTCCCGGATTAATCGAGCGGTTGGCCAGCTTGAAGCGGTCAAGCGCATGATTGAAGATGGCAAGTATTGCGTGGACATTATGTCGCAGCTTCGTGCGGCACGAAACGCCATAAAGACAATAGAGCTTGGTGTGTTAGAGGCTCACGTTAATTCCTGTGTTACGGACGCTTGTTCAAATAAGGATGAGAAGCTCAAAAAGCAGCGCATCGGTGAAATCATGGAGCTACTCAAGAAATATGAGTAGAAAAGTTATGGATCATACAAAACATCAGCATCATAAAGCAGAAGAATCCCCACACGGGGGACATTCCTGCTGTCATCATAAGCCGAAGGAAACTCAGCCAGTGCGGGAAGTGGGTGCGGATGTAATTTACACCTGCCCGATGCATCCGGAGGTGCGGCAGAAAGGCCCGGGGACCTGCCCCAAATGCGGCATGGCTCTTGAGCCTGTCGATACGGGCGGTGAAGAAGATTTAACTGAACTGCATGATATGACGCGGCGCTTCTGGGTGGCCGCGATTCTTTCCTTGCCACTGCTATTTGTAACGATGGGTGCGCATCTTGTAAGCGAGGACTTACATGCGCTGCTTATGGGCCGTGCCTCTAACTGGATACAGCTGGCGATTGCTACGCCAGTCGTTCTCTGGGCAGGGTGGCCCTTCTTCACCCGTGGTTGGGATTCACTCAAACATCGAAGCCTAAATATGTTCAGCCTTATCGCGCTTGGGGTGAGTGTCGCATATATTTACAGCGTGATTATCACGGTAATGCCGGGCCAACTTAGCCAATGGCTGGGAGCGGCCAGTGAGAACATGCAGGTTTATTTCGAGGCGGCCTCTGTGATTACAGCGCTGGTGCTTCTGGGGCAGGTGCTAGAATTGAAGGCGCGCGCTCAAACGTCTAGTGCTATCAAAGCGCTCCTCAATCTTGCGCCCGCAAAAGCGCGGGTCATTCGAGAAGATGGAACAGAGGAAGAGATAGAACTTGCGGACGTGAAGAAGGGGGATGTACTTCGAGTCCGTCCGGGCGAGAAGATCCCAGTAGATGGTGTGGTGCTGGAAGGTAGCAGTTCCGTGGATGAATCTATGATGACAGGTGAGCCGGTGCCGGTGGAAAAAACGGCGGGAAGCAAAGTAACGGGAGCAACACTCAACGGAACAGGCAGCTTCACCATGCGCGCAGAGCGTGTGGGAAGCGAAACTTTGCTTTCGCAGATTGTGGAAATGGTTTCAAAAGCGCAGCGCACACGCGCACCCATCCAAAGACTTGCCGATCAGGTTGCCGGTTACTTTGTTCCTGCAGTGATACTGGTTGCTGTGGTGACGGCGATTATTTGGGGAATTTATGGCCCCGAACCAAGAATCGGCTACGCTATCTTAAATGCTGTGGCGGTGCTCATTATTGCCTGCCCCTGCGCCCTTGGCCTTGCGACACCAATGTCCATCATGGCGGGAACTGGCAGGGGTGCTACGGCCGGTGTTCTCATCAAGAACGCCGAGGCGCTGGAAACGCTGGAGAAGGTCGATACGCTTATCGTGGATAAGACCGGCACGCTGACTGAGGGCAAACCCAAACTCATGAAAGTAGTAACACTGGAGGGTTTCAAGGAAGAGGAAGTGCTTACTTGCGCGGCAAGCCTTGAACAAGGAAGCGAGCACCCACTCGCAGCTGCCATCGTCAATGGTGCGAAAGCCAAAGCTATTTCTCTAGCTACAGTAAAGGACTTTTCCTCCGTCACAGGCAAGGGTGTTAAAGGCACAGTAAATGGCAAACAGGTGGCACTTGGGAACCTCGCATTGTTTGATGCCCTCAAAATCAATCCTTCCGGACTCAAAGAAAAAGCAGATGAGTATCGTGCGGAGGGGCAGACGGCAATGTTCATTGCCATCGATGGAAAAGCGGCAGGATTGATTACGGTGGCTGATCCTATCAAAGCGACAACGAAAGAAGCGATACGATTACTTAAAGCGGATGGGCTCCGTGTGGTGATGCTGACAGGTGATAACCGTGTCACCGCCTTGGCCGTAGCTCGAAAAGTGGGAATCGAAGAAGTGGAGGCTGATGTGCTTCCCGAACAAAAAAACGCCGCTGTTCGTAAGTTACAGGAGCAGGGACGAAAGGTTGCCATGGCGGGGGATGGTATCAATGATGCCCCTGCACTTGCGGAGGCAAGCGTAGGTATTGCCATGGGTACGGGTGCGGATGTTGCGATGGAAAGCGCGGGGATTACTTTGGTCAAAGGTGACCTGATGGGTATCGTGAGAGCGCGCCACTTAAGTCGCGCGACGATGCGGAATATCCGGCAGAATCTTTTCTTTGCCTTTGTCTATAATGCGCTCGGGGTTCCAATCGCGGCTGGTGCGCTTTATCCATTCTTCGGTACGTTGCTAAGTCCGGTCTTCGCGAGCGCCGCGATGGCTCTCAGTTCCGTTTCGGTGATATTCAATAGCCTGAGGCTTCGTCATGAAAAACTGGATTAGCATTGGGCTGATTGTTCTTACTTTTCTGTTTGGCTTTACTGCCAACGCAGAAGCGGGGGAATATTATCTCGATATCGCCATCAAAGATGTGATGGCCACCGGCAACCCCGTGAAAGCAATTACCATCAACGATCAATTGCCCGGCCCCACGATGCGCTGGAAAGAAGGTGAGGATGTGGTGGTGCATGTTACCAATCATCTGGATGTGGATACCTCCATCCACTGGCATGGTATTTTATTGCCGGGCGGTATGGATGGCGTGCCGGGGCTTAATGGCTTCACTGGCATTAAGCCGGGAAAAACATTTACCTACCGTTTTAAGGTAAGGCAGGCGGGAACCTATTGGTATCATTCCCACTCCAATCTTCAGGAGCAGGCAGGGCTCTATGGCTCGATTGTGATTGAGCCCAAAGAAAATGACAGCGTGAAGTCAGATAGAGATTATGTAGTGCTGCTTTCCGATTTCACGGAGGAAAACCCGACGCGCATTCTGCAAAACCTGAAAGCGGACTCGGACTATTACAATCACCATCTGCGTACCGTGAGAGATTTCATAGACGATGTAAAAGAGGAAGGATTCGGTGCGGCGCTGGACGACAGACTGGCGTGGGGCGATATGCGCATGGGTCCCACTGACCTTGCCGATGTGAGTGGCTATACGTTCTTGATAAACGGCAAATCCGCAAAGGATAACTGGGCCGGAATTTTCAATCCGGGTGAGCGCGTGCGGCTGCGCTTTATCAACGCCTCTTCCATGAGTTTTTTCGATGTGCGGATTCCCGGACTTAAGATGCAAGTAGTGCAGGCAGATGGACAGGATGTTGTGCCCGTTGATGCTGATGAATTCCGTATCGCTGTTGCGGAAACCTACGATGTGATTGTGACGCCAAAAGCAGATAAAGCCTATACGATCCTTGCGGAGCCGATTGATCGCACCGGGTATGTTCGCGGTACCCTCGCACCTCGCGTCGGGATGGAAGCTGCCATTCCTGCCTTAAAACCCCGTACCCTTCTTACGATGGATGATATGGGAATGGAAGGCATGGATATGGGCGATATGAAAATGGAGGGGATGGATATGTCACATGATATGGCGGCGGGGAATCCGAAGCGCACTTATGGCTGGGCTAACATGTCTACACCCGAAGGCCAGCATGCACTCACATATAAGGATTTGAAATCCCGCACCCCGCATAAGGATACACGTAAGCCCACAAAGGAAGTTACCCTTAAGCTGGGTGGCAATATGGAGCGCTACATTTGGACCATCAACGGTGCTACCCATCATCAGGCCAAACCCATCCGGCTTAAATACGGGGAACGTATAAGAATGACGTTCGTGAACGAAACCATGATGGCGCATCCGATGCACTTGCATGGGATGTTTGTGCAGTTGGAGAATGGGCAACCAGCTTCATTGATGCCAAGCAAACATACGATTATTGTGCCGCCCGGAAAATCTGCTTCCGTATTGCTTACTGCAAATGAAGCCGGAGAGTGGTCGTTCCACTGCCATCTTCTATACCATATGGCTTCTGGAATGATGACAGAACTTATCGTTTCTCCACCGAAGGGAGAAAAACAATGAGGATAATATACTTCGTAATTCTGGGATTATTGATTTTCATACCATCCGCATGGGCACAAGAAGAACATGAAGGGCATGATGATCCTAAAGCGTGGCACGACGACCCTATTTTTTACATGGTTAAGGCAGAGGTTGATGGTGCAAAAGATAAAGATGGCGGACTCTTCACATGGGACGTGGATGCCTGGACGGGTGGAGACATTAATAAGCTCTGGCTGCACACGGAAGGGGAACGGCTGAACGGCGAAAATAAACAGGCCGAACTGTGGGCGCTCTATAGCAGGAATGTTGCAGATTATTGGGATTTACAAGTGGGCGTGCGGCAAGATGTGGATCCTGTTTCGCGCACCTATGCAACGGTAGGCTTTGAGGGTATCGCGCCCTATTTCTTTGAAACCAAAGCCCATGCATTTTTGAGCAACGAAGGAGATTTAAGCGCACGCTTTAATCAGTCGATAGAACTCAGGATAACGCAGGACTTTATTGCACAACCTTACACCGAGCTTAATTTTTCTGTACGCGATGTACCAGACTTACAGGTTGGCACAGGTTTGACCAACATTGAACTCGGGCTGCAGCTTCGCTATGAAATAGATCGCAAGTTCGCGCCATATGTGGATTTGAATTATACACAGCTTACTGGCGAAACTGCCCATATTGCGCATACGTCAGGTGAATCAACCGATGATGTGACGCTGCGCGGCGGTATTCGCTTCTGGTTCTAATTGAATTAGCAAAGAAATGGGCACCAAGTGGGTCGCTGAAATTGGCATTCGAGGAAATAGGGCATTATTGGCAGGATGTTGCTATATCACGTTCCTCAGGACCCACTTGCTAGGGTCATAAATAGGCGCAAAGGCGCTGTGTGTGCGGAACACACAAAATATACCTAAGTTATTGATATATAAGGAAAAAGATTGGTGGGTCGGCCCACGCACATACTGTCACACTCGTCCTTTTCACCCACTTTGTGTTTTGACCTGAAGTACGAAGGGGTGTGTGCTAGGCTAGCGTTTGAGGAATAATTTCTTGTTAGCCACTGCATCTGCCAGCGTGTGCTTATTAAGGTCTTGCAAGAAGGCTCTATTGGCATCTGCAAGAAAATGCTTAAGGCTACAGGCACTGACAACCGTACATGTATTCGTTTCACGATTAAAGCACTCTACCAGATGCATGTTTGGTTCCAATGCCGCAATAAGATCACCTAATTGTATGTCATTGGATTGGTTTGCCAATTTTACACCCCCGCCTTTACCCTTGCTACTGGTAATGTAACCAAGCTGGGCAAGGCGATGTACCACTTTTACCAGATGGTTTCTGGAGATGGCGTAATGCTCAGCTATTTCACGAACGCTGCACAATCTGTCCGGCTGTGCGGCCAGATACATAAGGCTTCTTAGGCCATAATCGGTAAATTGGGTTAGTTGCATAATCGTCTTGTAAAATATCTGAGAAGTGATTATAAACATAATATGTATTTAATCTACATATTATGTAAGGAGCTGTCATGTTAGACGAAAAAACCATTGCGATTGTTAAATCCACCGCCCCTGTGCTGGCAGAGCATGGCGAAACCCTGACACGGCATTTTTACAAGCGGATGTTCTCGCATAATCCGGAAGTAGCGCCGTTCTTTAACCCGGCACACCAAACCGCAGGCAAGCAGCAACGTGCATTGGCGGGTGCGATTACGGCCTATGCTGCTAACATCGACAATCTTGAAGTGTTGGGTGGCGCGGTGGAGTTAATTGCCCAAAAGCACGCATCGCTGATGATTAAACCGGAGCACTATCCGATTGTAGGGGAGAATCTTCTGGCTTCGATTCGTGAGGTGCTGGGTGAAGCAGCAACGGATGAAATTATTAATGCATGGGCTGCCGCCTATGGTTTCCTTGCCGATATTTTGATTGGCCGTGAACAGCAGATTTATGATGCAAATGCCAAGAAACCCGGTGGCTGGGAAGGTTTCAAATCATTCCGCATCAGCCGGAAGGAAAAAGAAAGTTCCAACATCACTTCATTCTATCTGGTGGCAGCCGATGGCGCGCCGCTTCCCGCCTTCAAGCCGGGACAATATATCACCGTGCGGGTCAAAACCCCGGATGGTCAAACCACCATGCGGAATTATAGCCTGTCCGATAAACCGGGACAGCCACATTTCCGGATTAGTGTGAAGCGTGAATTACCCCCTGAAGCGAACACGCCTGCCGGCTATGTTTCTAACATGCTGCATGATAAAATGGAACCGGGCGATACGATTGAAATCGCACCTCCATGCGGAGAATTTTTCCTCGATGTGACAGAGAAGCACGAGCGCCCGCTGGTACTACTTGCCGCCGGCGTTGGCATCACACCAATCATGAGCATCCTGCTTTCCGCGCTGGATGCATTCCCTAAACGCGAGATTATTTTTATTCACGCTGCATTAAATGAAAACGTGCAGGCTTTTGGCAAAGCGGTGGATGCACTTGCACAGCAGCACACGAATCTGAAAGTCTATCACCGCTACAGCGATGCCGGAGAACGCACGGGCAATGCCAGCACTGGCTTAGTCACGGCGGAATATATCGAAGGGCTATTGCCAGCGCGGGATGCGGATTATTATTTCTGCGGACCGCAGCCCTTCATGGTGTCCATCTATCATGACCTGATAAAATGGGGCATTCCCGCATCACAGGTGTATTTCGAGTTCTTCGGACCGCGTCAGGAATTACAGGCGGCCTGATAACTGCCCACTACGCGGCGCATCATGAACAATAAGGAGAGAAGAAATGCCCAATGAGAACACGCTGCCCAATAAAGTCATAAATTTGAAAAGCATCGGGGGCGAAAAATTTTCTGCTATTGTTAAAAATGCACAATTTGAAGCCATTCATGTAACCATTCAAGCAGGCGGAACTTTGCCTCCTCATCAAGCTCAAGGCTCTGCCATTGTGCAATGCTTAAGTGGGAAAGGCTCTTTTATTATTGGTGAAGAATCGCAAAAAATCGTACCCGGAGCATGGCTTTATATGTTGCCCAAAACCATCCATGCTGTTGAGGCAGAAGAAGCCTTAACGCTATTGGTTATCAAGATTCTTAGCGATCAGTAATTCCAGTTTTCGCCGTCACTGGAGGGAACCTTTCAGTGGGAGCTACAGATCGGGGTGCGTATCGTGGAACTCGACTTGTATCCGCATCAACCCAAGCGGCTCTACGATATATGGTTGATCAGGCAGCACTAAACTCCAGGCTCAAGAATCACTTCGGATTCTGGCTCAAGCGCCTTATAGCGCACTTGGCCATCAAGTACCCGAATGACTCCCCACACGCCTTTCTTAGAGCCAACCTTCCTCTACGAAGTGGGTGGCGAAAATCGGCGTTTAAGGAAATGCCGCATTTTTCCCAGGAATTTGCAGCATCCTGCTCCTTACCACCCACTTGCACCCCACTAAAATAGGCGCAAAGGCGCTGTGTGTGCGGAACACACAAAACACACCTAACATATTGATATATAAGGAAAAAGATTGGTGGGTCGATCTTCGCACATACTGTCACACTCGTCCTTTCCACCCACTTCCGCATGAAGTGGGTGGCGAAAAACGGCGTTTAAGGAAATACCCCATTTTTGCTAAGAATCTGGCACATCTTACTCCTTACCACCCACTTGCATCCTACCAAAATGGGCGCAAAGGCGCTGTGTGTGCGGAACACACAAAACATACATAACTTATTGATATATAAGGAAAAAGTTTGGTGGAGCCAATCGGGATCGAACCGACGACCTCTTGCATGCCATGCAAGCGCTCTCCCAGCTGAGCTATGGCCCCACATCTTCTGAGAAGAGGCGGTAAACTAATGGCAAACCCCTCATTTATCAAGCAAAAAGTAACCCTTTGCTTCTAAACAGATTTTGCTGCCCCTGCGGCTAAAAGCGTGCCCTTTTCACCCTTTTTTGTGCCACCGGCACGGCGGTTATTGTACAATGGTGAGCAGGATAAAACCAAGGGAACACCGTGGCGCCGAAGCAATCCAATATCCGCGAATTATTGTTTACCACCACCGCATTGGTAACGGGTGTGGTGGCAGCTGTTTTGATGTTTGCTGAACGTGATGTCGCGCCGCCAGCGGCGCCACAAAATGCGAAAGCGGTAGCAACGCAAAATAGCGCGGCGGGTCGCGACCCCAACCTTGCCATTAACCGCATGATTGACCGCATCATCGATGCAGAAGGCAGCACATACGTAAACCATCCGGCCGATAAAGGCGGGCCCACGCGTTGGGGTGTGACACAGGAAACCTTAAGCCGCTGCCGCGGTACGAATTGCAGCATTGCGGATGTAAAAGCACTCACGCGCGAAGAGGCAGTGGAAATTTTCCGTGAACATTATTATCTCACGCCGAAAATCAATTTGCTACCTGCCACGTTGCAGCCGCAGTTGTTTGACATGTCGGTGAATCACGGCCCGAGCGGTGCGGTGAAAATGTTGCAGGATGCAGCGAACAGCTGCGCCACGAAATGCGGCGTTGGCGGCTGCACGGTGGACGGCATGATTGGCCCGCAAACCATCGGCGTGGTCAGCAATGTCTGTGCAAAATTAGGTGATGTGGCGGTGAATAACGCGCTGCTGGAACGCCGCCTGAAAAAATATGAAGACATTGTGGAGGCCAACCCTTCGCAGTCTGTGTTCAGTAAAGGCTGGAAAGCGCGCGCGGAATCCTTCCGCCTGAAGGAAGTGGAAGAAAGCAAGGCAAAATAGCCACTAATACACTGATATTTAAATATAAAATTCATTTACCAGTTCTTAACCGGTGGCGTGCTATCATGGGCCTCTAAAGATAAAAAGGGGTTTTGGATGGGTCTTTTTGATGGGCTAAAAAAGATATTCGGTGGTGGTGCAAAGCAAGAAGGCACTGAGCCGCAGGAAGCATTGCGGCAGGGTGGCACCCCCCCCACTCCGGTCAATCCCGAGGAGCC